>NZ_JBIAVX010000009.1:207196-445160 GCF_042894725.1 Streptomyces sp. NPDC001480 | reverse complement strand
ACCGCAGTGGCGACCGGCAGCTCAACCGGGCCTTACACACGATCACGCTGATCCGGATGCGGCTGGACGCGGCCACGAAGACGTACGTCGCCCGCAGAGTCGCCGAGGGCAAGACCTCTCGGGACGCCCAGCGGTGCCTGAAGCGCGCAATCTGCCGACAGCTCTTCAAGATGCTCGAACACCCCAGTCGCGGCATCGGAGCGAATCCTGACGATCTTCCTCAAGCAGCTTGACGCGATATAGCAGCCTCGGGGAGCAACTGCTCCGTCTTGCGGATCCCGCCGCCGATGACGATCACGTCCCACGCACGCTCGGTCAATGACGCGATGAGCGTGGACTCGGCCGATTCGTCGAAGACGAGCAGCGTCATGGCCGCGTCGATGCCGTGCTCGCCGAACCGGGCCAACTCCGCGTCCAGGGCCGCGCGGAGGGCCGCCCCGTCTACGCCGGGTATCGCCAGCGGGTCGTAACCGACAACCAGTACCGAGGACATGAGGCCAACCTACCGGTTCGCCGGCTTTCCCCGAGTACAACCAAGACCCTGTCGTCGGCGTCTGAAGAGGAGCCGATCCGATCACCAACTCCCGCTTGGAGGAAACATGCGCAAGGTATCGCGCGGAGCGTTACTCGCCGCGACCGCGATGGTGGGCCTGTCCCTGGCCGTGACAGCTCCGACCGCGTTCGCGGCCCAGAGCGCCGGCACGGCCGCCGCCTGCCAGACCGGCTGGGGCAGTCAGCCGAAGTCGGCGACGGAGGACGCACCCGCGTTGCTGACGAACATCAGGACAGGCAGCCACGACTGCTACGACCGCATCGTCTTCGACATCCCCGCCGGCAGCACCAGCCGGCTCGGCTACACCGTCCAGTACGTGGATGCCTTCTACCAGGACGGCAGCGGGGACCCGATCCCGGTGTCCGGCGGCGCGATCCTGGAGATCCGTGTCTCCGCGGCCTCGTACGACATGGAGCACCACCAGCAGACCTACCCCGGCAAGGGCAAGCAGCCGCTCCCCGGTGTTGACCTGACCGGCTACAGGACCTTCCGGGACGCCAAGTTCGGCGCCAGCTTCGAGGGCCAGAGCCAGGTCGGCCTGGGTGTGCGCGCCCGCCTGCCGTTCAAGGTGACCCAGCTGTCCGACAAGCTCGTGGTGGACGTCGCCCACTCCTGGTGAGACGGCCTGACGGCCCTCGTCGGACGAGATCGGCCACGCGCCGTACGACCGGCGGCGCGTGGCCTTCAAAGGAGGCCGGCCCAGTCCTGGGCGACGGCCCAGTCGGTGAAGCTGTGCCAGCCGACTTCGGGGTAGTCACGTCGCAGCCCGGCGACATCGACGTCGAGGCCGACGGTTGTGAAGTACTCGAACATGGCCGCCAGATCAGCCGATCGGGTCCGGACGTACGTCAGGGGCACCTCTTTGTGGGTGACCGGGCGGCCCATGGCGGCCGTGAGGATCTCCGCCATCTGCCCGGGGGTGCGCGCGTCGGAGGCGATGTCGATGCGGCGGCCGGTGAACTCGTCACGGCGTTGGAGGGCGAGCGCGGCGAACGCGCCGATGTCGGAGGCGGGGATGAGGGTGAGCGGCCGGTCGCCGGGCATGGGCCAGACGAAGGTGCCTTCGCGCAGCCCGTCGAGGGTCCAGCCGCCGGTGTAGTTCTCCATGAACGCCGCCGGGGCGATCACCGTCCAGGGCACCCCGGCCGCACGCAGGTGCTGCTCGATCAGGTGCTTGCTCTCGTAGTGCGGGACGCCGGTGGCCCGGTCGGCGTGGGCGGCGGAGGTGAACACGATGTGCTCCAGGCGGACATCCGCCGCGGTGTCGACGAGTGCCCTTCCGTGCCGGACTTCGGTGGCGGTGTCGGTGCCGAACGGGGTGGTGACCGCGAAGAGGGAGTCCGCTCCGGTCAGGGCGGCCTCCAGGGAGGGGCGGTCGTCGAAGTCGGCGCGGCGCACGTCGGCACCGAGGGCGCGCAGGGCGTCGGCGGCGGGTGAATCGGGACGGCGGGTGAGGGCGCGCACGCGGTGACCGGCTGCCAGCAAGGCACGGGCGGTGGCCCAGCCCTGGGTTCCGGTGGCTCCGGTGACGGCGACGGTGAGCATGGTTCTCCTCGGATCCTGCTGTCGATGCTGTCGATGCGCGGCGCATTTACTGCGTCGTGCAGAAGAATAGCAGGGGGTCGCTGCGTCACGCAGTCATTTTGGGGTCGCGCCGTCGGGTCACGCCGTCGAGGGTGGTGACGTCGACGCCCCAGCCGAGCGTGGTCCGGTTGTAATTGAAAAAACCACGACGACCGAAAAAGACCCACCGCCGGGCCGCAGGGTGTTTCGACCGGCCGCACTGTGAAACATTCGGGCGAGATCGAGCAACACCGGTTGAGTAACGCACTTGAAAAGGAAACGAGTTGTCGCTCAGCGCGCGATCAGGACACCGGTCCCTGCACGTCCTCACACCGGCCAGTGAGAAATCCAAGATCACCGAATGGGCCGGTGGAAAAGGAAAGAACCTCCACACCCTGAGTACGTCCGGCTTTCACATACCGAGCTGGTCGATCCTCGGCCTGAATGTGTTCGGGGAATTCTGCCGCGGCAGCGGACTGGACGAGCACCTGGCACGGCTGCTCGCCGACGGCCTGCCGTCGAATGCCCGGCGGGCCGCCGACGAGATCGCCCGTCTGATCGAGTCCGCGCCCCTCGGCGAGCACGTGACGGAGGCCATCGCCCTGGCCTACCGGCAGGCCGGCGGTGGTTCGGTCGCCGTCCGCTCGTCCGGCGCGGAGGAGGACGGTGCGCGGCACTCCTTCGCCGGTCAGTTCGACACCTTCCTCAACGTCCGGGGCCTCGACGAGGTCACCTCCCATGTCCGCCGCTGCTGGGCCTCCGGATTCTCCGAGCGCTCCCTCCGCTACCGGGCCCGGCACCGGCTGCCCGTCGACCCCGGTGGCGTCGCCGTGATCGTGCAGCGCATGGTGCCCGCCGACCACAGCGGTGTGCTGTTCACCGCCGATCCGACGACCGGCCGTACCGACCGCCATGTGGTCAGCGCCGTCCACGGGCTGGGGGAGGGGCTGGTCTCGGGCGCGGTCGACGCGGACACCATCGTCCTGGACGCCACCACCGGCGAGCCGCTGAACACGGTGATCGGCGACAAGCAGGAGCGTTACGACGCCGGGCCCGGACCCGGCTGCCAGGTGTCGGCCGTCGCCGACGAGGACCGCGCCACGCTGTCCCTGACCGCCGCCGACCTGGCCCGGTTGCACGAGACCGGCATCCGCGTCGCCGCGCACTACGGCGTGCCCCAGGACATCGAGTGGGCCATTGCCGAGGACACCCTGTGGATCCTCCAGAGCCGCCCGGTCACCGCCCTCGCCCCCGCGCCGGAGCCCGAGGGCGAACTGCGCGTCTGGGACAACTCCAACGTCGTCGAGAGCTTCAGCGGGGTCGTGTCCCCGCTGACCTACAGTTTCGCCGCCGACACCTACGCCAAGGTGTACGACGGTTACGCCCGCGCCCTGGGCGTCCGCGGCGAGCGACTGCGCGAGGTGCGGGAGTGGACCCCGCACATGCTCGGCCATGTCCACGGGCGGGTCTACTACAACCTCTTCCACTGGTACCGGATGGTGCGTCTGGCCCCGCTGTACCGGCTCAACCGGCGCGTTCTCGAGAAGTGCCTCGGGGTCTCGGAAAGCATCTCCGACGAGACCGCCGACGCACTCCATCCGTTCACGCCACGATCCGGGCTGCGCGGACGGCTCTCGCACCTGGCCCGAACTGCGGTCTTCGTCAGGAGATTCCTCACCACGCGGAAATCCGTGGAGACCTTCCACAGGGATTTCTACCGGGCGTACTCGATCTTCAACAATGTCGATTACGACGCGCTGCCCGGTGACGAAACCTATCGCCGCTTTCGCCGGCTACAGCGTGAACTCATCGAGAAATGGGGCCCGATGCAGGTCCTGGACGCGACGGTCCTGCTCTCCCTGGGACTGCTGGCCCTGCTCACCCGCAGATGGCTCCCGGCCGCACCGGAGTGGTTCACCTGGGCCGCGGCCGCACCCGGCGGCGCCGTGGAGTCCGTGGAACCGGTGTGGGCGCTGCGCGAACTGGCAGCCAGGGCACGCTCCGACGCCGAGGTCCTGCGACTGCTGGAACGCACCCCCGACCCCGAGGCCTACGAGACGCTCCGCGCTGCCGGCCACACCCGCTTCCTGGCCGCGGTCGACGCCTACATCGCCGACTACGGCTACCGCAGCCCCGACGAACTCAAGCTCGAGGTCCCCGACCTGCACGAGAACCCGGCAGGTCTGTTCACCCTGCTGCGCGACGCGCTGCCGGCCGGCGTGGGCGCCGGCGAGCCGGACCGCGGTGACGAGGCCGACGCCTACCTCGACGAGCACCTGCGCGGCCCGCGCCGACTGCTGTACGAGCGGGTGCGGAGCAAGGCCAGGGCGGCCCTCGCCGACCGGGAACGGCTGAGGTTCTGCCGCACCCGCGCCTTCGGGGCGGCCAGACGCATGCTGCGCGCCCTGGGCCTCGACCTGGCACGGGCCGGTGCCCTCGACGCCCGCGACGACATCTTCATGCTGCGCCTGGAAGAGATCACAGGCGCCTACGAAGGCATGATCACGCACACCGAACTGCGGGACCTGGTCACACTGCGCCGCGCACAACTGGCCGCCGACACCGCACTGCACGCCCCGTCCCGCTTCACCACCCGCGGCGCCCCGTACTGGTCGGGCAACCTGGAGCGGGCCGGCTGGACGAACGGTCCGGCCACGCCCAGCGGAGCCCGCGAGCTGCGCGGCACCCCCTGCTGCCCCGGCGTCGTCGAAGGCCCCGCCGTGGTCACCGACAACCCGCACGACATCAGCGGCGGCATCCTGGTCACCTACCGCACCGACCCCGGCTGGGTCACCGCGCTGCCCTCCGCCGCGGCCCTCGTCATCGAACGCGGCAGCCCGCTCACCCATGTCGCCGTCGTGGCACGAGAACTGGGCATCCCGACCGTGGTCCAGGTCAAGGACGTCACCACCGAGATCCGCAGCGGGACCCGGCTGCGCGTAGACGGCACCGCCGGGACGGTCACCGTACTCGCCGACCCGCCCGACGAGGGCCCGGCCGCCGCCCGGCACACCCCCGGAACGGAGACACACCCGTGATCCTCACCGAGGACCGACTTCAGGATCTTCTCGACAAGTCCCTCGCCGAACTGCCGCACGGCACCGAGTGGGCCGTCACCCTCGAAGGCTCCATCGCGGAGGGATTCGGCAATCCCTCCTCCGACATCGACTTCCTGCTCGTCGCCCGCCACGAGGACGACCTGCCGGTCATGCCGTCGCTGCTCTTCGTGGACGGCCGACGGGTGGAGATCCGCACCCAGTCGGTGCGCCAACTCGCCGACAGGTTACGCGCGGTGGAGGAGGGGGCCGCACGGCCCGGCCGGCTCTCCGAGGACCTCCTCAACCGCTGCCAGCGGCTGCTGCACAGCCACCCGCTGCGCGGCCACGCCCTGATCGAGGAGGTGAAGGCCCTGCTGCCCGTCGAGCGGTTCCGCCGGATCACCGCCGACTGGTGGGCACACCGGGCCCGGCAGTCCCTGCGGCACGCGATGGCGCTGCTGTGCCTCGGCGAGAGCGACGAGGCGGTCGACTGGACCCGCGCCGGGCTCGTCCAGACCGTCAAGTCCTGGGCGGCCGGCCTGGGCGAGACCTACCTCGAACCCAAGTGGCTGTCCCTGCAACTGGACCGGGCCGGCCGGGCGGACGTACGCGACCGCTACTGGCAGCTGACGGCCGCCGACCCCGCTCCCGGCGACGCCGAGGCCGCCCACGCCCACCTGACCGCCTGCCTCGCCTTCGCCGAGGAGGTCGGTCTCACCGGCGTCCCCCGGCGGGCCGAGCGGCTCACCGTCGAGCGCGTGGCCGGGGTGACCACCTGGCAGACCGGCGACCGCGTCCACGTCATCCGCGGGCGGCGCGAGGTGTTCGCCCTCGGCGAGGACGCCGGCGCCGTCTGGCGCTCCCTCGTGCTGGGCCGGCCGCTGCCCCGGGTGCTGGCCGCGGCCGCGGCCACCGGCGTCGCCGACCCCGGTCCGCCGCTGGCCACATTCCTGCGCTACGGGCTGGTCCGCCTCGTCTGGAAGGGCGGCGGCACCGTCACCCCCTCGCTGCCGCTCGCCGCCCCACCCGGACCCGTCACCCCACCGCCCTCCACCGCACAGCCGCTGCTGTCGGTGCGCGGTGCGGCCGTCGGCGGACCCGGCGCCGTCGACCTCATGCCGCTGCCCGCCGACCGGTTCGCCGCCGCGGCCATGGCCCTGGTGTGGTCCAACGTGGTCGTCGAGAACGCCGTCGAGGATCTGACCGGCGCCCTGCGACGCGGCCAGTGGCGCGTCGCCGAACTCACCGCGCGTCGCGCCGTGCACGCCGCTCTGCGCGGGCTGTTCAGCGCCCACGGGGTCCATCCGCTGCCCCCCGACCCCGACCTCGTACGCCGCCTCGACCTGCTGCCGCCCGCCACCGGGCCGATCGGAGCGCGCGCCGGCGAACTGCTGCGCCGCACGGTCGACTCGACACAGCACGGCGACACCCTGCTCGCGGACCTGCGCGCCTACATCGGCCAGGTCCGAGACACCGTGGGCGCCGGTTCCTTCCCGCTCTCCTTCGACTCCGCGGACACCTGGCGGGCCACCCTCCAGGTCGGCCACGACTGGCTGCGCATCGGCGCCCACCTCGACGCGCAACTGCCCATCGAGGAAGCCCGCGACCTGCTGGCCGGCAACGGGGCCCAGCCCCACCAGGCCACGTGACAGCACCCCGCCGACCCGCCACCCCGGAGCCACCCATGTCCGACCCGATGACGGTGCTGGTGACCGGCGCCAGCGGATTCCTGGGCGCCGAGACGACCGCCCGGCTCAGCGCCGCGGGCCACACCGTGCTGACACTGCTGCACCGCAACAGCGAACTCGTCCGCAACAACGGCAGAAAACTCACCCCCGGCCGGGGCACCCTCACCCGGATCGCCGGCGACGTCACCCGCCCCGGTCTCGGACTGACCGACGACGACCGCAGACTCGCCGCCCTCGCCGACCGCATCGTGCACTGCGCCGCCGTCACCGACTTCGGACTGCCCGACGAACGGTACGAGCACGTCAACGTCACCGGCACCCGGAACGTCCTGGACCTCGCCCTCGCCTGTCACATCCCGCTGGTCCACGTCAGTACGGCGTACGTGTGCGGGGAACGCGACGGCATCGCCCGCGAGGACGAACTCGACGTCGGCCAACGCCCGGGCAACTGCTACGAGAAGAGCAAGCTCACCGCCGAGACCATGGTCCGCGAGGCCGCGCGGGACGGCCTGCCCGTGGCCGTCGTGCGCCCGAGCATCGTCACCGGCGCCACCCGTACCGGCCGCGTCCGCGAATTCAAGACCATCTACCCCGTGCTCCGGGTCCTGACCAGGGGCCTGGTGCGCACCGTGCCGGGCCACTACGACGCCGTCCTGGACCTGGTCCCGGTCGACCGCGTCGCCGATCTGGTGACCGAGGCCGCCACCCGCTTCCAGGACGCCGGGGGCCGCACGCTGCACGCCGTCGGTCACGAGCTGACCCTGCGGGACTTCTCCGACGTCCTCGCCGAGTACCCGTCCCTCCAGGTACCGAGGTTCGTGCCGCCGTCCGCGTTCTCCGCCTCGGCCCTGCCCGACCGCGAACGCCCCTACTACGACCGCGTCATCTCCCTCCACGACACCTACTTCCGCCGCCGCGTCCACTTCGACGACACGCAGGCCGCGGCCTTCAGCCGCCGTCCGGCACCCGCGCGCGGCCGGCCCTACCTGCGCCGCCTCCTCGACCACTGCCTCACCACCGGCTATCTCGGCCCGGCCCCGCGCGAGGAGCCGGCCGCCGCCCTGTACGACGGGAGCACCCACCGATGACCCTCGCGCGGCTCGCCGAACCCCCGCACGGCATACCCGTGTCCCCGCTCATGACCTGCCATGCCGCCAAGCGACGCCTGTACGGTGCGGACACCTACTTCCAGGAGGGTCACGGACAACTGGCCGCCCTCACGGACGACGTCACCGGCTTCGCCCACCGGCACGCCGCGCTGCTGCTGAAGCCGGATGCCGTGGTGGCCCGCAGGCTGGAAGCGGCCGTGGACTGGCTGAGCGCAAGAGGCTTCAGGATCGTCGCGGCGGCGGTCACCCGGCTGACCCGCACCATGATCCGCTCCCTGTGGTACTTCCAGTGGAACCTGGCCACCCCCCACCGCAGGAGGCTCGCCGCCCTCTTCCTGGAGGACGCCGACGCCCTCGTGCTGCTCGTCCGCCCCGCGCACGACCTCGACGTTCCCGCCTCGGTCGAGCTCACCCGGCTCAAGGGGCCCACCGACCCCGACGCCCGGCGGCCGGGCCAGCTGCGCCACCTCCTCGGTCGCTACAGCTACCTGCTGAACCTGGTGCACACCCCCGACGAACCCGCCGACGTCCTGCGGGAGCTGGCCGTGCACTTCGACGACACCGCACGCGAACGCCTCTTCCGTTCCGCCCTCGCCGGAGAGGACCGCACCGCCGAGGCCCTGGAGCTGACCGGCCGGCTGTACGCCGCCACCAAGCCCCGGAGCCTCGACTTCGAGCCGGCCGTCGAACGGCTGCGTGACGCCCTTGCCCGGCACGGCGCCACCACCGCCCCGACGGCCGGTCCGCGGCTGCTGCTGGAGACCGCCTGGGAACACGGGATCGACCTCGACCCGTGGGACACCGTCATCGTCGGCTCCAAGGTCCTCCCCATGCGGCAGCCCGGCCGGACCCCGGTGCTCGACGGGGCCGACGCCGACAGCTGGCGCCGCCACCTGGACACCGTCCGCGGCACACCGAGGTGAGGAGCGTTCCATGCAGTTCACCCGGACACTCACCAGGGAGCTGGTGCACCGCGCCGCGGTCGCCGAGGTCTTCCTGACCGACGCGGAGCGCCGCGGCGAGGACGAGATACTGCTGGCCGCGCAGCTTCCCCGCCGCCACGCCTTCTACCACGACACCTTCGGCCCGCGCGCCCACCACGACCCGCTGTTGCTGCTGGAGGCGTGCCGACAGGGCATCTTCGTGGTCGCCCACCGCTACCTCGACGTCCCCCTGGGGCACAAGTTCCTGTTGCGCTCGGTCGAGTTCGAGGTGCCGGACCAGGCAGAGCCCATCCGCGGCGACCGTCCCACCGAGGCCGTCATCACCGCCCGTGTCGAACACCGGTTCCGCCACCGGGCCGCACTGACCGGCCTGCGGCTGCGCTTCACCCTGGCCATCGGCGCGCACACGGCTCTGCTGGCCCGCATCGACTACTCCTGGATGCCCCCGCGGGCCTGGACGCGCCTGCGGGCCGGACAGCGTGGCGGGCTCTGCCTGCCCGACGTTCCCGTCGCCCTGTCCGGACCACGCGTCGACCCCGCGCTCGTCGGCCGGCGCGACCCGGCCAACACGGTCATCTCACCGCCGCGCACGGCCGCCGACGGCACCCGCACCGCCCGCCTGATCGCCGAGACCACCCACCCGACCCTGTACGACCACTGGGTCGACCACGTGCCCGGCATGCTGGAACTGGAAGCGTTCCGCCAACTCGCCCTGACGGCGGCCGTCGACGCCGGTACCGTCCGCACACCCGCGGCGCTGCCGGTCGCCCTGGCGGCGCGATTCAACTGCTTCGCCGAGATGGACCTGCCCCTTCAGTGCCGTACCGCTCCCGTCCGGCCCGGCGCCGAGATCGACTGCACCCTGCACCAGGGCGGCGTCGTCGTCGCAGAGGCCCGGATCAGGTTGGCGGACGCGGACCCGGCCGGCCTCCCGGGTGCCCTCGCCGTCCCGGCGGCGCACGGAGCCGTATGACCCGGGCCGCACCCGCCAGACTGTGCCGCTTCGTGCTGCTGAGGTTCCGGCCGCACATCTACGTCACCTACGGACTGCTGTGGGTCCTCGCCCTGGAGAGCTCGGCGGTGGCCGCGACCGGCACGGCCTGGCAGCCGTCCGGCGCGACCTGGGTGCGGGTCGTGAGCGTCGTACTCGCGCTGCTGTTCCTGCGGATGCTCGACGAGCGGAAGGACCTCGCGTACGACCGCGTGCACCACCCGGACCGGCCGCTCGTCACCGGCGCGATCACCGTGGCCGAACTGCGCGGCGCGATGGTGGCGATCACCGTGGCGGTGACGGCTCTGAACACCGCCTGCTCCGCCACGGCCGCCCTGCTGCTCCTCGCGGCCCTCGGTTACGGGCTGCTGCTCACCGCCCTGGAACGGCTGTCGCCCGCGGTACGCGACCGGCAACTGCTCAACCTGGCCGTCACCTACCCGGTACAGGTGCTGCTCGGGGTCTACGTGTACGGGTCCCTCGTCGCCGCCGGGAGCGCCACGGCCGACTGGCGCGGCGCTGCGCTGCTCGCTCTGTCCGCGTGCGTCTTCCTGCACTTCGAGTTCGCCCGCAAGACCTCCTGGGAGGCGCCGCCGGGAGCCCGCCTGTACTCGGCCGACCTCGGCCCGCGCCGCGGTGCTGCGGTCACCGCGGGTTTCGCGGCCGGGGCGGTCGGCTGTCAGGTGCTGTTGTTCGCGCGGGACGGCCCGCTCGGACTGCTGCCCTGCCTGGCGGCGGCTCTGCCCGCCTGGGGCACCCGACGGTTCCTGTTCACCGGCCGCGGCGCCTGGCCGTTGCCCGCCGCGACGGGCTTCGTCGTGGCCACGTACCTCTCGCTCGTCCTCAGGGCGGTGCTGCTGCGGTGACCGATGAACTCTCCCTGGCCTCCGACGACTTGCTGACGACCACACGGTGCGTGCGGCGGGGCCTGGACCTGGACCGGGCGGTGGACCCGGAACTCGTCAAGGACTGCCTGCGCATCGCCCTCCAGGCCCCCAACGGCAACAACCGGCAGAACTGGCGCTGGATCCTGCTCACCGACCCGCGTATCCGCGCGGACGTCGCCGACGTGTACCGCCGCGCGTTCCACGACCGCAACGCCGCCGCGCTGGACCGCCCGGCGGAGCTCCCCGGGGCGACACGCTCCGTGCTCACCGCCGCCCGCGCGCTGGCCGACCAGCTGCACCGGGTGCCCGTCCTGGTCATCCCCTGCCTCGAACTGGGCGACGGACGGCTGCCGGCGGGGAACCAGGCGGGTCTGTGGGCGTCCTTGCTGCCGGCGGCCTGGAGCTACGCCCTCGCCGCCCGCAGCCGCGGTCTGGCCACCGCCTGGACGGCGGTCCACCTCGACCGCGAACAGGAGGTCGCCGACCTGCTGGGCCTGCCGCCCACCGTCCGCCAGGGCGCACTGCTGCCGACGGCGTACCCGCTGCGCGGCACATTCGGGCCGGGACCGCGGCTGCCGCTGGAGCAGGTCCTGCACCACGACGGCTGGCAGGGAGCCTGACTCCTGGAGGCCATGTCATACCTGAGGATGAGGAAACGGCAGCCCCTCTAGTGCTCTGACACCAGGCGCAACTGCGTATGGGTGCACGACGACTTCGGGACGGCGATCGATCAGCCTGGAGCGGTACCCGATTCCGATGTGGAGATTCCTGACTCGTGGCTACCCTCCTCTACCGAGTGGGCCGTACCGCCTTCCGGCGGCGCTGGTCCGTTCTCTTCGTCTGGGCGGCGGTGCTCGTCGCTGTCGGTGCGGGCGCCGTCGCGGCCCCCTCCGCCGACGACGACGGCACGTCCTTCATGCCGGGGATCGAGGCGCAGAAGGCCTTCGACCTGATGCGGCAGCGCTTTCCCGGGACGAACGGCAACGCGGCCGATGCCCGGATCGTCTTCGTCGCGCCCCACGGGGAGAAGGTGACGGCGGCGGACAACCGCCGGGTCATCGACGAGTTCGTGACCGAGGCGGGGGAGGGGCCGCAGGTGGCCGGTGCGGTGAGCCCGTTCCGGGCCGCCGCAGTGAGCAAGGACGCGTCCATGGCGTACGCGACCGTCACCTACGAGGTGACGGCCGGCGAGCTAACGGACGCCGGCAAGACGGCACTGCGGCACGCCGTCGACGAGGCGCGCAGGAGCGGTATGACGGTCGAGGTGGGCGGCACCGCGCTGACCACCCAGCCGGCCGCGGGCGGCGCCTCCGAGGTGATCGGCATGGCCGTCGCCGCCGTGGTCCTGGTGATGACCTTCGGATCACTGGCGGCCGCCGGGCTTCCCCTGCTCACGGCCATCGCCGGAGTGGGCATCAGCATGGCCGCCATCACGGCGCTCGCCAGTACCTTCAGCCTCTCGGTGACCTCCGGGACGCTGGCGTCCATGCTCGGCCTCGCGGTCGGCATCGACTACGCCCTGTTCGTCGTCTCGCGCTACCGCGAGGAACGGGCCGAGGGACACGCCCCGCAGGAAGCGGCGGGCCTCGCCGCCGGCACCGCGGGATCGGCTGTCGTGTTCGCCGGTCTCACGGTGGTCATCGCTCTGGCGGGCCTGTCGGTGATCGGCGTTCCGGTGCTGACGAAGATGGGCCTGTGCGCCGCGGGCGCGGTCGTCGTCGCGGTCCTGATCGCGCTGACCCTCATCCCGGCCCTCCTGGGGTTCTGGCCGGGCGCGGTCCTCTCCCGCCGGACCCGCAAGAAGGGCGTGCGGGCCGAGACCCGCGGGGACAACGGGGGGAGCCGCTGGGCGCGGTTCGTGCTGCGCCGGCCCGTCACCATCCTGCTCGCCGGAGTGGCCGGCCTCGTCACCCTGGCGGTGCCGATGACGGATCTGCGCCTGGGTATGCCGGGCGCAGAGTCCAAGCCCACGTCCACCACGGAGCGCCGCGCCTACGACGACCTCTCCCGCGGCTTCGGCGCCGGGAACTGACGGACGCCCTGGCCTCGGCCGGACTCCACGTCGACGTCACGGTGCAGGGCACCCCGCACAAGCTTCCCCCGAGCACCGACCTGACCGCCTTCCGCATCCTTCAGGAGGCGCTCACCAACGTCACGAAGCACGCCGACACGCGGACCGCGCACGTGCGCCTGACCCACGCTCCGGACCGGCTGACGCTCAGGGTCAGCAACGACGGCCCCGCCGTCGCGGCGGCCCCCGCGTCCGCCAACGGCTTCGGCCTCATCGGCATGCGGGAACGCGCTCACTCGCTCGACGGCACCCTCACCGCGGGGCCCCGCCCCGACGGCGGGTTCGACGTCACCTGTGTACTGCCCCTGGACCGTACCGACTCACCAGAAGACCCCACGCCATGACGATTCGCGTCCTCCTCGCCGACGACCAGGCCCTGCTCCGGGCCACCTTCCGCATCCTCATCGACTCGACCCCGGACATGACCGTCGTCGACGAGGCCGCCGACGGCCGTGAGGCGATCGACCGCACCCGCGCCCATCACCCGGACGTCGTCCTGATGGACATCCGCATGCCGGGCACCGACGGTCTGGCCGCGACCGCCGAGATCTGCGCGGACCCCGCGCTGTCGGACGTCCGGGTGCTCATCCTGACGACCTTCGAGAACGACGAGTACGTCGCCCAGGCGCTGCGGGCCGGCGCGAGCGGCTTCCTCGGCAAGGACGTCAGCGCCGAAGCGCTCCTCGCGGGGATCCACACGGTGGCCGCCGGCGACGCACTGCTGTCACCCACGGCCACCCGCGCGCTGATCACCCGTTTCCTCGCCGCTCCCGACCCGGACAGCACACCCGTCCCCGTGGACGGTCTCGCCGCCCTCACCCAGCGCGAACGCGAGGTCATGGCCCTGGCCGCCCACGGGAGGTCCAACGCCGAGATCGCCGAGATTCTCGTACTCAGCCCACTGACGGTGCGCAGCCACATCCAGCGGGCCATGTCCAAACTGGATGCCCGGGACCGTGCGCAGCTGGTGGTGATCGCCTACCGGTCCGGACTGGTGAGCGCCGGACCCAGGCCGTGATTCTCGGGGCCGTGGCGGCGCGTCAACCGCGTGCGGCGCGCGAGTTGTCGAGGTAGGCGAGTACGGCGAGCACCCGGCGGTGGCCGCTGTCGGAAGGCGGCAGGCCGAGCTTGAGGAAGACGTTGCCGATGTGCTTGCTGACGGAGCGCTCGGTGATGACGAGCGTTTCGGCGATGGTGGTGTTGTCGTGGCCCTCCGCCATCAGTTTCAGCACCTCGCGCTCGCGCGGGGTGAGGGTGTCGACCGGTGTGTCGCGGCGACGGGTGAGCAACTCCGTCACGACCTCGGGGTCGAGAGCCGTGCCGCCCGCGGCGACCCGCTCCAGCGCGTCGAGGAACTCGTCGACCCGCCCCACGCGGTCCTTCAGCACAGCCCGAACGCCAGGGCCGCGGCCGGCACCAGGTGGGCCGTGGCCCGCCAGGCCTGCCGCATCGCTTTCCACATACCGCCCACGCTAAGTGCCCGGACACCGGGCTTCGGGGGAGCGGGGTGCACGACGGTGGTGCAGCGGGCTGCACCACCGATCGGGGAGGGTGCGCCCTCGAAGACGTGACTGGACGACGGGAGTGTTGAACCAACGTTTTCGGTATCCCACCTGGAAGGCAGCCCCTCATGAAGTCCGCATTCGCGTCGGTCATTCTCTGGCTCGTGTTCCTGGCCGGTCTCGCGTCGTGCGTGGCCTCCGGCGCCGTTTTCGACGGCGGCACGAAGAATCTGGCCACCTACGGCGGAATCGCCCTCTCACTCCTGGCGGGCTCCCGGATCGCGCGGAAGGAACCCATCTCGTTCCTCGCCTCGCGGCCCGTGCTGTGGTTCCTCTTTCTCCTCAACGGAACCGTCGCCGCGTTCTGTGCCCTCGCCGTCGACGGCACGCAGGGAATCATGGCCGCGGTCGGCATGGGAGTCGTCTCACTGGGGGCCGGCTTCGGTCTTCTCCAGAAGCGCGGTGCCTCCCAGCCGGAACGTGCCTGAAAAAGAGAATTATCGACCGCGCGCGGAAAGATATCTGAGAGCAGTGATTTCCGGAAAGGTCAACAAGATTCCGCGATTGGTTTTTCTGGCGGTGAGTGATAATCAATTGGGCGCCCATCGTCATCGACCCACCCGGAGGGATCGCACGATGAACGAGCACTCGGCCGACACCACTTGGCGCGTCGATGGCCGCTGCACCAACTGCGACGTCGCCCGGCAGCTCGCGCCGGGCCTGATCGCCGAAGTCGGCGGCCGCTCCGAGGTCATACGCCAGCCGCGCACCGACGAGGAGGAGAGGACGATCAACGCCGCCGCATTCGCGTGCCACACCCGATCGGTCCGGCACGGCGCGCGCGGCCCCCGTCCGGCACTCGATCCCTTTCCGCTACGCCTTGCCGAGCACGTGCACCTGTGCGGGCACAACTCGCCGCACACCGCCGGCGCCAACTCCTATCTGCTGCGCCGGCCGGCCGGAAACCTGATGATGATCGACACACCGCGCTGGAGTGCCGCCCTGGCGACGAAATACGCCGCCCTCGGCCCGATCACCGACGTGCTGCTCACCCATCGCGACCATGCCGCGCACGGCCGCGCGTACGCAGACCGATTCGGCGCCCGCCTGTGGATCCACGAGGGAGACCTCGCCGCCGCGCCGGACGCCGACGGCATTCTCCGGGGCACCGAGCCGATCGAGATCGCCGACGGCGTGACAGCGCACCCGCTGCCCGGACACACCGAGGGAAGCGTGCTGTATCTCGCCGACGAGACGTACTGCTTCAGCGGTGACAGCTTCTACTGGTCCCGGACCGACGGCGACGTCGCCGTCGCCGAGTCCGTCACCTGGTACTCCATCACCGAACTGGCCGCGTCGCTGGCCCGTACGGCACCGCGGGTGCGCTTCGAATGGCTGCTGCCGGGCCACGGCGACCGCAGACAGCTGCCTGCCGAGGAGTTCGCCCGCCGGATGGACGACCTGGCCGCCCGCACCGGAGAACTCTCACCCCGACCCGTCGACTTCACCGCGTTGCGCTGGTGACGTGGCGGGCCGGTTCCGGCGCGGGCGGTGGTGGGACAGGGGCGCTCGCGGCAGCGGTCACGTGCGGGCGGTCAGGGCGGAGAGGTACTCGTCCAGGAGCTCGACCTGGCGCTCCGGCGGAAAGGCCGCCGGGTCGAACAGGGCCTGAACCACCAGGCCGAGAACGAAGGACTGGGCGCCGACCGCGATGTGCGCGGGATCGCCGGGGGGCAGTTCGCCGAGCTCCTGGGCCGCGGCCACCCGCTCGCTCAGCCTGTCACGTCCTTGGGCGTACTTGCGGGCGTAGTCGGCGCTCAGGGCGGGGTCGGAGAGCGCGGCGTCCCAGGAGGAGACCCAGATCCGGTTGCTGTCGGTGGCCACGGGGGTCAGCGGCAGGATGTCCAGCAACGCGTCCCTCAGGGCGGCCAGGCCTGTGCCCGTGTCCCGGCGCGGCCTGGCGACGGTGCGCTGTTCGAGCAGGTCGAGGGCGTGCTCCAGCAAGGCGCGTTTGGTCGGGAAGTAGTGCGTGAGCAGGCCGGTGGTGGCGCCGAGTTCGGCGGCGACGGCGCGCAGTGTCAGGCCTGCGAAACCGCGGGTGGCCATGACCTGCCAGACCGCCTCCGAGACGTCGCGTCGGCGGGCCTCGTGATCTCCCTTGGTGCGTGGCATGCTGCCACGGTACATTGCCGTAACGCTTGTTATGTAAATGGGGAGGCCCACATGTTCTCGCTGCCGCTGCGCGACGGTGCTCACCTCGGTCCGCTGGAGGTCTGGCATGCCGAGGAGTTCGCCGGCCACATGGATCGGGCTCGCGAACACATCCGTCCGTGGGTCGGGCCCACGTTCGTCACCGACGACGTCGACGGAGCGCGGGCCACGCTCGAGCGGTATGCCGAACGCCAGGCCGGCGACGGCGCCCGCCTGTACGGCATCTGGCGGGACGGCGTGTTGGTCGGCGGGGTGATGTTCACCGACTTCCAGGCCGCTTTCGGTCTGTGCGAGGTCGGTTGCTGGCTGGAGCCGTCCGCCGAGGGCCACGGCCTGGTCACGCAGGCGTGCGGCGCGCTGCTGGACTGGGCGTTCACGTCCCGGGGACTGCACCGGGCCGAGTGGCACTGCCGCGCCGACAACGAACGCAGCTCGGCGGTGGCCGAGCGACTCGGTATGACACTGGAGGGCGTGCGACGCGAGGCATGGCCGTACGAGGGAGTGCGCTACGACAAGCAGCTCTGGGCGGTCCTCGCCCCCGAGTGGCGTGCCCTGGGCCACTGACGGTGAAGCCGGCAGGCGGCACGACAGCTGTCTGTGTCAGGTTCCGGCAGCGGACTCGTGGCGAGCCAACTCGGCGGCCAGGCGCCGCATGACGGTGCGGTTGGCGCGCCGTAGGGTGGCCCGGGCGATGGGCGCCAGCAGGCGGTCGGCGAGAGGGGTGCGCACCCAGGCGTACGTGAACGAGAGGTGGCTCCCGCCGGTTCGCAGCGGTTCGATGGTGTAGGTGCCGTGGGCCAGACGTCGGCCGGCCGCGCTGACGTTCCGTTCGACGATGCGTCGCGGCGCGTCGGCCTCGACGACCTCGATGGTGACGTCGGTCTTCGTGCCGCCCAGCGTGGCGGTGACCGTGGCGCACGACCCTATGCCCCTGCCGGGGCCGCTGTAGCGCCAGTCCGTCAGATAGTGGTTCGTGAACCGCTCGTGGTGAGCCATGACGTCGAGGAAGTCGTAGACCCGCTCGGGCGTGTACGGGACATCGATGGACACGGTGACAGACCTCATGTACCACACGGTACACACGGCATGTACCAATTGGTACACTCGTGACGTGTCGAATACGGACGACTCCGATCCCGCAACCGGGCCCGAACCCAAGGCCGTTCACGTCACGGACGGGGACCGGCGCGCACAACTGGTGGACGCGGCCGTCGACCATGTCGCGGCACACGGCATCGCGGAGTTGAGCCTGCGCCGCCTGGGCGCCGCGATAGGTGTCAGTCACCGCATGCTGATCCACTACTTCGGTTCCAAGGAACAGCTGCTCGTCGAGGTCGTCCGGACGTCGGAGCGACGCCAGCGTGATCTGCTGTCCCGGCTCCGTACGGATCCCGGTCTGTCGCCCGCGGATGCCGCGCGGCTCCTGTGGCAGCAGCTGACGGACCCTCGGCTGGCCGGTCAGGAGCGGCTCTTCTTCGAGATCTGCGGGCAAGCGCTGCGGGGCCGCCCCGAGGCCGTCCCGGTCCTCGAAGGGCTTGTGACGGATTGGCTGGAACCGCTCGTGGCCGCCGAGATCGCCGCGGGGGCGGACCCCACCGCGGCCCGTAACCGCGCGAGGCTGGGCCTCGCCACCGTGCGCGGTCTGCTGCTCGACCTGCTCGCCACCGGCGACCGCGTCGGCGTCGACGCGGCGATGGAGGAGTTCCTCCGGCTGTACTACGGCTCGTGAAGCGCCGGAGCCTTCGTCAGTAGGTCGGCCGCGTAGAGGGTGCGCAGGTCGTCGAAGGCCTGGAGGAGATGCGCGTCCAAGCTCTGCTGCGCGGGGTCGTCGATCCAGGCTTGGGCCGCTTGATGGAAGGCGGCCCAGCCGGTCTGCGCGGCCAGGCGGGCCAGCCGGTCGGCTACATCGCGCTGCCGCAGCGCCTCGGCCACGGCGTCGGTGAGCGACGCGGCCTTGGCCGAGTCGCGTTCGCGGAGCGCCGGTGTCGCGGCGATGACTTCCATTCGTGGCTCGGCGAACGGCCGATTGTCCTCAAGGATCCGTTCGACCTTCCGGAAGGCCCAGAGCAGTATCTCGACCGGTTGCAGGTCATCGGGCGCTTCGGCGACCGCCTCGATCAGCGCGGCACGCAGGTCGGCTTCGCCGTCGAAGAGCACCTCGCGCTTGTCCGGGAAGTGCCGGAAGAACGTGCGCTCGTTGACGCCGGCCCGGGCGGCGATCTCAGCCGTGGTGGTCTGGTCGAACCCGCGTTCCCGGTACAGCTCCAGAGCCGCCTGCTGAAGGCGGCGGCGCGCTTCTGCTCCGCTCCGTGGCACGCCCCGAGGCTACCGCAATGTCCGGCGCCCGATGAGCCCCGTTGCGCCAGTCACTGGCGCTACCGTAGTGTCAGTGACTGGCGCTACGGAAGTGCCAGTCACTGGCGTTCAACAGGGGAGTAGCTCATGCATGTCTTTGTCACCGGTGGTTCCGGCCTGACCGGCCCCGCCGTCGTCGCGGAACTCGTCGCGGCCGGCCACACCGTCACCGGTCTGGCGCGCTCCGATGCCGCCGCCGCTCGGCTGGAGTCGCTGGGCGCCACACCGCACCGCGGCCACCTGGAAGACCTCGACCGCCTGCGCAGCGGGGCCGAAGCCGCCGACGGCGTCCTGCACATGGCCTTCGGCGGCGACTTCGCCGACCCCGACGACATGATGAGGCGCGACCGGACCGCGATCGAGGCGCTCGGCCAAGCGCTGGAACACTCGGGCAAGCCGTTCGTCAGCACCTCGGGCACGCTGGTCATGCCCGTCGGCCGGGAGGGCACCGAGCAGGACGAGCCCGACACGGCCGGGATCGCCGCCTTCCGCATCGCGGGCGAGCGGGCCTGCCTGGACTTCGCCGCCCGGGGAGTACGCGCGAGCGTGGTCCGGCTCGCTCCCACCGTCCACGGCCCCGGGGACTACGGCTTCATCGGCATGCTCGTCGCCACCGCACGGAAGACCGGCGTGTCGGCCTACATCGGAGACGGCGGCAACCGGTGGCCCGCGGTACATCGGCTCGACGCGGCGGTCCTCTTCCGCCTCGCGCTGGAGAAGGCTCCTGCGGGCAGCGTGCTGCACGGGGTGGCCGAAGGCGGCGTCACCCTGAAGAGCATCGCGGAGACGATCGCCACCGGCCTCGACCTGCCCACGGTCTCGCTGACGCCGGACGAGGCCGCCGTGCACTTCCCGAGCCCGTTCATGGCCACCGTCTACGGCTTCGACGCGCCCGTCTCCAGCGCTTACACGCAGGAACTGCTCGGCTGGTCGCCGACTCACCCCACACTGCTCGAAGACCTGGAACACGGCGACTACTTGGCCCCGCCGGCCCCCTGACCCCCTGCGGGGCCTAGCCGTTGAGCGGGGGACTACGTCCGGTTGGCGAAGATGTACACGAGGCGCCCGAGCGCTACGAGGAAGAGCACCGCGGGCGGGCCGAGGAACCAGATGCCCAACCACCGCTTGGCAACCGGAAACACCGTCAGCAGAGCGGTGAGGGCGGCCAGGAGGCAGGCGATGTAGCCGAAGACGATGTTGTCGAACGGAAACATCCTGGGGCGGGCGAAGGCCAGCCAGGTGTAGACGCCGGTGAGGAGGTTGAGGAACGCCACCACCATGGCGTAGACGGCGGCGCCCAGGACGGCGGGCATGGTCAGCCGGGGGCGTACGGCTGTCTTCAGTGTCGGCATCTCGGTTCCCCCCCCCGGTCGTGGGTACCTCGGATCGCCCTCACGGCGAAGATGATCCGGTGATCCACGGTGCCGGCATCGTACGCCGGCCCACGCGCCCTATGTGGCGGGGTTTTCGGTGCTGGGGGTGGTCCACTCCACGAGTTGGATGACGATGCCGTTCGGGTCGGTCAGCTGGAACAGCCGCTCGCCCCAGGGTTCTTCGCGCAGCGGCATGGTGATGGGTGCGCCTGCTTCTCGCAGGCGCCGCTCCTGGGTCTCGAGGTCGGTGACGGTGAGGGCGAGGATCAGGCCGGCTGCCCGGCGGTCACGCTGCTCGGGCGGAAGCACCTCGATGCCCTGGCGGAGCAGCACGATATCGGTGGCGGCGTCGTCGCGGGTGAGGGAGACGAAGCCGTCGGCGGCCATGGCCTGCTGGTACCCGAGGTGGGCGCAGAGGAAGTCGCGGGAGGCGTCCACGTCGGCGACGGTGAGGGACAGGGTGGAAGCGGTGACGTTCAAGCCGAGGTTCCATTCCATGAGGCTATCTTTACTACCGACGTAACTTTAAGCCGAGGATCAAGAACGGGCAAGGGAATTTTTACGTCAGGGGTAAGATTCCGCTCATGGGTACCGAGCCGGGGCTCCGCGAGTCCAAGAAGCAGGAGACCAGACAGCTGATCTCCGACTGCGCCACCAAGCTCTTCATCGAGCAGGGCTTCGAGCGGACCACCATCGCCGAGATCGCCGCCGCGGCCCGCGTCGCCAAGAAGACCGTCACCAACTACTTCCCCCGCAAGGAAGACCTGGCCCTCGACCACCACGAGGCGTTCACCCAGGGCCTCGCCCTGGCCGTCACCGACCGCCGGCCCGACGAGACGCCGCTCGCCGCCCTGTCACGAGCCCGCCGCACCGCCCTGCTGGACCACGATCCCGTCATCGGCTTCACCGGCCTCACGTTCGCCCGCATGGTCGCCGACAGCCCCACCCTCACCGCCCGACTGCGCGAACTGCACGACCAGCGCGAGGAAGCACTCGCCACGGCACTGGCGATCGACACCCCCGCCACCGCCCCTGCCGGCGCCATCGCACCCCGGGCGGCCGCCGCCCTGATCGCCGGAGCCGACCGCCTGCTGTTCCGGCGCATCCAGGAACTGACCCTGGCCGGCCACACCAACGACGAGATCACCGCGACGCTGCTCCCGGAGTCCGACCACACCAGCGCCCTCCTGACCGCGGCCCTCGCGGATCACTGAAACCGGTGGCGGTGAGCCCGGCTCCATACCGACTTGCGGCCGAGCACGCGGGCTGCGCGGACGTCGTGCGGGCCGAGCGGGCGCGTGGTGGCGGGGCGCAGTCGGATACGCGCGTCGAGGCCGGTGCCGGTGCCGGAGGCAAGGTCCGGGAGGGCGTTGGCGAGGAGATTGTCGATGATGCGCTCCAGGGCGCCAGTGTCGGATCCGGAGTCGGAACCGCCGCAGGCGACCAGCGCGAACATCATCACTGCGGAGGGAGCGGCGAGCGGGGTGCGACGGGGCAGAGCACGTATCAGGGTGTCTCCAGACACTGGGGAATCACCGGCGGGTTCGGAGGCCCGTGGGAACGGGGCCTCCGGGGGACGACAATGAGGACGTCAGGCGGGCTGCCAGAGCTCGACCCGATTGCCCTCGGGATCGGTGACCCAGCCGAATCGGCCGACACCGTCCATGTCCTGCGTTTCCTCGGCCACGTCCGCTCCCTTGGCGCGCAGTTGCGCGAGCATCGCGTCCAGGTCGCGGACCCGGAAGTTGAGCATGGTCTGCTGGGCGCGGGCCCCGAAATAGTCGGTCCCGGACTCGAACGCCGCGAACACCGTCGCCCCGGCCTCCTGACGCCACAGGCCGTGCTCATCGGCGTCCAGGCCCAGGCAGTCGCGGTACCACGCGCTCAGGGACGCCGGGTCGGCCGCCCGCATGAAATACCCACCGATTCCAAGCACACGTTCCATGCCGTCATCTTGCCAGGACGGCGCCCGTGAGGCCGGGCGCCCTGCCGCTGCGGCGTTTACCATGGGCCCGCGTCGGTCGTCGATCACCAGTAAGGATTCTGTGAACCACTCCGATCTCCGGTCCAAGGCCCCTTCGCTCGCGGCCGGCATGGCCGCCGCCGAGCACGGCCTGGACATCCAGCTGTCCCAGACGCGCCACCGGGCCGCACTGGTGGCGAGCTGGCACATCGCGCCGGGCTCAACCGTGCTCGAACTGGGCTGCGGTCAAGGCGACATGACCGCCGTCCTCGCAGAGGCGGTCGGACCCGAGGGGCGCGTGGTGGCTGTCGACGTGGCCGAGCCCTCCTACGGGGCACCGGTCACGCTCGGGGAATCGGCGGCCCGGCTCGCGGAGAGCCCCCTCGGGCCGCGCATCGACTTCCGCTTCGGCACGGACGTCCTCGACCCATCGGTCGATTTCCCCGAAGGCGCCTTCGACTACGTGGTGCTCGCCCACTGCTCCTGGTACTTCGGCTCGCTCGGGCAACTGCGAGACACACTGGCCCGGGTACGACAGTGGGCGCGGCGGCTGTGGTTCACGGAGTGGGACTTGACGCCCGCCTCCGGCGACCAGCTGGCGCACCTCCTCGCCGTGCTGATCCAGGGACAGATCGAGGCCGCAGGATCGCACGGCGAGGGCAACGTACGCACGCCCTTCTCCCGTGAGGCGCTGCTACGGCTCCTGCCCGAGGCCGGTTGGACGGCCGACGGCAACGGGCCGGTCGACACCGGTCAGCTTCAGGACGGCGACTGGGAAATCGCCGCCTGCCTCGACCTGGCCGGAACGGAGGAGCGCTTGGCCGCGCTGCCCGAGCCCGTACGACAGCTCGTCCTGAGCCAGGCCGACGTTCTGCGGGCCGTCGCCAAGCCGCGCGGCAACCGAGCGCTCGCCGGCTATGCGGTCACCGCGCGCTGACACGTCCCAGCGACTGTGTCAGGCAAGTTCGAGCGAGAGCCGGCCCGCCGGAGCCGGCGGGCTCCGCGACGCAGCCTGCGTCCCCCGCCGGCATACGCCTCGCCCGGCCTGCTAGATTGATGACACACACGAGCCTTCTCGGCGCGGACCGCTATCCGCCGGGGAGGCTTTTTTCATGCCCGGGCCGACGCGCCCCGGCACTGGTGGACCCGCTTCGAAGCCGCCTGACCGCCGAGAGACCTGGACTCGTCGCGTGTTCAGCCACCGCTTTCCCCACCCCACTTCGCACGAGGAGACCCTTCTCATGAGCCTACGAACGAACGCCGCCGCGGCCGCGGGTACGTGGCGACTCGGTGATCTGGTCGTCAACCGCCTCGGGTTCGGCGCGATGCGTCTGACCGGTACCGCGCCTTTCGACCACGGCGCACCGCGTGCCCGCGAGCAGTCGATCGGCCTGCTCCGGAGGGCCGTTGAGCTCGGTGTGAACCACATCGACACCGCCGCCTTCTACTTCTCGGCGACGCGTTCCGCGAACGAGCTGATCAACCGGGCACTGGCCCCGTACCCGGCGGAGCTGGTCATCACGACCAAGGTCTGGCCCGGCCGTGACTCCTCGGGCGCGTGGTGGTGGGCCACACCCGCGCAGTTGCGTGGCCAGGTGGAGGAGAACCTGCGGCAACTCGGCCGGGATCACCTGGACGTGGTGAACCTGCGCGTGCCACCGAGCCGGCGGACGGGCTCGGTCGGCGAGCACTTCGGCGCGTTGGCCGAACTGCGCGACGCGGGACTGATCCGGCACCTGGGCATCTCCAACGTCACGTCCGGGCAACTGGCCGAGGCCCTCGCCATCGCCCCTGTCGTCTGCGTGCAGAACCCGTACGGAATCGGCGCGTCGAGCGAGGACCGGGCTCTGCTCAGCCACTGCGGCGAACTCGGCATCGCCTTCGTTCCGTTCTTCGCGATCGCCGGATCTGGGCGCGAGGCGGGGCCGGCCGCCCAGGACAGCGAGGAGGTGCGCGCCGTCGCCCGCGCACACGGGGTTTCCGCCGCACAGGTCCGTCTGGCCTGGACCCTGCACCAGGGACCACATGTGCTGGGCATACCGGGGACCGGCGACCCTGGCCACCTTGCGCAGAACATCGCGGCCGGCGCGCTGCGGCTCTCGCAGGAGGAACTGGCACTCCTCGCCTCGTCGCAACCGACGTTGGGCCGATAGTCCCTGTCCTCCGCGATGTTCGGCCCTGTCGGGGCCGACGAGGCCGGCGCGATGATCGATGAGTCGGCCGGATCCGCCAGGTGCCCGGCCGGCACCTCCACGTCGCTGTACACCCGCACCCGCAGAGGGAGACGCATGCTTTCGCCCGAGTCGGCCGCCGTCGTCCGTGCCACCCTGCCCGCCGTGGGCGGGGCCCTGGACGAGATCACGGCACGCTTCTACGGCACCATGTTCGCCGAACGGCCCGGACTCCTGGACGGCCTGTTCAACCGAGGCAACCAGGCCAGTGGCGAACAGCGCAGGGCCCTGGCCGGATCCATCGCGGCCTTCGCTCAGAGCCTGCTGGAAAACCCCGAGGGCCGCCCGGACGCCCTCCTGGCCCGGATCGCCCACAAGCACGCCGCCCTCGGGGTGACCGAGGACCAGTACACGATCGTGCAGGACTACTTGTTCCGTGCCATCGCCGATGTGCTGGGCGAGGCGGTCACCGCCGAGGTGGCCGCGGCCTGGGACGAGGTGTACTGGCTGATGGCCGGCGCACTCATCGCCCAGGAGGCCCGTCTCTACCAGCAGGCGCAGGTCGACCCCCGCAAGCCCTGGCGGCAGTGGACCGTGGTGGAGCGGCGGGAGGAGACGGCGGACGTGGTCTCCTTCCTGCTGTGCCCGGCCGACGGCGGTCCCATGCCGCCGGCCCGGGCCGGGCAGTACGTCAGCGTCCGGGCGCTCATGCCCGACGGCGTCCACCAGACGCGCCAGTACAGCCTGTCCAACGCGCCCGGCGAGCGGACACGGCGCATCACGGTCAAACGAGTCGCGAGCGTGGCGGACGCCCCCGAGGGCGAGGTGTCCAACCAGCTGCACCGCACCGTGCGGGCGGGCGACGAACTGTCGCTGTCGGCCCCCTTCGGCGACGTGGTGCTCGACGACGCCGACACGCCGCTCCTGCTGGTCTCCGCGGGCATCGGCTGCACCCCGATGGTCGGCATGCTCGAACACCTCGCGGCCACCGGAGCGACCCGCCCGGTACGGGTGCTGCACGCCGACCGCTCTCCGGCCGAGCACGCGCTGCGCGCGGACACGGACCGCGCCCTCGGGGAACTGCCGGGCGCCCGGGCCCAGTTCTGGTACGAGCAGGACGCCGCCGGTGAGTCCGGCGCCCGCGACGGACTGATGGACCTCGCCGACCTGGACCTGCCCGCTGACGCCGAGGTCTACCTGTGCGGCTCACTGCCCTTCATGCGCGCCGTGCGCACCCAGCTGCTGCACGCCGGCGTCCCCGCACGCCACATCCGCTACGAGGTCTTCGGCCCCGATCTGTGGCTGGCCCACCCGGAGCTGACCGCGGCCGGCGACCGGTCATGACGGAAAATCAGTTCACGAGCCAAGTGTCGGGGCCGACGATGCCGTCAGACGTCAGCTGGTTGCGGGTCTGGAAGGCGACGACGGCGTCGCGGGTGGCCGTGCCGAAGGAGCCGTCGACCGACAGCGACGCGCCGGGCGTCGAGCAGGTACTGGCTGGTGGTCAGCTGCTGGCCGGCGTAGCCCTGCTGGACCACCGGCCAGGCGCCGGCCGGTGGAACAGGTCCTGGCCACCGGGAAGGTTTCTGAGTCGGAGGTCTGCCAGATGGCGTAGGTGGATGCCGCATTGAAGGTCCGGGGCGCGTGCATGTCAATGGTGCAGACCAAGCGTCGTCGCTCACGCGCTTTCACACGGTGCCTGGTCCGCCGATCTCGAGCACCGTCTTGCCGCGGGTGCCTCCGGCCTCGAAGCTCCGGTGGACCTCGGCTGCCTCCGCCCACGGGACGACGGTCGGAGGATCGTAGGGAAGCTCTCCGGAGGCGAGGGCGGACAGCGCCCTCGACAAGTGCTCGCCGATCGTGGCGGGGGAGCGGCGGGCGACGTCGCCGATGTTGTACCCGGCGATGCCGCGGTTGTTCTTCCACAGGTCCCACACGTCCGCCGTCCAGTCCGCGTGGCGTCCGAGGTCCCCGTAGACCACGACCCGGCCGAACGGCGCCAGCGCCCCCAGACTCGCCCGGCGCACGGTCCCGCCGACCGGGTCCAGCACCAGGTCCACCCCGCGCCCCCCGGTGACCTCCAGGACCGCGTCAGTGAAGCCTTCGCGGGCGAACAACGCGTCGTAGCCCAGGGCGTCGGCCAGTTCCCGCTTCTCGGGGGAGCCCACTGTGCCCAGGACGAGGCCCGCGCCCAGTGCACGCGCGATCCGCGCCGCGGCCGAGCCGACCCCGCCCGCGGCGGCATGGATCAGCACGGTCTCGCCGTCGCGCAGCCGTCCCGCGTCGGCCAGCACCCCGTAGGCCGTCGGATACACGCACGGCACTCCCGCCGCGTGCGCCGACGGGAGCGTGCCCACCGGCCGGACGAAGTCCGCGTCGGCCACGGCGAATTCGGCGTAGCCCCCGAAGGACGGCAGGTAGGCGGCGACTCGCTCACCCACGGCGGGTCCTCTCGCCCCGGTGCCGAGGGCGACGACCGTGCCGGAGACCTCCAGGCCGGGCACGTCGTACCCGCCGTGCCCATCGGGCTCGCCGAACTCGCCACGCCGGTGCTGCACCTCGGCGAAGTTCACCCCGGCGTACGCGACCTCGATCAGCACCTGCCCGGGACCCGGCGCGGGTGTCGGCGCCTCGATCTCCTCCAGGACCTCGGGGCCGCCGTTCGACTTGAATCCGTATGCGCGCATGCGGTGTTCCTCTCAACCAGGGGGTGCCGCTCGCGGGCGGCGGTCAGGCGTTCGTGGACCGGGGCCGGCGCGGTGCGTGCTCTTGGCGCGGGACGACCGTCATGGACGGTTGAGGGTGCAGCGGCACGAACGGAGCCGGAAGGTTGCGGTGGGGCGCCCGGAGCGCGGTGTCACCGTCCGGCGGAACAGGCCGTCGTCGTGACGCGCACGTAGTCGACGTGGCGGCGGGTCACGAGCACGGTCATGGGGCCAGCAAATCACGGCCGCCGCGGGCAACACCAGTGAACGCCCCGCCACGGCCGCCGGATTGGGCCTACGGGAGGAGCCGTGCTGTCGCGACGTGGATCCTGAAAGCGCAGGGAACGGTCCCCCAAGGCGTCGTCAAGTCGCGCACCTCGGCGAAGAAGGCACCGCGCCGCGACCGGCGGCCGTACCGGCTCACCGTCGGGCCGCGGCCCGTCGTCGCACAGCCGTACGGTGAGCCGCTCGCGCTCCGGCTCCCAGGCGATGCGCAGTTCGGCGGGTGTGCCGGTGGTGCCGAAGTCGATCTCGAGCCCGGCAGGGCGCACCGATTCCACGAGCGCGGGCAGGGCCTCGATCGGCGCCAGGCAGTGAACTCGCCTTCGCCTGCAGGGTCCGGTCACGAGGCGCGGCCATTGTGCCCGCCGAGGCGACGGGTCGACTGCCGGGCGGTTCGGCGCCGTGGACCCGACACCGGTCACACCGGCGTCGCCTTCGCGGACGCCTCAGCCCGAGGTTGCGGCGCGCCGGGTTCGGGCAGGGTGCGGAACAGCAGCCAGCTCAGCACCGGCGGCAGGACAAGAGGCGTCAGGGCGGTGTGCAGGGACGTGGCGTCGGCGAGGCTGCCGATGGCGGGGCCGGCCAGGCCTCCGACGCTGACGGTCAGGCCGAGGGTGATCCCGCTGGCGGTGCCCACCCGCGAGGGCAGATAGTCCTGGCCGAGCGTGACCTGTAGGGAGAAGGGCACATACAGGCAGGTGGAAGTCAGCGCCACGAACGGGTAGACGGCCGGGCCCGGCACCCACACCACGCCCGCGACGGCCGCGGCCGCGATCACGTACGACCAACTGGACACCGTCACCCGGCCCCAGCGGCCCGCCAGCAACCCGCCCAGCACCGAGCCGATCCCGCCGCCGAGGTAGAGCACGAACAGGGCCGCGGTGCCCGAGGCCGTGCCGCCGCCCGTGCGCTGCTGGACGTACAGCGAGATGAAGGTGCTCAGACCGATGTAGGCGATCGACCGGAACACCACGGCCAGCGACAGCTTCACGAAGGAGGCGGTGTCGTCGCTCCCGGCCGGCACCGGCGTACCGGCTCCGGCGGCCCGCCTCTGCCGCAGGGCGCGCAGCACGGGCAGGCACATCACGGCACCGGTGAGGGAAGGCAGTGCCAGCAGTGGTGTCCAGCTCAGTCCTCCGGTCGCCACGACGGCGGTGACCATGACCGGGGCCAGCGCGAAGCCGATGTTGCCGCCCATGGAGAACACGCCCATCGCGCTGTGTCGGCCCTGACCGGCCATGCGGGCCGTGCGGGCGGATTCGGGGTGGTAGGCGGCCACGCCGAGCCCCGATACCGCGACGAACACGAGGGTGAGCGGGTAGGAGCCGCTCAGTCCGCTCAGGGCGATGCCGGCACCGCTCAGCAGTGTGCCGGCCGGCAGCAGCCAGGGCATCGCCCAGCGGTCGGTGAGCGCGCCGAACACCGGCTGTGCCACCGACGACAGTACGGAAGCGGCCAGCACGATGCCTGAGGCAACCGCGTAGGTGTAGCCGCGTTCGGCGACGAAGAACGGCACCAGGGCCGCCACGGCGCCCTGGTAGACGTCGACGCAGGCGTGGCCGATGGCCAGCAGAGAGATCGTTGGGTTCCTTCGCACCCGGCCATGTTCCGAGCCCGGCACCGTGTCGCGCTTCCGGTAAACTGCCAACCGATGACGGAATTCCGCCACATGCCGGTCGCCCCGACCCGCACCCGATGGCTGGCCTCCGGTGGCGCGATCGACGCCCACCGGCATGACGACCACCAGATCGTCTACGCCGGCCGAGGGGTCCTGGCCGTCACGACCGGCGCGGGATCCTGGGTCGCCCCGGGTGATCGGGCCATCTGGGTACCTGCCGGCACCGTGCACGCACACCGGGCCCACGGCGAGCTCGAACTGCACCTGGTGGGGCTCCCGGCGACCGAGAACCCGCTCGGCCTCGACGCGCCGACCGTGCTGGCGGTCGGCCCGCTGCTGCGCGAGCTGATCATCGCCGACACACGCACCGAGGACGACGGCAGCCCCGAACGGGCCCGGCTGCGCGCCGTGTTGCTGGACCAGCTGAAGGCCTCGCCCCAGCAGCCACTGCACCTGCCCGCCCCCACCGCGCCGCTGCTGCGGGCCCTGTGCGACATCCTGCGAGCCGATCCGGGTGACGACCGCACACTGGCCGAACTCGGCCGTGAGGTCGGGGCGAGCGATCGCACCCTGTCCCGGTTGTTCCGCAGGGATCTCGGCATGACCTTCCCGCAGTGGCGCACCCAACTGCGTCTCCACCACGCCCTGGTCCTACTGGCCGACAGGACGCCGGTGACCACGGTGGCGCATCGATGCGGCTGGTCGTCCGCCAGCACGTTCATCGACGTCTTCCGCCGCACCTTCGGCCACACTCCCGGCTCCCACCCGACGGGCTGACAGCAGGCACAGGCCTGGACGACGGGCCGCTCACCCCTGGGTGTGTTCGTTATAGTGAACGCATCGTTTATCATTACGGAGATAATGGAGAGTATGGAGAGCGTGACGCAGGTCAGGACCTACCTGGATGACACGTACGCGGAGCAGGCCGATACCCACGTGGTCAAGCGGGGCCGCATCCGTGTGTCGTACTCCGCCGCGCACGGGCCACGCCGATGACTCCGCCGCCCGGGCAGTCGACGAGCAGCACCGCCGCGGCCGTCGGAGCGCAGATCCGCCGGCGCAGGGAACAGCGCGGGATGAGCGGATCCGAGCTGGCGCGGCGGGCCGGACTGAGCAAGGCGACGCTCTCACAACTGGAGGCCGGCCGGGGAAACCCGACGATCGAGACGCTGGACGCGCTCGCGATCGCGCTCAGGATCCCACTGACCGACCTGCTGACCCGCGACACCGAACCGGGCCCGGTCTTCGTCCCCGGCACCGAACTGGCCGGGGACGAGGTCGGCCGGGAACTGCTGCGCCGGATCAGCAGCGGCCACAGCCTGGAGATCTGGCGGCTGCGGATGCCTGCCCGCACCGAGCTGGCGGGCGTGCCGCACGCGACCGGCACCGTGGAGCACCTGCTCGTCGCCACGGGCCGGCTGACCGCCGGTCCCACCGACAGCCCGCGCCTGCTCACCGCGGGCGATCTGCTCGCCTTCGCCGGCGACGCCCCCCACATCTACCGCACCGACGACGAACCGGCGGACGTCACCGTCGTCATCGCCTCGCCCATCGTCAGCTGAACGCCAAGGAAGCCCAGGCCCACACCATGACCACCGCCACTGCCTACGCCCACGCCTTCGCCAGCGACAACGTCGCCGGGGCCGCCCCGCAGATCCTCGACGCCGTCAGCCGTGCCGCGTCCGGACCGGCCGCACCCTACGGCGCCGACAGCACCACCGCCGACGTCCGGCGCCGCCTGTGCGAGATATTCGAGCACGACGTCGACGTGCTGCTCGTCTCCACCGGCTCCGCGGCCAACGCCCTGAGCCTGGCCGCCCTGACCCCGCCCTGGGGCAGTGTCCTGTGCCACCGCGACAGCCACGTCAACAACGACGAGTGCGGCGCGCCCGAGTTCTACACCGCGGGCGCCAAGCTCGTCCCGCTCCCCGGCGACGACGCGAAGATCGACCCCGAGGCGCTGCGGGCGGCCGCCCGGCACAAGCGAGGGGACGTGCACAGCGTGGAGCCGTCCGTGGTGAGCATCACCCAGGCCACGGAGACCGGCGCCGTCTACACCCTCGACGAACTCCACACCCTCGGGCCCATCGCCAAGGAGGCGGGCCTGCGCCTTCACATGGACGGTGCGCGCTTCGCCGGCGCCGTCGCCGCGCTGGGCTGCACCCCCGCCGAGATGACCTGGCGGGCCGGCGTCGACCTGCTGTCCTTCGGGGCCACCAAGAACGGCACCATGACCGCCGACGCCATCGTCGTCTTCGACCGTTCCCTCACCCCCGAACTCTCCTTCCGCGCCAAGCGCGCCGGACAGCTCGCCGCCAAGATGCGCTTCCACGCCGCCCAGTTCGACGCCTACCTCGCCGACGACCTGTGGCTGCGCAACGCGACCCACGCCAACACCATGGCCGCCCGGCTCCAAGACGGACTCAAGGCCCTGCCGGACATCGGCTTCCCCGGCGCGGTCGAGGCCAACATCGTCTTCTGCCGCCTGCCCCAGCGCGTCATCGACGGACTCCTGTCCGAGGGTTACGCCTTCTACCACGACCGCTGGGAGCCGGGAGTCGTCCGCTTCGTCACCTCGTTCGCGACCGCGCCGGAGGACGTCGACGGGTTGGTGGACGCGGTCCGCCGAATTACCGCCTGAGGCCTTGATCAAGTGCGCGCCGGCACGGACGGTGTCGCGCCGGCGACCAGCGCGTCCCCGAGCGCCGTGCGCCGGTACAGCACCGAGCGGCCGGATCGGGCGCGTACCAGCAGACCGGTCGTACGAAGCACAGTGAGGTGATCGCCGACCGCGCCGGGGGCCATCGCGAGGCTGCGGGCGAGCTGGCTGGTGCTGGCCGGCACGCCCAGCTCCAGCAGAAGGCGCGCCCGGGACCGTCCGAGCAGTGCGGCGAGCGACGTCAGGGTGTCCGGATCGGGGGCCGCCCGCTCCCACAGGACGGAGGTGCCGCGCGCCCGGTAGATCAGGGCCTTCGGCCAGGGCTCCTCGTGGAAGACCGCCACAGCGGGCCAGACCAGCACCGAGGGCACCAGCAGCAGTCCCTCTCCTGCGAGACTCACGTCCTCGTGCGGGGCGCGCACCGGCACCGACAGATGCTGTCCCTGCCAGGCCAGAGCTCCTTCGAGGCCTTCGATCGCCTCTTTCCAGCCGCGCTCGCCGAGCACGCCCACCCGGTGCACGACGTCGCGTTCGCAGACCGCCCGAAGCTGCGGCCAGTCCGGGGCGAGCAACTCGTTCCAGGCGCGGTCCAGTACGTCGGCGACCACGTCCACCACCCGGTCCGACTCCAGCAGCTCACGGACCCGTGGATCACGAACCGGTTGGGTGCGCAGCACGGCGTCGATCTCCGCCCGCGCCACGGCGATCGGCGTGGCCCGGATCGCCGCGAGGTCATCGGCCCAGCTCTGGGTGAGACCGCGCGGCGGCGGGGCGACGAAGTTGACCCCCGCCCTGCTGGCCTGAAGGGCCAGTACCGCGTCCAGCGACGTCTCGCCGCGCAGCCGCGTGAAGCCCGGGGCGAGTCGCACCGCCCAGTCGGTCGGCAGCGCCGCGTCCCGGCCGCTCAGCCGGCGCAGCAGTCCGCAGAGTTCGAAGGCCGGCGAGAGCGCGAACCGGCTGCACAGCAGGTCCTCGGCGGTGGCGGTGAAACGGAGCACCCCTCCACCGTAGACCGCGTCAGAGCCGACCTTACGTCCTCCGGCGAATCTTTCGCTTCGCGGTGGAGTCCTCCACGACGCTGCTGCCCATGACCACCGCCTCCCCTCCGCACACCGCCCCGACGCCGCGCACGACCTACCGCCAGGTGCTCGCCGAGCCGCGTTTCCGGCTGCTCTTCCTGACCCGGATGCTCGGCGTGATCGCCGACTCGCTCCGCATCACCACCTTCTCGGCGCTGGTCTTCGCCGGCACCGGCTCCGCGCTGCTCAGCGCGCTGGCCTTCGGCGCGGGCTTCCTGCCGCAGCTCTTCGGCTCGTTGCTGCTCGGCTCGCTGGCCGACCGGCTTCCGCCCCGGGCGCTGATCGCCGGCGGCTACCTGCTGGAGGGCGTGGCGGCGGCCCTGCTCGCCCTGGTGCGGATGCCGATCGCGGCGGGCCTCGCCGTCGTCTCCGTGGTCGCCCTGGCGACCCCAGTGTTCAGCGGCGCCTCCGGACAGCTCGTCGCCCGTTGGCTGAACGGCGACGCGTACGTGCTGGGACGCTCGCTCAACAACATGGCGTCCAGCGGCGCGCAGCTCTTCGGCCTGACGCTCGGCGGCGCCGCCGTCGCGGCGGTGGGCCCGCACGCGGCACTGGCGGTGGGGGCCGCGCTGCACCTGCTCTGCGCGGCGGCGGTCCGGCTGCGGCTGCCACGGCTCGCGGCACAGCCGACGGACGGGAACCCCCCGGGGGGCGGCGCGTTGCGCAAGAGCCTGCGTGGCACGGGCGCACTGCTGGGGCACCGCCCGGTCCGACGACTGCTGTTCGCGCAGTGGCTTCCGAGTGCGTTCGTCGCCGGGGCAGAAGGGCTGATCGTCGCCTACGCGGGCAGTCATCACTTCCCCTCCGGTTCCTACGCGGTGCTGATGGCCTGCCTGCCCGTCGGCATGCTGCTGGGCGACCTCGTGGTGGGACGGTGGCTGCGGCCGGCCGCACGGGAACGAATGGTGGTCCCCCTGATCGTGCTGATGGGCCTGCCGCTGGTCGGCTTCGCCGGCGATCCGGGCCGACCGCTCTCCGTCGTACTGCTGCTGCTCGCCGGCTGCGGCTTCGCCAACGGCCTCGGTCTGCAACGTGAGTTCCTCGCCGCCCTTCCCGAACGGGGCCAGGGCCAGGCGTTCGGCCTGCTGGGCTCCGGCAACATGACTGTGCAGGGCCTCGGCCCCGTCTGCGTCGGCGCGTTCGCCGCGGTGAGCGGCACCGGCGGCGCGATGGCCCTGGCAGGGCTCGGCGCGTTGCTGACCGCGGCGTGGATCCTCACCTGGCGGCGCACTCCGGAGCGCGAACCGTCGGCGGACCTGGAGGCTTCGGCACAGGCATGACCTGAACGGCGGCGGCACGGGTGGCTGGGTCGTGGTGCCGGCGCAGTTGTCCGGCGGCGGCGTTCAGGCCAGCCACTTTGAGGATGTGGTTCAGCCGCCTGACGAACCTCCGGGCCCGGCGGTGGTCAGCGGCCGAGAGGGGCGAGCGCCTCCCGTACCCTGTCGGCCCAGTCATCGCCGTCGCGCAGGTCGTGGGATCCGACGCCTCCTGGAGCGGCGCTGGAGGCCACCACGTCACAGGGAGGCGATCAGCTTGACGCTGCCCGCCAGAGCCTCCGGATCGCTGAACGACAGATTTCCAGCCGCCCATGAACCTGCTGGCCGAGCAGTTCGGCGCGCCGGCCGAGCTGCGCGAGCGGGGCCTGATCCGGCACCTGGGGCTGAGCACGGTGACCGCCGCACAGCGCCTGGCTGCTGCGCCGGCCGCCGAACATCGCCCTCATCCCCGGCACCTCCTCCGCCGAGCACCTGCGGAAGGACACCTCCTAGGCCGGCCGAGGCAAAGCGGAGTTGCGTTCCAGCGTGGTGAGCAGGGTGAATTCGTAGTCGTCGAACTGAACGCCGGAGGGCTCCAGCAGTCCGTTCAGGGCCGTGTGCCGACCCTGGATGAGCCGGGCGAGGGCCTGGGCGCTGTCGGGGTCGTGGTCGGCGTGGGCGGTGACGGCGAGTACGGCAATGCGGGTGGCGGGGTGGCTGGTGCCATTGCGAAGGAGGGTCGGTCGGCGGCGGTGGACGGGCGTCGAGGACATGGGGTCACCGTATCCAAAGCACATACATTGTGTGATAGGTGACACCGTGGCGGGCGGTCGTCTCGTGCGCTACGCACGCAAGTGGCGGCTCACGTCGCCCACCAGGTGGATTCGCACCTGCCGCGCCGCGAACCGCCACTGTCCGTCGTGGCGCTCGAAACGGTCGCTGTAACGTCCAGCGGCGATGGGCTGCAACGGCAGTCCGGGCACGGCCTGGAAGACGGTGACGTAGGAGCGCGCGGTGGCGGTGCCCGTCTCCTCGTGGACCTCGACCGCGATGTTCGTCGTGGCATGGTGGGTGCGCGGCGTGCCGTCCTCGTAGAGGATCACGGTGTCCCGGAGCATCTTCTCGACAGCCTCGCGGCCCTCGGCCGGTGCACCGCTTCCGATGAACACGGCGTCGGCGAACAACGCTCCGACGCCGGCGAAGTCACCGGTGTCGACCAGCTCCGCGTACCTGGCGATCAGGTTGGCCACGGCATATGCGTCTGCGGCTGCGTTCATGACAGGCGAGGCTACGGGATCGCCGCTCGCCCGGGGGCGCGGATCGGGCCGCACCCCGACGAGGTCCGCCCTGAGGCGTCAGGGCCTGATGAGGACCTTCAGGCTCTTGCGGTCGGCCATGTCCCGGTAGCCGGCCGGGACGCCGTCGAGGCCGGTGGTGGCGTCGAAGACCTTCCCCGGCTCGATGGTGCCGTCGAGGATGTCGGGCATCAGTTCCTCGATGTAGGCGCGGACCGGTGCGGGTCCGCCGGCCAGGCGGAGGTTGTGGCGGAAGAGGCTGCCGAAGCCGATCGGCGCCTCCTCGTACTGCGGGACGCCGACCCGGCTGATGACACCGCCCGGGCGGACGATGCCGACGGCCTGCTCGTAGGCGGGCATGTTGCCGACGGCCTCCAGGACCACGTGCGTGCCGTGCCCACCGGTCAGCTCGCGGACCTGGGCGATGCCCTCCTCGCCACGGGCGGAGACGACATCGGTGGCCCCGAACTCGCGCCCGAGGTCGGTACGCGCCTGGTGGCGTCCCATGAGGATGATCTGTTCGGCGCCCAGGCGCTTGGCCGACAGGACCGCCAGCAGGCCGACGGCGCCGTCACCGATCACGGCGACGCGGGTCCCCTGGCCGACCCCGCCCGCCACTGCGGCGTGGTAGCCGGTGCCGAGGACGTCCGAGAGCGTCAGCAGGGACGGGACGAGGGCGGAGTCCGCCGCTACGGGGAGCTTGACGAGGGTGCCGTCGGCGAGCGGGACACGGACCGCCTCCGCCTGGCCCCCCTCTTCCGGCTCACCGTCCCAGAAGTTGGCCTGGGCGTTGGCGCAGGAGGTGTGCAGGCCCTCGCGGCAGAACTCGCAGGTGTTGTCGGAGATGGCGAAGGGAGCGACGACGAGGTCGCCCTTCTTGACGGTGGTCACCTCCGAGCCGGTGTCCTCGACGATGCCGATGAACTCGTGACCCATCCGGGCGGGACCGTCCTCGGGCTGCATCGAGCCGTACGGCCACAGGTCGCTGCCGCAGACGCAGGACGCGGTGACCCGGACCAGTGCGTCGGTGGGCCGCTTGAGCACGGAGTCGGGGACGTCCTCGACCCGGACGTCACCGGCGCCGTACATGAGGGTTGCGCGCATGAGATGTTCTCCGATGGGTGGTGGTACTTGTTCCGGAAAGCAAGCGTCCTCGCTGCTCGCGGCGTCGGCATCCTCGATGCGCTGGATGGCAGGGGTCGCGGGGCGGCGGCGCCGACTGCGGGCGACGGCGATCGTGGGGAGCAGGATCGGCACACCGACGACGTTGGCGAGCATGGCGCCCGACGAGGCCCAGAGCGCGTGAGCTCGCGGCGGGACCGGCGGCGCGGGTGGCGCCCCAGCCCCGGGCGGCAGTGCCCACCGGCCGGCCGCGCTGGGCGGCGTTCCGGTCTCAGATCCAGGTGTCGAGCCACATTCTGGTGTGCCAGTCGGCGTACGGGATCGTCTGCCCGGTGTAGAGCGGGAAGAAATAGATGAAGTTCCATGCGATGAGCAGAACGAGCACACCCGCGGCCACCACACCGCCCGCGCGGCGTTTCCTCGGCGCGCCCGGCGGACCCGGCAAGGCTCCCAGCATCATCGTCACGGCCAGGCACAGGAAGGGCACGAAGACGACCGCGTAGAAGGAGAAGATCGTACGGTCCTGGTAGAGGAACCAGGGCAGATAACCGGCCCCCACCGCACACAGGATGGCGCCGGCGCGCCAGTCACGGCGCAGCGCCCACCGGTAGAGCAGGTACACGAGGGCGCAGCACGCCGACCACCAGAGGAGTGGCGTGCCGAGGGCGAGGACCGTCTGCGAGCAGTTGGTCGCCGTGTGGCAGCCGTCCTGTCCGGGTGCCGGTGACTGGTAGTGGAACAGCACCGGGCGGCCCATGACCAGCCAACTCCAGGGGTTGGACTGGTACTTGTGCGGGGCGTGCAGCCCCACGTTGAACTGGTAGACCCCGTACTCGTAGTGCCACAGGCTGCGGAGCGGAGCGGGAATCCATGACCAGGTGCCGCCGCGGCCGTCGGCCCAGTGGCGTCCGTAGCCGTCGTCGGACAGGAACCAGCCGGTCCATGTCGCCAGATAGGTCAGCACGGCGACCGGAACCATGGACAGGAACGACCAGCCGAGGTCCTTGCGCAGCACCGCCCGGTACGGGCGGTGCGCCCCGGCGACGCGGCGGGCGCCGACGTCCCACAGCACCGTCAGGAGCATGAAGAAGGCCAGGACATACAGGCCGTTCCATTTGGTGGAAGCCGCCAGTCCCAGGAAGAGGCCGGCTGCGAGCCGCCAGGGACGCACCCCCGTGCCGGCATGGTCACCGGTGCGCGAGTCCGGGCGCGCACGGCCGTCCGCGCCGACCGGTAGGGCCGCCGCGAGCCTGGCTCGTGCGTGGTCCCGGTCGACCAGCAGGCATCCGAACGCCGCCAGGACGAAGAACATGACGACGAGGTCCAGCAGCGCGGTACGGCTCATCACCACGTGCAGACCGTCCACCGCCATCAGCGTGCCGGCCAGGCAGCCCAGCAGTGTCGAACGGAACAGGCGGCGTCCTGTTCGGCACAGCATCAGCACCGACAGGGTGCCCAGCGCCGCCGTCATGAGGCGCCAGCCGAACGGGGTCAGGCCGAACATCCACTCACCCAGGGCGATGACCCACTTGCCCGTCGGCGGGTGCGCGACGAAGGCCCCGGCGTCGGAGAGCGGGATCACCTGGGGGTGGCCGAGTATCTGCGGGTCGGCGATCTTGCGGTCCGGCCAGGTGCCCTCGTAGCCGAGCTGGAGCAGCGACCAGGCGTCCTTGGCGTAGTAGGTCTCGTCGAAGACGATGTCCCGCGGCCGGCCGAGGTGCCAGAAGCGGATCGCTCCGGCCAGGAGGGCGACGAGCACCGGCCCCACCCATTCCATCGCCTTCGCGACGCGGTACGCCCGTGCCGGATCGAGACCTGCGCGCTCCCACGGACGGACCGGCGGTTTCGGAAAGGGCGGAACAAGACGCTCGCGGATGTCGGTACCGGGGCGCGCGACGTATCCGAATCGGCGGAGGCGTTCCTGCCAGTCATCGGCTGCTGTTGCCGGGCGGGTGCCGTCCTGGACAGGGGAGCGGGTCGCGTTGCTACTCGTCACCGGACAACCCTAGTCAGCCGGGGCCCGTGCGGTGAGCGGGACCCTCTCGACGCGGCGTCAGTTGCCGGAGCCGGCCGCCGAAAGGCCGCCGGTGTCGCGTGCGACAGGTCCGCGACTGCGGAGGCGGACTCCGCCGGATGGATGTACGTTTGGTGGTACTGGCTGCGTGACCACCGCCGACGGCCGAGCACGTGGTGCCCGGTCCGTGGTCGGCGTACCGGAAGGGGCTCCGCATGACGTCGTCGCGGCAGGCACCGTCCCATGGCCCGAGGGGGAAGCGGGCAGCCTGGCCCGTCCCGTTGCTGACGCTTTCGCTGGCGGCCGCGAGTCTGGGCGGCGCCCACACCTCGCACGCCGCGGTCGTCCCCCGAACACCCGCTTCGGAGAAGGGGAGCGCGACCGCGACCTGTGTCGACAAGGTCTTCGGGGCGATGACAGACCCGCAACGCGTGGGTCAGCTCTTCATGGGCGCCGTTGCCGCCTCGAAGCCCGACCAGACACGGATCCAGGTGCTGCGCCAGTACCACGTCGGGTCGGTCTTCCTCGCGGGACGGAGTACGTCGGGGACGAAGGCGACCAAGGCCCTGGTCGACGGGCTACAGGCGAAGGCCGACACCGTCTCGGGGCATCGCGTGGGCCTGCTGGTGTCCACCGACCAGGAGGGCGGCAGGGTGCAAGTGCTGTCCGGCCCGGGGTTCTCGACCATGCCGAGTGCCCTGGTGCAGGGCAGCTGGTCACCCTCGAAGCTGCGCACTCAGGCCGCCGCGTGGGCGAATCAGCTCAAGGCGGCCGGTGTGAATCTGAACCTCGCGCCCGTCGCCGATGTCGTCCCGGCCAGTCTGGGCAGGAACAACGGTCCGATCGGCCGGTTCGACCGCGAGTTCGGCCATACGGCCGCTACGGTGACGCCCCACAGCAACGCGTTCGCGGCGGGCTTCGCCCAGTCCGGCGTACTGGCCACGCTCAAGCACTTCCCGGGACTCGGCTACGTCCGCGGCAACACCGACACCACGGCGAACGTGGTGGACTCCGTGACGACCAGCAAGAGTTCGAGCATCATCCCGTTCAGCTCGGGGATCAAGGCGGGCGCTCCCTTCGTGATGGTCTCTCTGGCCACGTACAGCAAGATCGACCCGCGGCATCAGGCCGTTTTCTCCTCGACGGTGATCCAGGGCATGCTCCGCAAGGCCCTCGGCTTCAAGGGCGTGGTGATCTCCGACGACCTCGGGAACGCGGTGGCCGTGAAGGCCGTGCCCCCGGCCAGCCGCGCCCTGAACTTCCTGTCGGCCGGCGGAGACCTGGTCCTGACCGTCGAACCGAACCTGGTCCCGGCCATGGCCAAAGCGGTACAGATCCGGATGGCGAAGGACGCGGCCTTCCGCACGCAGGTGGACCAGAGTGTCCATCGCGTCCTGACCGCCAAGCAGCAGGCCGGCCTGCTGTCCTGCGGCTGACGTCCGGTCAGGGCGTCGTCATGGCGGATGCGATGCTGCGGTGCCGGGCGGCGCCGTGAGCGAAGTCGGGCACAGCTGACGTGTTCTGGCGCAGGTCGTCCAGGAACTGCCGGTAGGCGTGAGCCACCGCGTAGGCGGGCGCGTCCGCTCGGGGGTCCAGTGCGGGAACGCGAACGTACGATTCCGGCACCGTCAGGGGGGCGAGTCCGGTGGACGCCGCGCGGCCGCCTTCGAGGGTGACCGGGCTGAGCTGGAGATGGCCGGTCGGGGCGGTGAGGACGAGGTCGCCCTCGGTACCGTTGATCTCCCAGCGGAAGTTGGTGCCCCGCGACATGCCGCCGCGGTAGTGGAAGGTGGCCACCGCGCCGCCCGGCAGCCGTCCCGAGGCCGTCACCTGGTCCGCGGCGGTCATGGGCACGGGCTGTCCGCTCTCGGTGTCCAGGGCCGACGTACGCCGCGACGCCAGTCGGATCCGCAGTTCATCCGGCTCTCCCAGGACGGACGCGAGTCCGTCGAGGGTGTGACTGAAGGGGATGGTCAGCAGCGTCGCGCCGTTGGCGGCGTCGAGCACGTAGTGATCGCGCGGGCCGACGGTGGCGCCCCAGGCACCACCGGAGCCGACGACCGTCGTGGACAACACCTCCCCGACATAACCGTCCGCCACGAGATGGCGTACGTAGGCGAGGGCCGGGTGCGACCGCGCCTGAAGCCCGACGACGGTCCGTACGGCGCGGTCGTGTGCTTGCCGGGCCATGTCCTCGGCTTCCGCCAGACCGTTGCCCAGGGGCCACTCGCACAGCACGCTCTTGCCGGCGTCCAGGGCCGTCCGCACCAGTTCCCGGTGGTGCGGCACCTTCACCGCCACGACCACGAGGTCCACCTCGTCGCAGGCGGCCAGTTCGGCCGCCGTCCCGAAGGTGCGGGACACCCCGTGCGTCTGTCCGGAGCGCCTCGCCGACTGCTGCGAGCTCGCGCTCAAAGCCCTCAGCTCATAACCCGGTACGGCGCGCAGAGCCGGCAGGTGAGCGCGCTCGGCCCAGCTCCCGTGCGCCCCGAGTCCGACGATCCCTACTCCGATCGGCTTCTCGGACCGGGCAAGCTCGGCGAGCGGTGACTCAGATGTGTTCACGATTCGAAGACTCTTCCTTGTCCGGATGGCTCGCTGTCCAGCAGGGCCATGAGGGATGCGGCGTACCGGGTCCCGGCCACCGCGTCGGCCGGGACGGCCTCCTCGATCGCGCGGAGGTCCGTGTCGGTCAGGCCGAGGCCGGCCGCGGCCAGGGCCTCTTCGATACGGTGCGGTCGGCGGGCGCCCAGAACGGCCACGATGGTGCCGCGCTCGCGGCTCCGGGCGATGACCCAGGCGGCGGCGAGTTGCGCGACGCTGATGCCCCGCGCGTCGGCGAGCGGCCGCAGCCGGTCGACGAGGGTGAGGTTCGTGGCGAGGTTGTCGGGGTGGAAGCGGGGCAGCCAGTGGGCCCGCGGATCACCTCCGGCGGGTCGTCGGTACGTGCCCGTGAGCAGGCCGTGCGCGAGGATCCCGTAGGCGGTGACGCCGATCCCCAGCTCGCGGCAGGTGTCCAGGATGCCGTTGGTCTCGGGACCCCGGCTGAACAGGGAGTATTCGATCTGGACATCACAGATCGGATGCACGGCGTGGGCGCGGCGAATGGTCTTGGGCCCCACCTCGGAGAGCCCGACACGGCGCACGTACCCGGCCTGGACCAGCTCGGCGATGGCGCCGATCGTGTCCTCGATCGGGGTGTCGGGGTCGAGGCGGGCGGGGCGGTAGATGTCGACGTGGTCGGTGCCCAGGCGGCGCAGCGAGTAGGCGAGCGCGTTCTTGACGTGAGCCGGACGGCCCTCGATGCCGACGAAGGCACCGTCGGGGCCGCGCAGACCGCCGAACTTGACGCTCAGGAGCGCCTTGCCACGCCTGCCGTTGCGCAGGGCGCGGCGGATGAGTTCCTCGTTGTGGCCCATGCCGTAGAAGTCGGCGGTGTCGAGGAGGGTGACGCCGGCGTCGAGGGCCGTGTGGATGGTGGCGACGGCGTCCGCCTCGTCGGCGGGGGCGGTGTGGTCGGACATTCCGGCGCACCCCAGCGCGAGAGGGACGGCCGGCGGGTCGCCGGTTCCTGGAAATCGGGTCTGCATGGATCCTTCTGTGGCGGGACAGGCGGGCGCGGCCGATGGTGGCTGCCTGAGGCGCGGCCACCGACCGGAGCTGTTAGCGTTGACATTTCAACACTAGGAAGAGGCGCGTTGATATGTCAACACCAAGGTCGACGCAAAGGGACGGCGACGCCGAGTCGGACGAGCCCATGGGCGACGCGGCGCCGGAGCCCGTCGACTTCTGGTCCGCCTTCAAGCGGGCCCACGAGATCGTCCGGGCCCGCGTGATCGCGGACACCGCCGAGGCGGCGGGGCTGTCCGAGCCTGACCTGACGATCCTCGTCAACCTCGACAAGGCGGGAGGCGCGCTGCGGCAGAGCGAGCTCGCCGCGTCGCTCGGCTGGGACCGCACGCGTGTCTCCCACCAGCTCACCCGCATGGGCAAGCGCGGACTCGTCACCCGTGAACGCGCCGGCGGTGTCACCGTCACCCTCACCGACTCCGGACGCCAGGCCATCACCACGGTGGGCCCTGGCCTGGACGCCGCGGTACGCCGGCACTTCACCGACAAGCTCTCCGCCGAGGAGATCGAAACGCTGAGCTCTGTGTTCCGCCGGCTGTAGCCGGTCATCGACCGTGCATGAGCCGACCGGATACTTGCCTGATGAAGGTCTCCAGGAGTTCATGGGTCAACACCACGCACGACTGGTCCGGCGTCGTCGATCTGGACCACCTGGCATCCGTCCGGCATGCTCCGGAGGAGTTCGCGCCAGGTGGCCCGTGGCATCTTCTCCTCGAGGTGCTGGCGTACGCCGCTGACGAAGCGTCCAGCAGGGGCGGTGGGCGCTGCCTCGTCACTCTCCATCCGGACGGCTCCTTGTCCGCGGTTGATGACGGGCGGGGCACCGATACCCGAACGGACGAGCACGGCCAGACCGTCAAGAAGCCCGTCATGGCGACCAAGGACCTGCGCTTCTTCGACTTCCCGGACGCGGAACTGCTTCCGGACGGCCATCCGCGCCGGGGCATGTCCGTGGTCGCGGCGCTCAGCGAATGGCTCGTCCACACCAACCGTCGCCTCAACGGAGCCTGGACCCGACGCTATGAGCGCGGCGTCCCGGTCACCGGCCTCGAACCCGCCGAGGCCGACGGCAGCACCGGGACGCTCGTCCACTTCAGACCGGACGCCCCGCTGCGCTCGATGGGAATGCCGTTGGAAAGCCAGTTGCAGCGCCTGACCACGATGTGGCCGGACCTGGACGTCCAGGTGCACCACCGGCCCAGCGGGTGAGGGCGCTGGGCGTCGGCACCGTGTTCGCCGACGGAGCGCCGCAGGGCAGCCGGACGGACCGGCTGGCCCGCAAGTACCTGGGCAGCGAGCGCTTCGAGTGGATCATGCCCGGGGTGCAGCGGGTCGCGGTGGTCGTGCGTCCGGTCAAGGTGCGGCACATCGTCGGGGTGGAGCGGTTCCGGCCCGGCGGCCCCGTCCCCGCTCCCTGAGCCGCGCGGCCATCACATGGGGAACGAAAGCAGGCGCACCGCTCCGCTCGGCCAGTCGGCGCCCTCGTGCAGGGGGATCCACATGGTCCGCAGCGGCATGAGCACGGGTCCCTCGTGCTGCTCGACATGGACGTCCTCGTCCAGCGCTCGCCAGCCGAGCCGCTCGTAGAGCGGGACGAGAGGCTGTCGGCAGAACAGGAGCCCATGCCGCGGCCCCAGCGTACGCGCATGATCCAGTGCCGCCGCGACGACCAGCCGGGCGAGTCCTCGACCCCGTAGGTCAGGCGCGACGGCCACTCCGCCGACGCCCACCACCTCGGTGCCGACACCGCCGATCGACATGGGCAGTCTGCGCAGGCCGGCGTGGGCCACGAGGCGGTCACCCAGCCTGATGCCGAAGTGCTCCTCCTTGGGCAGCCAGGTCAGGCCGGCGTGGGCGACGCCGAAGGGATCGGCGCCGTCGCCGAGGATTTCGCTCTGCTCGGTCTTCGTGTACCGCGTGAGCCGGACTGTGGTCGGTGACGTGGGCGACAGATGATCAGCCATCCCCACATGATCCCGTACTCGCCAGGCTCGGTGCCGGTCGTTCGAGGGCCCTGTGCAGGACCTCCCCGAACGCGGCCCACAGCGCGTCGGCCTCGGCGGTGGGCACCACCTGCGGGGGGTGTTCCAGTTTCCCGGGCGGCCGCCCACGGATCCGGCCAGAAGTCGTGTACGAGCATGGCGTCTGCGCCCGGTCTCTCGGCCCAGGAACAGTGCGTCAGTCTCGGCCGAGCGGTCGTGGCCCGTACATCGCGCTGTCGACTCCGCTGGAAAGAGCCCAGTAGCGATCCCCGAAGGACCAGTGCCACCACTCGGTGGGGTAGTTGACCAGGCCGACAGCCGTCAACGCGGCACCGAGCACCCGGCGGTGGGCCCGAGCCTCAGGACCGATGTTCTCGGCGTCGGTGTAGCACGCGCCGTCGCTCTCTTCCGGGTTGGCGTTCACCCGGGTTCCCATGTCGAGCTCTCTGCCGTCGGCGGACAAGAGGGTGAGGTCCACCGCAGCGCCCGCACTGTGCGGCGCGATCTCCGGTGGCGAGACGTACCGGCTTGCGGCCTCGCGGACCCGCACCGGCGTCCAGTGCGGGTTGTCGGCGCGCAGTTCGTCGGCGTAGCGCTCGAAGTACCGGCGCTGTAGCGGGGGCGGCCGGTACCCCTCGACGAACAGCAGACGCATGCCGTCCGGGAGTAACTCCTGAGCGCTCAGAAGACGGTTCACGACTCCTTCTCGCAGATGCGCGAACGCCCCTGTGTCATCCGCCCTGCGGGCGTCGACGGCGAGGGACCCGTCGAACCGGACGTCGACGAGTGGTTCGCCGCAGTCGGCTATCGGGATCGCCGCGACCTGCGGATCCGACATCAGCACGAATTCGTTCATGTGTCGATCATTGCCGATCACCCACTGAGTGGTCGCCGCGCGCGGCGCCCGCCGATGCCGCCACCACGCACAGCACCGCGATCCACTGCGACCAGTGCAACGACTCCTGGAGCACGATGAGGCCGATGAGGGCCGCCATCGCCGGTTCGAGGCTCATCAGGATGCCGAACACACGCGGTGGGATCCTGCGCAGTGCTTCCAGGTCCAGCGAGTACGGGATCACCGACGACAACAGTGCCACGCCCAGCCCCGCCACCAGAACCCACGGCTGCATCAGCGCCGTTCCGCTGTCCGCCACGCCGAACGGCACAGCCACCAGCGCCGCGACGGCCATTCCCAGAGCCAGACCATTGCCTTCCGTGGTGTGACGGCCCAGCGCCGCACCGACCAGGATGTACAGGCCCCAGCACGTTCCTGCGGCGAGGGCGAAGAGGAAACCGGCAAGGTCGAGGTCGCCGCGTCCCTCCATCAGCAGGATCACACCGCCGGCCGCGAGCAGGGCCCAGAAAGCGTCCAGCCATCGGCGCGACCCGGCCAGGGCCACCAGCAGCGGCCCGAGGAACTCGATGGTCACCGCGATCCCCAGCGGGATCCGGGCCAGCGCCAGGTAGAAGCACAGGTTCATCGAGCCGAGGATCACGCCGTAGCCCAGCACCACTGTCCACGCGCGACGGCTCATGCGCAGGGACGGCCGCCACAGCAGCGTCAGCACCGCCGCGGCGAACAACAGCCGCAACGCGACCGTCCCGAAGCTTCCCACCGCGGTGAACAGGTGCTTGGCCAACGCCGACCCCACCTGAACGCTGACGATGCCGAGCAGGACCAGTGCCGTCGGCGGAATCGCGCCGAAGGCACGCCCTGCCGACGCCGACACCGAGGACCGGGGGAACGGACCGCGTTCGGTACTGCCGACGTTGAGGGTGACCACGCGTGGATTCTCGACGATCGGGCGCTACCCGTCACATGATTTTGCGGGCCCCGCCGTAGCGGGCCGGCTGTGGGCCCGAGGGAGCACGGCGATGGTCAAGACTGCGTCATGTGGTGGCGGCGGCTGAGAGCCCGGTGAGTCACGCGACGTACCTAGGGGGTAAGAAGATGCGCCTCCCGACGAAGGGTGACTCCTTGAACCCGCAACGCATCGTCCTCGCCTCGGCCGCAGGGCTGGCGTCCGCGCTCCTGCTGGGGGCGTGCGGTTCCTCGACCGACAACGGGTCCGGAACGAGCCCCGGCCAGGCCACCCCGGTCGCCACGGCCGCTTCGGATCCCGCGACCTCCGCACCGGCCAGTTCCTTACCGGCTGCCAGCACACCGGCCGCCGGCGGCAACTCCGGGAGCGGACAGCTGGCCACAACCACCATGGTGACGGCCAAGGCGACGAAGGGCACGGGCAGCGTCGTCACCGACGACAAGGGGATGACCCTCTACCGCTACAGCAAGGACCAGGCGACGCCCTCCAAGTGGACGTGTTCCGGTGCGTGCACCCAGACGTGGATGCCCGTCATCGTGCAGGATTCCGTACGGACCTCGGGGGTCGAGCAGGGTCTTCTCGGCACGGTTCACCGGAACGGGATGAAGCAGCTCACCCTCGCCGGCTGGCCGCTGTACCGGTACGTGGGCGACACGAAGGCCGGCCAGATGAACGGCCAGGGCAGGGGCGAGGAGTGGTACGCAGTCACCCCGTCCGGTCAGAAGTCCGCTGCGACGGGCTGACGCCCACCGCTTGATCACCCAGTGGCGATCCGCTTCTCGAACCAGTGGTGGGCGTACGGCTCGTGGTTGAAGGCGGGGACCTCCCGGAAGCCCTGGGAGTGGTACAGCCCGATCGCGGCGGTGAGCGCCTTGTTGGTGTCCAGGCGCAGTACGTCACGACCGTTCCGCACGGCCCTGGCCTCCAGTTCGGTCAGGAACCTGCGGCCGAGTCCGAGGCCCCGGGCGCCGGGTGCGACCCACATGCGTTTGATCTCGGCCGGCGCCCGGGGCGGCAGCTTGAGACCGGCGCAGCCGACCGGCTCGCCCCGCAGCCGGGCGACGAGGAACAGTCCGTGCGGCGGACGGAGTTCACCGGCGTCGGGCAGCAGACTCCGGGTGGGGTCGAAGCCGGTCTCGAAGCGCTCCTGCAACTCGGTGTAATACGACCGAAGGCAGTGCTGGGCGTCCGCGTGATCGGGGTCGACGGCGTCAAGGGTGACCGTTGCGGCGGTCAGCAACCGGTCGACCTCGGCCATGGCTGCGACGAGCCTGGCGCGCTGGGCCTCGTTGAGCGGCTCGAGGAGGGAGCCGGCCAGCTCGTCGCTACGGCGATCTAGCAGGGCGCGCTCAGCACGGCCGGCGTCGGTGAGCCGGACCGTGCGCACGCGTCGGTCCTCCGGTTGCGGCTCCACCGTCACCAGACCGCCCGTCTCCAGGGAGCGCAGCAGCCGGCTGACGTAACCGGAGTCGAGCCCGAGACGCTCACGCAGCCGGCGAACGTCCCGGCCCTCCTCGCCGACCTCCCACAGCAGCCGGGCCTCGCCGATCGGCCGGTCGCGGCCGAGGTAGCGATCGTGCAGTACCCCCAAGCGTTCGGTCACGGTGCGGTTGAACCGCCGGACCTGCTCGTTCTGCTCGATCTGCTCCCCATCCATTCTCTGACTGTAGTCAGAGAATCCCGTCCGGTGCCAGCGGGGCGGGCGACCCCTTGGGTGCTCGGGGCCGGTCAGCGTGCGGCGAGGAGTTCCAGCGTGTCGATCACGCGGTTGGAGAAGCCCCACTCGTTGTCGTACCAGGCGACCACCTTGACGTGGCGGCCGTCGACGCGGGTGAGGGCCGCGTCGAAGATCGACGAGGCGGGGTTGCCGACGATGTCGGACGACACGAGCGGGTCGTCGGAGTACTCGAGGATGCCGGCGAGCCGGCCCTGCGCGGCAGCGCGGTACGCGGCCAGCACGTCGTCGCGGGTCACATCGCGGGCGACGGTGGTGTTGAGCTCCACGATCGAGCCGACCGGCACCGGCACGCGGATCGAGTCGCCCGACAGCTTGCCGTCGAGGTTGGGCAGCACGAGTCCGATCGCCTTGGCGGCGCCCGTCGTGGTCGGCACGATGTTGACGGCGGCGGCACGGGCGCGGCGGGCGTCACGGTGCGGGCCGTCCTGAAGATTCTGCTCCTGCGTGTAGGCGTGCACCGTGGTCATGAAGCCGTGCTCGATGCCGGCGAGTTCGTCGAGCACCGCGGCCAGCGGTGCCAGCGCGTTGGTCGTGCACGAGGCGTTCGAGACGATCGTGTGCACGACCGGGTCGTACGCCTCGGTGTTGACCCCGTACGCGAGCGTGACGTCGGCGCCGTCCGACGGCGCGCTCACGAGCACCTTGGCCGCTCCCGCGTCCAGGTGGGCGCGGGCGGCCTTGGCCGACGTGAACCGGCCCGTGGCCTCCAGCACGATGTCGACGCCGAGCTCGGCCCACGGCAGCCGCGCCGGCTCGCGCTCGGCGAGCACCGTGATGCGTCGGCCGTCGACGACGAGAGCGTCCCCGTCGACGGTCACCGGACGGCCGAGCCGTCCGGCTGTCGTGTCGTAGGCGAGGAGCCGGGCGAGGGTGGCGGGCTCGGTGAGGTCGTTGACTGCGACGATCTCGAAGTCGCTGCCGCGCTCCAGCAGTGCGCGCAGCACGTTGCGCCCGATTCGGCCGAATCCGTTGATGGCGATGCGAGTCATGTGTGGCGTCCTTTCGGTTCGGCACCAGCCTCGCGTGCGGAACCGGGCCGTGGCCCTGGCGTGAGCGCCACGGTTCGCAAGGATCGCGCCAGACGCCGCGGCCCGACGCCCTGCGGCGGGCTACTCGCCCCGGGTGAAGGTGCGCCGGTACTCGCTGGGAGTGGTGCCGAGGATGCGCTGGAAGTGCATCCGCAGATTCGCACCGGTGCCGAGACCGACGTCGTTCGCGATCTGCTCGACGCTGCGCTCCGATCGTTCGAGCAGCTCACGGGCCAGGTCGATACGGGCACGCATGACCCACTGCATCGGCGTGTACCCGGTGTCCTCGACGAAGCGCCGCGAGAACGTGCGCGGTGAGACCGCCGCGTGCTGGGCGAGGGCTTCGAGGCCGAGGGGGTCGCCGAGCCGGCGCAGGGCCCATTCGCGGGTGGCGGCGAACCGTTCGCCCAGCGGCTCGGGCACGCTGCGCGGCACGTACTGCGCCTGACCGCCACTGCGGTACGGGGCCGCGACCAGGCGCCGGGCCGCGTGGTTCGACGCGGCCACCCCGAGGTCGCCCCGCAGGATGTGCAGGCACAGGTCGATGCCCGAGGCGGCGCCGGCCGACGTCAGCACACTGCCCTCGTCGACGAACAGGACGTTCTCGTCGACGCGGACGAGCGGATGCTTCCGCGCGAGCGCCCGTGCGTAATGCCAGTGCGTCGTGGCGCGCCTGCCGTCGAGCAGACCCGTGCGGGCGAGCGCGAAGGCCCCCGTCGAGATGGCGGCAAGCCGTGTGCCCCGGTCGTGTGCGGCGATCAGCGCATCGACGACGGCCTGCGGCGGGTCGTCGCGGTCCGGGAACCGATAGCCGGGGACGAAGACGACGTCGGCCCACTCGAGTGCGTCGAGGCCGTGGGCCACGTGGTACGCCAGGCCGTCGCCGCCGGTCACCAGCCCGGGCGCCGCACCGCACACCCGCACCTCGTACGGCATGCTCGCCCGGGTCGTGAACACCTGCGCGGGAATCCCGACATCCAGCGGCTTCGCACCCTCGAGCACCAGGACGGCGACGCGACGCAGACGGGAGGACAACACGGGACACAGGATACGAGGACATGGGCCGGGCCACTCGTCCGCACCGACGACGCTGCGGCGCGGAGAACTTACACGGCACGCTCCATACACACCAGTTGACTCCGCTCGTCCCACGACTCCGTGACGGTGAAGCCGAGCCGCTCGTACAGGGCGACAGCACCCGAGCGCCACTGCCACACGGACAGCCGCACCGTGCTGACACCGCTGTCCGCCGCGTACGCGAGCGCGGCGTCGACCAGGCGGGACGCGATGCCCTGGCCTCGAAACCCGGGAACCGTCCAGAGTCTCTTGACCTCGCACCGCCCGGCGACGGAAGCGGTCACGACCAGACAGCCCACGACCGTGTCCTCGCTCAGCGCCACCAGCACGACATCGTCGGCGAACGCGGTTCGCGGGTCCAGCACCTCTGCCCGGTAGCGGTCCGGCAACCCGTCCACGTCAGCGACGGCCTCACCCTTCTCGGCCTGCGTCCGCAGATGGTAGGCCGCCAGCAGAGCGGCCAGTCCACCCTGATCGGAAGGGCCCTGAGCCGGCCAGCGGGCGATGACGACCTCACGTCGATCAGACATCACGTCAGCATCCCATACACCGGTACACGGGCTTAAGCTGTCGGCCATGCCCGCACACAGCCGGCCTCTCAGCGTGGACCACGACGTCGAGCAGCCCGTTCCCGCGCCTGGCGAGCTCTGGACCGTCGGGGCTGTCATCCTCAACCACGACGGCGAAGCCTTCGCCCAGAAGCGCAGCCCGAACCGCCGCCTCTTTCCTGACACCTGGGACATCGTCGGCGGCCATGTCGAGCCCGGGGAGACCCTCCTTGAGGCTCTCGCGCGAGAGATCGAGGAAGAAACCGGCTGGCGCCTGCGCCATGTGCGGCGGTTCCTGGGCACCACCACATGGCAGGGCGACGACGGCGGCGGACTCCGTCATGAGGCGGACTATCTCGTGGACGTCGAAGGCGACTTGGCCCATCCGGTTCTGGAGTGGTCCAAGCACTCGGCCCATGGCTGGTTCAGCCCCGACAACCTCGACCGCCTCAAGGAGAACCGTGCCCCCGGAGAGTTTCTGATCCACGACCTCATCGCACGAGCCGTGCAAGATCGCCCGGGCCCGTCTACGCGTGAAGCTGGGTTCGGCGTAGGCGCTCTGCCAGAGCAGGAAGTTCGACAGCCGTCGCTCCCCACTGGTGCGGATGACCAGGTCGGGGTCGGGCCGCCCTGCCGTGTACAGGTGCCGGGTGATGTCGTCCGCGGTCAGGCTCGCCGCCAGTTCGGCCAGTGACTGCCCTGCTTCGGCACGCTCGTTCAGCAGCTCCCGCATGGCGTCGATGACCTCCTGCCGGCCGCCGTAGCCGATGGCGACGGTGACGTGCGCGCCAGCGGAAAAATCCCGGGTCGCTTCCACCACGTTCTTGAGAGCGTGTGCGGTGGTGTGGGGGAGAGCGTCGAGGGTTCGGCGACGTGCACCCGCCAACAGGCTTCCGACTGAGCGAGCCTGGCGGTCATGACTTGCTCGATCAGCTGCATGAGGAGGGCGACCTCACTGTTGTCACGGCGGGCGAGGTTCTCGGTGGAGCAGAGGAACACCGTGACGTGCCTGATCCCCAGCGTCTCGCACCAGGACAGCACGTCGTCGACGTGCCATGATCAGCCCGACGTGTTCGGGCAGTGGTCCGCCCCTGACCTGGTGGCGCAGTCGGCGAGCGTAGAGGGCGTAGAGGAGTCTGGTGAGCGGCACTGTTCCGTCCGGATCGCGTCCGTCTGGCTGGCCGAGCAGTGCCTGGCGGCGGGACTGGACGTCCGACACGACACGGTCGACTCACGGGGCATGCGGATCCTGCACGCCGTGAAGCTCTGACGGCATCCATGGCTCTCGTACCAGCGAACTGAAGGGCGGACATGAGCGATCCCACCAGACGAGGCGAACTGTTCGGCGGCGCCGACGGTGCCGGCCGGTTCACCGGACCGACGACCGGCGACGAACGGCGCATGCTCGTCGATGTCCTGCGTGCCCAGCGCACCACGTTGCGGCTGAAGTGCTCAGGCCTGGGCCCGGAGTTGTCCCTGCGGTCCGTGGAGCCGTCCACGCTCTCGCTGCTCGGCCTGGTCCGACACCTCGCCGAAGTGGAACGTCGCTGGTTCCGGCGGGTCCTGGCCGGGCAGGACGCGCCGGCGCTCTTCTCCTCGAAGGCAGACCCCGACGGGGACTTCGACGGCGCCACGGACGACCCCGGGGCCGTCGCGGCGGCGTGGGAGGCCTGGCGCACCGAGGTGGCCTTCGCCGAACAGTTCGTCACCGCGGCCCCCGGCCTGGACGTCGAGGGGGACGACTCCTGGCGCGGAACGGTGTCGCTGCGCTGGGTCCTCATCCACATGATCGAGGAATACGCCCGCCACAACGGCCACGCGGACCTGCTCCGCGAGCGCATCGACGGAGCGATCGGCATGTGAAGCCCGCTCAGCGGCTTGCTGGGTACGAACCTAAGGGCCGTGGTCAGCGACAGTCGTTGAGCCACTCGCCCGGAATCAGGTCACGAACGCGGTCGAGGTCCTCCACCGTCCGGCCACGGGCCAGAACGGCCATGCCGTCGTCGTCGCGCAGCAGGACGTCCTGGCCCAGGAACCATCGGGTCCCGTTCGCCTCCTCACCGGGGGGATAGGCCGGAAACGGCAGCCGGACGGAACTCGCCTCCAGCAGCTCGATGCTGTCGTCATCCGGGTCAAGAAAGTCACAGAGCTCCGCACCGGCATGCAGGGACTCGGACAGAACGATCTCGACGAAGCAGAGGGACACACGCTCCAGCCAGTCCTCCCACCGTTCTGCGCTCTTGTCGGCGAGGTCGAGCCGGACGAACACCGCGGGGTCGTCATCCTGGAGGCTGTCGAGGAGGATGCCCCAGGACGCGGCTCCCTGGTTCTCGTGACGGAAGACCAGAGCCTCCTCGGCGTCATCCACATACAGCTCGGCCGGGCTGAGCAGCACATCGTGATTGCTGGTGAGTTCCTTCCGGCGCCCGAACAGCAGATATGCCTCGCGCATCGCGACGGGCAGCCGCAAACCCAGCCGCTCCTCGGCGGCGTCGAGATCGGCCCGCGTCCATCCGTCACCGCTCTCCAGGGCGCCGGCCCAATGGGCGGCGAAGCCCTGGACGAAGCTCCATGCGTCACTGCGGCTCTCGACGCCTCGGGCGAGAGACGCAGCGAGGTCGAACTCTTGTGTCATGCCAGGACGATATCCGGCCGGTTGGCCCTACTTGATCCACACGTGATTCGGTCGCGGCGTGTTCATCGCCCGGCGGGCAGGGTCCCCGCCTCGCCGCGCCAAGCTCGTTCCCCGGCGGCGGCCAGCCAGAAGAAGACAGGCGGCAGGCCGAGCTCGATCACCGCCAGCGCGGTCTGGAACCACTGCGGCCAGCCGTGCACAGCGAGCGAGATCAGCCGACCCACCCCGCCCAGCAGGAAGACGCCGGCCAGCCACCGCACTGCCTGGGCCGGGACAGGCCGCTGCCGAGCGACCCAGAGCCAGGCCAGCCCGTAGCCGACGAAACTGGCCCCCATGAACCGGCCCCAGCTGTCGACCGTCGTGCCGGCGGAACCCGCGCCGGGGATCGCCGCGTTGCCGAGCACCACGTGAAACACACCGATCACCACGCATGACCAGCCCATCAGCTGTGCGAGTACCCGAAGAGCCCTTGCCATGGTCCCTCCCCAACGCGCCCGACAGATCCTTAGTTGACATGCGTCTACTAGACTGGGTGTGCCAGTAGACACATGTCAAGTAATCTGCGTCCATGCCGCCCCGCCAGCGACTCAGCCCCACCGATCGCCGCGCCCAGCTCCTCGCCGTCGGAGCGCGGCTCTTCGCCGCACGCCCCTACGACGACGTACTGATGGAGGAAGTCGCCAAAGAGGCCGGCATCTCCCGGGCCCTGCTCTACCGCCACTTCCCCAGCAAGCACGCCCTCTTCGCGGCCGTCTACCAGCAGGCGGCGGACCAACTGCTCGCCGAGACCCGGCTCGACCCCGCCGACTCCCTGGAGGAACAGCTCGTCCAGGGCATGGACGTCCACCTCGACTACTTCACGGCCAACCGCAACGCCGTCCTCGCCGCCAACCGGGTTCTCGCGGGCGACCCGGTGATTCAGTCGATCATGACCAGCGAACTGGACGCACTCCGTACGCGGCTGCTGGCCGTACTCCCACTCGCGGACGAAAGCGCCCGCGAGGCAGTGTCCGCCGTCCTGAAGAGCTGGCTGGTCTTCGTCCAGGTCCTCTGCGTCGACTGGCTCACCCGGGAGACCTGCACCCGTACCCAACTCCGCGACACCTGCGTCGGCGCGCTGCTCGGCGCCCTCCGGCCACTGCTCGCCGACGACCCCGAGTGAAATTCATCGGGGCCGTATGTGTCGGGTCGGGGGACTCCGACGGGTAGGTTTCCTGCGGCTCGCGTCCATGGGAACGATTTCTGTGGCCGCTCTTCGAACGTGGGCGCTACTTGAACGCGGGCGCTACTTGAACGTGGGCGCTACTTGAACGTGGACGCCTTTTGAACGCGGATGCCCGTAGCCCCTTCCTCCTGGGAGAGAACACGAGACATGTCTGCACAAGAATCTGCGCAACACCCACCCCAGCGCGTCGGCGTCGTGGTCGAGTCCGTTTCCGGAGAGACCCGTGTGGCGGCGACGCCGACGACGGTGCGTCAACTGCTCGGCCTCGGTTACGAGGTGGTGGTGGAGTCCGGGGCCGGCGCGGCCTCCGGCTTCGGCGACCAGACCTACCTCGATACCGGCGCCGAGATCGGCCAGGCCTGGAACGCGGATGTCGTCCTGAAAGTGAACCCTCCCTCCGACACGGAGATCACCCAGCTGCGGGAGGGCGCGACGGTGGTCGCCCTGCTGACCCCGGCACAAAGGCCCGAGCTGCTTCGGACACTGGCTGCCGCCGGGGTGACCGCGCTGGCGCTGGACGCCGTACCACGCATCTCGCGGGCCCAGTCGATGGACGTGCTGTCGTCCATGGCGAACATCGCCGGCTACCGGGCGGTCGTCGAGGCCGCGCACACCTTCGGCCGGTTCTTCACCGGCCAGGTCACCGCGGCGGGCAAGGTGCCACCGGCGAAGGTGCTGGTCGCCGGTGTGGGCGTGGCCGGACTGGCGGCGATCGGCGCCGCCTCCAGCCTCGGCGCGATCGTGCGGGCCACCGACCCGCGCCCCGAGGTCGCCGACCAGGTGAAGTCGCTGGGCGGCGAATACCTCCCGGTGGACGTCGCCCAGGAGAGAAGCACCGACGGCTACGCCAAGGCGACCTCCGCCGACTACGACCGTGCCGCCGCCGAGCTCTACCACCGGCAGGCCGAGGACGTGGACATCGTGATCACCACCGCGCTGATCCCGGGCCGGCCGGCGCCGCGTCTGCTGTCCGCCGAGGACGTGGCCGTCATGCGGCCGGGCAGCGTCATCGTCGACATGGCCGCGGCCCAGGGCGGCAACGTCGAGGGAACCGTACCGGGGCGCGCGGTGGTCACGGACAACGGTGTCACCATCATCGGCTACACCGACCTCGCCGCCCGGCTGCCCGCCCAGGCCTCGCAGCTCTTCGGCACCAACCTGGCGAACCTGCTGAAGCTGCTCACACCCGGCAAGGACGGGCAGCTGACGATCGACTTCGACGACGTCGTGCAACGGGCCGTGACCGTGGTACGCAACGGCGAGGTCACCTGGCCGCCCCCGCACGTGCCGGTCTCGGCCGCGCCCGCCGCGCCGACCGACACCGTGCCCGCCGCACCCGAACCCGACCCGAGGCAACCGAAGCCGGCGCCCGCGCGGCGCTACGGCCTGATCGCGCTCGGCATGCTCGCCATGTTTCTGCTGGTGGCCTTCGCACCCGCCCAACTCGCCGGGAACTTCACGGTGTTCTCCCTGGCAGTCGTGATCGGCTACTACGTCATCGGCAAGGTGCACCACGCGCTGCACACGCCTCTGATGTCGGTGACCAACGCGATCTCCGGGATCGTCGTGATCGGTGCCCTGCTCCAGATCGGACACGAGAGCCGGATCGTCACCGCGCTGTCCTTCGTGGCGATCCTGCTGACGAGCGTGAACATCTTCGGAGGTTTCGCCGTCACCCGCCGCATGCTGTCCATGTTCTCGAAAGGCTGAGCCGAGATGACCTCACTGACGGCCTCCCACGCTGCCGACCTGGTCGCCGCCCTGTTGTTCATCCTCAGCCTGGCCGGCCTGTCCCAGCACCGCACGTCCCGCGCCGGCGTCGTCTACGGCATCGCCGGCATGGCCCTCGCACTGGTCGCCACGGTCGTGGTGGCGGCGCGGAGCATCACCGCCGGGGCCCTGATCCTGCTGGCGATGGCGCTCGGCGCGGCGATCGGCCTGTGGCGGGCCCGCCGTGTAGAGATGACACAGATGCCCGAACTGATCGCGGTGCTGCACAGCTTCGTCGGCCTCGCCGCGGTGCTGGTCGGCTGGAACAGCTACCTGGAGGTGGAAGCGCACGGCACGGCGCAGACCCGGATCGGGTCCGACCTGCTCGGCATCCACCACGCAGAGGTCTTCATCGGCGTCTTCATCGGCGCGGTCACCTTCACCGGCTCGATCGTCGCCTTCCTGAAGCTCTCGGCGCGCATCAAGTCCCGTCCGCTCATGCTGCCGGGCAAGAACGGGCTGAACCTCGGCGCGCTCGGTGCCTTCGTGGTGCTGACCGTCTGGTTCACCATCAGCCCGAACCGGGTACTGATGATCGCGGTGACGGTGCTGGCGCTGGCGCTCGGCTGGCACCTGGTCGCCGCGATCGGCGGCGGCGACATGCCCGTGGTCGTCTCCATGCTGAACAGCTACTCGGGCTGGGCGGCGGCCGCGGCCGGCTTCCTGCTCGACAACAACCTGCTCATCGTCACGGGCGCGTTGGTGGGCTCCTCCGGCGCCTACCTGTCCTACATCATGTGCAAGGCCATGAACCGGTCCTTCCTCTCTGTCATCGCGGGCGGTTTCGGCATCGAGGCGCCGTCCGGTCGCGAGGAGGAACAGGGCGAACATCGGGAAGTGCGGGCCGCGGAGGCGGCCGAGATGCTTGCCCGGGCCCGCTCGGTGATCATCACTCCCGGATACGGCATGGCCGTCGCCCAAGCCCAGCACCCCGTGGCGGAGCTGACGCGCCGGTTGCGCGAGCGGGGCGTCGAGGTCCGCTTCGGTGTCCACCCCGTCGCCGGGCGGCTGCCCGGGCACATGAACGTCCTGCTGGCCGAGGCGAAGGTCCCCTACGACATCGTCCTGGAGATGGACGAGATCAACGACGACTTCGCCGACACCTCGGTCGTGCTGGTCATCGGCGCGAACGACACCGTCAACCCGGCCGCGACCGAGGACCCGGCCAGCCCGATCGCCGGCATGCCGGTGCTGCGGGTCTGGGAGGCGGACCAAGTCGTCGTCTTCAAGCGCTCCATGGCCTCCGGATACGCGGGAGTGCAGAACCCGCTCTTCTTCCGGGAGAACAGCAGCATGCTGTTCGGCGATGCCAAGCAGAGCGTCGAGGAAATCCTCCGCGCGCTCGGCAGCCATGACGGTCATGAGCCGACCCGAGCCACACGCCAGGCGACGGCGGCCGGCCGGTGACGTGGGGCTCGGCCGGTTGCGATGCCCCCTGAAGCGGGGCGCGGCCGGCCGAGCCCCCCATTCATGGCCTCGGCGACCTGGCAAGCCTTTGTCCGGGCCGCTGGTCGTTGGTTCGGTACCCCTGGAACCGGTATCAAGTGGAGCCGCGGAGCCGGTGCCGCGTACCTTCGACCACATGGCTGACGAGTGCTTCGGGCATCCACGGCTCGCCGCGATCTACGACCGGCTCGACCCCGATCGCGGCGATCTCGACGCGTACGTCCACATGGCCGAAGAGGTCGAGGCACGGCGCGTGCTGGACATCGGCTGCGGGACAGGAGTGTTCGCCCTTCTCCTGGCTGATCGCGGGATCGAGGTTGTCGGGGTCGACCCCGCCGAGGCGTCGATCGAGGTGGCCAAGGGCAAGCCGGGCAGCGAACGGGTGCGATGGATCCGCGGTGACGTGTCGGCACTGCCACCGCTGCGGGTCGATCTGACGACCATGACGGCGAACGTGGCTCAGGCCATCGTGGATCCGAAGGTCTGGCAGGAAACGCTGAGGACGGCGTACGCATCCCTGAGGCCGGGTGGGCGCCTCATGTTCGAGACCCGGGATCCGGCCAGGCGCGCCTGGGAGGAGTGGAACCGGGAGGATACCCACCGCGTGACGGACATCCCCGGCGTCGGCGCGGTCGAGAGCTGGGTCGAGGTGACCGACGTGAGCCGGCCGCTGGTGACGTTTCGGTGGACGTACGTGTTCGCTGCGGACGGGCAAGTGCTGACGTCGGATTCGACGTTGCGCTTCCGTGAGCGGGAGGAGGTCGAGGCGGACCTGCTCGCGCAGGGGTACGTGGTCGACGATGTGCGGGAAGCTCCTGACCGCCCGGGCCGGGAGTTCGTCTTCCTCGCCCAGCGGCCAGGCCGGGCCGCTGGGCGAGGCAGCGCCGGCAGTTCTCACGCTTGAGAGGAGGGTTCGCCAATGGCATGTCGTGTCAGCGAGCTCGTGCTCGGTTGCCGCGACCCCGAGGTGCCGGCGCGGTTCTGGTGCGAGGTCCTGGACTTCGTGGTGCTCGACCGCGAAGAGGACGGCAGCCTCGAGATCGGGCCGTGCGAAGGGTTCGGCGGCCCGCAGCCGACGATCTTCCTCAGCCGCACGGACGAGCCGCGGCAGGGGAGGCTCCGGCTGCACATCGACGTCAACGCCACCGACCGCGACCAGGACGCCGAGCTCGAACGCCTCCTGAAGCTCGGTGCGCGCCCGGCCGACGTCGGCCAGACCGGCGAAGAGTCCTGGCACGTTCTCGCCGACCCCGAAGGCAACGAGTTCTGCCTGCTCAAGTCCCGCCTCAACCCGCTCTGACGGCTCCGTACCCCGGCCCTGAGCCTGGAGGAACCACCCAGGCCGGCAGCCTCCGGTGCCTACGCGGTCATGTGTCGCGCATACGGAGCAGCATCGTGCCGGCGAGGAGTGTGCCGGCTGACCACGCGGCGAGCACGCCCAAGCCGGCCCACGGGCCGATGGGCAACTGGCGTAGGTCCGTGGTCGCTTGGACGGCCAGTCCGGCGCTCATCGGTGCGACCTGTTCGAGCAGGCGGTGCAGGTGCGGGTCGGTCACCGTCCGGGTGAGGACCGGCGGGAGGTAGAGCAGTCCGAGAACGGTTCCGATCGCGGCGGCGGAGTCACGCACGACCGCCGCGACGCCGAGGCTGAGGACCGCGATGAGCACCAGGTAGGCCACCGATCCGGCGCCGGCCCGCAGGACGGGTCCATCGCCGAGTGACAGGCGCGGGTATCCGTGAGGGGGCATGACGGTCCCGGCGACCACAAGGGAGGCGAGCAGGGTGAGACTCCCGACGGCGGCCACCGTCACGGTGAGCACAACTGCCTTGGCGGCCAGAGCCGTCGGGCGGCTCGGGACAGCGGTCAAGGTGGTGCGGATCAGTGCGGTGCTGTACTCGCCGCTGACAGTGAGTACGGCCAGCACCGCGACCGGGGCCTGCCCCAGGTACACGCCGCTGAGGACGAGCCGGGGGGCGTCGATGCCGCAGCCGGCATGCGGGCAGGTGGCGATGGCGGACACCGCGGCGCCCAGCGCCACGGTGACCGTCGCGGTGGCCAGGAGCAGCCACGCCGGGCCGGGCGTGCTGCGCAGTTTCGTCCACTCCGCACGTACGGCGTTCAGCGCGGTGCTCATGCGTCCCTCCGGTGCAGCAGGACGGCGGCCAGGGCGAGGGTGAGCGCGGTGTAGCCGCACAGCACGGCCAGGCCGGCCCAGGGCGGCAGCGGGTAGTAGCCGTTGGCGGGGGTGTAGACGCTGTCGACCTGCGGGTAGCGGGTGAGGGTCTGCTGCACAGCCAGGGCGGCGGCGGGGGTCACCCGGGTCAGCCACTGCGCCATGGGTGGTGGCAGGAACGGGATCAGTGCCAGCAGGTACGGCAGCACGGTGGCCCCGACGACGGTGGTGACCGCGGTCGCGCTGCGTCGCAGTACGGTACCGACGCCCAGGGCGAGGACGGCGGTGACGGCGAGCACGGCGGCGGTGCCCGCCTCGGCGCGTAGCAGGACGCCCGGCGTGGCCGGGAACACGTAGAGGCCGAGGTCGCGCACCAGCCGCAACCACAGCGGCACCGAAACGACCGTGGTGGCCAGGCTCGTGGCGAACGTGACGCCGCCGAACACGAGGGCTTTGGCCACGAGAACCCGGCCCCGATGCGTGGCGGCGCTCAGTGTGCTGCGGATCAGCCCGTATCGGTACTCGGTCGTGATCATGAGGGTGGCCACGACGACGATCACGATCAGCGCCGGGAACGTTCCGACGAGCAGGTCGCCGGCGGCGGCTGCGACGGGCAGGTCGCCGCGGGTGGCCGGGGCGAGGTCGCCGGCGCCGGTCACGCGGAATCCGCTGCCGGTCGAGGTGAACCCGCCGTTGCCGCCCGGCGGATAGCCGGAGAAGGTGGCGCTCCGGGCTCCTTCCTGATCGCCGGTCCAGGTGCCGGCGGACCAGCCACCCGCCAGTTCCGGGAGGCCGAACTCGGCGGTTGCCATGTCGGGGGCCGTGCCCGGACCGCGCGTCTGCTGCGGGCAGGCCACGAACAGGCCGGCCTGGACAGTGGTGTGACCGGGCAACCGAACCGAGCCGATCCGGCTCCAGGTAGTACCGTCCGCCGACGCTTCGCCGGTGATCGTGTCACCGGAGCGGGTCAGCCGGAGCCGGCGCACCGCGGTGGGGGACACCGCCCCGGGCAGCCCGGCACGGTCGTGGAGGTAGTCGTGCTGCATCCGCACCCCGTGCCCACCAGTGACCATGATCGCGGCGTAGCGGGAGCCGGACTCCGGTCCCGCGGTGATGATCAGCCCGGCTTTCGCCCATGGTGCGGCCGCGCTCCCGGCTCCCGCGCCCGGGGAGGTCAGTGAGGTGACCGCGACGGTGATCCGGCCGTCTCCGGGCAGGGGGCGGTGCACGAAGTAGAACGCGTCGACGACCGGTCCGCCGTCCGGCTCGATCGGGATCGGCGACTTCTGTCCGGGTGCCCCGCCGCTCAACCCGGCGAGGGGGAACAGCGCGATCATCAGGGCCGCGACCGCGCTGCCGAGCACCCAGCGGGGCACCGACCGGAACTTGGTCCACTCCGCGCGCACCAGACGCGGCATCGTCGGCCCGCTCACGACGCCGCTCCGGTCGTGGCGGCACGGTATTCGACCGCCTCGCGGGTCAAGTCGAGGTACACCTCTTCCAGGGTGGCCCGGTGGGGCGCGAGTTCGGAGAACGGCATCCCGCCGGCGGTGAGCACCGCGGCGACCCGCTCAACGTCGAGCCCTCGCACGGAGAGTGCGTCCGTGTCCGCGTGGGTCACCTGGGCGCCCGCGGCGGACAGTGCCTCGGCCGCCCGCCGCGCCGCGCCGGTACGCACCCGCACCCGGTCTCCGGAGGCGGCCGCGATCAGGTCGGTGACGCTGCTGTCGGCGATGACCCTGCCGCGGCCGACCACCACCAGGTGGTCGGCCATGTCTTGCAGCTCGCTCATCAGGTGACTGGACACCAGCACGGCCCTTCGCTGCCCGGCCAGATCACGGAGGAAGCCGCGCAGCCACACGATGCCTTCGGGGTCCATGCCGTTGAACGGCTCGTCCAGCATGATCGCCGGCGGATCGGCCAGCAACGCGGCGGCGATGCCGAGCCGTTGCCGCATGCCCAACGAGTACCCGCCGGCGGGGCGACGGCTGGCCGAGACCAGGCCCATCTGCTCGACGACCTCGTCGACGCGGCGGCGGCCCAGGCCCTGCGACCGCGCCAGCCACAGGAGGTGGTCGCGTCCGGTCCGGGCCGGGTGCAGCGCGGACGCGTCCAGCAGCGTGCCCAGGTGCCGCAGCGGGCTGCGCAGGGACCGGTAGGGCCGGCCCCCCACCAGGGCCCGGCCCGCGTCGGCGGTGTGCAGACCCAGAATGATCCGCATGGTGGTGGACTTGCCGGCGCCGTTGGGCCCGACGAAGCCGGTCACCCGCCCCGGGCCGGCCGTGAATGTCATCCCGTCCAGCGCTGTTGTCGACCCGTACCGCTTCCGCAGCCCGGTGACCTCGATCGTGGCATCAGTCATGGCACGGTTTTGTATGCCGAAGGCGGTGACAGCCCGGTACGTTCGGCTGTCACCGGGTTGTCACCCGGGGGCTGGCATCGTGGGCGCCGGGCCGCGGGAGGCGCCCGTACCGAAAGGGTGGTCACAATCATGAGGGTGCTGGTGGTCGAGGATCACCGGACGCTGAACGAGCTGATCACGGCCGGTCTGCGTCGCGAGGCGATGGCCGTGGACACAGCCCTCGACGGGCACGCCGCGCTGGAACAGATGGCCGTCACCCGCTATGACGTCGTGGTCCTGGACCGCGACCTGCCCCGGGTCCACGGTGACGAGGTGTGCCGCCGGATCGTGGCCGGCGGGGCGGGCACGCGCGTCCTGATGCTCACCGCGGCCGGCACCGTCCGCGACCGTGTCGAGGGCCTCGGCCTGGGCGCCGACGACTACCTGCCCAAGCCGTTCGACTTCGCCGAACTGGTGGCACGCGTCCGGGCGCTGGGACGGCGCAGCACACCGGCACTGCCCCCGGTACTGGACGACGGCGACCTGACCCTGGACCCCAATCGCCGGGTCGCATCGCGCGCCGGGCGGCGGCTGGACCTCAGCCCGAAGGAGTTCGCCGTCCTGGAACACCTGCTCGCCGCGGCCGGCCGCGTCGTATCCACCGAAGAACTCCTCGAACGAGTCTGGGACGACGCGACCGACCCCTTCACCACCACAGTGAAAACCACGATCGGGCGGCTGCGCGCCAAACTCGGCCGGCCGCCGGTCATCCACACCGTCCGCGAAGCCGGGTACCGGATCGGTGACCAGTGACCCGCCCCCCGCCACGCCGCCGGCTGCGCACCCGGCTCGCGCTGCTCCACGCCGGGCTCGCCTTCGCGTGCAGCGTGGTGCTGGTGGCCGTGGTGGACCTTCCGCTGTTCAGCGGGAGCCACACCACCCGTAAGCCGGCTTCCGGACAACCCGCCGCACCGGCCACCACCAGCAACCTCTCCGAGGTGCTGCGTTACTCCGCCGTCGCACTCGTCGTCCTCGCCGCCGTGTCGATCGCGCTCGGCTGGCTGATCGCCGGACGGGCACTGCGTCCCCTCGGCGTGATCAGCCGCTCCGCCCGCACCATGTCCGCCAACACCCTGGACAACCGCCTGCGTGTTCCGGCCGCCTACCAGGAGTTCACCGAACTCGCCGACACCCTGGACGGCTTGCTGCAACGGCTGCACGAATCGTTCACCGCGCAGCGGCAGTTCATCGCCAACGCCTCCCACGAGCTGCGCACCCCGCTGACGGTGCAACGGACCCTGCTCCAACTCGCCCTCGCCGACCCCGGCGCCACAGCCGACACGCTCCGGTCGGCCTGCCACGAACTGCTGGACCTGGGTCGGCAACAGGAACACCTGATCGACGCGCTGCTCACCCTGGCCGGTGGCCAACAGGGAATCGACCACTGGGAACGGTTCGACCTCGCCGAACTCGCCGGGAAAGTCGTCGTGGACCACCACGCGGAAGCCGAGCGCCGTGGCATCCGCATCGACACCACGCTGACTCCGGCCACGGTGACCGGCGACCCGCGTCTGGCCGTCAGCCTGATCACGAACCTGGTCGGCAACGCCCTACGGCACAACGTCCCCGGCGGAACCGTCGAGATCGAGACGAGCACCCCCGGCCGCCTCACGGTCGGCAACACCGGCACCCCGATCCCCCCGACCGAGATCAACCGCCTGTTCCAACCGTTCCAGCGCCTCGGCACCGACCGCACCGACCACACCGACGGACACGGCCTCGGACTCGCCATCGTCGCCGCCATCGCTCACGCACACCGCGCCGCACTCACCGCGCACCCACGGCCGGGCGGAGGTCTCCACATCGCCGTCGACTTCCCACTCTCCTTGCCCAGAGTTGCCTAAAAGCATTAGGCAACTTCATAATGGTTGTCGCCGGATGGGAGGAAGTTTATGGTTCGAGCAGGGCTGACTCCGGAGCGCCTGACCCGGGCGGGCGCGGAACTCGCCGACGAGGTCGGCTTCGACCAGGTCACCGTCTCGGCGCTCGCCCGGCGGTTCGACGTCAAGGTCGCGAGTCTGTACTCGCACGTGAAGAGTTCGCAGGACCTCAAGACCAGGATCGCCCTGTTCGCGCTGGAGGAACTCGCCGACCGGGTCGCCGCCGCCCTCGCCGGGCGTGCGGGCAAGGACGCCCTGGTCGCCTTCGCGGACGCCTACCGCGACTACGCCCGTGAGCACCCCGGTCGGTACGACGCCGCCCGGCTCAGGCTCGACCCCGAGACGGCGGCCGCCAGCGCCGGCGTCCGGCACGCACAGATGACGCGTGCCATCCTGCGCGGCTACGACCTGACGGAGCCGGACCAGACCCACGCGGTCCGGATGCTGGGCAGCGTGTTCCACGGCTACGTCAGCCTGGAGGCGGCCGGAGGCTTCAGTCACACCGCCGTCGACTCGCAGGAGTCCTGGCTCTGGACCCTGGATTCCCTCGACGCTCTGCTGCGGAGCCGGAGCACAACCCCTAAACCTTGATCAACAGGCTGGGACAATGAACACCGAGCACCACTGGACCACCACACCCGTCACCCCGGACATCCTGCGCGGTTTCCTCGACCTGGAAGCGACCGACCACGGCCTGCTCCCGCACCGGCTGCCCGCTGCGGCGCGCCGGCAGATTCCCGACGAGCAACTGGCCATGGCGGAGGCTCAGCCGTCCGGCGTGCGGCTGGCCTTCCGTACCCGGGCCACGACCATCGAACTGGACACGCTGCCCACCAAACGCGTCTACCGAGGTTTCCCGGCCCCTGCGGACGGCGTCTACGACCTGCTGGTCGACGGCCGTCTCGCGGCCCAGGCCACGGTGGCCGGCGGTAACGTCCGTACGATCACCGACATGGTCACCCAGGCCTTCGAACTGCGCGAGGGGCCCGTCGGGACCGCCCGCTTCACCGGACTTCCGGCGCGTGACAAGGACGTGGAGATCTGGCTTCCGCACACGGAGGTCACCGAGCTGATCGCCCTGCGCACCGACGCCCCCGTCGAGCCGGCACCGGACCGCGGGCGCAGGGTGTGGCTGCACCACGGCAGTTCCATCAGCCACGGCTCCAACGCCGCCCACCCGACCGCCGTCTGGCCGGCCCTGGCAGCCGTCCGGGGCGGCGTGGAGCTGGTCAACCTGGGGTTCGGCGGCAGCGCGCTGCTCGACCCGTTCACCGCCCGTGCCATACGGCACACCCCCGCGGATCTGATCAGCCTCAAGATCGGTATCAACATCGTCAACGCCGACGTCATGCGTCTGCGCGCCTTCACCCCCGCGGTCCACGGCTTCCTCGACACCATCCGCGAGGGGCATCCGGCCACACCGCTGCTGGTCGTGTCCCCCATCCTGTGCCCCGTCCAGGAAGACACGCCCGGCCCTCTCGCGCCCGACTTCGACGGGGGCGGTCTGCGGTTCAAGGCGACGGGTGATCCGGCCGAACGCGCCACCGGACGCCTGACGCTCAACGTCATCCGCGACGAACTCGCCCGGATCGTCGCACAGCGGGCCGCTGACGACCCGCACCTTCACTACCTCGACGGCCGTGACCTGTACGGCGAGAGCGACTACGCCGAGAACCCGCTGCCCGACGAGGTCCACCCCGACCCCGAAGGACACCGCCGCATCGGCGAGAACTTCGTGCGGTACGTGTTCGGCTCCGGCGGCCCCTTCGCCCATCCGGCCGCGCAGGCGCCGTTGTCGGTGCCGGATGACACCATCCGGCCATGAGTGGTGATTCCTTCAACTGGCACGTCTTCCTGCGACGTTGGCAGGAGGAGTGGGTGCCGCGCGCGGACGGGGGCGAGGGCGGCGGTCAGGCCGTCGTGCCCCTGGGCAGGCCCGGGGCGGACGAGGCGGTGACCGCCGCGGCCGAGGAGCGGCTGGGGCGGCGGCTGCCGCCGTCGTACCGGGAGTTCCTGGCCGTGAGCGACGGGTGGCACGTGGACCAGACGGCCGGGATCTATCAGCTCGGCGGCGCCGCGGACATCGACTGGTTCCGGGATCCGTACGACATGACCTCGCTGTACGAGCAGAACCTGGACGACAACTCGCGCTCGGAGGACGTCCTGCTGGCCGGGATGTGGCAACGGTCGCTACGGCTGGAGACGGACTCCGACATGTCGTACGCCCTGCTCGACCCGGGCGACAGCGACCAGGACGGCGAGTGGGCGCTCTACGTCTACAAGGGCTGGAGCGGTGAAGTGCCTGACCGGTACTCGTCGTTCCGCGCCTACATGGAGGCCATGTACCGCGGCTTCCACGGCGACCGGGCGGCAAGCCCCGACTTCGTGAACGCGACCACGCGCGCCCGGGACGCCGATGTGGAGGCGGCTCGCCTGCTGGCCCTGCGCGGACGGTACGAGGAGGCCCTGCCCCTGCTGGAGGAGGCGCGGTCCTTCGGGCGGCCGCGGAGCACCGTACTGCTGAACCAACTCCGGCATCTGCCGGCCCCGCACAACTCGCAGGGATACGGCGACCTGGTGGCCGACCCGCGCTACCTGCCCGAGATCCTGCCCGTGGAGGCCATGGAGCCGGCACGCGGCGACCGGCGCTCGGGCGGGGACGACCACTGGCTCCGGATGATGTCGGCCCGCGGGGCCGCCCGGGAGGCCGCCGAGGCCGTACTGAGGACGATGCGGGACGGCACCCATCGCTACGCGCCTCCCGGTCCATGGGGCCGGGCCGTCGCCGAGGCATGGGAGTCGGCCCGCTGGGGGGCGACCGACGCCGCGTGGCGGGTACTGCGGGACGCGCTCCCGCTGTGGGAGGCGCCCGGGCCCTCGCTGATCGCCCCGGTCGGCCTGCTCGCCGATCCGGTCCTGGGTCCGCTGGTCACCCCGGAGCGTGGGCGGGAAATCCTCGCGACACCGAGGGCGGGGGAGAGGGGGCCCGCTCCCGAGCCGGTGCCCGATCTCGACCCGCCGGGCCTCGCCTGGCTGGCGGAGCCCGCGGCGAACGGGCAGCCGCACGACGGCTACCGCTGTGTCTGGGTCGAGGGGACCGACCCCGCCCGCCTGCCCGCACTGATCGGCGAGGAAGGCGCCGAACTGAGCGCACCCACGGATCCGCGCATGGCGTCCTGGCGGGCGCCGAAGCCCCACGAGCGGGAGGGCGTGGAACTCTGGGAGGACCGGGCCGTGGTCGCTGTCGGCCGCACCGCCGAAGCGTGGGCCTTCGCCTTCGACGGCCACTCCCACCACCTGAACAATCGGTTCCTTTCCCCCGCTGCGGCCGCCTCCTCATCAGGCCGCGCGGTGGTGGTGTGGCGCGATCCGAGGCGCTTGTCGCTCGCGGGCCGCCCGGCCGCGTTCCACCTGTCGGTGGCCGAACGGGGGGAGGAGCTGTACGCGTTCACCGTGCGGGGTACGGAGATCCAGCGCTCCGGCGCGATACCCGAGGCGCTGGACCCCGCACGGTTGTTTCACCCGGAGGACTCCGAACTGGACGGCGAGATGAGGGTGTTGCGGGCCCTGCACACCGAACTCTGGCTCTCGCTGCCCCGCTTCGCGCTGACCCGGGGCAGGCTCTGCACTTTCACCACCCGGTCCTGGACCCGGGCACCACGCGCGGGCGAGACGTACGCCTACGCCTACATCGGCTCCGCGCGGCCCCGGCCGTGAAGCCGGGCGGGCCCGCATCCCGGTGGAAGGCGGGCCCGCCGAACGGCTAGCTCGGGCGGATCGCGGCCTCTATGTGGGCGAGTTGGGCGGCGAGGATCTCTTCGAACGCGGCGCGGCGGTCCGCCCCGAGGGGACGCAGGTCACGGGCGAAGTGGGCCAGGGCGGGGAAGCGTTCGGGGTCGGCGCCCAGCACGGCGACGCGGAACAGTTCCATGCCCTGTTCGTGCTCCTTGGGGGTGATGGTGCTGACCCCGGCCTCGGAGGCGATCAATGCGGCGATGAGGACCGCGATCCGGTGGTAGCGCGCCGGAATCTCCTCGTCGGGCAGTCCCGACGCGCGCAGGGCTTGCAGCACCTCTTCCATGACCAGCCGGGAACCGGTGCCGCCGGACGCATAGCGTCCCCAGGCCGCGGCGAGCTGGGGCTGCTGACCGAAGGCCTCTCTCACGCGCAGGGCCAGGGCGGTGATGCGCTGCTTCCAGTCACCCTCGGGGCGGTAGCCGTCCATGGCCGCCACGAGGATCCGGTCGGCGACCGCCCGCAGCAGCTCTGTCTTGCTGCGGAAATGCCGGTAGAGGCTGGAGGAGTCGGTCCCCAGGGCCGCCGCAAGCCTGCGCACGCTGAACGACTCGGCGTCGCCCGTGCGCAGCAGCTCCGCCGCCGCGTCCAGGATCTCCTCGGTCGACCAGCGCCTTCGGTCCGCCATCCCACTCCTCTCGCCGGTTCTCAGCCTAACTTATGCACTTGGTGTTGCACGCACCGCGTGCATAATGAGGGCATGGATGTGCCGAGAGGCGTGGAGCTCGCCCCGAGAACTACGAAAGGACGCATGCTGTGAGGAACCCAATTGATCCCGCGGAGCTGGACGCCGCGATCGAGAACGTCCACCGCGCCGGGATGCCGGGCCTGTTCGCCGAGGTGCGGGACGGCGACCAGGTCTGGCGCGGTGCCGCCGGGGTCGCCGATGTCGCCACCGGCCGCCCTGTCACCGCCGACATGCGCCACCGCGTCGGCAGCATCACCAAGACCTTCACCGCCGCTGCGGTTCTCCAGCAGGTCGAGAGCGGTCTGATCGGCCTCGACACGCCGATCGGCCGGTACCTTCCAAGGCTGGTTCCCGGAGAACGGGGTGACGCGATCACGGTCCGGATGCTGATCAACCACACCAGCGGCCTCGCCGAGTACCTCCCCTGTGCCTATCCCTCGCTCAAGGCGTTCCCCGCCCTCGCGGACACCGGGCCCCAGAGCCTGGACGACAACCGGCTCACGCGGTTCCACCCCACCGAACTGATCGAGATGGGAGTCACCGCGCCTGCCGTCGGCGCCCCGGGCGGTACTCCGGGGGTGTACTCCAACACCAACTACCTGCTCCTCTGCGAACTCCTGGAACAGGTGACCGGCACGACGGCCGAGCGGTGCATCACCCGGAACGTCATCGAGCGCGCCGGGCTCCGGGACACGGAATTCCCCACCGGACCGGACGTCAGCGGGCCGCACTCGCAGATCTACGAGGCGTGGTTCGGCATGATCGACCCGCCGCGCGACTACAGCGTCTACGACATGTCGTGGGTGGGGCCGGCGGCCTCGCTGATATCGACCGTCGCGGACCTCAACCGCTTCTTCCGCTTGCTGCTGACCGGTGAGATCGTCAGCCCGTCGTCGCTGGCGCAGATGCGACGCACCGTCCCGGTCGTCTCCCAGGAGGGAAAGACGATCGAGTACGGCCTCGGCCTGCACCCGGTGGAGGCTCCCGGTCAGGACACCTTCTGGGGTCACGGCGGCACGGTCTGGGGTGCTGGAGCGCTGGCCATGACCCGTGCCGACGGCAAGCGGCAGATGGCCGTCGCCGTCAACCAGCAGAGGTGGAACAGGCTCGACTCCTCCGGCCAGCCGCAGCCCCATCCCATCGACGCGGCGCTCGCGTCGCTCTACCGCGTGGCGATGTACGGCTGACGACCGTTCCCCGAGGGCTCAGGTCTCGTCCGGCTGGCACCGCGGGCACCACACCGTGCCGCGGCCGGCCAGACGGGAGCGGCGCAGGTGTGCGCCGCAGCGGGGGCAGCTCGGGGCGGGATCGTCGCGGTGGCCGGTCAGCCATGAGTCGCGCGGTGGGACGCAGCCGGCGGTGACCGCGGAGCGCAGCGTGCGCCGCATGTGGGTGTACAGGCGTCGGCGCTCGGTCTCCGTCAGAACGTCGGCCCGGATGCTGGGACGCAGCCCGGCGCGCCACAGGATCTCGTCGGCGAGCAGGTTGCCGAGACCGGCCAGGACGGACTGGTCGGTCAGCGCGGTTTTGATGTGGCCACGACGTGAGGAGAGCGCGCTCTCGAACTCCTCGCGGTCCACGGCCAGAGCGTCGGGACCCTGGCGGCCCAGCAGCCGGGCAACGGCGGGATCGTCGTCGGCCAGCCAGAGGCCCTGGAGTTTGCGCTGGTCGCGGTAGCGGAGCTGGTGATCGCCGCTCAGGGTGAACAGGACACGGTCGTGGGTCTCGACCGCGTCGTCGGGGCGGGCGCACAGCAGTCGGCCGGTCATGCCGAAGTGCAGCAGGAGGGTGGGCCCGTCGGTGTGGGCGAGCAGCCACTTGCCGTGCCGCTCCGGCTCCGTGAATCGCCGGCCCTCCATCGACTCGCGCAGCTGCCGTACGCTCACCCCGTGCAGGACCCCCTTGTCCCGCACGTCGACGCTCCGAATGCGCCTGCCCTTCGCGCACGAGACGAGCACCTTGCGGAAACCCTCGACGTCCGGCAGTTCAGGCATGGCGGAGGTCCCTCGGGATCAGAGCGGTTCCTGTGGGAGACGTCCGCCGCTGCGAGCGGGCACGCTGCGTGCGCCATGGGAGGCCGGTCGGATGTGCGCCGGCCGCGGCCGCCGCCCGAGTGTCCCTGCGTGCAGGTCCCATGTTCGTGTCCCGTCGAGTCGGGTGTCTCCTGTGTACAGGCTCCCCCCGCCGTTGCGCCCCCGCCCGCCCCGGGGGTCCGGGAGAGGAGGCCTCCCGGACCCGACGGGGATTTCCCGGGCGTCAGTGCATCAGCAGTAGCCTCGTGTTGGGGACGAGTTTGCGGTTCACGCTGGTGCTCTGCACGAAGATCGTGAAGTCGTCGTTGTGGTCCGGCTTGACGCGGGCTTCCGCGTCCGGCAGGCCGAGCAGGGCTCGGGCCTCGGGTCCCGTGTACACCCGGTCCGTCTTCTTCTCCAGCACCGCGATCTGCTTCCGCGCCTGTATCTTCTCCGACTTGCTCAGCTGGTAGAACGCGCCACCGGTACGGTAGGTGTGCCCGCATTCGGTGACCCAGTCCCGGATCGCCGCGTCACGGGTCACCGCGATCAGCTCGTACTGTGCCGGATCCACCGGGGTGAGACCGGCCGCCTTGATGGTCTCCTTGTTGACCGCCTCAGCGCCCGTGGAGAACACCGCCCGCGATCCCCGGATGCCCTGGGAGCGACCCACCATGAACTTCTCGGTGGCCTCCCGGATGACCTGCCCGGCCTCCTCCAGGCCCTGGGTGCTCGTGGCGTCCCAGATGGCGATGTTGTCCTTCGGGAAACCGCACTGCATGGCCTCGCGCTTGCCCATCTGGTCCGGCACGAGGACGGCCAGCGTCCAGTTGTCCTGCTGTGTCGCGGTCATCTCGGCCACGGCCGCGACCAGTTCACGCGGATCGCGGGCCGGAGCGTCCGGGCAGCGGTGGCTTGCGTTCTCCTGCCCGTCGGTGAGCACGAACGTCAGGAAGCTGTGGTCGCCGTACAGTTGAGCCGTCTGCGCCAGCTCACGCTGCGACTTCAGTGCGGCCGCCAGCAGAGCCGTCATTCCACCGACCCGGTACAGCTGCTTCAGTGACGGCATCCGCAGCACGTCCTTGTCGTAGATGACGCACTCCACCTGGTCCGCGAAGACGTACACCGTGACGCGGGTCTCCTGGTCCAGTTCCCTCGATCGGCGGGCCAGATAGGCGATCTGCTGGTCGGCGACCTCCACGACCTTGCGGCTCAGGTGCGACATGGACGAACTGGCATCCAGCACGAGAGCGACGTGATTGATGTAGTTCTGGTTTCCGGACATGACGGCGGCTCCCCCTCTTTGCGACGTGATGCTCCTACCGTCTCACGCACCACTGACAATCGATCTTGGCTCCGGCTGACCGTGGTGCGGGCTGGTCCAGTCCCAGTTCGTGATCGTGGTGCGCATCAGCCGGGCGGTGGCAGACAGGTGGTTGTCGGCGCCCCAATAGAGGGTCACGGTGCGACGGCAGTCAGGACTGTCGACGGGGATCCAGGCGACGGGGGCGCGCGTGACGCTGCGACGGGCGAAGGCGGGGACGAGACCGACACCCAGCCCCGCGCTGATCAGGTCGGCGATGGCGCTGTGTTCGTCGGTTTCGCAGACGATCTTCGGGGTGAGGTCCCGTGCGGCGAAGAGCCGGTCGAGCAGCCGGCGCAGCCAGTGTCCCTGGCGGGCGGTGACGAAGGGCTGGTCGGCGAGTTCGTCGACGGTCACCGACGTACGGCCCGCCAGCGGGTGATCGAGGGGCGTGCCCACCCCCACCGCCTCGTCGAACAGCCGCAACGACTCCAGGCCTTCGGCATGGATCGGCTGCGAGGCGACACAGAAATCGACTTCCTGGGCGCGCAGGCGGCGGGCCATGTCCTCAGGCGGCGACCAGTGGAGCTCGATCTCGACGGCGGGATGCGCGCGTTTGTAGGCCGCCAGCGGCCCGCTGAGGGTGAGGAAGGTCTCCGACGCCAGCCTCACGGCGCCCGGGCCTTCGCGGGCGGCCTCGGCGGCGGCGCGCCGTCCCGCGTCGAGCTCACCCAGGGCACGTTCGACGTGGTCGCGGAAGAGCTTGCCGCTGTCGTTCAGCCGGAGGCGGCCGCCTCGATCGAACAGCGGCACGCCCAGTTCGCTCTCCAGCCGCGCGATGGTCCGGCTCAGCGACGGCTGGGCGATGTGAAGCTCGTCGGCGGCCCGGCTGAGGTGCTCCAGGCGCGCCACCACCAGGAACTGCTTGAGGGCGTTCAGCTCCATCATGCCTCCGGATACATAACGCCATAGCAATATCTATCTTGGACAAGATAACAGCCAAGTCATAGCTTCGAGTTCGTGAGGAGCCAGGACTCCACCGCGAAGGGACGGGCTGGGACAGTGATGACTACGCAGCACGAGGCAGACGAAGCCAAGATCCGCCGGCACATCGACAAGATCGTCGAAGGGCTCCAGAACAAGGATCCCGAGGGCCTGAAGCGGCTTTACGCAACGGACATCGTGTCCTTCGACGTACAGCCGCCGCTGCAACACGTGGGGGTGGAGGCGAAGCTCAAGAACTGGGCGCCCGTGTTCACCTCCTTCGAGAGCGTGACCTATGAGGTTCGCGACCTGACGCTCACCGTGGGCGAAGAAGTGGCCTTCGGGCACGCGTTCGCCCGTCTCAGCGGCACGCTCAAGAACGGGACGGCGGCGAAGGGGATGTGGGTCAGGGTCACGTACTGCCTCCGGAAGATCGACGGCACGTGGCTGATCGTGCACGACCAGGTCTCGGTGCCGCTCGACGTCCTGAGCGGCACAGGAGTGGTCGACCTCGAACCCTGATCCCACCACCCACCCCCGCCGCGTCGCCGCGACACCACGTCCACGGAGGAAGACATGAACCCCGTCCCCGCGACGATCGAGATCCCCGGCTACCTGGCCGGCACTTGGAAGGCAGACCCGGTGCACTCCGAGGTCGCCTTCGCCGTCCGGCACCTCATGATCAGCAAGACGCGTGGCCGGTTCACCACCTACGACGTCACGATCACCACGACCGAGGACCTGCTGGGCTCGTCGGTCGCCGTGACGATCGACCTCGCGTCCATCGACACCGGCAACGAGATGCGCGACAACCACCTTCGCACCGCCGACTACCTCGAGGTCGAGAAGTACCCGACGATGAGCTACCGCTCGACCGGCATCCGCCGGACCGGCGACGGGTGGGCCGTCGACGGTGAGCTCACCTTGCACGGCGTCACACGGCAGGTACCGCTGGCCGTCGAGGTGAACGGGTTCGGCTCGGACCAGTGGGGCGGGCAGCGGGCCGGCTTCTCCGCGACCGCGGAGATCGACCGGCGCGACTTCGGCATCGACCTCAGCACCCCGCTGGACGCCGGTGGCGTCGCGGTCGGCGACAAGGTGTCGATCAGCCTCGAGATCCAGGCCGCTCTCCAGAAGTGACACCACCCGAGAGGCCCCATGAGATGGCGATATCCGCGGACCGATCCGATGCTGCACCTCGGCAGCGGTCCTCTGGGTGGGTGTTGAGGACGGTCGTCAGCGCGCACACCGTCGCGGTCTTCGGTCAGCCCGTGTTCGCCGGCGTCTACCTGAGCGGTGACTACGACGCCCTGCGCCGGCACGCGGTCGGCGCCAACGTCGTCACCTCCATCGGCTACGTGCAGTTGATCGTGGCGATCGTGATCTGGGCCCGGCTGCGCCGGGCTTGGCCGTTCGCCGCCACGCTGGCGTTGGTGGCGGCGGAGACGGTGCAGTACTTCGCCGGTATGGACGGAGCGCTGTGGCTGCACCTTCCCCTGGGCGTGCTGACCATCGTCGCGCTCACCGTGCTGTTCATCGCCGTATGGCGGCAGCCCGACCTGCCGCCGGCCCGGCACACGGCGTCGGCGCCGCGCAAGGAGGACGTCAATGTCCGAAACTCGTGAAATCGGCAGGCGCCGGGTCCTCGGCATCGGCGGAGCGCTCGGGCTGACGGCGGTCACCGCGCTCACGACCGCGGCGCGCCTGGCGCGCCACCCGGCGTCCACCGGTGGCCAGTTGCGCAGCGGTGTGCCGTTGCCGCCCGCGTTCCAGGCGCCGTTGCCGCTGCCGTCCGTCCTGAAGCCGGTCAGCGCCTCGGGCGGCGTCGACCGCTACGAGATCACCCAGCGCGAGGCGCCCCTGGAGATCCTGCCCGGGGTCAAGACGCCGATGTGGACCTACGGCGGAACGTTCCCAGGCCCGACGATCGAGGCGCGCCGCGGCCGCCCGGTCACCGTGACGCATCACAACGAGCTGCCCGTGCCGTCCGTCGTGCACCTGCACGGCGGACGGGCCCCGGCCACCTCCGACGGCTACCCGACCGACCTCGTCCTGCCGAGGAACTGGCAGGACCCCTCCAGCCACATGACGCACGGCGCGCATGACATGGGAGGCATGGGCGGCACGCAGGGGATGCAGGGCGCACTCGGGATGCGCGATCCGAGAGCCGTAGTGACCAGGCTGACGCGGGACTACTCGTTCCCGATGGACCAGCGGCCCACGCTGCTCTGGTACCACGACCACCGGATGGACTTCACCGCCCCCGCGATCTGGCGCGGCCTCGCCGGGCTGCACATCGTCCGCGACGACGCCGAGGACTCGCTCGGGCTTCCCTCCGGGCCGTGTGAACTGCCGCTGATGATCGCCGACCGCGCGTTCGACGACCACGGCAACCTGCACTACCCCTCCCTCGACCCGACCCTGCGCGAACAGCCAGGTGTCGAGGAGGCATACCTCGCCGGAGTCCTCGGCGACGTGATCCTGGTCAACGGTGCCCCGTGGCCCGTGCACGAGGTCACCGCCGTCCGCCACCGCCTGCGCGTGCTGAACGCCTCCAACGCCCGCCACTACGACCTCGAAGCGGTCACCGACGACGGACGCCGCCTCGACCTCGTCCAGGTCGGCGCCGACCAGGGCCTGCTCGCCACGCCGGTCACCCACCGCTCGCTGCCGATCGCCCCGGCCGAACGGTACGACGTGGTCGTCGACTTCGGGGTCGTCCCGGTCGGTGGCCGCGTCAGGATCGTCAACCGGCTGGGTTCCGGGCGCACCCGCGATGTCATGGCCTTCAAGGTCGCACGCAAGGCCACCGACCACAGCCGCGTACCCCGCGACCTCTCCTACGACCTGCCGACCTGGCGCCGGTCCGACGCCACGCGCATACGCGACTTCTCCTTCCGCGCCGGACGCATGCACGGCGGCCACGGATGGCTGATCGGCGGGCTCCCGTTCGACCCCGCCCGTTCCGACGTCACCACCCGGCTCGGCGACGTCGAGGTGTGGCGGCTGATCGCGGACGTCCACCACCCCGTCCACCTTCACCTGGTCGGGTTCCGGGTGCTGTCGCGCAGCGGAAGGAAGCCGCTCCCGCACGACGCGGGCCTCAAGGACACCGTCTCGCTCCGGCCGGGAGAATCGGCGGAGATCATCACCCGCTTCGACGGCTACCGCGGCCGCTATCTCTTCCATTGCCACAACGCCGAACACGAGGACATGGGAATGATGGCCAACCTCGAGATCATCTGACCCTCCCCAGCGCTTGCTCGCCGCGATCGATGTCGTTCCAGAACAGTGAACGACGATCTGTTCAGTGCCTTGAGCAGGGCGGTGAGGTTGGCACGTATCTGAGTGAGGTCGCTCGGTGCGTCGAGGAGACCGTCAGAAGTTGCCGGGCTGTGGCCCGGCCGGCGGAGGGAGATGCCCATGGCCCCGGACGAGGTCGCGAAGAGCGCGTTCGCCCACTGGCTGCTGGACCAGGCCCGCCTGGTCGGCTACGACACCGAGGCCGGTGAGACGCACGCGTCGCTCCTGGTGATCACCGCGGTGGCCTTGTCCAACGGCCTCGGCGCGAAGGTGACGGCGGGTCTCGCCGACATGCTCGGTGTGACGCGGGAGGAGGTCACCGCCGCGTTCGTCGACGAGATGCGGCAGACCGCCCTGGCCGGCCTTCTGGACCATCCCGACCTGGCCGGACTTGACGCGCGGCTCGATGAGATCGCACGCACGGGCTGAGACCGCCGACCTGAGCCGATCAGGTGCTGCTGATGCGTGGCAGGAGGGCCCCCACCGCGCGCTCCACCTCCGAGATGCGGTCGGCGAGGCCGGCCGTGTCGGTCGCGGGCCGGCTGCGCAGCAGCAGCTTGATCTGGGCCAGCCGCTCGGTGATCTCCGTGAGCCGGTCGGCGTCTCCTACTCCGTCGTGCATCGCCAACTGGCGGTTCTTGCGGTGCAGATCGAGAAAGACGTTGACTTTGGTGCGCAGCACCCACGGATCGATGGGCTTGGTGATGAAGTCGGCGGCGCCGATCGCGTATCCCCGGTAGGCGTAGTCCGTGCCGGCGTCGGTTCCGGAGACGAGAATGATGGGCACGTCCTTGGTCTGGTCGAGGCGTTTGATGTTGGCGGCGGTCTCGAAGCCGTCCATGCCGGGCATCCGAACGTCCAGGAGGATGACGGCGAACTCCTGGCGCAGTATCGCCTTCAGCGCTTGTTCCCCTGAACGCGCGCGGACCACGTGTTGGTGCAGCGGGCCGAGTACGGCCTCGAACGCGATGAGGTTCTCCTCCATGTCGTCGACGACGAGGATGCTGCACTGGTCGGACGGATTGGTGTTCATGGCGCGTTCCCCGGCGGATCGTCGGCACTGTTGTGGTCCACGCCCGAGGGGTCATCGGTGGCGTCGTGGCCCTGCGCCGGGGCCGGGGAGTCATTCTGCGGGTCGAGCAGGTCGCAGATGACCGACAGCAGGCGGTCGACGTTCATGGGCTTGGGCACGTACTCGTTGGCGCCGCTGTCGATCGCCTTGTCGCGGTCTCCCGGCATCGCCTTGGCGGTGAGCGCGATGATCGGCAGGTGAGCGAGACGAGAGGCGCCCCGTATGGCGCGGATGGTCTCGTATCCGTCCATCTCGGGCATCATGATGTCCATGAGGATCAGGGACACATCAGGGCACCGCTCCAGGACCTCGAGGCCCTCCCGGCCGTTCTCCGCGTACTTCACCTTGATGCCGACTCGCCCCAGTACATGAGTGAGGGCGAAGACGTTGCGGATGTCGTCGTCGACGATGAGGATGCGGCGGCCTGCCAGGACACGACCGGGGCGTCCGCTGAGCCATTCCTTGAGCCGCGTGGTCTCCGGCCAGGTGTCCTCGCGCCCGTCCGCGCTCCCCGCGGTCGCCCTGTCGCCCGTGTCGTCCGTGAGGCGGGCCGGAACCAGGACGTCCGCGCCGAGGTGCCCGGCATTGTCGAGCGTGTGTCCAGGGGATGCATCCTCGGCGGCCGCCGTCGGTGCCCGGGTCTCGGCGGGCAGCGCGGGCGGGAGGCCGACGGTGCGCACGTCCGCCGGGCACAGCTCCTCCGGGCCCTTCGCAGCGGCGGCTCCGGGGTGGTGCGAGGGAATGTAGAGGGTGAACCGGGATCCGACGCCCGGCTCGCTCTCGGCGACGATCTTCCCGCCCAGCATCCCGGCGAGCTCCCGGCTGATGGACAGGCCGAGACCGGTGCCGCCGTACTTGCGGTTGGTGGTGCCTTCGGACTGCTGGAACGCCTCGAAGATGATCGGGAGCTTCTCGGAGGCTATTCCGATCCCGGTGTCCTTCACGGAGAACGCGATGACGGCTTCCGCGTTCTTGAGCGTCTCCTCGGCGAACTGTTCCCCCGGCGCCCGGTTGACGTGCAACTCCACGCTGCCGGAGTGGGTGAACTTCACCGCGTTGGACAGCAGGTTGCGCAGTACCTGCTGGATTCGCTGCTCGTCGGAGTACAGCTCGCACGGCACGTCCTTGTCGACCGCGATCTCGAAGCCCAGACCGCGGTCGATGGTGAGCGGCCGGAACGTGGCGTGGACGTAGTCGAGCAGCTTGATCAGCGGGAGCGTCTTCGGATGCACGTCCATCCGCCCGGCCTCGATCTTCGACAGGTCGAGGATGTCGCTGATCAACTGCAGCAGATCCGAACCCGAGCGGTAGATGGTGGTCGCGAACTGCACCTCCTGTTCGGCCAGGTGCCCGTCGGGGTTGTCGGCGAGCAACCGGGCGAGGATCAGCAGCGAGTTGAGCGGCGTGCGCAGCTCGTGCGACATGTTCGCGAGGAACTCCGACTTGTACTGCGAGGCGGTCGCGAGCAGGGCTGCCTTGTCCTCCAGCTCGGCGTTGGAACGCTGGAGCTCGTCCGACCGCTCGCGCAACTCGGAGGTGAGCCGCTGGGACTGCGACAGCAGGGACTCCGTGCGCGAGTTGGCGATGATCGTGTTGATCGAGACGCCGATCGTGTTGGCGAACTGGTCGATGAAGGCCAGGTGCACATCGCTGAACCTGCTGAGCGAGGCCAGCTCGATCACTCCGAGCACCTGGTCCTCGAAGAGGATGGGCAGGATGACGATGCTGGCCGGATAGGCCGTGCCGAGCCCGGAGTTGATGGTGATGTAGTTGGGCGGCACATCCATGATGAGGATGCGCTGCTTCTCCTGCGCGGCCTGTGCGATCAGTCCGCGGCCCGGAGTGCCGGTGCCGGGGAGCGGGCTGCCCCCGCCGGCCTGGTCCGCGCCGTACCCGGCGATGAACTGGAGGCCCTCGCCGGGAGGCGCCCCTCCTTCGGCCAGGAAGAACGCACCGAACTGCGCGTTCACCAGTGGAGTCAGTTCGCGCAGGATCAGGTCGGCGACCTCCACCAGGTCACGGTGGCCCTGCATGAGGGCGGCCATGCGGGTGAGGTTGGACTCCAGCCAGTCCTTGGCACGGGTGGTCTCGCGGAGGTTGGAGACCATGAGGTTGATGTTGTTCTTCAGTTCGGCAACCTCACCCTGTGCCTCGACCGTGATGGCGCGGGACATGTCGCCCTGGGTGACCGCGCTGGCCACCTCCGCGATCGCACGGACCTGGGTGGTGAGGTTCAGGGCCAGCTCGTTGACGTTGGTGGTCAGCCGCTTCCACGTCCCGTAGACGCCCTCCACCCGGGCCTGACCACCCAGCTGCCCCTCGCTGCCGACCTCCCGGGCGACACGGGTGACCTCGGACGAGAACGAGGAGAGCGTGTCGACCATCGTGTTGATGGTGGTCTTCAGCTCCAGGATCTCGCCGCGCGCGTCCACGTCGATCTTCTTCGACAGGTCGCCCTGGGCGACGGCCGTGGCGATCTGGGCGATGTTGCGCACCTGCGAGGTGAGGTTGTCCGCCATGAAGTTGACGTTGTCCGTGAGGTCCTTCCACACCCCCGACACTCCGCGGACCCGCGCCCGGCCGCCCAGCCGCCCCTCCGTGCCGACCTCGCGGGACACCCGGGTGACCTCGTCGGCGAACGCGCGCAGCTGCTCGACCATCGTGTTCACGGTCTCCTTCAGCTGAAGGATCTCGCCGCGCGCATCGACCGTGATCTTCTTCGAGAGGTCGCCGTTGGCGACCGACGTGGTCACCTGGGCGATGTTGCGGACCTGTGAGGTCAGGTTCGACGCCATGAAGTTGACGTTGTCCGTCAGCTCCTTCCACACCCCCGAGACGCCGCGGACCTGCGCCTGTCCGCCCAGGTTGCCTTCGGTCCCGACCTCGCGGGCGACCCGGGTGACCTCGTCCGCGAACGCCGACAGCTGGTCGACCATCGTGTTGATCGTGGACTTCAGTTCCAGGATCTCGCCCTTCGCCTCCACCGTGATCGTCTTGCCCAGGTCGCCCTGGGCGACCGCGGTGGCGACCTGCGCGATGTTGCGCACCTGCGAGGTGAGGTTGTCCGCCATGAAGTTGACGTTCTCCGTGAGGTCCTTCCACACCCCGGACACCCCGCGGACCTGCGCCCGGCCGCCCAGCTGCCCTTCCGTGCCGACCTCGCGGGCGACCCGGGTGACCTCGTCCGCGAACGCCGACAACTGGTCGACCATCGTGTTCACGGTGTTCTTGAGCTGGAGGATCTCACCCCGGGCGTCCACCGTGATCTTCTGGCTCAGGTCGCCGGTGGCGACCGCCGTGGTCACCTGGGCGATGTTGCGGACCTGCGAGGTCAGGTTCGACGCCATGAAGTTGACGTTGTCGGTGAGGTCCTTCCACACCCCGGAGACGCCCGGCACCTGTGCCCGGCCGCCCAGCTGCCCTTCCGTGCCGACCTCGCGGGAGACCCGGGTGACCTCGTCGGCGAACGCGCGCAGCTGGTCCACCATGGTGTTCACGGTGAGCTTCAGCTCCAGCAGCTCGCCGGTCGCCTCGACCGTCACCGTGCGGGTGAGATCGCCGCGCGCGACCGCCGTGGTCACCACCGCGATGTCGCGTACCTGCGCGGTCAGCCGGGAGGCCATCGTGTTGACGGCCTCGGTCACGTAGCGCCAGTCGCCGGCCAGGCCCTGCACCGTGGCACGCCCGCCGAGACGACCGTCGGTACCGACCTCCCGGGCGACCCGGGTCAGCTCGCCGGTGAAGAGCGACAGCTGCTCCACCATGCGATTCACCCCGCGCCCCAGTCGCCGTAGATCGCCGCGGAGCTGGCGCTTGCCGTCGTGCAACTCGGCGCGCTGCGTCAGATCACCGTCAGCGACGGCATCCAGCACGCGCGTGGCGTTCACGACCGGGACGGCCAGCGCTTCCAGGAGCGTGTTGGCCGCTTCCACGCTCGTCGCCCATTCCCCCTGGCCGGGACTGGCCGCGAGTCGCTCGTCCAGCCGCCCCTGCCGGACCACCTCCCGGCGCACTCGCTCGAGCTCGGCGGCCAGATGCGCGTTCCGCGTGATGATCTGGTTGAACACCCCCGCGATCTCGGCGGGGAGCCCTTCGGGCAGATTACCTATGCGTACGGTGAAGTCCCCGTCGCAAAGGGAAGTCATGGCCGCGAACAGCGGGCGCAATTCCGCCACCCTCACCCACTCGCCGTCGGGGCCGGGGGATAGCCGGCCTGTTGGTCCAGGCGTGGCGTCAGGGGGCCCCTGCCCGGGGAGCTCGGGCTGAAGAGAGGTGAGTTCAGGCTGGGTGGCAGATCCCATGGCGCCCCATTCCCTGACAGGAAAAAGTGCGATTGCTCCGCTTAGAGTACATTTCGTCCTGTGCGTGTCGACAGCGAGTTTGGCCGGGAGCCACCAGTGGGGCGGTCCCTTGATCCGCGCGCAGCCGTGGCGCGGACGCGTATCCCCGCCGACGCGCTCGCAGCCTCGGCCGCGCGCAGGTTTGTGCGTGCCGTGCTCGCCGAGCGGACCGCCCCGCTCTTCCCCGGGACACCGGTGATCAACGACCGGCTCGTCGACGACGCCGTGCTCCTCGTCAGTGAGCTGGTCACCAGCGCGGCCTCTCACGCAGGATCCGAGGTCGAGGTGGCCTGCCGCCTCGACGCCGGCCATGGCTCCCCGGCGGATCACACGCAGGGTGAGGCCGGGTGCGCGGGTCTCGTGGTCGAGGTGTCGGAGGGCGATCCCACCGGCTCCCGTGGCAGCGGGACAGGTGTGGAGAGCCAAGTGCGCGGTTATGGGCGGCAGTTGATGCGCGCACTCGCCGAGTCCTGGGGCGCGACCTACCGGCGCACCGGGAAGACGGCCTGGTTCCGTCTGGAATGCGCGATGGTGCCCCCGCTCGCCATCAAAGAGCAAGGCGTCGCCGACTCCCTCGCCGAGACCGTCCGCCGCCTGCCGGTCCCCGAGCCCCTCCTGCCACGCGACCGCCGGGGCCGCAGCGTCGAGTGGGCCGAGCGCGAAGGGCAGTCGTTCCTCGCCGAGGCCGGAGAGCTCCTCGCCGGACAGACGGACGACGACATGGTCGCGTCGCTCGCCGGACAGCTCCTTGTCCCCAGGCTCGCCGACTGGTGCGGCGTGTGGCTGACCACGGACGACGCCGAGATGCGGCTCTCCCATGTCTGGCACAAGGACGAGCGGCAGATCCGCACACTCCGCCTGGCACTGGAGAAGGACCGTCCGTCAGTCAGGCTGAGCACGACCGGTGTCCCATGGCCCTGGCCCGAGTGCGAAGGTGCCGAGAACACGGGTGGTTCGGCGCTGGCGTTCACACTCGTCTCGGGAGGCCGGTGCCAGGGCACGCTCCTGATCGGCCAGGCAGGATTGCCCCAACTCACCGACGCCGTCGTACGGCTCGCGGAGAACGTGGCCCGACGCGTGGCCCAGGCGGTGGTCATCGCCCGGCACTACACGCGGCAGGCGAGCATCAGCCGGATGCTCCAGCGCCGGCAACTCCCCCCGTCCCTCGCCATCATTCCCGGCATCGACACGGCGATCGTCTACGAGCCCTGCGGTGAGGACCAGACCGTCGGCGGGGACTTCTACGACCTGTTCCCGATGGGGGACCGCCGGTGGTGCTTCCTGCTCGGCGACGTGTGCGGCCACGATCTGGAGGCGATGTCCGTCACCGGCCTGGCCCGGCACCTCGTACGGCTGCTGGCACGTGAAGGCCACGGGATCGCGTCCCTGCTCAACCGGCTGAATGTCGCCATGGCGGAGGAGGCCGCCGAAGCCGTGGCGTTCCACGGCGAGCGGGAAGGCTCCCGCTTCCTGAGCCTGCTGTACGGGGAGTTGGAGCCCGACCTGGTCACCGGCGGCGCACGTTGCATAATAGCCAGCGCCGGGCACCCGCCGCCGTTGCGACTGTCGACGGACGGGGAGGTGACCCCGGCCGCGGACTCGCAGATACTGCTCGGCATCGATGAGCATGCGCAGTTCCACGCCAACTCCTTCACCCTCGCGCCCGGTGAGACGCTGCTGTGCGTGACCGACGGTGTGACCGAACGCCGCAGAGGCACAAGGCAGTTGGACGACGACGACGGCCTGGCGAAGGTGCTTCGGGGATGCCTGGGACTCGGCGCGAAGGCCGTGGCCGAACGAGTTCGGCAAGCCGCCCACGACTTCAGCACCGAGCCGATCGACGACGACCTCGCCGTACTGGTGCTGGAGGCAGCGCCGGCACAGGCGAGCACGGCGGATGCGGAAACGGCGGCGACCGCGCTCCGGGACGGCCGGACCACCTGACACCGCCGATCCGCCTTGCGGGCCCCCGCGCGCGCGACGACGGGCGCCCGTGCCGTGACGGAGCAAGTCACCTCGAGGTCGGACGTCCCGTCACCGTCACCCGCTTGCCCGGCCAGCCGTCCGGCCGTCGACGGGGACACCCAGCCGGTCGGCCACGGCGGTGAGGGCCGTTCCCAGCGGGAGCGCGGCCCGGGCGAGGGCGTACCGGTCGCCCCGGGTGGCGTCCCGGTTGACGATCAGTACCGGCTTCCCCGCCTCGGCCGCCTGGCGGACGAACCGGAGCCCGGACATCACCGTCAGCGAGGATCCCAGGACCAACAGCGAGGTCGCCTCACGGACCAGCCGGCGGCAGTGCTCGACCCGCTGCGGCGGCACGGCTTCACCGAAGAACACCACGTCCGGTTTGAGGATGCCGCCACAGACCGTGCAGGGCACCACGTGAAAGTCCCCGACCTGCTCGTCGGTGAGATCGGCGTCACCGTCCGGGTTGATGCCGGCGGCCACCGGCTCGAAGCCCGCATTGGCCTCCTCCAGCCGTCGGGCGAGTTCCCGGCGCGGGCTGAGGGCGCCGCAGGAAAGGCACACGACCCGGGCCAGGCTTCCGTGGAGTTCCACGGCCCCCTCGCTGCCGGCGGCCTGGTGCAGGCCGTCGACGTTCTGGGTGATCACACCCGAGAGCAGGCCGTGCCGCCCGAACGCGGCCACGGCCCGGTGCCCGGCATTGGGGCGGGCGCGGCCGAAGGTGCGCCAGCCGAGGTGGCTGCGCGCCCAGTACCGGCGCCGGGCCTGGGCGCCGGCGGTGAAGTCCTGGTAGGTCATCGGAGTGTGCCGGCTCAGGCTCCCGCCCTCACCCCGGTAGTCGGGAATGCCCGACTCCGTGGAGATGCCGGCCCCACTGAGCACCAGCACACCGCCGCCGCTGAGCGCATCGGCGACCGGCCGCAGATCCGTGGTGGCCGGAGGCAGGTCCTCGGTGGGGGTCCAGCTCAAAGTGGGGCGCATGCGCATGCCGCCAGGGTACGGAACTCACAGCCAGCCGTTGCGGCGGAACGCCCGGTACAACAGGCCTGACCCGAGGGCCATCAGGGCGAGCGCGCACGGGTAGCCGTAGCGCCAGTCCAGCTCGGGCATGTGGGCGAAGTTCATGCCGTAGATCCCGGCGACCATGGTGGGGATCGCGAAGATGGCCGCCCAGGCGCTGATGCGGCGCATGTCGTCGTTCTGCCAGGTACCCACTTTGGCGAGATGAGCGTCGAGCACGGAGGCGAGCAGGTCGTCCAGGGCGCGGACCTCGGTGTCGGTGCGGTTGAGGTGGTCGGTGACGTCACGGAAGTACGGCACGAGCTGCTGCGGCCAGTCGTCCCGCGCCGTGGTGAAGGGCTGCATGACCGGGACCAGCGGCTGGATGGCGTCGCGGAACTCCACCACCTCTCGTTTGAGCGAGTAGATCTGCTCGGTCAGGTCATCGCGAGCGGGTGAGAACACGCACCGCTCCAGGTCCGTCAGGTCCGTCCGCACTTCGGCGGCGGCCTCGGCGTAGGCGTCGACGATCACATCGGTCACCGCGTGCAGGACGCTGACCGGCCCCAGGCGTGCGATGTCCGGCTGCCGCGCGAGCCGGCGCGCCGCCTCCACCGTGGGATCGTTCGCCCCGTGCCGCACGGTGAGCGCGAAGGAGGGACCGAGGAAGATCATCACTTCGCCGGTTTCCACATCCGCTGTCTTCTCGACGAACCACAGGGTCTTCACCGCTACCGCGAGCACGTAGCCGTAGCGTTCCTGTTTGGGCCGCTGGTGGGCCTGTACCGCGTCCTCGACGGCAAGAGGATGCAGCTTCAGGTACTCGGCCAGCCGCCGCAACTCCTCCTCACGGGGTTCGTCCATGCGGATCCAGACGAACTCGTCCGGCTTCAGCACCGCGAGGCGGTCCAGGGCCGCCTGACATCCCGCGTCCGCCTGCCGGCAGTCGATCTGTTCCCACTCGTCCGTCTGTTCCCGGTAGATCGCACACTCCATGCCCTTTCGGATGCTTCCGTCACCGCATTCCATGCCTCCGGGAGTGCAAAGCCCGCCGCCCAGTCCGGCATGCACCTGCTGGCACCGTGGGTGCAGCGGCGCATGGGCGGTGTGCGGTGTGCTGTGTGCGGTGCGAAGAAGTCGGTCGGACCAGGAGGAGCAGGTCATGCGAGTGGTGGTCGTCGGCGGCGGCATCGCCGGTGCTTCAGTACCGGCTCGCTGCGCCTTGTCGATGAGGCCGAGGCCACCGAGGCGCTCCGGCGCGTGGCCGAGCGCGCCGCCAAGTCTCCGATGGCCGGCGAGGTGGAGCTGGCCAGCGCTCGCCGGGCCCGCGAACTCTTCCCCCTCCTTGCACACGACGGACCGGCGATCCACATCCCCGGAACGGTGCGCCTGGACGGACGCTCCGTCCGCGACGCGACGCGACGCGACGCGCCGTGCCGCGGTCCGGCGCCGCGCCCGGATCACCGAGGGCACGGCCGCGATCGTCGCCGACGGCGCGGTCCGCGGAGTACGGGTCGACGACGTGTTCGTCGGCGCGAACGCTGTGATCGCGGCGGCCGGTGCCTGGTCGCCGCAACTCCTCGAACCGATCGGCGTCCGGGTCCGCGTCGCGCCGCAGCGCGGCCAGATCATGCACTTGCGGTGATCGGCGCGACCCGCGAGGACGACGTCGGGTTTGACCACCGGGTGACCGTGGGCGGGATGGCGGAGGTGCTCGGCGAAGCGCTGTCCGTGGCCCCCGGGCTGGCCGGCGCGACGCACGTGGAGACCCGCGTCGGGTTCCGCCCGGTGGGACCCGACGCCCGGCCGCTGCTCGGCACGGTTCCGCAGGTCGCCGGGTTGATCGTGGTCAACGGCCTCGGGGCGTCCGGTCTGACGGTCGGCCCTTACGCGGGCGCGGTCGCGGCGCGGTTGGCCCGGCAGGCCGATCCGGGCACAGTGTGAGCATCAAGGCCGCTGCGCAGCCTGACCAACCAAGGCGGCGGTGTCATGCGGCGACGAACCGGTCAGTTTTCGAGAAGCGCCGAGCACCCGGCCGTCACTACCGTCGAAGGCATGAACTCCATCGATGCCGTCACCTTGGAAGTGGCCGACCTCACGGCTGCCACCCGCTTCTACTCCACCGTCCTCGGGCCGGACTCCTCGCACGTGCGGCTGCGCGCATCCGACGAACGCACGGCCGGATTCCGCGGGTTCACGCTGTCGCTGGTGGTGTCCCAGCCGGGCAATGTCGATGCCCTCGTCGAGGCTGCCCTCCAAGCCGGCGCCACCAGCCTCAAGACCGCCGCGAAGTCGCTGTGGGGCTACGGCGGGGTCGTCCAGGCCCCGGACGGCACGATTGTGAAGATCGCGACATCGGCGAAGAAGGACACCGGCCCGGTCACCCGGGACTTCGAGGAGCTCGTGCTCCTGCTGGGCGTCGAGGACGTCAAGGCCAGCAAGCAGTTCTACGCCGATCGGGGCCTGAGGGTGGGCAAGAGCTTCGGCGGCAAGTACGTGGAGTTCGCCACGGACTCCGGCCAGGTCAAGCTCGCTCTGTACAAGCGCCGCGCGCTCGCCAAGGACGCGGGCGTCCCCGCCGAGGGCAGCGGATCCCACCGCCTCGTGCTCACCGGCGCCGCCGCCCCGTGCAGCGACCCGGACGACTTCCTCTGGGAGGCCAATGTCCCGGTGACCGCCACGGCTTGACGTCGACTCCTCGGGTGGCGGCACACCGCCGCCCGCACGCATCTCGGGGTTTTTGCGTGCACCCGTGCGTTTCTTTGGCAGGACGCGGTACGGAAGTCCGCTTCCGTACACGTTCCGACCCTCGGATGTGGGTGAACGGCTCACCGGCTTCTTCAAGCCCCCAGCACAGCCCGAGGAGAACGCATGCCCCCCCGTCCCCTGCCTTCCGCCCGTGCCGTCACGGCAGTGGCCGCCGCGCTCGCAGCCGTGGGTGCTCTCACCGCGACGGCCACCGCGCCCGCATCGGCGCGCGCCCGCACCGACGCCCGGCACGTGCTGCTGCTGTCCGTCGACGGCCTGCACCAGTCCGACCTGGCCTGGTACATCGCCCGACACCCCCAGTCAGCGCTCGCGCGGCTCACCACCGGCGGCGTGGAGTACACCCACGCCAGAACCACCGTCCCCTCCGACTCGTTTCCCGGCATGGTCGGCCAGGTGACGGGGGGAAACCCGGGCACCACGGGCGTCTACTACGACGACACCTACGACTCCGCCCTCCTCCCGGCCGGTACGACCGCCTGCGCCGGCGCCGAGCGGGGCGCCGGCGCCGAGCGGGGCGCCGAGGTCGACCTCACCGAGGACCTCGACAAGAACAAGGACTCCCTCGACGCGGGCCAGAATCTGAGCGGCCTGCCCGGCAGCATCCTCGACATGACCGGCGACGCCCGCAGCCTCATCGACCCGTCGAAGCTGCCGGTCGACCCGAAGACCTGCAAGCCGGTGTTCCCGCACTCGTACCTGAAGGTGAACACGGTCTTCGACGTGGCCCGGAGGGCCGGGCTGCGGACCGCGTGGTCCGACAAGCACGTCGCGTACGAGATCCTGAACGGCCCGTCCGGCACCGGCATCCAGGACCTGTTCGCCCCCGAGATCAACAGCCGGGCGATCGGTTACGCGTCGGGCGCGGACTGGACGAAGGACAACGCCGCGACCGAGCAGTACGACGGCTACAAGGCGCAGGCCGTCCTCAACGAGATCGACGGCTTCGACCACAGCCGCACCCACGGGGTCGGCACCCCGGCGGTCTTCGGTATGAACTTCCAGTCCGTCTCGACCGCCCAGAAGCTGCCCACCTCTGACGGACTGACGGGCGGTTACCAGGCGAAGGGCGTGCCCGGTCCGCTGCTGGCGAAGAACCTCGCCTTCGTCGACAAGGAGGTCGGTGAGTTCCTCGCCGAACTGCGCAAGCGTCACCTGGACGACAGTACGACGGTCGTCCTGTCGGCCAAGCACGGCCAGTCGCCGACCGACCCCAAGGCACTGACCCGCATCGACGACGGCCCTCTGCTGGACGGCCTCGACGCCGCCTGGAAGGCCGCTCACCCGGGCGCCGGTGACCTGGTCGCGCACGCCGTGGACGACGACGCCATGCTCATCTGGCTCACCGACCGTTCCAAGGCCGCCACCGACTTCGCCAAGGCCTACCTGCTCGCCCGGTCCGGCAAGGGCAACGGCATCGACGGCCAGGCCAAGCCTTTCACCGCGAGCGGTCTCGACAAGCTGTACGCCGGTGCCGGCGCCGCCCGCTACTTCCACGTCCGCCCGGGCGACTCACGCGTGCCCGACCTGTTCGGCATCGCCCAGTACGGTGTCGTCTACACCGGCGGCAAGGGCAAGATCGCCGAACACGGCGGCGCCCACGCCGACGACCTGGACGTCCCGCTCGTCGTCTCCGGCGCCGCCACCCCGCACGGCGCACGCGTCGACGACACCGTGGAGACCACGCAGATCGCCCCGACGATCCTGCGGCTGCTCGGCCTCGACCCCGAGGCCCTGGACGCCGTACGCATCGAGCACACCCGGACACTGCCCACTCGCTGACAGCATCGCGAACGAATCTGCTTCCGCCTGCGTCGGCCTACTGTGAAGACTTACATGCTGGATCGTCGCCCTGTGTCAGTGACCGTCGCGGCCCTGGTCGCCCTGACGGGATGTTCGGTGTCGACAGCCTCGGGGGCGAAAACCGTCACGAGGAACGAGGCGATCACCGAAACGGTCACGGTGAGCGGCGACGACCGCACTCTCACCGTCATCGCGCAGTCGGGTGGCTGCGACGGCCCCGCTCACCTGCGGGCATCGGAGACCCTCACACGGGTCCACCTCACACTTCAGGTCACCACACGGACGGGCCCGGACGTCGTCTGCCCGGCTGACGCCCGCAGCGGGCCGGCCCGCGCGACCCTGCACGCGGCCCTCGGATCGAGGACCGTGACCGACGCGACGACCGGCCGCCGGTTGGCGGTGCGGAGCCACACCGCCAGAGGCGGAAACTGACGGAACCGGACCGGCCGGGCTTGTCGTTCGCCGTGCCCGAAGGATCCGGGCCCGTGGAAACCCGCACGAGCCCCAGGGCGGGCGCCGGGCCGCGGCCGTAGAGTTCTCGCTGTGACGGATCACCGAATGCCCGCCGCGGAGGTTTCGGTTTCTGTCGGCATGGTGCGGCGTCTACTCGACGAGCAGCACCGCGACTTGGCGGACCTGCCGATCGAGGTACTGGCCAACGGCTGGGACAACCTCGTGTGCCGGCTTGGCTAGGAGCTCCTCGTCCGGTTGCCGCGGCGCGCCATGGCTGCCGAGCTCCTCGCGCACGAGCAGCGGTGGTTGCCGGAGTTGTCCGGCCGCCTGCCGTTGCCCGTGCCGGCGCCGGTGCGTGTCGGGCGGCCGACGGCTCAGTACCGGTGGCCCTGGAGCGTCGTGCCGTTCTTCCCGGGCCGGATCGCGGCGCGGTCGGATCCCGACGACGCCTGGTCGGCCGCGGCGGCGCTCGGCGGTTTTCTGGACGCCCTGCACGTCCCGGCCCCTTCGGAGGCGCCCGCCAACCCGTTTCGCGGGATTCCGCTGGCCGGACGCGCCGAGGGCGTCCTGACCGGGCTGGCGCACGTCGAGCGGGCCGACCGTGCCACCGCACTGCGGGTCTGGGAATCGGCTGTCGCCACGCCCGCCTGGAGCGGGCCGCCGGTGTGGCTGCACGGGGACCTGCACCCGGCCAACCTCGTGATCGACCGCGGCCGAATCAGCGCAGTGATCGACTTCGGTGACATCACCTCCGGCGATCCCGCCACCGACCTGTCCGTGGCCTGGATGCTCTTCACGGCCGAGCAGCGGGCTGCCCTACGCCAGGCGTATGGCCGTGCGGACGACGCGACCTGGGAGCGGGCCCGTGGATGGGCGCTTGCCCTGTCCTTGGCCTTCCTGTCGCACTCGGCGGACGACCCACTGATGCGCGGCATCGGCGAGCGCGCCTTCCGCGCGGTGCTGGAGTAACGGTCGGCCTCCAGGTCCTACCGGGCGGACGTGCGGTGCAAGGGGACGGCGAACGCAACGACGAACAGGCCGAAGAGCGTGAGGGGCAACAGCCCGAGCAGTTGCGGAGGATCATCCCGCAGCCAGTGCCGGTTGCCCCACCAGTTCGCGCTGACGTCCATCACCATCACCGCACCTGCCAGCCAGAGCCCTTCCCGCCGCACCAACCCCACCAGCACCGCGGCCAGCGGATCGAGGACCACCAAGCTGACGAGGAACACCTGCACAGGGACCTGATGGAACGACGCATAGGCGTGGACGCCGCCACGGACCAGGTCTGCGATGTGGGAGACCGTGCCCTCGGTGAAACCGATCAGGTACACCGCGAGCACCCATCTCGCCCACGACGGCTGCGCACCCCACCGTTCCCGCACCTCGAACCCCACCGCGCCACCCTAGACGAGCGCGGGGCTGGCCGAAGGCACGGGCGGATACGGCTGTCTGCCCTCGTGTCAGCCGATGGGGGCCGGCATGGGCTGGACGTCGTAGTGGAGGCGGATGGCGTCCCCGGTGGCGGGGTCGTTCAGTTCCACGCTCCAGCCGTCGGCGAACTGATCGACGTCGGGGGCCATGGGGATGGTGCCGGAGATCAGGACCGTGCCTGGGGTGAGTGCGCCGCGTGAGCGCAGGACCTCCACCCAGTAGGCGGGGGTGAGGAGTTCGGCGAGGGTGCCGTGCTGAATCTCGGTCCGGGTCTCACCGTGGGTGACCCAGGCACGCAGGGTGAGTTCGTCGATTCGGGACTCCACGTCGGCCAGGCGCCAGGCGCGGCGGGCGAGGACGTCGGGGCCGGCGTTCTTGCTCCAGGCCACGCCGTGCACCTCCAGGTCACGGTCGGTGTGGTCGCAGGCTGCCGTCAGCAGCAGCTCCCCGCCGTCCGCCACCACCAGCGCCCACTCCGCCTCGCCGGAGGTGCGCCCGTGCTGCGCCTGGACCCGGTCGGTCTGCTGTGCGAGATAGGGAGAGACGGGGTAGAGGGCCGGTGTCACGGACGGGCCGGGAACGCCCAGCTCGGCAAGCTCCGCGACGTGCGCGGCGACGTCCTTCTGGCTGCGCCCGGCGTACCCGGCATTGAGGACCTGGACGACGTCGACCTCGCGCGTCGATCCGTCGGGCAGTTCGAAGGTCAGCACGGCCATGAGGGCACTCCCAGTGATCGGGGGACGGACCGCGGGTCGGGATTTCTCCACGGTCTCCACGGTCGAGTTCTCGCGCAGGGCTTGCGCATACGACCTGTATACAAGAAGTATGCCAGAAGGTCGATGTCCCCGAGCAAGGATGGGAACCATGCACGACACCTCGAAGGACGACGCGAAGGCGTCCGACAGGCACTCCGGCGTCGGCCGGGCCTTCGCCGCGAGCCTGACCGGCACGGCCCTGGAGTGGTACGACTTCGCCGTCTACTCCGCCGCGGCCGCCCTGGTCTTCGGCGACCTGTTCTTCCCGTCGGAAAACCCGCTCACCGGCACGCTCCTGGCGTTCTCCACCTACGCGGTCGGCTATGTGTCGCGTCCGCTCGGCGGGATCGTCTTCGGCCGCCTCGGCGATGTGATCGGCCGCAAGAAGGTGCTGATGGCCACGCTGGTCCTCATCGGCGCGGCCACATTTCTGATCGGCGTCCTGCCCGCGTACTCGACGGTCGGCGTGGCCGCTCCGATCGCCCTGGTCGTGCTGCGCTTCGCCCAGGGCGTCGGCGTCGGTGGCGAATGGGGCGGCGCCGTGCTGCTGTCCAGCGAGTTCGGGGACCCGCGCCGCCGCGGCTTCTACGCCTCGGCCGCGCAGGTCGGCCCACCCGCCGGCAACCTGCTGGCCAACGGCGTCCTGGCCGCCCTCGGCGCGCTGCTGACCGATGCGCAGTTCGAGTCGTGGGGCTGGCGCGTCGCCTTCCTGCTCTCCGGGGTGCTCGTCGGGTTCGGGCTGTGGGTCCGGGCGAAGCTGGAGGAGACCCCGGTCTTCAAGGCGATGCAGGCCGGGCACCAACGCCCCGAAGCGCCGATCCGGGAGGTCCTGACCACGCAGCCGCGAGCCCTGCTCGCCGCGGTCCTCTGCCGCGTCGGCCCCGACGTGCTCTACGCCATGTTCACCGTGTTCGTCCTGACGTACGCCACCCAGGAACTCGGCATGTCGCGCGGCTCCGCCCTCGCGGCCGTCCTCATCGGCTCCTCGCTCCAGGTCTTCCTCATGCCGCTGGCCGGCGCCCTCTCCGACCGGGTCGACCGCCGCCTGCTGTCCGGCTGCGCCGCCGTGGCCGCCGGCATATGGCCCTTCGTGTTCTTCCCGCTGGCCGGCGGTGGCACCTGGCTGCCGCTCGCCACCGGTGTCGTCGTGGGCCTCGTGATCCACTGCTGTCTGTACGGACCGCAGGCCGCATTCATCGCCGAACAGTTCTCGCCCCGGCTGCGCTACACCGGGTCCTCACTGGCCTACACACTGGCCGGGATCATCGGCGGCGCCGTCGCACCACTGCTGTTCACCAGTCTGCTGAGCGCCTACGACAGCTGGGTGCCGCTGGCCGCGTACACCGCCCTCGCCTCGGCCGTCTCCCTCGTCGGGGTCTGCCTGGGCCGCGGCCCCGAAGCCGCCGTCGACGAGGACACCCACCTGGCCGCGCCGAAGGCCCGTACCACGGCGGACGCCACCCGGGCCCGCTGACCCTTGCAGACCCCCCGAACCTCCCGAGGAGGAACCGCACCGTGCGGATCGCCCTGAGCCAGCTCACCACCGGCCCCGACCCCGACAAGAACCTCCAGCTCATCAAGGAGTGGACGCGGCGAGCCGCGGACGCCGGAGCCCGCGTCGTCGTCTTCCCGGAGGCGTCGATGGCCTGCTTCGGCACCCCACTGGCACCGCTCGCCGAGCCCTTGGACGGTCCGTGGGCCGACGGGGTGCGGCAGATCGCCCGGGCCACCGGCACGGTCGTCGTGGCCGGCATGTTCACCCCGGCTCCCGAGGGCCGGGTGGCCAACACCCTGCTGGCCACGGGGCCCGGGGTCGAGGCGTCCTACGACAAGATCCACCTCTACGACGCCTTCGGTTACCGCGAGTCCGACACCGTCGCCGCCGGCTCCGCCTCGACGGTGATCGATGTGGACGGGGTGCGGCTGGGCCTGGCCACCTGCTACGACGTCCGCTTCCCGGAGCTGTTCCGGGCCCACGCCGACGCCGGGGCCGTGGCCACACTGCTGGCCGCCTCCTGGGGCGCCGGACCCGGCAAGCTCCAGCAGTGGGATCTGCTGGTCCAGGCCCGCGCTCTGGACGCCACCCTATGGCTCGCCGCCGTCGGCCAGGCCGACCCCGGCACCGAGCCGGGCCCCGCGCCGACGGGCATCGGGCACAGCCGCGTCGTCGGACCCGACGGCACGGTCCGGTACGCCCTGGGCGCCGAGCCCGACCTGCTGCTGGCCGACCTCGACGTCGACGAGGTCGCCACGGTCCGGCAGAAGATCTCCGTACTGGCCAACCGGCGACCGGAGGTGTGGCGATGAGCAAACCGGAGCTGGAGTTCCACCTCCCCGACGGACCGTGGAGCACCCCGGCGGGCGCCGGTCCCGGCGTCGAGGAGCGGGTCCTTGCCGACGACCCCGAGGGCGGATGCCGCACGGCGCTCGTCCGCTGGGCGCCGGGCACCGACACCTCGGCGCAGGGCGTGGCACGCCACGACTTCTGGGAAGAGGTCTATCTCGTCGACGGAGCGCTGCACGACCTGACGCTCGGCCGGACCTTCACCGCCGGCATGTACGCGTGCCGCCCGCCCGGGATGCCGCACGGCCCGTGGACCTCGCAGGACGGTGTCACCATGCTGGTGATCACCTATCCGGGGACGGGCCGGCAGTGACCGACGGGGGCCGGGAGGAGACACCGGCCCCCGGATACTGCGGCAGGGCAGGATCCGGTGCGGAGGTCGAGCAGCCGGACGCGGGCTCGCCTAGCCCGCGAGCAGTACCTTGAGCGTCGACTCCAGGTGGTAGTCGATGGCGGCGCACGCGGCCTGCGCGTCACCGGCGGCGAGGGCGTCCAGGATCGCCTCGTGTTCGTCCAGCACGGCCTCCTGCCGTCCCTGCCGGCTGAACAGGGCCACCACTCCGGTGCGGACCTGGCGGCTTCGCAGGCCGTCGTAGTGCCGGTCCAGGAGGGAGTTGCCCACGGCGGACACCAGTGCCGAGTGGAACCGGTGATCCACGGCGATGAACTCCCGGGCCTGGTCGGCGCCGGTGAGTTCGCGCTGTCGTTCGAGCAGGGACCGCAGCTCCGCCACTGGTGCTCCGCCACCGGCGACGAGCTGCTGGGCGGCGTACCGCTCGACGATGCCCCGCAGCTCCATCAGCTCGCGGATCTCCCGTCCCGTCAGCGGTGCCACCCGGGCTCCCCGCTTGGGCACGAGCTCGACCAGGCCCTCGGCCGCGAGCTGGAGCAGCGCCTCCCGGATCGGTGTGCGCGAGACGCCGATCCGGTCGGCGAGCTCCTGCTCAGACAGGAAGGCCCCCTGCATCTCGGGATCCGTCAGCACCGTGTCCTTGAGATGCGCGTACGCCTTCTCCCGACCGGACGTCACGGCAACCCCCAGACTTCGCATACAGTTTGTATACAAACGCTACCACGCAGCTTCCACGGGGAGCGTCTCATGCGCGGTCTGCGGGAGCGGGCCGCTCCTGGGCGGCACGCCTGCTGTCGGCGCTTTGGGCCGGCGCCCATGGCTTCCTGCGCGGCGATGGCGGACGGCCTGAGCAACGCCCGGAAACCGCACTGCGAGAGCCGGGAACAGGCCGGGCTGCTCGCCATGCGCGCGGGGCTGAGCGGAGAGGCGAGCCGCACGGACGAGGGGTGGCCCCGCGGCCCGGGCCCGGCCGTCGCTCAGGCCTCGTCGGCGGGCCTCAATCGATCCCGGACCGTTCCACCCCTGCCACGATCCACCGCTGGAAGCACAGGAACACGACCAGCAATGGCAGGATCGATACGGCTGCCGCGACGAACAGCTCGTGCAGCCTGACGACCTGCGACGTGGTGAAGGACGACAGCGCCACCTGCACGGTCCATGCGTTCTGGTCCTGCCCGATCACCAGCGGCCACAGGAAGGAGTTCCACGCGCCGATGAACACGATGGTCCCGACGGCGGCGAAGACGGGCCGGGCGTTCGGTACGACGATGAGCCAGTACGTCCGCCAGTAGCCGAGCCCGTCCACCTGTGCCGCGTCCTCCAACTCCGCTGGGAATCCCAGGAAGTACTGCCGGAAGACGAAACAGGCGAAGGCCGAGAACAGCGTCGGGACGATCAGGCCCCGGAAGGTCGAGACCCAGCCCAGCGACGACACGAGTACGAAGCTCGGGACGAAGGTGACGGCGGCCGGAACCATCAGGGTGCCGAGGACCGAGTAGAAGACCTTGTTCGCGTGCCGGTAGGGGATGCGAGCGAGACCGTACCCCGCGAGCGAGGCGAGCAGCAGCGTGCCGAGTGTCGTCGCGACCGCGATCAGCGCGGAGTTGAGCAGGGAGCGGGCGAAGGGGACGGAGGTGTCGTCGAAGAGCTCCCGTACGTTCCCCCACCTCAACTCCGAGGGGAAAAGCGTCCATTCCGGTGAGGTGATGTCCTGCTCGCTCGACAGCGCGTTGCGGACGAGGAGATAGAAAGGGATGAGGAAGAGCAGAGCCAGTGCGACCAGCAGGACGAGCCGCAGGGCCCGCCCGACACGTACCACGGCGTCCTCCACCGTCACTCCTCCTTCTTGCCCAGTCCGAACCAGCGTGCCTGACCCACCGTCACGACCACGATGACCAGCGCGAGGATCACCGCGCCGGCGCTGCCGAGCCCCAGGTTCTGCCCCTGGCCGAGGGCCACGTAGTAGAGGTAGACGAGCGGCGGACGGGCGTACGGCGGGTATCCGCGGGCGTCCGAGAGGAGGTTGTAGAACTCGTCGAAGGCCTGGAAGGCGTTGATGACGAGGAGCAGGACGACCGCGATCGACGTGGCGCCCAGCTGCGGCAGCGTGATGTGCCGCAGTACCTGCCAGCCGGGCCGGGCCCCGTCGACCTCGGCAGCCTCGTACAGCCCGCGATCGATCCGCTGAAGCCCGGCCAGGAAGAGGATCATGTAGAAGCCCGTCTGGAGCCACAATCGCACCGTGACGATCACCAGCCAGTACCAGGGCGGGTCGGTGGTCGAGAGCCAGGCGACCGGGTCGCCGCCGAACCAACCGAGCACGGCATTGGCGAGCCCGAACCGTACGCCGTTGAACACGGACATCTTCCAGATGAGGGCGGCGACGACGTAACTGCACGCTGCCGGAAGGAAGAACACGGACCGGAAGAACGCCTGCGCCCGGCGCACCCGGTTCACCATCAGTGCGAGGGCGAGCGAGAGGACATACGTCGCGGGCACGATGAACGCCGTGAAGACCAGGAAGGTGCGCAGGCTGTCGACGAAGGCGTCGTCCGACAGCATGGCCGTGTAGTTGTCGAAGCCGACGAAGTGAGTGGGCGTGACGGTGTTGCGGGCGTCGAACAGGCTGAGACCGACGCTCCACAGCAGAGGGACGTACGTGAACAGGGCGAGCCCGAGAACGAACGGGCCGACGAAGATCCAGAACCAGAGAGTGCGGTTGCGTACTCTGCGTCCGGCCCTCACGACTTCTTCTTCACCCGGTCGAGTTCGGCCGACACCTTCCGGACGACCGTCCTCAGTTCGCTCTCCGGATCGGCTCCGCTCTTGATGATCCGGCTCAGCGCGTCCTGGTAGGCGGTCTGGCTGGCAGGGGTCCACAACAGTGGCTGGGCGTAGCCGTGTTCGGTGGTGAAGCGGACGGCGTCGGCGGCCGCACCCGTCTTCAGCTTGCCGGCCTTCTTGGCCAGAGAGACCCGCGCGGGGATGTGGAAGCCGTAGGAAAGAGCGAAGTCCGCCTGATAGTCGGTGCGTTCGACCCACAGCCACTTCACGAAGTCCTTGGCGGTCTCCTTGTGCCTGCTGCGGGCGCTGACAGCGGCCCCGAACGCACCGACGGGGACGGAGGGACTGCCCGATCCGTCCTTGGGGAACGGCAGCACTCCGAAGTCGTCGCCGAGTTCCTTCTGCACCTGGGGGAGCGCCCACAGGCCGGACCACTGCATGGCGGTCAGGCCCTGGAGGAGGGCGGACGGGTCCGACCAGTCGGCGGGTGCGCCGAGGAGCAGGGACTTGTCGGCGTACAACTGGTGAACCTTCGCAAGGGCACGTGCGGCGGCCGGGTCGTCGAAACCGACCATGCCGTCGTCCGTGACCAGTTGAAGTCCGGCCGCGTACAGCGGTGTTCCGCCCAGGACACCGGCACCACCGTCGTTGCCGAGGAAGAGCCCCTTGATCTTCTTCGTGGTCAGTTTCCGGGCGGCTTCGACCAGTGCGTCCAGGGTGGCCGGTGGCTCCACACCCGCGTCCTTCAGCAGGCTCTTGCGGTAGTAGAGCAGTTGCATGTCGATGACCTGCGGGATGCCCCAGATCTTCCCGTCGTACGTCTTCGGGGTGAGTACGGCCGGGTTGAAGTCGTCCTTGACGCCTTCGAGCAGGTCGGTGAGATCGACGACCTGGCCCCCCTGGATCTGGTCGAGGGTGGGGCTGCCCTCGAAGACATCCGGACCGGAGTCGGTGAGCAGCGCGGCGGCGGTCTGCTGGTCGTAGTTGCCGGGCCGCCACTGCACGCTGACATCGGCCTTCTTGTAGGCCGCGGCGTACCGCTTCACCGCCTGCTCGGTGCCCGCCTCACCGTACTGGTGGTACCACTGCGACAGCGTCGGCCCCGCACCGCTGCCCCCGCCGCGTCCTGTATTGGACCCGCAGGCGGTGAGCAGCCCGGCGCCCACCCCCGCGGCGAGCAGTGCCCTGCGACTGATGGTCATGGTGCGCGCCCCCTGACGGTTCGTCGATTCACGGCCAGAAGGTAAATCATGCCCCGCGTTTGCGGCAGGAGTGTTGCAACGGTTTGTACGTGTCAAGGGGCGCTGTTGCGCCGAAGGAGTCCCTCACCCGGGCACGGCCTCGGCTCAGTGCGTCACCGACCGGGGGAGGACCCGGGGGTGGCCGGACCGCCTTCGCCCTTGAGCCGCCAGACGCGGAAGTCGGTGATGTGGAAGTGGCTCCAGGTGGTGCGGAACGCGAACCAGCCGCTGGTGTACGGGTCCTCGTCGGTGTAGTCGAAGACCAGCTCACCGTTGTCCCAGTACTGTATGTGTTTGCCGTCGGAGACCAGCCGGATCCGGTTGGGCTCGTTCGCGGTGAGCAGCGGCGAGGTGTAGTCGTAGATCAGCGGCCGGGATCCTGCCACGCCGACGTAACGCCGCAGCCGGGTGGTGGTGTTGTAGTTCGCGCCGAGGCCCGCATAGTACGTGGTGAGGTAGTCGTAGTCGGCCAGGGCGCCGCTGCGGGGCGTGCCGAACAGGTTGTCGGGGGAGCGTGGATCCCTGGCGTTCCAGAAGGAGTTCAGGTCGCTGACCCGATCGTTGGGACCGCCCTGGGAGACCGGCGTCGCGGTGAAGTCGATCTCGTACCGGCCCGAGAAGGGCCGCTTGAACCACACGGACGCCCCGGCGGGCACGTCGACGTCCAGCACGCCGTCGTTCGCCGTGACACTGCCGCCGTTCTCCAGCTCGGTCGACCATTGGCCAATGCCGTGCCGGAAGTTGTCTCTGGCCAGCAACTGGCGGTGGTGGTGCGGGCTTTGGCGGGCCGGGGTGGCAGCGGCACCGGTGGTGAGTGCGGTGGTGGCCGCAACGGCGAGGCTCACCAGAGCGGCGGACCAGGTGATGCGCATCGGAGGATCCCTTCCTGTGGACGGCCAGGAGCGTACGGAAACCAACACATCCGAGCAATGGAAGTCATGGAAGCGAAAAGAATCCTTCATGGGCAGCCGGATTCGCCGCCGGTCGTGGATGCGTGCGCCCAGCGGATCGGTTGACGCGCCGACCTCCCTCAATCGGACCGCGCCTGTACGGGTTGCCGCAGAATCGTCCTGAGCTTGGCGGGGTCAGTCCTGCGTGGGTCGCTGAGGTAGACCTCGTGGTGCAACCCCGCCTCCCGCAAGTTCTTGGCGGGGAGGTAATCGTGGTGGAGCCTGGTCAGGATCGGTGTCTCGTCGTCGTAAGAGCCGATGTGGAGGACCTGGGCGCTGGTGCCCTCGTGCAGCGTCTCCGACCGAACGTCCGGAATGGCCGGAAGCCCCTTCTTGGTCAGGGCGGTGTGCTTGGCGTCTTCGATCATGCCGCCAGTGATCCAGTCGGGGACGTTGATGAGAAGTCTCCATCGCCAGTTGTCCTTGAGCCTGGCCAGGAAGTCGTCCATGTCGTCCGCCCACCACAGTCCCTCGAGCGGGCCCACGACGAAGTCCTTGCCGAGGTCGCCTTTGCTCGCGAACTTGGTGGTGTAGGCGACCGCGTAGAGCGCCTGGACCGCATGGCGGTACGCGGGGCTGGTGTTCGGGTCGCCGTGCCCGTCGATGGCGAGGAAACGAAGCTCGGGGACATCGACGACTTCCCAGTCGGTGTTCTTGGGGGAGTAGCACTTCCGGAGCCGGCGCTTGACGTCGTACTTGGCGGTCACACGGAGGAACCTCTCTGTGATGGGCTTCGCACGAACAGTAGCCTCGGGCCATGACCGAGAACTCGGTGGCACATTTCTACGACGAACCGGCCGACGACTACCACCTGATCTATACGGACTGGGACGCCAGCGTCCGCCGGCAGGGGGACGCTTTGGACGCCCTGCTAAGCCAAGACCGCGCGGCGGTGCTCGACTGCTCCTGCGGCATCGGCACGCAGGCCATCGGCCTGGCGTTGCGCGGCCACCGCGTCACCGGTACAGACCTCAGCCCCCGCGCTGTCGCCCGTGCTGCCCGCGAGGCCGGCCACCGGAATGTGGCGTTGGGCACGGCAGTCGCGGACATGCGGCGACTGCCGTTTCCCGACGTCCGATTCGACGCCGTCGTCTGCGCCGACAACGCCCTGCCCCACCTTCTGACGGAGCAGGACGTCCACGCCGCCCTGACGGAGATGCGCCGCGTGCTCCGTCCCGGCGGCCTGCTGCTGCTCAGTACGCGCGCTTACGACGACCTGCTGCGCCAGCGCCCCGAATCGGCGCTCCCACAGGTCCACCGGCCCGCGGACGGGGGAGAGCGGACCGTCACCTTCCAGCTCTGGCACTGGCACGAGGACGGCGAGCACTACGAGCTGGAACACTTCCAGCTCCTGCCCACGGGCGGAGAATGGCGTGTCAGGGTCCGCCGGACCGCCTACTGGGCGCTCGCCCTGGACCGGCTGACCGGTCTCGTGACCGACGCGGGGTTCGTGGACCCCGAGTGGCGTATGCCGCAGGAGACAGGTTTCTTCCAGCCGCTGCTCATGGCACGTGCCGGCGAGTAGAGGGTCCGATCGGGAGCCGGCTTGGGGATCACCCCCAGGGATGCCCCTTCAACGTCCAGATCAGCACCCCGGGAGCGGTGGCCAGGGCGAGCGGCCCCGCCCAGGGCAAGGGGCAGAGCGGGGATCACGACCAGTGGAGAAGCTCCGTAGCGCGGGAGGCTGCCCGCGAGTACCGGCGGCCCGACCCGCAGCGCGCACGCCGACCTGACCCTCTACCAGGTCCTCGACGTCAACTCTGCCGCACCCCCGCCAGCCGCCCCCGTGCGGCGGCCTGGATCCGGGAGGGCCCGAGCCCCCATTCGAGGGTGCGTCCGACGGCCGTCGCCAGGGGCCGGTCCCAGCCGGTGCGGACGGGGGCGGGGCGGTGGATGCCGAGTTCGGTGCGGGCCCAGTCGGGGAGGAGTCCGATCGAGGCGTTCATGAGCAGGCCTACGACCAGCCGTTCCCGTCGTGTGCGTCCGAAGCGGCGGAGGAACAGTACCGAGTCCAACGCGGCCTGGGTGGCGTGGAGTTCGGGGCGGAGGCGGGCCAGGTAGCGCTCGGCTTCGAGGTTGGTGCGCGGCACGTTCCGCGCACCCAACGCCTCTGCCACGGGGGCGACTTGGCGGTAGTAGGCGTCGCACTCGGCGGGGGTCAGCCGGAGCGGCCGGGATGCGTAGGTCTGGTGGCCGGCGAGGAAGCTGCGTACCTCGGCGGTGTGCACCCAGGTGAGCAGGTCGGGGTCGTCCGCGCGGTACGGCCGGCCGTCGGGGGCGGTGCCGTGCACCCGGGTGTGGATCCGCCGGACGAGGTCGATCACCTCGCGGGCGGCGGCCGAGGAGCCGAAAGTGGTCGTGGTGATGAACCGTACGGTGCCGTTCAGCCGCCCGACCGGATCGGCGCGGAAGTCGGAGTGCTGGTCGACCCCCGCCATGGCCAGCGGATGCAGCGACTGGAGCATGAGCGCGGCGAACCCACCGGTGAGCATCCCGGTGGCCTGCCCGTGCACCCGCCACACGGGGTCCCCCGGCGCGATCCCGAACAGCCCGGGATCGCCGAGCGGCCCCGCATACCGCTCCAGCTTGAGATCCCCGCCGTGCATGGTCGCCGTGAGCTCCGCCGCGATCCGTTCCCGCAGTCCCACCAGCACCTCCAGGGTCCGCCTCCCTCAGCCGAGGGTACCGATCCGCCCGGCGAGCACGGCCACGAGGATGAGCAGTCCGCACAGGGGGTTGGTGCCGAACGCCCGCCCGCAGGCTCCGACGTCCGCAGGGTCGGCCCGCCACACCTGCCATCCCAACTGCCCCGCGACCACGCACAGTCCGGGCCAGTACAGCGGCCCGAGCCCGGCCACGACCCCGAACCAGGCGAGCAGCACCACACACCCCGCGTACACGCCGCCCACCAGCGTCGGGCCGTGGCGCCCCAGCAGCACGACGGCCGACCGCACCCCGACCCGCACATCGGCCTCCCGGTCATCGTTGAGCCCGCAGGCGGCCCTTCTCGACAGTACCCCGTACACCAGGAGCAGCAGCCCGAGCAGCCCCCCGTCCCGGGGCCCGGCGATCGCTCCCAGGGCGATCCATCCGGGCACCACCAGGAGCCAGGCCCCCACCGGCCGGTCGAGCCGCAGCAACTCCCGATACGGCCGCACCCCGCCGGGGGCCCGCCCCACCAACCGGGCGGCACACCCTTGGGCCGGGACTTGAGTCGAGACTTGGGCCGGGGCTTGCGAGGCGACGGTCATCCCGAGTCATGGTCCCTTCCCAGGGGGATCGCATGCCGATCGCTCGGAAGCCAGTCGTCCGAGCGTCGACGGTCCCGCGGCGCATTCGCCTAGCAGTAGTGCAGCGACCGCCTCCGGAGCCTCATGCATCGCGTCGTGGCCGGTTGGGAGGTCGTGGACCTGCCATTCGGGATCGGCTGCGAGTCGGGTGCGGAGGTCGGCGAACGGCGTCCGGTCCTCCCATCCCGAGCAGTAGATGAACTCCCGACGGGGGACCCGGGCGAGCGTGCCTGTGAGCCGGATCGTCTGCAGGAACGAGGCGAGGGGATGGGGACGGCGGCGGGGGTCGCCTCCGTCCGGCGGCCGGACGGCATAACCGGTGGTCGCAGCGCCGGCAGCGAACGCCTGCCGGTAGCGCTCGGTCGTTGAGGACCAGCACGACTCGCCATCGCGTGGTACGTAGGCGTCGAGATGCACCAGCCGCGAGATCCGGCCGTCAGCGCGATCGGCGGCCGCGGCGATCACCATCCCGCCGTAGCTGTGGCCGACCAGCGTCGCGCTGGTGACGTGGGCGCGATCGAGGAGCCGCAATACGTCGTCGGCGTGCGTGTCGAGGTTGGCGGTCGCGACCGTCGCGTTGTCGTCGTCCGGCCGCAGACCGGTCAGGGTCAGGGCGTGAACGGCATGGCCGGCACGCTCCAACAGCGGAACCACCGCCTCGAACGACCAGGAGCCGTGCCACCCGCCGGGCACGAGGACGAACGTCGCCATGCGCTTCTCCTTCTCTCAAGCCGCGGGTATCGAGGCACGCTGCCTCGATGACATGTGGTTGGTCGGGCGCTTTGCGCGAGGAAAGACCAGTCCGCGTGGAGACAGTGTCACCAGATCAAGGTGTGGCCTGTTAACGATAGGATGCCAACCAATGCCTGTTCGCCGCCAACCTTCTCCGCACACCGGTATGACGTCACATGTGTGGCCGTCCGGCGGCCGTCACTTCTGGCCGTCCGGCGAGACAAGCGCAGTGCAGTCGCACGCACGGGGACACCTGGTGTACGCGGCCAGCGGCGTGTTGACAGTTCACACCGAGCGCGGCACGTCGATCGTTCCCGCCAACCGGGTCGCCTGGACCCCCGCGGGGTTCACGCACTGTCACCGCGCCCACGGCGACACCGACATGCGGATCGTCTTTCTCGCGCCGTCCCTCGCCCGGCTCGTACCGGACCATCCGGCCGTGTTCCTGGCCTCCGGGCTCGCCCGCGAGGTCCTGCTCGCCCTGACCGGCCCCCGCAACTACGACGACGCCGCGCCTGACTACAGCCCCTCCGCACGCTCCCGCCTCCTTCGAGTCCTCGTGGACGAACTCCGCGAAGCACACGAACAGCCACTGCACCTGCCGGAACCACGGGACGACCGACTGCAAGCCATCGCCCGGGTGCTGTACGAAACGCCGGCGGACAACGCCACGCTGGCCGAACTCGGGAAGACGATCGGAGCCAGCACCCGCACTCTCAGCCGACTGTTCCGCACCGAACTCGGCATGACCTTCTATGAGTGGCGCACACAGCTGCGCATCCACCACGCCCTCGTGCTTCTTGCCGACGGCCACGACACCACCCAAACCGCCTACGCCTGCGGATGGGCCAACCCCAGCAGTTTCATCGCGGCGTTCACCGACATCATCGGAACGACCCCGGGCCGTTACCGAACCAGCCGCCAGGGAACGGTCAGGCCCGTACCGGGATCGTCAAGTGATGTACGGACAGGCTGACCTGAGGACGCTTGAGCGGTCGTGAACCGAACGATCCGGACGTACCGTGCCCGACACCGACATGCCGGCCAACTCCGCGGGCCGCATGTACTTCTACCTGGGCTCGCCCAACAGCCTGTACTACGACTTCATCGAGTTCACCGTCGGCAACAACGTCTTCAACGGCAACACCACTCGGGTCGACGCCTTCGGCCTGAAGCTCGCCATGCGCCTGCACACCAGGGACGGTTACGACGTCGAGGTCGGCGAGAACCGGCAGACCTTCGCCGAGGACCGCGCCACCACCTTCCAGCGCTTCACCGACGCCGTTCCGGACCAGTTCAAGGTGCTTGCCCGGACGCAGTCTCCGTACCGGATCATCGCGCCCGGCAGCGACCCGAGCTTCCGCGCGGGCGGCGCCAACGCGAACTACTTTATCGCCTACGCCCAGTCCGTGGGTGTCAACGCGGCCACCTCCGACATCTTCGGCTGCGCCGCCTCCCTGGCGGGCAACCCCGACATGTGCGCCGCCCTCAACCGCCACGTCGCCACCCTGCCGGCCTCCCAGCAGTCCGACCCGGCCCAGTTCTACAAGGCGGCACCGGCGAACCACTACGCCGAGTTCTGGCACGACAACGCCATCAACCACCTCGCCTACGGCTTCCCCTACGACGACGTGGCGGGCCAGTCCTCCTTCATCTCCCACGCCAACCCGCAGTGGCTCCTGGTCGCCGTCGGCTGGTAGCCGATCCAGTGGCGACCACACCCGCCGCGACGGACGGCAGTACGGCCCGACCGGTGCCCAGGTCGCGCTGCGCTCGTCGTCCCGGTGGCCACGGCGCTGACCGAGTCGACGGCGGCTGAGTCGTCACGCCCCGGCCAGCGAGTCGACGAGCGCCAGGGCGTCGTCGACGGAACCCGCCGGGTCGTTGAGCGGGTACAGCACCCCGCGCACCGTGCGGGAGGAGTCGAGGACGAGAGTAAGGCGCTTGAGCCGGTCCACACCCGCTGCGCGGAAGGTGGGCAGCCGCAGCGCCGCGGCCAGTTGGAGGTCGGCGTCGGACAGGAGCGGGAACGCGATCCGCTCGTGCTCGGCGAAGGCGGCGAGTTGGTCGGGGCGCTGCGTGCTGACTCCGTGCACCTTGGCGTCGCGCTCCGCGAAGGCCGCCATCCGGTCGCGATAGGTGCACGACTCGAGCGTGCAGCCGCGCGCGCCCGGGATCTGGCCCCAGCCCGGCGGGTAGTCGTGCCCGCCGGGCGCGTAGGCCCCGGGGAAGCAGTACAGGACCGTCCACGCCCGGTCCGTGGAGACCGGGTCGATCGGCACACCCTCCGCGCCGACGAGTTCGAGCTCGGGCAGCCGACGCCCCACCAGGGCGTGTACGCGTCGGGTCTCGGCAGAGTCGGTCGCGCCGGTGGCCGACAGGACGCCGTCGCCCATGACATGGCGGGCGCCCCAGTCCTGGAGGGTGACGAGGACCGGTAGCAGGCCGCGTCCGGCCGGCGTCAGGTGGTACTCGTACCGGGGAGGGTGCGAGCTGTAGAGGCGCTTCTCCAGTACACCGTCCGCGACAAGGGCCTTCAGACGCTCGGTCAGTACTTTGCGGCTGATACCGAGTCCGTCCCGGAGCGCGTCGAACTGGTGCGTCCCACCCGCGACGTCCCGGATGAGCAGCAGCGTCCATGGATCACCGACCACCGCGAGCGCCTGCGCGATCGCGCAGTCCGGGTCGCCGAGCTCTGTGTACCGCATGATCCATGAGTATAGTCAGTTCCCTAAAGGAACTCACTCGACGGTCGCAGGGGGCAGGTATGACGACGGCGGTGCAGGGGCGGGGAGAGAGGGACAACCAGCCGGACGGCGCGTCGCGTGTGGCGGCGTTCTGGCGGTACTGGGGTGCGTCCACGGTGAGCGGGCTCGGCGACGCCGTGACGGCGGTCGCCCTGCCGTTGCTCGCGGTACTGGTGCTGCACGCCTCCGCATTCGAGGTCAGCCTGATCACGGCCGCCTCCTTCGCTTCGTGGCTCCTGATCGGCCTCCCGGCCGGAGTCCTCGTGCATCGTCTGCCGTTGCGCGGGACGCAGGTGGCGATGGATCTGCTCCGGGCCGCCGCGGTGGCCTCGGTGCCGGTGGCTGCGGCGTTCGGCGTCCTGAGCCTGCCGCAGCTGATAGTCGTGGCCTTGGTGGTCGGGCTGGCGTCCGTCGTCTTCGACGTCGGCAACTCGACCTTCCTGCCCTCCATCGTCAGCAAGGAGGAGCTCACCGCCCGGAACAGCCTCACCTCGGGGACCAGGGCGGCGACCCAGCTCGGTGGCCCTTCCCTGGGCGGCGTGCTGGTCCAGCTGTTCGGCGCGGCGACGTCGATCGTGGTCGACGCGGTGAGCTACCTCGTCTCGGCCGCGCTCATGGGCAGCCTGCCGCCGGTTGCGCACCCCGCGCAGGAGGGCCCGCGCCGCGGTATGCGCGAGATGATTCGCGAGGGCTGGCGGTACGTCACCCGCCACCCGGTCATCGGCCCCTGCACGGCGGACGCGACCGCCGTCAACTTCGTCTGCGGTGGCCTCATGGCGCTCACCCCGGTCTTTCTGGTCCGCACCCTCGACGCGTCGCCCGCCCTGGTGGGGATACTCATCGCGACCGATGGCCTCGGCACCCTGGTCGGTGCGGCGCTGACGCCCCGGATCGTCGCCCGCCTGGGCAGCGGCCGGGCGCTGCGCTGGGCCGCGGTGCTCTCCCCGTGTTTCGCGGTGCTGATGCCACTGGCCGGACATTCCCTGGCACTCGGTCTGTTCGCCCTGGGGAACGGCGGTTTCGCCGGGGCCGTGGTGGTGACGAGCATCGTGACCCGCACCTACCGGCAGACCGCCACACCCCCGGAACTGCTGCCGCGCGTGATGGCGACGGTCCGTTTCATCTCCTGGGGCGCGGTCCCGTTCGGCGCGCTGGCCGCGGGAGGTGCCGCCGCCCTGTGGGGGCCCCGCGCCTCTTTCGCACTCATGGCCGTACTCTCCACGGTCAGCCCAGCGATCCTCCTGGCGAGCCCGATCCGCCGGATGCGCGACCTCGCGTGAACGGGGCACCGCGGAGGTGACTCCACCGGCTCACAGGGGGCTCGAAACCGTCAGCCGTGCGGTCCGCCGCCCGCGCGTCCGGCATACCTGGAGAAAGGGAAGAGCTCGCGCCCCCGCTCCCGGCCAAGGTCATCACCGCAAGTTGCGCGGTCCGGCCACCTGACGGATCGTGGAAGAGACCGTGGAGGACCGCACCGTGCCGGACTGGCGCGCGGACGCCGGCATCCGGAGCGGCAGTACCCCGAGCACTATGGCGTGACGGTCGTGGAGACAACCGGTCGAGAACCCGCCTGATCTCGGGCCACGGCGGTGTCGTGGACGCCGAAGTCGTCGACGGCTGCCCCGTCGGGCTGGGCGCGGCGCCGTGCGCGTGGCTGCCTCACGGTGCTCCCTCCGGATCGACGGATCGGAGGACCACCATGACGATCAAGGGTTACGACGTATCCGCCTTCCAGAGCGCGGACTTCCCCACCGCCGGCACCAGCTTCGCGTTCATCAAGGCCACCGAGGGCCGTTCCTACGTCAACCCCAAGCAGAAGGAGCAGACCGCACACGCCCGCGCCGCCGGCCTGGTCGTCGGCTTCTACCACTTCCTGCATCCGGGCCACATCAAGGAGCAGGCGGCCCACTTCGTGGAGGCCTGCGCTAGCATCGAGCACGACCTGCTGGTCGTCGACTGGGAGACCAACCCGAACGGCACCGCGGCGACCTGCGCGGAGAAGGACTCCTTCATCGCCGAGGTCAAGCGGCTCCGCGGCTCCGACCACAAGGTCGGGCTGTACTGCAACCGGGACTTCTGGACTCACCGGGACACCACCAACAACGCGGGTGATTTCCTCTGGATCGCCGAGTACGGCGTTCACGCGGGCAAGCCCCACATCCAGGCCGACTGGACGTTCCACCAGTACACCGACGAGCCGCTGGACACCAACGTGGGCAAGTTCGCCTCCAAGGCCGAGCTGGTCGCGTTCGCGGGCAGCACCAACGGCGGGAGGAACTAGCGTCCGATACGCCGACGGGCGGGGCCTGGTGCTTCGCCCGCCGACCTCAGAACTGAGAACTGGTGAGCGCCTTGCAGTAGACCGTGGAACTACGCCGGACCGTCATACCGATGCGCTCGTACAGGGACAGCGCGCCGGTGTCCGAGTGTGTCCACAGCGTGCAGTCCCGCTTGCCCTGCCGGTAGAAGGCGCGGAAGGTCTCCCGCAGGAGCATGCGGGCGATCCCCCGGTGGCGCTGGTCTCGTCGGACCGCGACCCGTTCGACGTACCCTTCGTCGTTGCCGGGGACATCCAGGGACAGCACCGCGCCGACCATCTGATCGCCGGCGAAGGCGACCGGTGACGCCACGGGTGTGAACGTTTCGCGCTCAACCGTGTGCTGGGCCCATTCCGTATAGGTTTTTCGCCGTTGCTGCCACTCGTCGAAGGCGTCTTCGGTGAGCTGGTACGCCCTCTGTTCGTCGCCCGCGCGAAACGCTCGGACCGTAATGCCCACCGGTGGCTCGGGCACCTCCGGTTCGACCGGCATCGCGATCTCCAGCAGCCACTCGGTGACGAGCCGGGAGTACCCCCTGGATCCCAGGAGCGCGATCGCCGCTTGATCGCTGTCGGAGACCGTCTGGGCAAGCCGATCGCTACCCGACTGCCGGGCCCGTGCCTCGGCCCAGGCAAGCAGCAGACTGCCAAGACCTCGCTCCGTGTGACGGGGATGCACGTGGACCGTGGAGCGCCGCCCCTTCACCCAGCCCCAGCCGGCCAGCTCGCCCGCGCAGTCGTGAACGAGCACCGTGTCGGACTCCAGGCTCACCCCAGGCGAACCGAGATCGGCGGCTATGGCGTCGGGGCCGGTCGCAGCACGACCATGGAGCTCGACCTCACATGCAGTGACCAAGCGGTGAAGTGCGGTGACGTCAGCGGTGGTTGCCGACCGGCTTCGGTAGCCGGTCGGCAGGCAGATCAAGGAAGGAGCAGACATGGGGTGAACCCTGCGCCATCCGCACTCCAATGTCGACCTGAATACCTGGGTCGTCACCAGGCGGCGGAGCGCAGCCTCGGCGAGCCACTCGTCGGCCAGAAGCGGGAAGAACCCGCCACACAAGTCATCTGCTCCGCACGTACGCTCCTGCACGCGCGGCAGCCGCCGCGGCCTCGGCGGCCCGGTCCGCGGCGGCTTCGTCGAGGCGATCACAGCTGGTCAGGAGGCGGTAGTAGAGGGGGGCGGAGACAGCACGGATCACCTCATGGGTGTCGGTGCCCTCGGGTACCTCGCCCCGGTCGATGGCCTGCTGGACGCAGGGGGCCCACTCCTTGACGCGGATGTCGTAGAAGTGATGCAGGGCCTCGGCCGTCTTCGCCTCGCAGGTGGCGGCCGCGATCACGGCCTTGAACAGCGCTCCCTGCCGCGGGTCGGCCAAGGTGCGCTGCACAAGCCGGGCATTGGCCGTGAGATCGCCGAGCAACGAGCCGGTTTCCGTACGCGACAGTGACTGCTCGGCCATGTCCGCCAGCAGGTCGGCCACCAGGCCGGTCACCGTTCCCCAGCGCCGGTAGACGGTCGTCTTGCCCACCTCGGCACGGCGCGCGATGTCGGCGAGTTCCAATTGGGCGAAGCCCCTCTCAGCCAGGGTGTCCCCGGCCGCCTGGAGCACGGCCGCCCGGACCCGCGCCGTGCGCCCTCCCGGCCGGACACTCCCCGGCTCCGCGCCCTCAGCACCCTCCGCGCTCATAACGGGACCCCAGTTTCGTTAACTGCTTGTACCTGATACCTTGAGTCGCCATGCTAACGGAACTCTGAAACCGTTAGCCAGTGCCAGCTGAGACGATCGAGGAGCGGCCATGGAATACAGGCGGTTGGGTGCATCCGGACTCAAGGTCTCCGCGCTGAGTTTCGGTGCCGGCACCTTTGGCGGCCAAGGGCCGCTGTTCGGGGCCTGGGGCAACACCGATGTGCGAGAAGCGCGCCGCCTCGTGGACGTCTGCCTGGATGCCGGGATCACGATGTTCGACACCGCGGACGTCTACTCCGGCGGCGCGTCCGAGCAAGTGCTGGGCGAAGCGATCAAAGGCCGCAGGGACCAGGTGATCGTGTCCACCAAGACCGGTCTGCCGATGGGCGACGGCCCGGGCGATGCGGGCTCTTCCCGTTCCCGCCTGATCACCGCATGCGAGGACGCGCTGCGCCGGCTCGGCACCGACTACATCGACCTGTTCCAGCTACATGCCTTCGACGCCGGCACGCCGATCGAGGAAGTGCTGTCCACGCTCGACGATCTCGTCCGAGCGGGAAAGGTCCGTTACCTCGGAGTCTCCAACTTCTCCGGTTGGCAGACGATGAAGTCCCTCGCGATCGCAGAAAGGTACGGCCACCCGCGCTACGTCGCACATCAGGTCTACTACTCCCTCATCGGCCGTGACTACGAGTGGGAACTGATGCCCCTCGGACTCGACCAGGGCCTCGGCGCACTCGTCTGGAGCCCGCTCGGCTGGGGACGGCTCACCGGCAAGGTCCGCCGCGATCAACCGCTACCCGCCGGCAGCCGGCTGCACCAAACCGCCGACTACGGCCCGCCGGTCGATGACGCCCACCTCTACCGCGTGGTCGACGCCCTCGACGAGATCGCGCAGGAGACCGGCAGAGCCATTCCGCAGATCGCCATCAACTGGCTGCTCCAGAGACCTACCGTCTCCTCCGTCATCATCGGCGCCCGCAACGAGGAGCAGCTCCGTCAGAATCTCGGTGCCGTCGGCTGGGCGCTCACGCCCGACCAGATGGCGAAACTCGACGCGGCGAGCGGCAAGGCGGCGCCCTACCCGTACTTCCCTTACCAACGCCAGGAAGGCTTCGCCCGTCTCAACCCGCCAGCGGTTGACTTCACACCTCCGACGTCGCGCCGTCGTGCCGCACGGTGATCGTGCCGGTGCCGATGGGCACGTCCGCCACTTGGAGCCACTTCATCCCGGAGGGCAGCCGTGACTGTGTGGTCACCTGGTGCGCCGCCGCGTTCGGTGTGATTCCCATCAGGCCTTCGACGGTCTGGCTGACCAGGGTGAACGACACCTCGGGATAGTCGCCGTCAGGGCCCTGACCGGAGTTGACGTGCTGGAGCTCCCGCTCGCCGTAGATCTTCCGCATCCACCACCAGGCGGTGTCATCGCGGTTGTTCCTGAAGAACATGTCGGGCAGGTACGTGGTCGCCTCGATGTTGGGCGGTCCCTGCGGCCCCACCTCCTGAGCCTGGATGTAGTCGAGCTAGGCGTCGTTGCGCGGACCGGGGTCGATGATCTGCTTCATCGGCATGAACACGCTGTTCTCCTTGCCCCAGCCGGTGACCGGGACGTCGGATCGCTTCCGGCACGGCATGCCTGCCGCGCTCGGCCCTCGACCGAGCGGGTGCCTTCCGGCGCGCCGGAAGGTCGCTTCGCGCGAGCGGCCGCGGGTGCCTCCTAGCCTCGGTGACATGCTGGGGCTTCCTGCTCATGTCCGTGCCTGCCTGTTCGACCTCGACGGTGTCCTCACCCGGACCACGAAGGTGCCCGCGGCCGCCTGGAAGCAGATGTTCGATGGCTGTCTCCGCGAGGACGGGGTGGATGTGGTCGTCCGTGACCTGGCGGAATTCCTGGAGCCGCAGTGATCACACATCCCAGCTTCACGGTCGAGCCGTGGTGCCTGCGCGAGACCCAGCTGAACCTGGACGTGCTCGCCCAGAGCGAATCGGTGTTCGCGTTGTCCAACGGGCACATCGGGTGGCGCGGCAACCTGGACGAGGGTGAGCCCCACGGGCTGCCCGGCGCCTACCTCAACGGCGTCCACGAGCGGCACCCGCTGCCGTACGCGGAAGCCGGCTACGGATATCCCGAGTCCGGCCAGACGATGATCAATATCACCGACGGCAAGATCATCCGGCTGCTGGTCGACGACCACCCCTACGATCTCCGCTACGGTCAACTGCTGGCACACGAGCGGGCTCTGGACTTCCAGAGCGGTGTACTCAGCCGCACGGCGCGGTGGACGTCGCCCGGCGGCCGGACGGTCCGGATCACCTCACAGCGGCTCGTGTCCTTCACCCAGCGCGCGGTGGCCGCGGTGGTGTACGAGGTGGAACCGATCGACGGGCCGACCACGGTGGCCGTACAGTCCGAGTTGGTCGCCAATGAACAACTGCCCCGCCTCCAGAGCGACCCACGCGTGGCCGCGGCGATCGAGTCACCCCTGAGGGCCGAGGAGCACTTCGCACAGGACACCCGCCTGCGGCTGGTGCATTGCACCGGCCGCAGCGCACTGCGGGTCGGTGCGGCGGCCGACCACGTCATCGAGGGGCCCGGGAGCACCCGGTGGACGGCGCAGAGCGAGGCCGATGTCAGCCGTCTGACCGTGACCGCGGACCTGGTGCCCGGGCAGCCGCTGCGGCTGACCAAGTTCGTGGCGTACGGCTGGTCGGGGGAGCGTTCGCTGCCGGCCGTGCACGATCAGGTGGACGGAGCGGTGGCAGTCGCGGCCGGCACGGGCTGGGACGGTCTGCTCGCCGCACAACGGGCGTACCTGGACAACTTCTGGGCCGGCGCGGACGTCGAGGTCGAGGGCGACGCGCAGATCCAGCAGGCGGTGCGGTTCGCTCTCTTCCACGTGCTCCAGGCGGCGGCCCGCGGTGAGAACCGGGCCATTCCCGCGAAGGGCCTGACGGGAACCGGGTACGACGGGCACTCCTTCTGGGACACCGAGTCCTACGTCCTGCCCGTCCTGACGTTCACCGCGCCGGAGGCCGTCGCGTCGGCACTGAGATGGCGGCACCGGATGCTGCCGGCGGCGCGGGAACGTGCGGGACAGCTGGGCCTGTCAGGAGCGGCGTTTCCCTGGCGGACGATCGACGGCGCCGAGAGTTCCGCCTACTGGCCGGCCGGCACGGCCGCCTTCCACGTCAACGCCGACATCGCCATGGCCGCCGCCCGGTACGTCATGGCCACCGGGGACGAGGACTTCGAGCGCCACGAGGGGCTGGACATCCTCGTGGACACCGCTCGGCTGTGGCGCTCCCTCGGACACCACGACGCGGAAGGCGTCTTCCACATCGATGGTGTCACCGGACCCGACGAGTACAGCGCCATCGCCCGCGACAACCTGTACACCAACCTGATGGCCCGGCAGAACCTGCTGGCCACCGCCGACGCGGTCGCACGTCATCCGGAGCGGGCCGCGGAACTCGGTGTCGACGACGAGGAGACCGCAGCCTGGCGGGACGCTGCGGCTCGCATGGCGGTGCCGTACAACGAATCTCTCGGCGTGCACGAACAGTCTGCCGGGTTCACGAGTTTGCGGCGCTGGGACTTCCAGGCGACCCCGCCCGAGAACTATCCGCTGCTGCTGCACTACCCCTACTTCGACCTGTACCGCAAGCAGGTGGTGAAGCAGGCGGATCTGGTGCTGGCGATGATGGTGTGCCCGCACCTCTTCTCGGACGACCAGAAGGCGCGCAATTTCGCCTACTACGAGGCGCTCACCGTCCGCGACTCCTCCCTGTCGGCGTGCTGCCAGGCGGTGCTCGCCGCCGAGACCGGGCACCTGCGGCTGGCCTACGCCTATCTCGGGGAGGCCGCGCTGATGGACCTGGACGATCTGGAGCACAACACCCGCGACGGGCTGCACATCGCCTCCCTCGCCGGGACGTGGATGGCCCTGGTCGGGGGTTTCGGGGGCTTGCGCCGTTACATCGGCGAGGACGGAAGGCCTGACCTGCTGGCATTCGCACCGCGCCTGCCGGAAGCGCTGTCCCGGGTGGCCTTCACGGTGCTGGTACGCGGAAGCAGGCTGAAGGTGGACATCGGCCCGTCCCGTGCGCGTTACCGGTTGGTGGAAGGGGGACCGCTGGTCGTGATGCATCACGGGGAACGGATGACCGTGACCGTCGGCGCTCCGGTGGACCGGCCTGTGCCTCCCGCGCCCGTGCGCCCCGAGCCACAGCAGCCGCCGGGCCGCCGTCCGATGGGCTTGTCGGGCGGGGAGGAGCAGCAAACGGAGACACAGGTGGCCCCGCCCTAGATCGTGATCTTGTTGCCCTCGGCGAGCGGCGGCGCGTGGACGGGCCAGGACCCGGGTCACTCGGACCCGGGGCGCAGGACGGGGGCCGAGGTACCGCCAGGCCGCGGCACCGGGACCTGCCCCAGCCCGGCGATGCGGGCGAGTCGCCGGTACGAGTCCACCAGCGCTGTTCGGTCGTACGTGCTGGTCGTGACGAGCACCTCCTGTGCCCCGGTGTCCTTGAGCAGCCCCTCCAACTCGTGCGTCACCCGGTCCTCGGTGCCGGCTATGTGACCGACGAGCCCATCCTCGTAGAAGCCGCGTTCCCTGGCGGTCATGGTCAGGGACTCGATGCGCTCGGCCGACGGCAGGGGCGGGAAGGTGCCGTGGGTCCGCGCGTGCGCCATCGACCAAGCCTCGGGAAGCAGGATCCGGCGGGCGTCCTGCGGCGTGTCCGCCACCGCGACCGTGCCGGAGACGACGACATATGGCTCGCTCGCCCACTCGGAGGGCTGAAAGTTCTGCCGGTAGCGCTCGATGCCACGCAGCATCCTCTCCCGGTTTCTCAAGTCCCCGATGACCATGGGCAGCCCGGCACGGGCGGCGATCGTGGCGCCCTGGCCCATGGCCAGTACGAAGGGCGGCACGGTCAGGCCCTCCGAGGGCCGTGCGTGGACGCCGGTGGCGGAGGTGCCCCGGAACCATCCCAGAAGCTCGGCGAGTTGGCCGGCGAAGTCGTCGGCGTCGTCCTTGTCGCGGCCGAGCGCCTTGCGTACCCCGTCGGTGAAGCCGACGGAACGGCCGAGCCCCATGTCGATCCGGCCGGGGAAGAGCGCCTCCAGCACGCCGAACTGCTCGGCCACGATGAGCGGCCGGTGATTGGGCAGCATCACGCCACCGGTCCCCACCCGGATGCTCCGGGCGGCGGCTGCGACGGCCGCGGCCAGCACCGTGGGCGCGGAGCCGGCGACGCCGGGCACTCCGTGGTGCTCGGAGACCCAGAACCGGTGGTACCCGAGCCGCTCCGCCTCCTGGGCAAGTCCTACGGTGTCCCGCAGGGCGTCGGTGCCGTCGTGTCCCTCGCGCGTGCGGGAGCGGTCGAGCACGGAGAAGCGGGTCTCTGCGAATGGTGAGCTCACAACGGGTTTCAACACCCGGGAGAGCGTGGGATTCCCTGGTGCCCCGGCCACGGCGCTCTTCGCACGCAGCCCCGACCGGACACCTGTCGGGGCTGCGTGCGATCCGGTGATGAGTCAAAGGTCCGCCGACATCAGCTGTCCGTGCACGGCGGTCACCAGACCTTCACAGGGGCCGGTACCAGTCGATCTCAGCCGTCCCGGCGGCGGCAGGCCAGCCACACCGCGGCGGCCACGCCTGCGACCGCCAGCAGCAGGTTGCGGTTGCCCCGAATCAGTTGTGCCCCCTGGGCGGTGGTGTGCCGCACGGGTTCGGGGGCCTTCTCCTCCCAGAGCCGGCTGGCTTGCGCCGCCTTGGCGCCGGCCTGCTCGCGCGCTTGGACGGCCTTGTCCTTCACCGGGTCGGGCAGTTTGTCCTGTATCTGGTGAGCGATGCCGGAGGCTTTGCTCTTCAGTTCACCCGCCTTGGCAGCGGCCTGTTCTTTGACCTCGATGGCTTTCTCCCGGGCGTGGGCCTTGACGTCGGTCTTGGCCGCGAGGGCCTCGACCGTCTCGCCGAGCTCGGCACGAGTCTGCTCGACCTGCTCGCGCAGTTCCTCGGGGCTGGAGGCGGTGGGCTCGTCGTGCGGCGGTTGGGTCATCGGTGTGCACTCCCTTTGATCTCGGCCACGTCGGCCTTCACGTTCTCGATCGTCTGCTCGGGCGCGGGCGGCGCGGCCTGGTCGACCTGCTTCTTACCGGTCAGGGCCATCACCGCGGTGATCACGCCCAGGGCCGCGGTCACGATCAGCGCTGCGGCCCACACCGGCAGCGGCACCGCCAGCGCGGCGATCACGGTGGCGACCAGGGCCTGGAGCGTCAGGAAGCCCACGATGCCGGCGCCGCCGAACAGGCCGCCGCCCTTGCCGTAGCGCTTGCCCTTCTCCTTCATTTCCGCCTGGGCCAGCCTGAGCTCGCCCCGCACCAGCTCGGTCAGCTGCTCCGAGGCTCGCTGCACCAGCTCGCCGACCGGCTCGGAGCCACTGCTGTAGGTGCTGTGGCCGGGGTCGGCGGACGGCGGCTGAGTATTCGACACGGCGGTCACCTCCCGTCGATTGCGTTCCTGTGGGCCGGACACGGGGTTGCCCGGCCTCCGTCGGGCACGCGGGTACCCCGAACGTCCCAGTTCAGGGCAGGCGTTCTGCCTGCTGGTCAGCACCGGTGACCGTCGGGTGCGTGAGCCGGCACGAGGTGGGCTCGTTCGCAGGCCGCTACGGCCGCGCCGGCCAGTTCCGCAGCAGCAGGCGTGGGGCGTGCCGAGTGAGCCAGGCGCTGATCAGGCCGATGGCGCCGCCTGCGACGACGTCGCTGGGGTAGTGGGCACCCGACTGCACCCGCTCGACCGCCACCATCGCGGTCGGTATCGCGCACAGAGTCCCGGCCAGTGGCCACGCGGGAGCGACGGCTGTGGTGAAGGCGACCGCGGCCGCGGTGTGCCCGGAGGGGAACGATGACGAGTCGGGACGGTCGTCGACCTCATCGTGCGGGATCCACTCCCTGGGCGGCCTGGGGCGATCGGCGAGCTGCTTGCACAGTCCGTTGGAGACCAACTGCGCCACGGCCAGGGCCGCCAGGCCGGCGACCGCGGCCTTGCGGCCACGCCACCCGCCGAGCGCCGCCATCGACACCGCGGCACCGCACCACAGCTTCGTGCTCTCCGCGCTCTCCTCCACCGCCGACAACACTGTCGCGACGCGGGACGGAGTACGGGAAGCCGCCCGCCGCGTCAGAACCTGGTCAGCGTCACGCCACATCGTCAGCAACCTCATGAAGTGCACATGTCCCGCCGAGGCACACCCCATACCGACGATCTGCCGACCGCCCAGGCGGCCCGAGTGTCAGGCTCGCCAGTGCGAGGCTCAGCGTGGCCCGGCCACTGGGGCCGGGACCTGTGCCGGCGCGTCGCGCAGGCCGAGGCGCAGGTGCTCCACGTGGTAGAGGGCCTGCCCCAGCAGTTCGGCGACGTGGCTGTCGTAGAGGGCGTAGATGACCGAGCGGCCCCGGCGCTCGCCGGTGACCAGGCCGAGGTTGCGCAACAGGCGCAGTTGGTGGGAGCAGGCCGATTGCTCCATGCCCACGGCATCGGCGAGTTCGGTCGCCGCGCACGGGCCTTCCTGGAGGCGGGCCAGGATCCACAGCCGGGAGGGCGTGGCGAGGGCCTGGAGGGTGGCGGCCACGTCGGCCGCGCCGACCGCCTCGAGGCGCTGGCGCGCGGTGGCGGTGGTCTTGGCGTCAGCTCCGTGGCCCATGGGCTACATCTTACGGAGACGAACCCATGAACACATGAATGCCTCTTCATGTGATCCTGTACGGTGGGAGAGCGGCTCGCCGGGCTTCCGGCTGCCCAGCGTTTCTCGCCATGCCGTTGTGAAGGACTCCCGCTCCCATGACCTCCACACTCGCCCCGGCCCCGGCCCCGGCCCCAGTCGCCCGCGCCGCGCATTCGCGCGACGGGGACGCGACCCGGCGCCGTACTCGTGTCCTCGCCTTGCCCGAGGCGCGCTGGGCGGCCGGGGCCACCGCCCTGTTCCTGCTCGCCCTGCCCCTGCAACTGGTCGGTGCCCCGGCCTGGGTCTGGGGGCCGCTGTACGCGGTCGCCTACGGGGCCGGCGGCTGGGAGCCGGGCTGGGCAGGTCTGCGGGCCCTGCGCGAGGGGACCCTCGACGTCGACCTGCTGATGGTCGTGGCCGCGCTCGGGGCGGCGGCGATCGGGCAGGTGATGGACGGTGCGCTGCTGATCGTCATCTTCGCCACCTCCGGCGCGCTGGAGGCGCTGGCGACGGCCCGCACCGCCGACTCCGTACGGGGTCTGCTCGACCTGGCGCCCGCCACCGCAACCCGAGTCGACGCGGACGGCGCCGAAGAGCCGGTCGCCGTCGAACACCTCTCGGTCGGCGACACGATCCTCGTACGGCCCGGCGAGCGCGTCGGCGCGGACGGCAGGGTGCTCGACGGGACCAGCGACGTCGACCAGGCGACCATCACCGGCGAGCCACTGCCCGTCGTCAAGGCGAAGGACGACGAGGTTTTCGCCGGCACCCTCAACGGCACCGGTGCGCTGAGGGTCCGCGTCGAGCGTGACGCCTCCGACACGGTGATCGCCCGGATCGTGCGCATGGTGGAGGAGGCGTCCGAGACCAAGGCCCCGACGCAGTTGTTCATCGAGAAGGTCGAACAGCGCTACGCGCTGGGCATGGTGGCGGCGACCCTCGCCGTGTTCCTCGTGCCCCTCGCCTCCGGCGTGAACCTCACCGACGCACTCTTGCGGGCCATGACCTTCATGATCGTGGCCTCACCGTGCGCGGTGGTGCTGGCCACCATGCCGCCCCTGCTGTCGGCCATCGCGAACGCCGGACGGCACGGCGTCCTGGTCAAGTCGGCCGTGGTGATGGAACGGCTGGGGCAGGTCGACGCGGTGGCGCTCGACAAGACCGGTACCCTCACCGAGGGCGCCCCGCGCGTCACCGAACTGCGACCGCTGACCGGATCTGTTGATGAGGGGGAGTTGTTGGTCCTCGCGGCTGCCGCGGAGCACCCGAGTGAGCACCCGTTGGCGAGGGCCGTCGTGGACGCGGGGCGTGAACGGGGGTTGACCTTGCCGGTGGCGGACGAGTTCGACTCCACCCCCGGTGTCGGCGTGACCGCGACCGTCGACGGCCGCGTGGTCTCGGTGGGGGCGCCGGCTCGGCTGCTGAACGGGGCGACGGACGCCGAATCCGCCCAGGCGACGGCGCTCGCCGGTGAGTTGGAGGATGGGGGACTGACCGCAGTGCTGATCACGGTGGACGGTACCCCTGTGGGCGTGTTGGGCATCGCCGACCGGCTGCGCCCCGACGCCACCGCTACCGTCGGCGAGCTGACCTGCCTCACCGGTAACGCGCCCCTGCTGCTGACCGGTGACAATCCGCGAGCCGCCGCCCGCCTCGCCGCCGAGGCCGGCATCGAGCACGTGCGGGCCGGGCTGCTGCCCGAGCAGAAGGTGAGCGCGGTCAGGGAGCTCGAGCGGGCCGGTCGCAAGGTGATGGTGATCGGCGACGGCGTCAACGACGCCCCCGCACTGGCGGCCGCGCACACCGGCGTCGCCATGGGCCGAGCGGGCTCCGACCTGGCGTTGGAGACCGCCGACGCGGTCATTGTCCGTGACGAACTCACCACGGTGCCCGCCGTGATCTCCCTGTCCCGGCGGGCCCGCGCCCTGGTCGTCCAGAACCTCGTCATCGCCGGTGTCTTCATCGCCGGCCTGGTGGTCTGGGACCTGGCCGGCGACCTGCCGCTGCCCCTCGGCGTCGCGGGCCACGAGGGCTCCACCGTGATCGTCGGCCTCAACGGACTACGGCTGCTGCGCGAGGCGGCATGGAAGCGGGCCGCCCGATGAGCCGCCGCAAGGCACCCACAGCACAGGCGGCACCCCGGTGCACGGTCACCGTCTGCCGAGGCTGCTGCTGCGGCACCGCCAAGATTCCCGGTGTCGACCACACGGCCCAACTCGCCACGCTCAAGGCCGACCTCGGCCCAGTGGCCCAGGTCCGTGCGGTCAACTGCCTCGACGCCTGCGAACAGGCCAACGTCATCGTCGTACAGCCCTCCCCGGCCGGGCGGGCCGAGGGCGGGCGGCCTGTATGGCTCGGACTGGTCAACGACCCCGATGCGACAGCCGACATCGTCGAGTGGGTGCGGGCCGGTGGCCCGGGGATCGCCGAGCCGCCGGACATCCTCGAGCTCTACGAGTTCTCGCCGTCCCGGCGCATACGGCGGGCCGTCGAGGACTGAAGAGTGCCGGACCGTAGCTGATCGGGCCCTGGTGACGGTGTCGGCGGGTGCCGATCCGGTCCGGCTGAGCGGACCTCCAATTGGGCGCAGCGAGGTGGGGGCCCCTGCGATGATCCGCAGCACCGGCAGGGCGTGGCCCGCGAGGACGGGGAGCCCCGCACGGCAGGCGCGGCAGCGCCACGGGCGCCGGCGGGTAGTCCACTGGGCCCGGGCGCACGCGGGCATTTCGCAAAGTACGTTGAAGGCCCGGCCAGGTGCCTCCGTGTTCGCGTATGTTCGCGTATCCGTAGCGGTCTGAGCCCCGTACTACGCGGCGGGTACCCGCAAAGCGGCCAGCACCGGCAGGTGATCCGTGGCTGCCCGGAGGTCTCGTTCCGAGACTCCGGGCAGCCCCATCGGCACCCCGCATCCCAGCACCTTCACCCCCTGTGTCGCGAAGACCGCGTCGATCCGCTGGAGGGGATCGCCCAGCCGGGTGGTGTGCTCCCGCCCCCACGGCTTCGTCGCCCAGCCGTCCTGAAGGGCGTCCGCGAGCAGGACGAAGGTGCGGCCGTCGGGCCGGTCGTTGAGGTCGCCCGCGGCGACGGCGTACGGCACGTCCAGGGTGGACAACCTCTCGAGGAGCAGCCGGCCCTGCTCGTAGCGCTCCTGGTCGTCGATACTCAGGTGACAGCTGAGCACACCGAGCCGGGCCCGGCCGAACCGCAGACACGCGGTCGCGAAGCCGCGCTGGTGCAGACCGGGGGTACGGGGCAGCAGGACGTCCTCGGTGCGCTCCACATGGGCGCGGAGCGAGGAGAGGATCATGGGGCCGGAGGCGGTGGCGCCACCCGACACGTACACGAGCCCGGAGGTCCGGGCGAGGCGGGCGGCGGCCTTGCGCCAGCGGAAGAACCGCGGCGCCTCCTGAACGCAGACGACGTCGGGCCGACAGGCCCGGATCACCCGGGCGAGGGCCACGGTGTCGTCGCGCATGGAGCGGATGTTGTAACTGAGCACGCGCACGACCACGGAGCCGTCGGGCTCCGTCGCCGACTTGGGCAGATCCTGCACGCTTCCCCTTCCCGCCGTGACGGCGCGATGCGAGACGGCGATGCCCGGCGGTGAGCCCGCCTGAGCAGGTTCGGCACCGCCGGAACGCGCCGTAGTGGTTCATGTCCGCTGCGGCGGAGAAAATGCCTGGCGGCCGACCTGCCGCACCCCACAGTGGGGCAGCGTCACGCTTCGGGGCGAACGTCTTGGCCGGCTCGGCCAGGCCTCGGATGCCTGGGTCTGGCTGGGCCAGGCTCGGCGGGCGTGCGACCGCTTCGCCGATCGAGACTGGTGGTCGGCCCCGCCGGGCCCTGTACGGCCTGTGGGCCTCGGGCCCTGCCGCCATCGGGTTCGCCGATCTCTACGCGGCCGCCGTGACGACATCCCCCGGAGCGGCGACTTCATCGAGCGGCTGGAGTCCGGCTGGAAGAAGCTGTCCGAGGGGCTCAGCGACAAGACCTCGCAGACGCAGGACGTGATTCCGCACGATCTTGAGGGGCCGCCCGAGGGCGTCAGCGGGTGGGTGGGGCGAACTCGGGCTGGTCGAGCAGGCGCAGCCAGCTTCCGTCGGGCTGGCGCCGTACGACCTGTGCCCGCGCGCCGGCCCCGTCCTTCGGCGGGGTCGAGGTGAGGGCGATGTCGCCGCTGATCAGCGTAGGCAGGGGCGGTTCCGGCTCGAAGCGGGGAGCGTTGGCCAGCACCTTCTCCCACACCGCACGGATGGCCTCCCGGCCCACTGTCAGTTCGCCGGGAGGGTAGGCCATCACCGCATCCACTTCGTACAGCGCGGCGACCCCGGCCGCGTCACCGGCATTGGATCGCTCGACGAACAAGCGAGTGATGTCTTCGGGCCGCATGGCCTGCTCGTACTCCGGCATGGGTTTCCTCCTGACGTGGGGCTCCGGCACCTCTCAGCCTGGTCGCCCGCCGGTCAGAAGTCCAACAGATGCATTTTCTACGAACTAGAATCTGTGATTATGGAGCTCAGGCAGCTGGAATACTTCGTCGCAGTCGCTGAAGAGCGGAACTTCACCCGTGCGGCCGAGCGAGTGCACATCAGCCAGTCCGGCGTCAGCGCCCAGATCCGCCAGCTCGAACGCGAAGTCGGTGCTGAGCTGTTCGACCGGTCCGCCCGCACCGTCACCCTCACCGCCGCGGGGAAGGCCGCCCTCGGACCCGCCCGTGCCGCACTCGCCGCAGTTGGGACGGTCGGCCAGGCGGTGGGCGAGGTGACCGGCCTGATCCGGGGGCGGATCACCGTCGGGATGGTCATCGGCTGCACCGTCACCCCGCTGTTCGACGCGCTCGCGGCATTCCACGCAGCGCATCCCGGTGTGGAGATCTCGCTGCTGGAGGACAGCTCCGACCGGCTCCTCGAGGGCGTGCGTACCGGCGCCGTCGACTTGGCACTCATCGGGGCTGCGACCGCCACCCCTGACGGACTGGACGCGCTGACAATCATCCGCGAACGGCTCGTCGCGGCAGTCCCGGCCGGGCACCCCTTGGCGAGACAGCGGGTGGTCACCCTGCGCGACTTGATGGCCTACCCAATCGTGTGCATGCCACCCGGCACCGGCCTGCGCGCGGCGTTCGACCAGGCCTGCGCGGCACAGGGCCTCCAACCCGCGATCGCGCTGCAAGCCAGTGCCGCGCATGCCATTGCCGACCTCGCCGCCCGCGGGCTCGGCGTCGCCGTCCTCAGCGACTCGATGACCGAGAGCTGCCGCGACCGGCTCACCGCTCGCACCATCGTTGATGTCGAAACGCCGGCATTGCTCGCCCTGATCTGGAAGAACGCGCACAATCCCTCGGTGCGCGAGTTGCTCGTGCACAGCCGACGAGCATTCGCGGACTTTCTGGGGCTGCGTCAGTAGAAGTCGTCCAGCGGCTTCACTGCGAACCCACGGGCGACGTGTACATAGGTGGAGCCGACCGCCCGCGCGAAGACGGGCGCGTCTCTGGCGTGGCTACCTGACGTCGACGTAGTCGCCGGCCGCCGTCGAGGCGGCGGTGGTCGTGTTGGTGGCGAAGGAGAAGCGGTAGTACCCGTCGGCCGTGGCGGTGGTGGTGGTCTTGAGCACGCCGCCGGTGCTGCTCGTGACCTTCTTGAGGGTCGTGTAGGTGTTGCCCCCCTTCTTGCGGTACTGGAGCAGCACCTCCTGCCCGGCGTAGCCGGCGTACTTGCCGTTGTTCCAGTCGGCACGCTTCAGGCTGCCTGTGACCGTGATGGTCTTTGCCTTCTTCACCGGCTCCGGGGCGGCGTTGGCGGTCAACCGGGACGCCTTCTTGATCCGGGTGGTGGCAACGTCGTCGTCGTAGCTGGCATTGGCGTAGAGGTCGTACCCACCGAGGAACACCTTCCAGGTCCCCGCGACACCGTTGTTCTTCAGGTCGGACGCGGCGTTGATGTGGAAGACGGCCTTGCAGGCGTAGACGCCGGTCCGGGTGGTCGACTCGGTGCAGGTGGGGTCGTCGTCGGTGCCCAGGGATCCGGTGATGGTGTCCGTGCTGGAGCTGTCCGTGCCCTGCCAGAGGAAGGCTTCCGTGAGGGCGACCCCGCTCGAACTGGTGGCGGTGTACGTCACGGTGACGGACTTCTTGGTGGTGGTGCCCAGGACGATGTCCTTGCCGCCGTTGATGGCCGCCTTGGAGAAACTGATGTTGCCCAGCGAGGTGTTGGGGTGGACATCGTGAGCGGCGAAGGAGCCGAGCCTCGCCGCCGAACCCGGACGCTCCGCCGCCTGAGCGGCTGCCGGAAGGCACAGCGCCGAGAGAGCGATGGCGCCGGAAAAGGCTACCGACATGGCACGTGTACGCATGTGAATCCCCGTGAGGTCGAAGTAACCCGCCGGAGGTCTCCGAGCAGGCATGCCGGGCGCTTGCGGCGCACAGGTCTCATGCGCACAGTACGTCGCGCGGCCCAAGGCTCCGCATCCGTGGAACTACGCAGTTCACCACGGGTGCCCACGGCCGCCTCCTGTGCCGGGGGTCTACAGCGGTGTTGTCGAAGCCACGGGGTGAGGCTGTGGTCAGTGTCCGCCGCTCGGAGGCTCGCAGCCGGTGCCGTCGGGATAGCCGCCGAAGGCATCCGCCTCGGTGGAGTCACGGCTCATCGCGCCTTCCACACACCAGGGAGCGACGCCGATGTCGATGAGGAAGCCGACCCCGGTGGGCCCGTCCTGGTACGCCTGGACCTTCCCTGCGGAGTAACCGAGGCCGGTCAGTGCTTCGCGGACGTTGTCCGGGGCGAAGTCGCCGCGCCGGCGCAGCGGTTCGAGGGCACTCTTGACGCGTCCCACGGCGGCGAGTCCTTTGCAGCGGTTCTGGCCGTGGAGCGGGATGGGAACTCTGAAGCCGTGGTTCTCGGCATAGTGATCGGTCGGCGGCACGGTTGAGCTGGGGGTAGTGGCGGCCGTGGGCGCCGTCGGCTTGGGGCTCTCGCCGGGGCAGGGGAAGTCCGCCGGTGTGCTCGGCGTCGATATGCCCGTCGGCGTTGGATGCGAACGCCGGTACGCGTCGGCGGTACCCCCTGCCCGCTGCGTTCCGCATCCCGCCGCCAGCAGGACCGTCACCGCCAACGGCAGCATCCCGAGCCGGGCTCTCGTCTTCCTTGGCATGGTCATCCCCCGATCCTTCCCCCGTAACTCAGCGGGCGTCATGAGTACTTCTACTCATTGGGCCACAACGCCCCGCCCGTTGACCTTCGGTGACACCATCGACGCTGCCCGTCCAGGCGATCGGCGGGCCCGCGTAGTGGGTCGTGGCCGGCGGGGTGTCAACCGAGGCTGTTGCCCCACAGGGAGGTGTCGGTGCTCTTGAGGCTGGGGACGCCGCCGTACGTGCCGCCGTCGGCGGTGACGAGCGGGGCGGAGAGCTGGTCCTCCAGAAGTCCGTCGCGGACCCGCACGATGGTGCTCTCGTGGTCGGTCCTGCCGGGCTTGAACGTCTTGCCGTCGATCGCGGCCTTCAGGTAGTACAGACCGTACTTGGCGTAAAGGTCGACCGGCTGGGACACGGTGGCGTCGATGTTGCCGTCGGAGATGTTCTCGAGCTCCCGGGGGATGCCGTCGTTGGAAACGACGAACACGTGCTTCTTGTCCTTCGGGCCGGCGAACATCCCCTGCTGCTTGAGCACGTGGAGCGTCCCGGACAGGGCGAAGCTGGCCTGCATGTAGATGCCCTTGATGTCCGGGTGGGCGGACAGGTCGGTCTGGAGTTTCTGCGCGGCGACTTCCCCGTCCCAGTTGGTGGCCTCCGCGAACACCTTGATGTCCGGGTAGTTCGCCTTCATGCATGCGTTGAACCCCTGCGTGCGGTCACGACCGTTGCTCGACGAGAGGTCGCCCTGGAGCATCACGACCTTGCCCTTGCCGCCCAGCTTGGCGCCGAGGTACTTGCAGGCCTTCTCGCCGTAGGCGCGATTGTCGGCGCGGACCACCATGTACACCTTGCCGATGTCGGGGCGGGTGTCGATGGTGACGACCGGGATCTTCGCCGCCTTCAGCTGAGCCAGGACCGGCGCGATGGCGAAGGTGCTCTGCGGGGCCATCGTGATGCCCTTGACGCCTTGGAGGATGAGTGTCTGTGCGTTGGCGGTGAGGTTGGCGATGTCGTTCTGCGAGTTGGTGGTCTTGAGCGTGAGGCCGAGCTGCTTGGCGTACTCCGGCGTGTACTTGATGTACGAGTTCCAGAAGTCGGTGTCGGAGCGCGGGTAGTCGACACCGACCACCGGCTTGCCGCTCGACGTGGCCGTGGTACCGGAGCCGCCGCTACAGGCGCTGACCAGCGCCAGTGCGACGAGGGCGGAAGCAGTGGAGCAGAGGACGGGATTGAGCCTCATCGGTACTTCCTCGCGCCGGGTCCTGAAGCGCCTGCCGTCTGCCCTTCGGAAGGGCTGGTTGCGAAAGCGGCGGGCTCGCTTGCCCAGCAGTGCGTCTCGTCAATCGTGTCGAGTTTGCGGTCTGACCTGCACAGAAACCGAAAATCACCTCTTTACCCAACCTACATGGACAAATATTCTAATCGCATCCAGTCGCTGCTATAAGTCTTGATCGTCGAGGTGTACGTGCAGGTCAGCGAGGTGGCTGGGGCGTGGGGGCGGCCATCGTGATCATGAGCGTCTATGGCGACGCTGGACGATCAGGTGACCCTGGAGGCGACGGCCGGACAGCGCACAGTCGCCCTGTGCCTGCTGTCGCTTTCAAGGCCCCTCACGTACAGCGAGCGGAGAGGCGTCCCGCAAGCGAAGGTACGGATCTCGGGCGGCGGCGTACGTCGCCGACGGCACACTGGTCGACCGGCTCGAAACCGGAGGGCAGGAGCGCCGTCGCGCTGCGATACTGCCCCGATGATCACCCTGCCTCCTGCTGTGCTCGATTCGTTGTACGGGCTGGCGTTCGGCGACGCCTTCGGTGACCGTTGGTTCGGCATCCTGCGCCGAGACGGTTCGGCAGCCCTGGAGGCGCGGACTCTGCCCCCGGAACCGCTGTGGCGGTGGAGTGACGACACCGCCCAAGCGCTCGTTCTCGTTCGGGAACTCGCCGAGGGCGGCGGCACAGTCGACCAGGACCGCCTCGCCCTGAGCTTCGCGGCGGCCTACGCCGACGACACGCACCGCGGCTACGGAGCCTCGATGCATGACGTGCTCCGCCGGATCGGCGCGGGCGAACCCTGGCAGCAGGTCGTCGCCGGACAGTTCGGCGGCCAGGGCTCCTGGGGCAACGGCGCGGCCATGCGCGCCGCCCCGCTCGGTGTCTGGCACGCCGCCGACCTCGATGCGGTCGCTGAGGAGGCCGCCCGCCAGGGCGCGGTTTCGCACCACCACCCGGAGGCGCTCGCCGGTGCGGTGGCGGTCGCCATTGCCGCGGCACTGGCAACCCGCAGCCGGGGCGGCCCCGCCCCGACCAGGCCGGAATTCCTCCAGGCCGTCGCCGAACGACTCCCCCACAGCGACGTCCGGTCGGGAGTGCGGATCGCGGCCCGGATGCCGGAGCACACCTCGGTCCGGCACGCCGCGCAGGTCCTGGGCTCCGGCTACCGGATGTCAGGGCCCGACACCGTCCCGTACGCCCTGTGGTGCGCGGCGGGGCACCTCGACGACTTGCAGGAGGGCCTGTGGTCCACGGTCGCCGGGCGCGGCGATATCGACACCACGTGCGCCATCGCGGGTGGGGTGATCGCCGCCCGCACGGGCGTCGCAGCCCTCCCCGCTGCCTGGCACGCAGCCTGTGAACCGCTGCCCCTGGTAGTGACGGAGCAACAGTCGTGATGGGTCGTGACGTCATACTCAACGAACTCGCCCAGGGAGTGCGCCCGATGCCGGAAGGCATCGAGTGGTTCGACGGTCTCGGCCCGGCGGAACAGTCCGAGGTGCTGCGTTTAAGTCTGTTCGGCCCGTCCGCGTCAGCTGACCGGCAGCCCGCCCGGTTTGGCGGTCGCCGGCTCACCGCTCAGCGGCAGTTGCCCGTCGTTGGCGGTGCGGTTGCGGTTGCGGGACTGCCGGTGCATCGGTGGCCCGTCTGTTGTCCTTTCAAGGTGCCCAACGAGCGCGACAACGCCTCGATCACGAAGCTCGAGGTCAGCCTCCCCGCCGACCACCTGCTGGCCTCGGTGATGCCGCAGCCGATCGACGGCTGGAAGGTGAAGGTCACCAAGCAGGCAGCGCACGGTACGCCCTCTCGCGGCGGCACAGGACGACCGCGTAGCGTGACATGCCGTAGCGACGTTCGAGTGCCCGGGAGGCTCCCGATGGGAAACCCAAGCCCCATAGTGATAGACGCGAGCGGCCGTGACATTCACGCGGAAGCCGCCCGTATACGCGAGAGCGGGCCGTTAGCCCGGGTGGCGCTGCCCGGCGGTGTGGAGGCCTGGGCGGTCAGCAGCCCCGCACTGCTCAAGCGGCTGCTCACCGATTCGCGGGTGTCGAAGGACCCCCGGCAGCACTGGAGTCGTTTCATGGCCGGTGAGATCACCCCGGAGTGGCCGCTGTTCACCTGGGTCGCCGTGCAGAACATGTTCACCGCGTACGGTGGTGACCACAAGCGCCTTCGCGTCCTTGTCTCCAAGGCGTTCACCGCCCGCCGGACGGCGGCCCTCCAGCCGCGTATCGAGGAGATCACCGGGCAGCTCCTCGACAGGATTGAGGAGGCCGGCCGTGGCTCCCGGGCCGTCGACCTGCGCGAGGAACTCTGCTACCCGCTGCCGATCCAGGTGATCAGCGAACTGTTCGGCCTGCCCGAGGAGCGGGGGCCGGAGCTGCGGCGGCTGGTGGACCGCATCTTCGACACCTCCGCCGACCCGGGCGAGATGACCGCCGCTTACGAGCGGTTGTACGTCGTGCTCGCCGAACTCGTCGCCGCCAAGCGGGAGTCGCCCGGCGATGATCTCACCTCCGGCCTCATCGCCGCCCGTGACGAGGAGGGCGGCACCCGGCTGAGCGAACAGGAACTGCTCGACACTCTGGTCCTCATGGTGAGTGCCGGTCACGAGACCACGGTCAACCTCATCGACAACGCCATCTACGCGCTGCTCACCCACCCGGAACAGCTCGCGCAGCTGCGCGCCGGCCACGCCACCTGGGACGATGTGGTCGAGGAGACACTGCGGTCCGACGCGCCGGTCGCCAGCCTGCCCCTGCGCTACGCCGTGGAGGACCTCGATCTCGGCGCCCTGGGCGGCCCGGAGGGCATGGTGATCGGCAAGGGCGAGGCGATCCTCGCCGCGTACGCCGCCGCCGGCCGCGACCCCGAGCGATACGGGAAGGGCGCCGACCGGTTCGACGTCACCCGCGCCGACAAGGAGCATCTCGCCTTCGGTTACGGCGTGCACCACTGCCTGGGCGCGCCGCTGGGCCGTTTGGAGGCCCGGATCGCGCTTCCGGCGCTCTTCGACCGTTTCCCGGCACTGCGACTCGCGGTGCCCGAAGGACAGCTGGAGCCCGTTGGCTCCTTCATCTCCAACGGCCACCGTTCACTGCCCGCGTGGGTCGTCTAGGTTCTGTTCGGTCGGTCTTGGGGGATCAGTCCGCGGCGTCCGGTGCGGCGTATGGCAAGGCGGAGGGCCGCCTCGTACGGGACGTGCTCGGGTGACTCCGACAACGCGGCGGGATGCCGTGCCTGTTAAGCCCTCTTCGGTCGCTCTCCCCATCCCGCTGCACCGTCGCGGTGTGTCGCCGTTTCGCCGTCATCAACGTCATGAACCGCAACACCCTGAGCCTGTCCGGGCGATCTTGCCCAGTGATTTCTAAGGGCCGAGAGAGCCGATGAAGCGGTCCAGCCGTGAGATGACTTGCCGCAATACATCAACGGATCCAGCGGCGTCGTCCGCGAGTTCCAGGCCGTGATCCGCTGACGGTACTTCCAGGATGTCGTGCTGTAGGGATTCGGCGATCCGTGAATCCCACAGCTTGTCGGCGCCACCGCCGATGAGGAGGGTGGGCGCTTGGGCTCGCTGGAGGGCGCGGGCCACATGGCTGATCGTCAGGACAGGAGTGAGCCAGGCCGCCGCGATGTCCCGATCAGCTGAGATGCCACAGGCGAGTGAGCCCAAAGACTTGCCGACGAGGAGGCGGCAAGCCCCTCCCTCGGCGTCGATGGCCTGGGTGACTTGCCGCTCTGCCCACGCGATCCGGTCGTCCACGGTGAACTGCGAGAAGTCACCAGGAACATGCCACCACAGCTCCTGGACCGTCCAGCCGTGCTGGAGGAGCACGCTACGAGCGAAGTGCAGCAGCGGCCTGGCAGGCGAGTAACCGACTCCTGGAACGACGACTGCAACACGGTCTCCGGCACCGTCGAAGCGGGTGGGCACGGCGAACGGGGAGTGATCAGGCATGGCCGCAGGCTACTAGCCCGCTGATTATGTGACTGGTGTGTTGGTTGCACTGCACCCTGTTCGACGCATCCTGGTCAAGATCCGTGTTCCGCACGCGACCACGAGCCGTCGGGCCATGTGCGTGGGCGACTGGTCGAGCAGTGTCCCGGACCGGCTGGTCGCCGAAGGCCGTCTCGGCGTGCGGCTCGGTGAGGATCCCGCCGAGGCCGTCGCCCAGTTCGAGGCCTGCGTGGCCGAGGCGTGTGAGGGTCTCCCCAGGACCCGCCGCCCGTTCGGCGGTCAGGCGTGGCCGGGCCGCCGGGTACCGGTCAGGAGCCGAGGCGGACGCGCAGTCCCGGCTGGAGAAGGTCGCCATGGGCGGTGACCATGTCGTCGCACAGGCGCCAGATGTCCTCGACGGGCAGAGCCGCGGCGGTGGCCGGGTCGGTCATCGCCGCGTGCCTGATGTGCCGGGGTTCGTCTTCGAGCGCCGCCCGCACGACCAGGTCGTTCGTGCTCAGGTAGGTGCGGTTGAGTGCCGCCAGCTGGGGTGGGAGGGAGCCCACGCGGGTCGGTTGGACACCCAGCGAGTCCACCAGGCAGGGCACCTCGACCACGCCGTGTGCGGGCAGGTTGTCGATCAGGCCGCGGTTGGGGACGTTGCCGTAGACCGTGCGCGGAGTGCCGGTGACCATGCTGTGGATGATCTGGGGCGCGTACTCCATCGTGCCCTCGACGGTGATCGGGGCGCCGGCGGCCAGCGCGTCGCGGGTCCTCTCGTACTCGGCCGTGTTCTCGTCGACGATCTTCAGGTACTCGCCGACCGGCAGCCGCAGCCGCTCGACCTCGCTGGTGTGGTGCAGGTACCAGGGGACGTACTCGGAGGAGTGCTCGCTGGTCTCGGTCGGGTAGTGGCCGAGCCTGCGGTACATGTCGACGCGGACCCGGCGGCGCAGTTGCTCGTCGCCGGCGATCAGTGCGTCGAGCCTCGGGTAGAGGTCCTGCCCCTGGTGCTCGAAGCGCAGCACCCACGCCTGGTGGTTGACACCGGCCGCGTGGTAACTGACCTCCTCGTAGGGGACCTTGACCAGGTCGGCGAGGTCACGCATCGTCCAGTAGACCGAGTGGCACAGTCCCACCACCCGGGTCAGGCCGGTGGCCTGGGCAAGGTACTGGACGTTCATGGCCATCGGGTTGGTGTAGTTGAGCAGCCAGGCCTGTGGGCAGAGCTCGGCGATGTCGCGGCCCAGCTCCCTGAGGAACGGGAAGGTGCGCAGGGCGCGGAAGATACCGCCGATGCCGAGGGTGTCGCCGATGGTCTGGCGCAGTCCGTAGCGGGCCGGTACCTCGAAGTCGGTGCGGGTGGCCTCGACCATGCCGATCTGCACGATGTTGATGACGAAGTCGGCGTCCACCAGCGCCTCGCGGCGGTCGGCGTGAGCGGTGACGGTGGGACCGGCACCGAGGGTGTCGGCGATGCGTACGGCGGCGGCGTGCGCGGTGGCCAGGCGTTCGGCGTCGATGTCGTGCAGCGCGATGTGCGCGGACCTCAGTTCGTCGAAGGCGAGGAGGTCCGCGAGCAGACCCTGGGTGAAGACGACGCTGCCGGCGCCGACGAAGACGATCTTGGGGGCGGTCATACGGGGGTTTCCTCGGTCTCGGTGAGGTGGGTGAGGGCTTCGTCCCAGGTGGGCTGGGCGGCGGTGCCGCCGCTGGCGCGGGTGGACAGGGCGCCGCAGACCGCGGCGAGGCGCAGCGCGTCCGGCAGGGACATCTCGTGCAGCAGACCGGCGATGAAGCCGGCGTCGAAGCTGTCGCCGGCGCCCACCGCGTCGACCGGCTCGACCGCGATGCCCCGGGTGGTGAAGACGCGTTCGCCGTCGTGGCACAACGCGCCGTCGGCGCCGTTCTTGACGACGGCGACCGGGCCTCGGGCGGTCAGCCGGGCGGCGGCCTCGGCCGGGTCCGCGGCGTCGGTACGGGCCAGCCGGCGGGCCTCGGCGGCATTGGGCAGCAGGAAGTCGGTGTGGGCCAGCACGGCGTCCAGACCGGTGGCCTCCCACTGGCCGGCTGGGTCGTCGTTGGTGTCGACGGAGGTGGTCGCGCCGTGCCGGCGCGCGGTGCGCAGCAGGTCCGGGAGCGCGGCGGCGAGCCGGGGCATCAGGAAGTACGAGGTGCAGTGGACGTGCCGGGCGGCGGCGAGCAGGGCGGGCGGCACGTCGTCGGCGGTGGTCGCGGCCAGGGTGCCGGGGGCGGTGAGGATGGCCCGGTCGTCGCCGCGGGTGAGGGCGACGGTCAACGGGGTGGGGCGGTGGGGGTCGAGCGTCAGCGCCTCGGTGTCGACGCCGTGGGCGTCGAGGCGGTCGCGCATGTAGCGGCCGGCGTCGTCGTCGCCCACCCGGCCGGCGAAGGCGACCCGCAGGCCGAGGCGGGCGGCCCCGCAGGCGACGATCGCGCCGGAGCCCCCGACGGTGAGGGCGCCGGAGGGCACCAGTTGTTCGTGCTGGCCGAAGGCGAGCGGGGTGCCGAGGGGACCGATGACGACGTCCGGGTTGGCGTCACCGATGACGAGCAGGTCGTAGGTGTGCGGCATCGCGGAGGTTCCTGCCTGGGTGGTGAGTCGGGGTGGCCTGCGGGGTCAGCCCTTGAGCCCGGTGTTGGTGACGGACTGGATGAACGCCTTCTGCGCGCCGAGGAAGGCGAGCAGTACGGGCAGCACGGTGATGACGTTCCCGGCCATTACGGCGGCCCACTGGGTGTGGTGCTGTCCCTGGAAGGTCGTCAGGCCGAGCTGGAGCGTGTACTGGGTGTCGTGGTTGATGGCGATCAGGGGCCAGGTGAGGTCGTTCCAGGTGCTCAGGAAGGTGAGCACGGCCACGGTGCTGAGGGCGGGCCGGGACAGCGGGAGCACGATCCGCCACAGCACGCGCAGCCGGGAGCAGCCGTCGATCCAGGCCGCCTCCTCCAGCTCCCGGGGCAGCGAGAGGAAGAACTGGCGGAGCAGGAACACCGAGAAAGGTGTGACCAGGGACGGCACGATCAGCGCGCCGAGGGTGTCGATGAGGCCGAGCTGCCTCATCACCAGGAAGGTGGGGATCATGGTCAGCTGGAACGGGATCGCCATCGTCGCCAGCATCAGGCCCAGCAGCAGCCGGGAGCCGGCGAACCGCATCCGGGCGAAGGCGTAGCCGCCGAGGGTGCCGAGCACCAGGTTGGCGGTGACGGTGACCAGGCTGACGAGGAACGAGTTGGCGAACCAGCGCGGGAACATCGCGTTGCCCAGCACGTAGCGGTAGCCGCCCAGGTCGAGATGGGAGGGCCACAGCGCCGGCGGGAAGCGGTTGATCTCCGCGTTGCTCATCACCGAGCTGAGGACCAGCCAGATCAGCGGCACCGCGAACAGAAGGGCCATGGGGGCGAGCAGCAGGTGCCACGGACTGAACGGCAACAGGGGCCGGCGGCGCCGGGTTCCGGACCGGGTGGCGTACGGTGCCGCCTGCTCGGCGCGGGGCGGGGCGGAGACGGCGGTCATACGGAGGCTCCCTGGAGGCGGCGGCGGACGACCTGGAGGATCAGGCCGATCAGTCCCAGGGCCACGGCCAGGACATAGGCGGAGGCGGCCCCGTATCCGGCGGTGGCGTTCTTGAAGGCCTGCTCCCAGATGAAGTAGACGATCACCGTGGTGGAACCGAGCGGCCCGCCCTTGGTGGTGACGTAGACGAGGTCGAATGCCTGGAGGGACTGGATGGTCTGCCACAGCAGCAGGAAAACCGTGACGGGCCGCAGCGCGGGCAGGGTGACGTGGCGCAGGAGCCGGCGGCGGTCGGCGCCGTCCAGCCGGGCCGCCTCGATCAGCGAGACGGGCACGTCCTGGAGCGCGGCGAGGTAGATGACCAGGCAGAACCCGGTGCCGCTCCACAAGCTGACGGCGACGAGCACGGGCAGTGCCTGGGAAGGGTCGGTGAGGAAGCCCTGGGACGGGATGCCGAGATGGTGGAGCACGGCGTTGGCGGCGCCGAACTCGGGGTCGAGGATGAAGGAGAACAGCACGCCCTGCGCGGTCGCGGAAACCACGAACGGGACGAAGTACAGGGTGCGGTAGAGGCCGACGAAGCGGATGCGCCGGTTGAGGGCGAGGGCGAGGAGCAGTCCGATCGCCATGCTGGCCGGCACGTACAACGCCGTGTAGAGCAGGGTGTTGCGCAGGGACTGGCTGAAGTGCGGGTCCTGGGCGAGGGCGCGGTAGTTGTCCAGACCCACCCAACGGCTCGGTGTGACAAGGTCGTTGGCCTGGAAGGACAGCAGCAGCGACCAGATGATCGGCACCACGCTCAGCCCGAGGATGATGAGCACGGCGGGCGAGACGAACGACCAGGCCATGGCGGCCTCGCCCGCGCGTCTGCGGCGCAGGGCGCGGCGGTTGTCCGGGGGCCGGGACACGGTGATCGGAGTGGGCAGTCGCGACATGAAGGGGGCTCCTCAACGCGGGATGAGCAGTGCGGCGTTTGCGTCGTCGGCGCAGGCGCGCATCGCCTTTGCGGGACTGCTCCGGCCGAGCAGCACGGCGACGACGGCCTGTCCGAGGGCCTGGGAGATCTGCGGGTAGGCGGCGTGCACGGGGCGCACGCGGGCGGAGTCCAGGGCCTTGGTGAACACCCCCAGTCCCTCGGTGCCGCTCTCCTTGCGCTGCCAGTCGGGCAGATCGCGGGTGCTGCGGCTGAGCGGCAGGCTGCCCGCCCGGATGTCCCAGCGCACGTCCTGGGCGGGCTGCATGAGCCAGCTGACGAACGTCTTGGCGGCCTTCTTGCGAGCGTCGCCGTTGTCGAAGACCGTCCAGGTGTCGGGTCCGCTGATGGTCATCGGCCGGCCGGAGAAGGTGGGCAGCGGGACGACGTGGTAGTCGATCTTCGCCTGCTGGATGTCGGGGAGCTGCCAGGGACCGGTGACGGCCATGGCCATGCGGCCCGACATGAAGACCTGGTACATCTGCTCGCTGCCGGGCTTCGGATCGACGTAGACGCTTTTGTCGCGGGCCAGTTCGGCGACGACCTCCAGGGCCCGGGCACCGGTGTCGCCGAAGCCGATGTGTTTGCCGTCGGCTGCGACGACATCGCCGCCCAGGTCCCAGATCATGGGCCACAGCCGCCAGACGGTGTCCTCGTCGCCGACGCCTGGCCAGCCGGTGCCGAAGCGTCCGGCGCCGGTGTCGGTGAGCGCTTTGGCGGTGGCGACGAAGTCGTCCCACCGCCAGCCCGCCTCGGGCAGTGGCAGGCCGGCCTGCCGGAAGAGCTTCTTGTTGCAGACGACGGCGAGGGAGTCCAGCACGGCGGGCGCGGCCCGCACCCGGCCGTTGACGGTGACGGCCTTGCGGGCGGGCACCCAGTAGCCGGTCCAGGGCGTGGGGGCGCTCTTGACCATGTCGGTCAGGTCGACGACCTGGGGGCTGCGGGCGACGCTGGCCAGGTCGGAGCCGAAGACGTAGGCGATGTCGGGGTACGAGCCGGCGGCGAGGGCGGCCGTCACCTTCTGGAGCATCGCGTCGGCGAGCACGCCGCCGCCGAGTTCGACGTGGATGCGGGGATGGCTGCGCGTGAAGGAGGCGACCAGGGACTCCAGGGCCTTCTTGCCGGTGTCGGTCTGGCCGTGCCACATCTCGATGGTCACGGTGCCGTCCGCGGCGACGCCGTCGTCGCGGTCTGCCGCGCAGCCGGAGGCCGCCGTGCCCGCGGCCACTGCCGTGGCCAGGCCCGCGCCGGCGCGCAGCACATCGCGGCGGGCGGGCCGCGCACTGCGGGAGACCGCTTGCATGGGTACCTCCGGTGGGAGCTGTGGAACGGGTGATGTCTGTACGGGGATGCGGTCGTCGTACCGCCCCCGGTCTCGGGGGTACCGGAGGGGCGGCGGTGCCCGGCCGGCCGCGGCGGGTCACGCGGGTTCCCTTCAAGGCCGGGCTCCAGAGCATGGTGGGCACGGCCCCGCCTCGGACGCCCGAGGGCTCCTGGCGACTCGGTCCGGGCTCCTGGCGCGTGGTCAGCTACCGGCTGGGCGTGCCTCTGCCACCGCGTACTGTGTGCGCGGCGTTGACCAGGAGTCAAACGATCGTTCTCAGTACCTGTCAAGAGCTCGCATGCTTGAAGCTGCGCGAAAAATGCGAGAAACGCGCATGATCGAGCACGTGAAGGGGTGTTGAAGCATCGTGCGTCAGATGGTGGGGGGCCTCGCCCCCGTCAGGACCGGCTAGCAGGTCTTGCGGACGTATCCGCTGCTGCCGGCCGGGGAGACGTCGAGGTCGCGCTGGACGATGCTCAGCGTGCCACCCCACGACCTGCACGCCTTCGAGCGGCCGGAGTCGGTGTACTCGATCACGATGACGCTGTCGCCGAAGGCGCTGGTGTAGTCGCCGCACTCGTCGTACGCGCCGCACTCCTCCGCCACGGCGAAGTCGAGGCCGTTGGCGGCGCGGTTGCCGGCCAGCTCGGAGGTGTTCTTCTGGGCGATGGCCAGACCGTCCGTGTGGGCGCGGGCGGACAGCAGCTTGATGAACGCCTGCGCGTTGTTCGCGGTCAGTCGCCTGCCCGAGCGGGTGTAGCTGTCGTAGTTGTCCGGCTCGACGGCCTGGAATCCCTTGTCGCGGCAGCTGTCGATCAGGGCCCCGATCTTGTCGGCGATCCGCTTGCGCTTGGCGTCGCTACTGATGTCCAGGAGCGCCTCGCCCCAGTTCTTGTCGTAGACGACCTTGCCCGCGGAGTCGCGCAGCAGCAGGTCCGAGGCCCAGTCGCCCTCGGCGCCGGGCTGGGCCTGGAAGGCGTTCACGTAGCAGATGTTGTACAGCCCGGTCACCGGGGCGGCGCTGTGGTCGCGGGTGACGACCTTGACGCCGGACGGCGGGGTGTAGGCGCCCCCGATCTGGTAGTCGAAGCCGGCGTGGGCGGGCGGCAGCTGCACGGCCGAGGCCTGTGACGTGCCGGCCTGCACGAGCAGTGCGCCGGCCAGCGCGGCGACGCCGACGGCCGCGCCGACGACCTTCCGGGGTGTGGTGCTCATCAGGTGGCTCATGTGTCGAGCTCCAGGGGAGAGGGCACGTCCCCGCCTCGGGCGCGTGGGGCGTCCTGGCGACTCGGGCCGGGCTCGCGGCGCGGGGCCTGCATACCGGCTGGGCGTACCTCTGACGCGGAGCGGGGCTCCTGCGTTGTCCGGGAGTAAAGCGAATCGCCGGTGAGGATGTCAACGAGACCGCCGGGTCCCGTGGCGCGAGTCGTGCCGGAGCGTCACCTACCGGTCGGCGGGGCCGGGTTCACGGTCGCCATGCCGAGCAGGGCGCGGCGCGTTCGGGACCGAAGTCCCCGGCGACCGCCGCGTCCCCCGCGCCCGTGGGGTCGGTGAGGATCGCTGCTGATCCTTGGCCGGATCGTAGGCAAAATGCTCGAAGGTGCTTGCTCGAAGCATTGATGGAGCAGTTTCGAGCATCTATTGTCAGAGGTGTCACGGTGAAACCCGGGGCCCGATCCCGGTCCGGGACGTGTTGTTACGTCAGCTCGCCGCCCGACCGGGGGCCCGTCGTACGGCGGCGTCCGGAACCCGGTTGGACCACCGACCACCACCGACCGCCACCGGCCGCCGCCACCGCCCGAGGCCCGAGGCCCGACGCCCGAATGCCGTCCGCCGGCCCCGCCGCGAAGCCGTGGCGTGGCGTGGCGCCGAACGCTTCTCCCTGTCCGCGACCAAGACGAAGGGATGCTCCATGACCGACCAGCCGCCCGCGCCCGAACTGCGCCTGGGCGTCGTCGGCGTCGGCCAGCGCGCCGGACTGGCCGCCCTTGCCGACCGGCCCGGAACAGCCCGTGTGGTCTCCTGCGCCGATCCGGCCGCGCGCGGCCGCGCCGACGCCCGCATGCTCTTCGGCTCCGGCCTACGGGTCCACGAGCGCTACGAGGACATGCTCGCGGACGCCCTCGACGCCGTCTTCGTCCTCACCCCCGACGACCTGCACACCGCGCCCGCCCTGTACTTCCTCGAAGCCGGCGTCGCCGTGTTCGTCGAGAAGCCGCTGACCGTCGCCCTCGACGACTGCGACCGCGTGCTGACCACCGCCGCCCGTACCCGCACCCGGCTCTACGTCGGGCACAACCTGCGCCACCTGCCGATCCTGCGCACCATGCGCCGACTCGTCGACGAAGGCGCGATCGGGACCGTACGGGCCGTGTGGTGCCGGCACTTCGTCGGCCACGGCGGCGACTACTACTTCAAGGACTGGCACGCCGAACGCGCCCGGACCACCGGCTTGTTGCTCCAGAAGGGCGCGCACGACCTGGACGCCGTCCACTGGCTGGCGGGCGGTACCGCCCGTACCGTCACCGCGCTGGGCGACCTGGCCGTCTACGGCGCCAACGCGCACCGCCGCACCGAACCGCAGGGCCCACGGCGGGTGCGGGACTGGTTCGACGAGGGCGTCTGGCCGCCGTCCGCGCTGCGCGACCTCAACCCCGTCATCGACGTGGAGGACATCAGCATGGTGCTGACCCGCCTCGACAACGGCGTGCTCACCAGCTACCAGCAGTGCCACTTCACCCCCGACTACTGGCGCAACTACACCGTCATCGGCGACGAGGGCCGCATCGAGAACCTCGGCGACGGCATCCAGGGCGACGCCCCGGTGGTCAAGGTGTGGAACCGGCGCCGCTCCGGCTACCGGCCCGAGGCCGACCACACCCTGGGCGCCGAGACCGAGACCGAGACCGCCGACGCCGACCACGGCGGCGCGGACCAGGCCCTCGTCGACGAGTTCCTGGGCTTCGTCGCGCACGGCGGCGCCACCGACACCTCGCCCGTCGCCGCCCGTGAGGCAGTCGCCACGGGCATCGCGGCCACCACCTCGCTGCGTTCGGGCGGCATCCCCGTCCAGGTGCCCGCCCTGGCTCCGGACCTCGTCGACTACTTCGCGCGCCACCAGCCGGGTTCGCGCGGCCCGGCCGCCCGGACCACCCCCTGACCCTCCCGTCCCGCACCCCCCAAGGCCGCTGAGGCGCGCCCTTCCGCATACCGAGGAGCACCAGCATGTCGTTCATAGGCGAGGAGATCGCCCGCCAGCCCCAGACCTGGCTCGAGGCCGCGACCGTGGCGGCCGAGTCGGCGGATCTGCTGCCCCGGCCGGGCGAGCGGGTCGCCGTCGTCGGCTGCGGCACCTCCTGGTTCATGGCCGAGGCGTACGCAGCACTGCGCGAGCGGCGCGGCCTCGGCGAGACGGACCACTTCGCCGCCTCCGAGTTCCCGCACGAGCGCACCTACGACCGACTGGTGGCGATCTCCCGGTCCGGCACCACCACCGAGATCCTCGAACTGCTCGACCGGCGGCGCGGCCACTACCCCGCGGTCGCCCTGACCGCCGACACCTCCACGCCGATCGTCGACGTCGCCGACCACGTCCTCGACCTGTCCTTCGCGGACGAGAAGTCGGTCGTGCAGACCGTGTTCGCGACCACCGCGCTCACCGCGCTGCGCGCCGGACTGGGTGAGGCGCCCGAGCCGTTGGCGGAGGCCGCGCGCACGGCACTGGAGGCGCCGTTGCCCGAGGAGTGGGTCACCGCCGACCAGATCACCTTCCTCGGCCGGGGCTGGGCGCACGGCATCGCCCGGGAGGCGTCCCTGAAGATGCGTGAGGCGACCCAGAGCTGGACGGAGTCCTACCCGTCCCTCGAATACCGGCACGGTCCCATCGCCATCGCCGCGCCCGGCCGCCTGGTGTGGCACTTCGGCCCGGACGAGGCCGGGCTGCGGGCGGACGTCGACTCCACCGGCGCGCTGTTCGTGGACCACCCCGAGGACCCGCAGGCCGATCTGGTGCGGGTGCAGCGGCTCGCCGAGGCGAGTGCCGTGCGCAAGGGGCTGGACCCGGACCGGCCGCGCGCCCTGACCCGCTCCGTGATCCTGGACCGCCCTGCCTCCTGACCGCGCGCCCGGCACACAGCGGTCCCGGCCGTCCGGGCCCTCCCTCCGACCTCCGACCTCCGACCTCCGACCTCCGAAAGGACGTCATGCTCTGCCGCAGCGCGGACCTGATCGCCGAAGCCCATGCGTCGGGGTCCGGCATAGCCGCCTTCAACGTCATCACTCTGGAGCACGTCCAGGCCGTCGCCGACGCCGCCCGGCGTACCGGCCGGCCGGCGATCGTCCAGATCAGCCAGAACGCCGTACGCCACCACAGCGGCGACGTCATGCCCCTGGCCGCCGCCACGACCGCCGCGGCCAGGAGCCGTGACGCCCGGCTCGCCCTGCACCTCGACCACATCGAGGACATCGCCCTGCTGCACCGCACCGCCGAGTGCGGGGCCAGTTCGGTGATGTTCGACGCGTCCCGGCTGCCGGACGAGGAGAACATCGCCGCGACCCGCGAGGCCGCCCGCTGGGGGCACGCCCACGGCCTGTTCGTGGAGGCGGAGCTGGGCGAGATCGGCGGCAAGGGATCGGCGCACACCCCCGGAGTGCGCACCGACCCGGAGGACGCCGCCCGGTTCGTCGCCGAGACCGGTGTGGACGCACTGGCCGTCGCGGTGGGCAGCAGCCACGCGATGGTCACCCGGACCGCCGCGCTCGACCTCGAACTCATCGCGCGGATCAGGCGCGAGGTGCCCGTGCCGCTGGTTCTGCACGGTTCGTCAGGTGTGCCGCACACGGCGCTGCGGGCCGCCGTGGCGCAGGGTATGACGAAGATCAACATTGGGACGCTGCTCAACATCGCCTTCACCCGCGCGGTCCGGGCCATGCTGGCCGAGGGGCCGGACCTGGTGGATCCGCGCCCCTATCTGGCATCGGCCCGGGATGCGATGACCCATGCCGTGGCGGAGTGCCTGACGGCACTGACGACGCCTGACTCGCCGTGAGGGCATGGCCGTTGAGCGGGGCGGACCGGTCAGGCGCGGTGGACGTACGGTGACGCGCCGCCACTCGGGTACGGCTGGCCCGCGGAGGATCGTGGCCCGATCGGTTCGACTGCGCCACGGCTCTCACCGATTTGTCGGTGCCGCCGGTGGCACGGACGGTGAGCTTGTCGAGTCGCGTGTCACCGACCCTCGGCCTGAACCACGCATCACGCGGCGGAGTCGCAGGTCGCGCGGGCTCGGGCGCGTACCGCCGCGACCGTGGACGAAGAAGTGAAGGCGGTGGCGACTTTGAGGAGCCACGCGGCCTCGGCGGCGATCGTGCCCGCTATCCGCTCAGGTGCGGGGCCGACGGAGTGAGGGCCTCCTTGACGGTGTCCGGCACGTTTGCTTTCCAAAGCCGCAGCGATCGTGGCGGCTTCCAGGACCGCGCGGCGGTCCGCGGAACGGTCCGCGGCCTCGGCGGCCCAGGCGGCAACGTCGGTGGGGACGTAAGGGCGCAGGGCGAGGTGGCCGTCGCGAATCTCGATGACCCGGCGGTAGAGGGCGAACTCGGCCCGCCACGGGGCGGGGCGGCGAGTGGCGGCGGACGCGTCGAAGGCGATCTGCGGGAGTTCGGTGCGCAGGGCCGACCACAGAGGTTCCAGAGCCCGGTTGGCGCGGTAGGCGAACAGCCAGCGGCCGGGTGCGCCGAGCGGGCCCTCGGGGAAGGGTGCCCACCAGGTCGCGGTGGCCCCGCCGGTGGCGAGGATGGCGGTGACGGCGCCGAGCGCGCTGCACACCGCATCCTCGCTGGGCGCCTGAAGCCCCTGAGCCAGGTTGGTGGGGATGTACGTCAGCACCCACAGCGTCCACGCCGTGCCCACCAGCCCGGCGAGCATCATCAGCCGCAGGCCCGTACGCAGCGGACCTGGTGTCAACTGACCTGCCTGACGGCAGAGTTCGCGGACCAGGACGAGCAGGCACCAGGAGCCGTAGGTGGCGAAGACCACGTTGTACGACGCGAGGATCCACCGCTGGCCCACCGGGGCGGCGGCCGGCCCGCTCTCGGCCCTCGCGCCCGCGGCGAGCAGGGCCGCGGCCCCGACCACCAGTACCGCGAAGGCCAGCAGGACCTGCCGCCGTACGGAACGCCGGTCGGGGCGGGAAGGCTTGAGCGAGAGCGCCACGAAGAGGAGCATGGCCTGCGCGCAGGTCTTCAGCTCGTGGGTGGCCAGGGCCGCCACGGCGTCCAGCGGCCGCAGCGAGTGCAGGGCGGACGCCATCACCGGCGCTCTGAACAGCATCGCCGTTCCCATGCACGCGGCAAAGCCGGCGATGTACCGCTGTGCGGGGCCGGCCCCCCGCCGGATGGTCATCGCACGGTGGACCGCGAAGGCGACGAAGACGCCGGCGGCGAGCAGACTGCCGAGGTCAGCCATTCGCGCCGCCCTGGTCGCGGGCGGACGAGCGGCTTTGAGGCCGCCCAAACAGTGTGCGCAGCTGCGACCGCTCCGGAACGGCGGGACCGGATCGGGCGAGTTGCGCCACACGGGTCAGGATGAGCGAGGCGACCAGTTCGGCCTCCTGCTCCTGCGGCTCGGTGTACACACTCCGGCTGAGGACTCGTCGGACCAGCGCCGGGGGCAGGTCGGGCAGCAGGACGCGAGCGGCGGCGGGCGGGGCGGATGCCGTCTCGTAGTGGCCGCAGATGACGTGGGCGGCCTCGTGCAACAGGATGTGCTGCTGGTGCAGTGGTGTGGTGTCGTGGGCGTAGACGATGTAGTCGGCACGGTCGGTGGTGACCAGTACCCCGCACGGGGCGTCGAACTGGGAGGGGACGGCGACCAGTTCGATCGGGCGGCCACGGGTACGCGCGAGCTCACTGATGAATTCGGTGACGTCGAACGGCTCGGGCAGGACGAGCTGGTCGACGATCCGCTGACACTGCCGCCACTGCCGCCACTGCCGCCTTCGCCGGTCAGTACGCACAAGCCGTCCTCTCACCGCCACCAGGACCCGCGGACTTTGCCGAGCACGAGCGAGCGCTTCGGCTACGGCCCTCCGCCCCGTGCTGCGCTCTCGCGACGGGCGATGACGTCGATCATGTCGCTGATGGTGCCGACGCCTTCGGGTGAGAGGTTGACCGCGCGCAGCGCCACGCTGCGCACCTCGGCATCGCGCAGCGCACCGAGCAGCTCCAGTTCCTTCGCGATGACGGCGCCCTGCTCGTCGTCGAAGAAGTACACGACGGGGACATCGAAGAACTGTGCCAGAGCTTCCAAGTGACGTTTGGTGGGGTTGCCCCGGCGCCCCGTACGCAACTGCCACAGGTACGTGGCGGAGAAACTCTCCCCTGTCGCCTCGCGGCAGGCACGGGCAACCTCTTCGTGGCTGTACTGCTCGCGGTCAGGTCTGCGGACGACGCGGAACAGTGCGTCGATGCGGTCCGCCAGCGTCGACTCCGACGGCGTCGATGCGGACCCGTTTTCGCCCGTCACGTGCCCTCCGTCCCCGCCGGCCCGTCCAGTCGGGCAGCATCCACTTCCATTCATCCTAGCTGCTGGTCCCGTTCGGCGAAGGTCGAACGAGAGCGGACGAGGTGCGCTGCGCGGGGAACCGAGCGCGGCGGCAGCCACCGCACAGGGCCTGGCGGGAACTCTTGTTCTCTCCTGTCCAGTTCATCTGGTATATGTCATGCGGCTTCAGTCATTCATCTCAGCTTATGGCGGGATCAGAAGGGTGAACCGGATATGGCCGAACCACCATGCACCGGCTTACGGTTCTCCGTCCTGGGCTCACTGTCCGCGGAAGCGCCAGGCGCAGCCGGCCGGAGGGTCCTCCCGCTGGGGCCGCTCAAACAGCGGTTGCTCCTGGCGATGCTGCTGTGCCGTCCCTGCGCTCCCGTTTCGCTCGATCTGCTGACGGAAACGCTGTGGGACGGCGAACCGCCGCGAACGGCGCGCAAGAACATCCAGGTGTACGTCTCGGCGCTGCGCAGACTGCTGGACTCCGCCGGGGCCGGTGACCGGCTCGTCCACCAGGCGGGGGGCTATCTGCTGCGCGTCGGCCCCGAGGAACTGGACACCCTGCGCCTCCGGCACCTGGTCCGCTCTGCCCGGGAGGCGTCGTCCCAGGGCGCTTTCGCCCCGGCATCCGCGATGCTGAGGGAGGCACTAGACCTCTGGCGGGGGCCGGCGCTGCACGAACTGCGGTTCTCTCCCACGCTGCGGTACGAGGCAGAACGCCTGGACAGCCGTTGTCTCCAGGCCTACGAGGACTGGGCCGAGGCCGAACTGCGGCTGGGCAACCACCACGAGGTGGCGGAGTCCATCGGCGAACTCGTCGAGAAGTACCCCGAACGGGAACGGCTCAGGGCCGCGCAGATGAACGCCCTGTTCAACCAGGGCCGGCAGACCGAGGCCCTGGCCTCCTACGCGGGGCTGCGCCAACTGCTCGCCGCCGAGTACGGACTTCCGCCGAGCCCGGCGCTCGAAGCGCTCTACTGGTCGATGCTCTCCGGCGGCCGGGACGAAGCGGGCGGCTTGTTCGCCCAGGCCGGTGCCGGGGCGGCACGCGGATCGGGCCGACAGTTGGGCACCCTGCTTCCACCGGACCTGCCGGACTTCACCGGGCGTCGGGAGCAACTGCGGGCCCTGCTCGCTCTCCTGGCACATGGCGACGGCGGCCGGCGGCTGACCGTGCTGACCGGACCGGTCGGGACCGGCAAGACCGCGCTGGCAGTCCACGCCGCGCACCGGCTCGCCGAGGAATTCCCCGACGGCAGGGTGCTGTTACGCATGCGGGACGCGGCGGGCCGGGCGCGGACGGCCGCTTCGGTACTGAGCGAACTCGCCGACCTCACCGGATTCACCGGGACCACCGGGCCGCCCGGGCCGTCGACTTCGCGGGCCACGAGCAGACCGGAGCCGGAACGGACCGCGGCTGCCTGGCGTGCCTGGGTCTCGCACCGGAAGGTTCTGCTCCTACTGGACGGCTGCGCGGACGAGGCGGCCGTACGACCGCTCGTCCCGGACACCGGAGCCAGCGCCGTGCTGGTCACCGCCAGGACCCCGCTGGCGGGCCTGACGTCGGCCCACCGCCTGGAGACGACACCGTTCGACGCCGCCGAAAGCCTGGAACTGCTCGGCAGACTCGTCGGCCCGGACCGGTTGAGCGCCGGCCGAGAGGCGGCGGAGCACATCGTCGCCGCCACCGGCATGCTGCCGCTGGCGGTTCGCGTGTGCGGTCTGAAGCTGGCCGTGCGGCGATACCTTCCGCTGGACGAGTACGCGAGGCGCCTGGCCGACGACCGGATGGTGCTCGACGAACTCGTAGCCGGAGACATGGACGTACGGCCGCGGCTGGCGAGCGGCTGGCGGGACCTGTCCGGGGCGGACCGATCCGCGCTGGCGCGGCTGGCAGCCCTGCCGGAGGGGCCCTTCACGCTGGGGCAGGCAGCCGCGATCCTCAGCTGCGGGCAGCTCGACGCGTGCCGCAGACTGGAGTCCTTGATGGACTCGGGAGTCATCCTCGCCCCGGACAGCGAGGTCACCTCGCACGCCGCGCTCTACGAGCTGCCGCGGCTCATCCGCGCCTTCGCCCGCGAGCAGGCCGTCTCGCACGTGCCCCCGCCGGCGGGGCGTTGGCTCGAGATCGCCTTCCGCAAACCTGAGATCACCTTCCGCAATCCGCCATGACCTGGCGATTTACCGGATCCCAACCGCTTCGACCCCGGTCTCCAACCACCCCCGCCGACACTGCGGGGGAGGCCGAGCCCACGGAGGGGGCTGCTCACCGACTGGTTCGGGTGAGCGGAGCTCGCGGAGGAGTACCAGGAGCGAGAGGAGACAGCCATGCGGTGTGCCGGTTGTGACGGCACGCTGCCGCGGAACGCACGCTTCTGCCCGTTCTGCGGTGTGCCTGTCGGTCTCGCCGTCACGGCGGCTCCCGTCGAGGAACGCAAGGTCGTGACCGTTGTCTTCTGCGACCTCGTCGGTTCGACCGCGCTGTCGGGTGTACTGGATCCGGAGGCCCTCCGGACCGTGATCCTGCGGTACTTCGACCTGGTGCGGGCGCGGCTGGAGGAATTCGGCGGCACAGTCGAGAAGTTCATCGGGGACGCCGTCATGGCCGTCTTCGGGGTGCCGGTGACGCATGAGGACGACGCCCGCCGAGCGCTGGCCGCGGCGCTCGCCATGCTCGACGCGGTACGGGAACTCAACGAGAGTGAACTCCACCTCACCTTCGGTATCCGGCTCGGCGTGCGGATCGGCGTCAACACCGGGCCCGCCGTGACCAGTACCGACGTATCAACCCGCCAGGCCCTGGTCTCCGGCGAGACGGTCAACATCGCCGCCCGACTGGAACAGCATGCCGCCGAGGGCGAGGTGCTGATCGGCGCCGAGACCCGGAAGGCGGCCGGTGCCGCCGCCCGCACCGAGCACGTCGGCCCGCTCCGGTTCAAGGGGAAGGCCGCACCGGTGACCGCATTCCGGCTGCTCGGCATCACCGAGGACGACCCGGGGGTCTCGCGCCGCTTCGATGTACCGTTCGTCGGCCGTACCCGGGAACTGGCCGCGCTCCAGCGGGCGTTGAGGGACGTGGTGCGAGGGCATGGCACCCCGAACGTCCTCATCCTCTACGGCGAGGCGGGGATAGGGAAAACCCGTCTCGTCCACGAATGGCGCAAGACCGTGAGCACGGACTGCGCGCAGGGCTCGGGCCGCTGTCGCCCCTACGGCGAGCACGGAAGCCTGACACCGCTGGCGGATGCGTTGCGGCAACTGTTGCGGCAGTTCCCGGACGTGCACGCAGAGGCCGGGCAGGCGCTTGCCGTACTGGCGGGTGGTCTGCTGGAGGACGGCACCCCGAACCCCTCGGTGGACGACACGTGCGCCGCGGTCGGGGAGTTGCTGGCCTCGCTGGCGCGCAGCCGGCCGATCGTGCTGGTGGTGGACGACTGCCAGTGGGCCGGCGACCTCCTGCTCGGCACACTCGGCACGCTCGCCGAACAACTGGCCTCGTACGCCGTGCTGTTCGTCTGTGTGGCCCGCCCGGACGTCTTCGACCGCAGCCCCGGCCGGGGACCCGCTCGGTTCAGAGCGCGGTTGCTGGCGCTGCTCGGACTGACCCCGCGCGAGGCCGGCGCCGTGGCCGGCGCTCTTGTGGGGACCGGCGCGCACCGGGGCTGGGGCGGCGGGTCAGCGGCCGAGGGGGCCCGGTCGAGGCCCCGGACCGGCGTACCCGCACACGTGCTGGAGGCGGCCGGCGGCAATCCACTCCACCTGGAGCATCTGCTCGCGGCTCTGTCGGAGTACGGGCCCGGGTACCGGGCGGACGACGCGAGCGACCTGCCCACGACCCTCCAGGCACTGATCGGTGCACGGATCGGCGCGCTGGGCCGGGCAGAGCGTGCCACTCTCGATCTGGCCGCGGTGGTAGGGCGGGAGTTCACCGTCGACGACGTGCTCGCACTCGCGGAGCGCGACCGTGAGAACGCGCCCGGGGGTGCCCTGTACGACAGCGCGGCAAGCGGTGGCTCCGATATGTCGCACACCCGGACACGGGTCCGCGCCGCTCTCGCCCGGCTCCGTCGGCACCGGCTCGTCGGCGGGGCGGACGGGGGCGGCCGTGCGGCGCCCGTCTTTCGGTTCAGCAGTGGTCTCATTCACGAGGTCACGTACAAGTCCATGGCGAAACGCGCTCGAGCCGAACGGCATGAGCACGTCGCCTCGCTGCTCGCCGAGCGATTGCCGAACACGGCTGTACGGGGTGAGGGCCGGACGGCGGAAGCAAGCGCGGCGGTGGCCCGCCACCTGGAGAGCGCCTACCGGTACCGCACCGAGCTGGGCATCGCCGACAGCCGGACCGACGAACTGCGACGCGCCGCCGCCTGCCGTCTGGTCGAAAGCGGCGCCACGGCACTCGCCCGTTCCGACCTCGCCTGGGCCGGCAGCCTGCTGCTCCGAGCCCTCGACCTCGTTCACGAGGGCGAATTCGAGTGGATCAACGCCGCCCGCAGACTCGCCGAAGCCCGCCCGACCACCGGGCACACCGACGAGGGACGCGCCCTGCTCCAGGCCGTCCTCACGTCAGCAGCCGGCAGCGACCGTCCGGCGCAAACCGACGGCGGCACGGGAGCGGAGACCAGTGAGCCGGCAGGGGTGGGGGGCGGCGGAGGGACGGCCGAGGGCGGGGCGAGCCCGCGGACGGTCGAGGCCGCGCATGAGCGGATTGCGCCGGCCGTGGTCTCCCCGGCCTCCGTGGGCGGCACCGCCGTGGAGGCCGCCGAGCGGACCATGGTCGTGTCCGAGCGGGCCTGTGACGGACTCGGCCGGGCCAGGGCCTGCATCCGGTGGGCGCAGGAGTGGCAGCCACAGGGCAGGCACACAGCGGCCGACGCCCTGCCGACTCGTGGGCTTGCGCACGTACAGCGCTCGGGCGCCGAGCCGGAACGTGCCCTGGCGCCGGGCGCTGTAGGGGTCTACCTGCGGCGGAGACCCGCGCCGGTGCCCGATGCCGTGTCCCGGGTCCGCAGCCTGCTCGCCCAGCACGGAGAACGGCTACCGGCTGTCCGGCTGGCGCTCAGCTGCCCGCCGACCGTGCTGCCGGCACTCCAGCAGAGGCGGGAGGATGCCTGCGCCCGCATGGTGCAGGCGCGACGGCTCGCCGACGGTGCGGGGTACGCCGAGGGCGCTCTGGTGCTGCCCCTGTTCGGGCCGAGCACCAGCCCGACCGGCTCACCACTGGCTCCGGGATCCCTGGCTCGTCGCGGCGCCACCGACCTCGACGGCCTGTCCCTTGTCTGGGCGGTCACATGGGGAAGGTCCGGCCCGGACCCGCTCCTCCACCGGACTCCGAAAGGCCGCTGAATGGATACCGCGAAGACCGCAGCGCGCAGCCCCGGGCTGGTGTGGAGCCTGCGCGGCAGGCGACCGCAGGACATCGGAATCACCGCTGACGGGGAGCGCCCCGGGCACGCGTGGGATTGGAGGGACGCGAAGGGGGAGGGCGTGCGTGTGTGCGTCGTGGACTCCGGGGTGGAGGGCGGCCATCCGCTGATCGGCCGGGTCGACGGCGCCTGGACCGTGACGAAGGACGAGCACGGGATCAGGGTGCTGGAGACCGACGCCACGGACAGCTGCGGACACGGCACGGCCTGCGCGGGGATCATCCGAAGAACCGCGCCGGAGTGCGAGCTCTACAGCGTGCAGGTGCTGGGCAGGACTTTCGTGGGAACGGGAGATGTACTGCTCGCGGGCCTGCGCTGGGCGATTTGCGAGGGATTCGACGTGATCAACCTGAGCCTGTCCACGACCCGGGTGCGGTTCGTCGAGGAACTGCGGTCGCTCGCCGACGAGGCGTACTTCCGCCGGACCGTGATCGTCGCCTCCGCCCACAACACCCCGGTGGAGAGTTTCCCTTGGCGGTTCGCGTCCGTGATCTCGGTGGGCAGCCACGCGGAGGAGGAACCCGAACTCCATCTCTACAACCCCCAGCCTCCGGTGGAGTTCTTCGCTCCCGGCCAGAACGTCCAGGTCGCCTGGCTCGACGGAACGACGATTCGTACGACGGGGAACAGCTACGCCACGCCGTACATCAGCGGACTGTGCGCCCGCATCCTCTCCAGGCATCGCAGGCTGACGAGCTTTCAGCTCAAGACCGCGCTCTACCTTTCCGCGGCCAACGTGCACATCGGTATGAGGGGGGCTTCGTGAACGACAACAGCGCCCAGAGCAACGCCGAGACCGATCCGCTCTCCCAGGAGCTCCTGCGGTCCGTGGTCGACGTGGCGCGCGCCATCTTCGGCGCGGCCGCCAGTTCGGTGTTCCTGCTGGACGAGGCCAGGCACGAACTGGTCTTCCAGGCGGTCTCCGGCCAGGGCGCAGACGTCCTGGTGGGTCGGCGCTTGCCTGCGAGGAGCGGTATCGCCGGCTGGGTGGTCATGTCGGGCGAACCCGTGATCGTGGACGACCTGTCGTCCAACGCCGACTTCGACCGGGACTTCGCCAAGTCCACACAGTACGTCCCCAATGCCCTGATGGCCGCTCCGCTGACCCACGGCGACCGCGTCCTCGGTGTCCTGGAGGTACTCGACCCTGTACCCCAGTGCCGGTCCAGCCTCGACGAACTGGATCTGCTGGCGCTGTTCGCCCGGCAGGCGGCCGTCGCACTCCGGGTGGTGGCCGACCGCCGGAGACAACCGGACGGCCCGGCCCTCGGCAGCGGGGACCGGACTGCGGCGCTGCGCATGGCCGAGGATCTCCGTCGTCTGCTGGAGTCGTCAGCCTGACGGGGGCCCGACGCTTTTCCCGACCGGAGAAAGAATCACATGGCACCTAAAGACGAAAAGGTGCTCGGCTGCATTCTTTCGCGAAAATTCATCGGACCCTTGAGTTCCACTTCAAGGCGCCGCCAAATGAGACAAGAATCAAGAGCTCCACGTATGGACGAATCGTGTTGACCGCTGTTTACATTTGTACGTGCCGCCCTGAATCACCGCAGGGCGCACTGTCCCTGAAAGCGAACCCATCAACGTCTGAGTAAGGGGTTGGCCGTGTCCGATGAGATCAAGAAGGTCGTCCGCGACTCGCTGAACGCCGGCTTGCGGGAACTCGACTCGCAGGAGACCGAGTCGGAGGAAGTCGAGGCGCATGGCATCAGGATCGAGGAGGCCACTGAGCCCAGCGCCTCGTGGCACATCAACATCGGCTGCACCGGCTGAGTCGCTGCGGTCAGTGATCGAGAACAAGGAGTGTGCCGTGGCTGCGGAGCCGGAGTCGTCCTCGGTCCCTTCGGTGCCCGTCGTGTCCGGTTGCTGATCGTCATGGATATCTCCCGAGCGAATCAGGAGCCCGGCCGGGCGCGAGTCGACACCACCTGGCTGGGCCTCCTGGCTCCCGAGGACCTGGTCGTGTGGCAGAGTCCGTCCGGCCTCCGGGCGGCCCTCGAGTCCAAGCTCGCCCATGGCGGCATCGCCGAGGTGTTCACGGCTGCCAACCGGCTGTCGCTCGAGCTGTACCGCACCGGGCGGAGCTCGGCCGCCCGGGAGCTGTGCCGGATGCAGATCCGGTACGCCATGCGGAACCGGGGGAACGAGGAGGACTCGGATCTCATTCTTCTCGGCCTTCAGGCGGTGGTGAACATCATTCGTGTCGACGGCTACGGGTCGGAGACCGGCCGCGCTCTGGAGGGGCTCCGTCGTCTGGAGGGACTCGCCGACGGAGGGGCGTTCCACTTCCACGGTCTTGCGATTTCCTCGGGCATCGCCGCAGGAGACGGGACCCTGGCGCACCGGATCCGTGCTTTCGCGCGGGGCAATCGTATCGTCGAAACCGCGAAGATTCTTCTTCGCCGGAACCGGATAGAAGTGGCTGTTTCGGAATGCCGCCAGCTGTGCGAAAAATGGCCGTCAGTTGTCTCCATAGGCCCCTTCCATGCTCACGAAATGCTGAGTATTCAAGGGTGTCCCTGGCCTGGAACAGAACGGATGGCCGGGATAGCGCCGGCGCTGTCGGCGATCGACCGGCTGCATCGCCTGGCACATCCATCGCTTTTCGGCACGATCGAGCGGTCGCGGGACGAGGCGATGGAATTGTGCCGGGAGCGTGAGCGCGCCGGATTCTCCGACGATGTCGCACACGGGCGTTTCATGGCCGTACTCGGAAGCGTCCTTCATCAGTACGGCGAGCCGGCGGCGGGGAACGCCTGCTTCGCGGACGCCTGCCGCCTGGCCGCCCCGGCCGGTCCGCGTCTGGTGAACCGCATCGCCCGGCAATGGACAGTACATGCCGGCAGCAGCCCCTCCGTGCCCGTCCGACGAGCGAGCCCAGAGCTCGGACCAGGCGACCTGAACACGTTGCAGGAGTTGGCGTCCGCGCGCCTCGGCCGCACCGCGACAGTCATTCGAATCCGGTGATGCGGCAGCAGCCGAGGAGGGGCACAGCGTGACCGCAAGCGAGAACGGCACGTCCATCGCGCCGTCGAAGGAATCACTCGGGAAGCTCCGTACGGTGGATCCGCTGGTCATCGAGGCGCTCGAGGGAAAATTCGTCATATCCAGCCCCAGAAACCGCCTCAGGCTCAGAGTGCGGGCGGACATCGTCGGCCTTCTCCTCGGGGCTCGTGACGGCCTCGACGGCAACTGGCCGGACGGCACGCCCGAGGCCGCGGTCAAGTGTCTGGCGGATTACGGCTTCCTGGTGCTGGAGAACCAGGAGCCCCCGACCCCGTGGGCCGACTGGGGCACGACGGCATGGAGCTTCCACAACCGGATCAGGGACACCGACTTCATCGACGGTTCCGAGGAAGCCGCTCAGCGGTACGTGGAGAAGCTGTCGGCCCGGCCCAGGCCGTCGAGTGTCCGCCGGCCGCCGTCCGAGCGGATCCTGCTGCTGCCGAGGATCAGAGTGCGGTGCGAGGCCCCGTACCTGGACGTGCTGGAGTCGCGGCGGACCCACCGCCATTTCGACGACACCCCTGTGGACCTCGACCGGTTCTCCGACATGCTGCACTACTCCTTCGCGCCGCTGCGCTTCGCGGACGCGGGGCCCCTGGGGACGCTTCAGCTGCGGGCCGCGGCTTCGGGGGGCGCTCGCCATGAGTGCGAAGCCTTTGTCTTCGTCTTCAATGTCAGCGGGGTCGAGCCGGGCCTGTACATGTACGACGGCATCCGCCACGGGCTCGTGCCGGTGGACGAGAACGCGGGCCGGGAGCAGGCGGAGTACCTGACGCACCATCAAGGATTCTTTGTGTCCTGCTCGTTCGGTGTGTTCACCGCCGCGGTCGCCGAGCGCATGTCGTGGAAGTATCCCGACCCCCGGGCCTACAAGATCATGTTGCACAATGTGGGACACATGGCACAGGTCTTCTCCATGACGGCCAGCGCACTGGGCCTGGGCGCCGCCCTCACCGGCGCCATCCGCGACAGCGACGCGGACTCCCTGCTCCAGCTCGACGAGCCGCGCGAGTTCACCACGTTCGCCATGGCCTGCGGAATCCCCAGCCCGGGCCCCGACGGCCTGCCGCAGTCCATCAAGACGCCGCGCACCCCGCCGGAGGCCTACTGATGGCACCTGAGCGCGCTTCCGCCCCGGCAGGCCAGGGAGCCGACGCCGGCCCCCGGGGCGCCTCAGGGCTGCGTGCCAACCGGAACTGGCAGAAACTGTGGCTCGGGCAGACCGTTTCCCAACTCGGTGACTACGTGTTCGACGTCACCGTTCTGCTGTGGGTGGGCACCGTGCTGGCCAAGGGCCGGACCTGGGCGCCGACGGCTGTCAGCGGCGTCATGCTCGCCGCTGCCGTACCCACCGTCCTGGTGGGCCCGCTGGCCGGCGTGTTCGCCGACCGGTGGAACCGCAAGCGGACCATGATGAACGCCGACCTGATCCGGGCCGGCGTCATCGGACTCCTGCTGCTCGTCCCGTTGTTCGCGTCGGATCTGCCGCTGTGGGCACAACTCGCGGCCGTGTACACCGCGGTCGCGGGTACCTCCGTCGTCGCGCAGTTCTTCAACCCCTCCAGGTTCGCCACCATCGGCGCAGCCGTTGCGGAGGAGGACCGTGCCAGGGCGTTCAGTCTGGCCTCGGCGTCCGCGAACACCGTTTCCGTGCTCGGCCCCCCGCTGGCGGCTCCCCTGCTGTTCACCGTGGGCGAGCAATGGGCACTGCTCGTCAACGCGGTTTCCTTTCTGGTCTCCTACCTGTGCATCCGGTTCACCGACGTCCCGGCGGCGACCGCGGACCACAACGGCGGGAAGGGCGACTTCTGGGCGGAGCTCGCGGAGGGCTGGAGCTTCATCCGCGGAAACAACGTGCTGGCCACCGTTGCCGTGTCGGTGTTCCTGTACTTGTTCGGCGTCGGGGCGGTCAACGTGCTGGAGGTCTTCTTCGTCAGCGAGAACCTTCGAACGGATCCGAGCTGGCTCGGGACCCTCAACGGCGCCCTGGGCGCAGGCATGATCGTCGGTGCGCTGCTCATGGCACGGACGGCCCGCAGACTCGGTGAGCGTCGGCTGTTCGGCTGGGGCATCCTCGCCACGGCTCTGCTGCTCTTCGTCTACGCCCGATCGACCTCGCTGCTCTTCAGCATCGGGGTCCTCGGCCTGGTCGGCATACCGCTGGGCATGGTCAACGCGGTGCTGGGCCCGATGCTCCTGAACGAGATTCCCAACCGGCTCCTGGGCCGGGTCAACTCAGCGCTGAACCCCCTGGTGTACGTGGCCTCCGTTTCGTCCATGTCACTGGCCGGAATCCTGGTCAGCGACCTCGGGCCGGACTTCGCCTGGTCCTTCGCGGGGCTGCACTTCCACCGTATAGACACCGTCATGACGGTCTCCTCCTGCCTGATGGCGCTCGCCGGTGCGGTCGCCGTCATCAGACTGCGCACCGGACGCCGCGCGGCTCCCGGCGCAGAGGACCCCGCGGCAGCTGTCGCGGTACCCGACGACCCGCGATGAGAGGCACGAAGAGCATGAGCCTGGTCAAGAGCCGGTACCTGGTGACAAGCGAACGCGCCTATCGACGTGCCGACGGAACTGTCGTGCGGCTGGGCTATCTGTCCCGCCGTGCCCAGGTGTTCTCCGTGGACGTCAACACGGCAGAACTGCTCCGCAGCGGGGCGATAGACGCCATTCCAGCGGCCAAGCGGAAGGAACTGGCCCGTCTCGGCGCGCTCGTCGATGCCCAGACCGACGAGCGCGGCGAGGTCCTCGCCGGATTCCGGGCCGGATCCGGATCGGTCCGGCACCGCGGCTTCACCATCATGCCGACGGCATACTGCAACATGGGCTGCTCGTACTGCGGGCAGGAGCACTACAAGTCACGCCACTCCGCGGAACGTGCCGAGCGTCTCCTCGCCCGCATCGAGGCGGCGATGGACCGCAAGGAGACCGAACTCGTCACCGTCACCTGGTTCGGCGGCGAACCGCTCATGGCATACCGGCTCATCGGGGAGATGAGCGAGCGCCTCGTCGCCCGAGCCGAGGCCACCGGGACCGGGTACCACGCCCAGATGGCGAGCAACGGCAGCCTGCTCACCGAGCACAAACTGCGGTACCTCCACGACTCCTGCCGACTGCGCCGGCTGGACATCACCCTCGACGGCCCGCAGGAGATCCACGACCGCCGCCGGGTCCTCAAGAACGGCCGGGGGTCCTTCGAGCGATGTGTCGGCGTGCTGAGCAACGTGGCACACGACGACCTGGCACCCGGATTGAGCATCAACCTTCGCGTCAACGTCGACCAGGAGAACGAAGCCCATGTGACGACGCTGCTGCACGACCTGGCGGCGGCCGGACTGGCCGTTCCGAGATTCACCGTGCAGTTCATGCCCGTGCACTCGTGGGGGAACGACATCTCCGCAGTGGAGTTGGAGGCCAGGTCGTACGCCCGGCGCGAAACGGAGTGGCTGCGCCTGGCGGCGGACCTGGGGTTCGGCTGGCACGCACTCCCCACCGGTACCAAGACCACCGCCTGCAAAGCCACCACCCGAAGCAGCGAGATCCACGATCCCGAGGGACGGATCTACTCGTGTTCGGAGCATCCGCTGGTACCTGGTGTGCGCGACACCGGCGTCCTCGCCCGCACCGAGGACCTGACCGCCACGGAACTCAGACCGGCGGGCATTTTCGACGACTGGTACGACCAGGTCGAGAACCGCTCCCAGCCCTGCAACGGATGCCCCCTGCTCCCGGTCTGCGGCGGCAGCTGCCCCAAACTGTGGCGCGAGGGCCATCTTCCGTGCCCGAGCTTCAAGTTCAACCTGCAAGAGCGGCTCGACCTGGTCGCTGTCCGACGTCTCGGCCTTCGAACAGCGGAGACGGGTGTACATGCGGGTCGTTGAAGTTCGCCCACGACCTGGCCGACCGTTGCCTACCACCAAGGTGCCGAGACAGACCTGTCGGGAGTACGAGGTCATGGAAATCGTGGAGCGGTTGGTGCCCGACGAGTTGTGGGAGTTGTTCAAGCGCGTGGTGCCCGCCGCGCCGGAACGGCCTCAGGGCGGTGGTCGGCAGCGATACGGCGACAGGGACGTACTGGCCGCGATCGTCTTCGTCGTGACGTCGGAATGTGCCTGGAGGCAGCTCCCCCCGGTCTTCGGCCCATCAGGACCAACGGCCCATCGGCGGTTCTCCGAGTGGCACGACGCGGGTGTGTGGACCGCACTGCACCGCCTTGACCAGCAGGAGTGGGGTGAGCGAGCAGAGCGGGACTGGACACACCGTGCCATTGAATCGGTGCTCGCACGGGCCAGAGGGATCGGGGCCCCGCCGACGGCACTACCGACGATCACTGCCCACGCCAGGTGAAAGCCAGCCGTCGCCGGAGTCGGCCTGTTCATGACCCCGACACCAGCGCCCCGCCCACCGGCCACCTGTGTCCTCGGCCGGTGCCCCTGCCCGTCGGACCTTGAACGGAGGGGAGTGGTACTCGCCTGACGACGACCGCTGCATCATCGGCCCACAAGGCCTGGACCACTGCCCGCCGCCACCCGCGGGCAGTGCCCTGACCGTTCAGTCGATGCAGAACTCGTTGCCCTCGATGTCCAGCATCGGGATGCACGCGTCATTGCCGTCATACAGCGTCCGCACGTGTACCGCGCCGAGCGGGACCAGACGTGCGCGTTCGGCCTCAAGTGCGGCGAGCCGCTCTTCGCCCACGAGTCCGGTGCCGACCCGCACGTCAAGATGCAGCCGGTTCTTGGCGGCCTTCCCTTCGGGGACGCGCTGGAAGTAGAGTCGCGGGCCGACACCTGAGGGATCCACGCAGGCGAACCATGAATCCCGTTGCTCAGGTGGTTGCGAAAGCTTGAAATCGTCCCAAGTGGCAAACCCCTCCGGTGGCGGCGGTACGACGTACCCCAACACCTCGCACCAGAAGCGAGCGAGACGTTCAGGTTCCGCACAGTCAAAGGTGACTTGGAACTTCTTGATCGCTGACATCGGCGCACGATAGCAGGGGCCTCTAGTCGGACCGCGAGCACCACCTCGTCCTGGAGTCGATCCTGGAGAAGGACGGCGACAGCGCCGAGCGCGTCATGCGTGAGCACGTCCCGTACGTCCGCGCCGCCGTTGGGCATCATCTCATCGCACCTCCCATGCGTACGGTGCGACGACGGTCCGGTCGATCAGCGGCACGTAGCGGGAGCGGAGCAGTACTCCCGGGAAGGTGTCCGAGGCGTAGGTCGTGCCGTCGACAGGCCGGCCTTGTCCGCGGTGACCGAGAACGTCGCCATGTTGCCGTTGCCCGGGTCGCCGCCGATTCCGTTGATCGCCGTACCGTCGGTCGCCAGTGGCAGCGAGGTCAGCGTGGCCGAGCCCGCGAGCTTGGCGTTCTGTGCCTCGTACGTACGCGTCTTGAGCGCGCCTCGGGGGGGCATGACTGTCAGCCGGTCCACGAGTGTGGTGTCCGAACCACCGGTCACCGTCACCTTGTCGATGCCGCCCGAGAGGGAGACGGCCACCCTGTGCCTGGACTTGGTCACGTGCAGGACGTCGTGCCCGTTGACGGACAGCCGGGCGTCCGCGCCGCTGAGGGTGTCGACGTCGAGGGTGGCTTCGCGGTCGGCGGGGGAGTAGACCCAGAACGTGGCCTTCTGGTTCTCCGCGACCCGGACCGCGCCGGAGCCGGTGGCGGTGGCGGGGGTGTGCTTCGGCAGGTCGGAGACGGGATGCGCACCGCCGCTCGTCCAGGCCAGTTCGCCCTCGTGGACCTCGGTGGCCGCCGACGCGTCCGGCAGGGACAGCGTGAGACGGTCGACGATGGTGTCGCCCTTGGTTGCGCGTTTGCCGTCGAGGCTCTGCGCGGCGAGCGTCAGGGTGTGCTTGCCCTTGGTGAGGTGCACCTTGGTGTCGGTGTGAAGTCGTCGATCGCGCCCGTGAACAGGGGGGCCTGGTAGAAGGATTTGCCGATGTAGCCGGCCGCCGTAGCCGGAGACCTGTGCCTCCGCGCCTTCGCCGCCGGTGGTCACGGCGGTGCGCAGCACTCCGCCGTTGGACGGCGTCGTGAACAGGTACTTGCCGGTGTCGGAGCCCAGATCGAAGATCCGCTGCCGGGCCGACTTGTCATCGCCTCACTTGATGCGGGCCGAAAGCGTCAGATCGCTTGCCTCGTCGAGGACTTCGCGGGGCAGGCGGACGTACGCGCCGTCGGAGATGGGGGCACCGCCGGGTAGGGACAGCGCCTTGCCGCCGCCGGCACCCGCGACGGACTGGGCGGTGGAGCCGTTCACCAGGGTCGCCGACAGGCCGTTGCCGGAACTGTCCGTGATCTTGCCGGCCGCGAGGTCGTCCTGGTCGAAGGTGTAGTGGGCGGTGGGCCGGGGCGTCTCGGCCGCCTGCGCGGGGACGGCCGGTGCGGCCAGCAGGCCGGCACCGAAAAACCAGCGCCATGGCGGCCGGGGCCCGGCGCCGGGCGGATCTGTCAGCGGATGGCATGGATTGCGTCCTCAATCCTTGTGTATCGGCGAGCGGAGTGTCGAGATGTGTCGAACCGATTCGATGGAGCCGCCGCGGCAGCAGAGGAACTCGTCCGGTCGACGGGAGTAGCGGGCCTGCGGTTTCAAGGGAGGTGCGGAGCCGCCCTGTGGTCGTCGGAAGGATCACTTCATCGAACCGGTTCGGGAAGCTAGCACCGAGGATCCTGGCCATCAATCCCCCCGACGAGAAGAAATCCGGATCTTCTGACGGATGCGAACGTGTCGCCGGAGGTGTTGACAGCCGCTGAGTCTGTTCCTACCTTCACTTCACGCGAACCGGTTCGACGACCGGAGCCGCGTCGCTTTCGATCCCACACCCGCATGAGTCGATGAGTACTCTTTCCACCGAGACCCGAACCGGTTCGAGCAAGGAGCCACCCGTGAACATCGGTGAGATCGCCCATCGGGCCGGTGTCTCGCGGAGCACCGTGTCGTACGCGCTGAGCGGTAAGCGCCCGGTCTCGGACGACACCCGACGCAAGATCCAGCAGGTCATCGACGAGCTGGGCTACCGCCCCAACGCCAGCGCCCGCGCCCTGGCCAACGGCCGCACCAGCACGATCGGCCTGGTCTTTCCCCCGGCCGGCAACCACTACACCGGCATGCAGCTGGACTTCATCGGCAGTGTGGTGGAGGCCGCCGCGGCCTACGACTACGACGTACTGCTCTCCCCGAGCGGTGTGGACAGTGACCGTTCGTTCCAGCGGCTGCTGGGGGAGCGGCGGGTCGACGGCGCGATCCTGATGGAGATCAGGCTGGCGGACGACCGGGTCGACCACCTGGCCGAGCTGGGCTTCCCGTCCGTCGCCATCGGCCGTACCGCCCAGCCGGAGGGCGGCTGGTGGGTGGGCCTGGACCACACCGCGCTGGCGGCGGCGTGTGTCCACCACCTGGCGGATCTCGGCCATCGCCGGATCGCCTTCGTCAACCGGCCCGAGCAGCTGCTGCGGGCCGGGTACGAGTCCGCGCACCGTGGCCTGGACGGCTTCACCAAGGCCGCGGCCGAGCGCGGGCTGACCGTGCGGACGTACTGCTGCGGGGACGACGCGGCGTCCGGCCAGGCCTGCCTGGAAAAGATCCTGCACGACGAGCCGGCCACCACCGGTCTCGTGACGCTGAACGAGGCCGCGCTGGGCGGCCTCTACCGGGGGCTCGCCCAGGCGGGCCGCCACGTCCCGCGTGACTTCTCCGTCACCGGGGTCGTCGCCGGCCGCTGGGCCGAGACGGTGACCCCGCAGCTCACCGCCGCCGACGTACCGGCGGAGGAAATGGGCCGACGCGCCGTCGACCTGCTGGTGGAGCGGCTCGACCACCCCGAGGCACCGCCCCGGCACCACCTTCTCGCACCGCCGATCTCCCTGCGGGCCAGCACCGGCCCCGCCAGGACCGGTACCGCTTCCTGACCGCACCCGCGTAGTTCTCCTCCTCGATCCACTTCACCTCACGGACGCCCGAACCGCCCGACAGCGCCGTTCGCCGTGCCCGCCCGGCCTCACCGCCCCGTGCCTCGGCACCCGCATGCCCAGAACAAGGGAACCCTCGCCATGAACAGCTCCTCCAGACAGCGCCGTCTGACGACGGCAGCCGTGACCGCCCTGGCCGTGGCCGTGACCGCCACCGCCTGCTCCTCGGGCTCGGGCAGCAGCGACAGCAACAGCGCCGGCAGCGGTACATACGCCATATGGGACCCGTACCCGCAGTTCGACAAGACCTCGGACTGGGCGAAGCTGCTGGACCAGTGCGGCACCAAGGCCGGAGTGAAGATCAAGCGGACCGCCTTCGACACCAGCGACCTGGGCAACAAGACGCTGCTGGCGGCGCAGCAGGGCAACTCGCCGGACGTCCTCATCGTCGACAACCCGGTGGTGTCGACCCTGGCCGAGGCGGGCGTGCTCACCACGACCGACGACAACAAGCTGGACACCTCGAAGGTCGACCCCAACCTGCTCGCGGCCGGCCAGTCCGGCGGCAAGACCTACGGCACGCCGATCGGCGCCAACACGCTGGCCCTCTACTACAACAAGGACGTGCTGAAGAAGGCCGGCGTGGACATCGCCTCGGTCAAGGACTGGAACACGCTCACGGCGGCGCTGGCCAAGGTGAAGAAGGCCGGCAAGAAGGGCATCACCTTCTCGGCGATCGGCACCGAGGAGGGCAGCTTCCAGTTCCTGCCGTGGTTCTGGGGGGCGGGCGCGAAACTGACCGAACTCGACTCCTCCAAGGCCGTGTCGGCGCTCTCCCTGTGGAAGGACTGGCTGAAGCAGGGCTACGCCCCCAACTCCGTCCTCAACAACACCCAGACCACCAGCTGGCAGGAGTTCGCCAGTGGCGACTACGCGTTCAGCGAGAACGGCACCTGGCAGCTCGCAGGCGCCAAGAAGGCCGGCTTCGCCTACGGGGTGCTGCCCATCCCCGGCGCCGCGGGCGGCACCGCCGCGGCCCCGACCGGCGGCGAGTTCGTGACCACCCCGGTCCAGGAGGACTCCGCCCGCTATGCCGTCTCCCAGAAGCTGGTGACCTGCCTGACCAGCGGAGACAACCTGTACAACACCGACACCACCCTGTCCTATGTGGCCCCGACCACCGAGGTCCAGGACAAGCAGGTGGCCGCGAACGCCGAGTTGAAGCCGTGGGTCGACGCGGTCAAGGCTGCCAAGGGCCGCACCAGCGACGACCTGGGCACCAAGTACCCCAAGATCTCCGAGCAGATGTGGAAGGCCGTCCAGTCCGCCCTCAGCGGGTCCAAGTCGCCCAAGGACGCGCTGTCCCAGGCCCAGTCCGCCGCCAAGTAACCCGCCCCCAAGGGTCGTTGATGAACCACACGACAAAGCTGCCGGACCACCGGTACGAGCGCGTCCAGAACGCGGCGACGCACGCAGCCACCCCGCCCCGGGCCGGCGGCCGGATGTGCCGCCGGCCCACCTCCACCCAGTGGGCCGCCTGGGGATTCCTCGCCCCGGTGACCGTCTATCTCGCCCTCTTCTACGCCTATCCGCTCTACCGCAACCTCGACCTGAGCCTGCGCAACTACACCGTCCGCTCCTTCGTCCAGGGCGACGCCCCGTTCACCGGCCTGAAGAACTACCGCACCGTCTTCGACAACCCGACCTTCACCCCGGCCCTGCTGCACACCGCCCTCTTCACCGCCGTGTGCCTGTTCTTCCAGTACGCCATCGGGCTCGCCCTCGCCGCCTTCTTCAACCAGCACTTCCGGCTCTCGGCCACCCTGCGCGCCCTGTTCCTCGTACCGTGGCTGCTGCCGCTGATCGTGTCGGCCTCCACCTGGTCGTGGATGCTCAACAGTGAATCGGGCGTCGTCAACGCCGCCCTGCACGCCGTCGGTATCGGGCCGGTGAACTGGCTGACCTCGCCGTCCTGGTCGCTGGCCTCGGTGATCATCGCCAACATCTGGATCGGCGTCCCGTTCAACCTGGTCGTGCTCCACAGCGGCCTTCAGTCCATCCCGGCCGGCCTGTACGAGGCCGCCGCGCTGGACGGAGCGGGGGCCTGGCGCCGGTTCTGGAGCATCACCTTTCCGTTGCTGCGCCCGGTGTCGGCGATCACCTTGCTCCTGGGGCTGGTCTACACGCTCAAGGTCTTCGACATCATCTGGATCATGACCAAGGGCGGCCCGGCCGACTCCTCCACCACCTTCGCCACCTGGTCCTACCAGCTCGGCTTCGGCAACCTCCTGCCGTCCTTCGGTCCGGGCGCGGCCGTCGGCAACCTGCTCGTGGTCGCCGCCCTGGTCTTCGGCCTGGTCTACGTCCGCGTACAGAGAATGCAGGCGCTGTCATGAGCCGCATACGCAGGCGTACCTCGGCGAAGACCATGACCGGCGTCGTGCTGACCGCGATCATGCTCTTCCCGGTCTACTGGATGCTCAACGTCTCCCTCACCCGCGACCAGGACATGCGCAAGAGCCCGCCGGACCTGCTGCCCCTGCACGGCACCCTGGCCGGCTACCGCACCGTCCTCGACGAGCAACTGCCCTACCTCGGCACCAGCCTGGTCATCGGCCTGGGCACCGTCCTGCTGACCGTGCTCCTCTCCGCCCCCGCCGGCTACGCACTGGCCAAGCTACGCCCGCGCGGCGGCGGCATCGTGAGTTTCGTCCTGCTGGCCGCCCAGATGATCCCCGGCATCATCATGGCGATGGGCTTCTACGCCATCTACCTCCAACTGGGCCTGCTCCAGTCCGTCGCCGGCCTCATCGTCGCCGACTCCACCCTGGCCGTGCCGTTCGCGGTCCTGATCTTCACGGCGTTCATGTCCGGCATCCCGGGCGAGTTGCTCCAGGCCGCGCAGGTGGACGGGGCGCGGGCCCTGCGCACCTTCTGGTCGGTCGTGCTTCCCATGAGCCGCAACGCCGTCGTCACCGTGTCCCTGTTCGCCTTCCTGTGGTCCTGGTCCGACTTCGTCTTCGCCAGCACCCTGGTCAACGGCGGCGCCCACGAGCCGATCACCCTCGGCGTCTACCACTACATCGGCAACAACAACCAGCAGTGGAACGCCATCATGGCCACCGCCGTCGTGGCCTCGCTGCCGGCGGCGGTGATCCTCGTCCTCGCCCAGCGCTACGTCGCCGCCGGTGTGACCGCCGGCGCCGTCAAGGACTGAGCCCCCAACCCCCGACCACGGTCGACCAGTTGTCAGCCGGCTGCTGCCCCTTGCTCCAGAAACGAGTCACGCCACCATGACCGCCGCCCCGTCCGGTTCGGCCTTCTCCGTCCACGACATCCCGTTCAGCACCTACGGATCCTGGTTCGACATCTCGCCCGTGGTGGCGGAGAGGACGTACGCCGAGGACCTCCATCTCGTGTCGCACCAGAACGGCATGCACGGCGTCCTGCGCCTGGTCCCCCTGAACACGGCGGAGGGCGACCGCGCCGACACCCGCGTCACGGCGACACCGGGCCTGCTCAGCTGGATCGGCGAGAGCGGGCGCATCGACCTCGCCTACGAGTCACCGGACGCCGTACGCCTGCGGGGCAGCGGCCTGGGCATCGGCGTCTTCGCCGCAGCGCGGGCCCTGACCCCGTTCAGCGGAACGTACTTCTTCCACGACCCGGCGGCGGACGGGCACGTCTTCACGTCGTACGAGACCGGGCACCGCTACCGCGTCACCACGCTGTCCGGCACCCTCGCCGAGGTGGCCGGTGCGCAGGCCCTGGGCGGCGCACATCGTGGTGTCGTCGTGGCCGCGGACGCGGACGGGGCCTGGGAGATCGCGATCGACGCACTCGACACCGCCCGCCCGCCGTACGTGCCCTCGGGGACCTTCGACGACATCGTGGAATCCGCGCGGCGCGCGTTCGCGGACTTCATCGACGCGGTGGCCCCCTGGCGCTCGTCCGCCACACCGGCCGCCGAACTCGCCGCCTACGTCGTCTGGTCGGCCACCGTACGGCCGGCGGGCCTGGTCACCCGGCCCGCCGTGCTGATGTCCAAGCACTGGATGGACAAGGTCTGGAGCTGGGACCACTGCTTCAACGCCCTTGCCCTGGCACCCGGTTGCCCCGAACTCGCCCTGGACCAGTTCGCCATGCCCTTCGACCACCAGGAGGCCGGCGGCGCCCTGCCCGACTCGGTCACGCACTCCGAGGTCCTCTACAACTTCGTCAAGCCGCCCATCCACGGCTGGGCCTTCGGCCACCTGCGACGCCTCCTGCCGACAGCTCCTGACCATGACCAACTAGCGCAGGCTTACGCCTGGTTGGAGCGCTGGACCGCCTTCTGGCTCTGCGCGCGGCGGGCCCCCGACGCCGAACTCGCCCACTACCAGCACGGCAATGACAGCGGCTGGGACAACGCCACCACCTTCGACCCCGAGCGCGTGGTCGTCACCGCCGACCTGTCCGCCTTCCTCGTACTCCAGCTGTGGGAACTCGCCGATCTGGCTGCGGAGTTGGGTAAGGAGGACATGGCGCGCCACTGGACGGCCGCAGCCGAGGAGACGCAGGCCGCGCTGCTCGACCAGCTCTGGACCGGGGAGCGGTTCGTCGCTCGGGGAGTGGCCAGCGGGGCCACCTGGAGCAGCGCGAGCCTCCTCGACCTGATGCCCATCGTGCTGGGCGAGCACCTGCCCGCCGAGATCAGCAGCGCGCTGGCCGACCGCATCAAGGCCCACCTCACGCCGCACGGCCTGGCCACCGAGCTGACCACCTCACCGCACTACCTCGCCGACGGCTACTGGCGCGGCCCGATCTGGGCCCCCGCCACCGTCCTCATCGAGGACGGGCTGCGCCGCGCCGGCCACCAGCGCCTGGCGGACGACGTCAGCGCACGCTTCCGCGCCCTGTGCGAGACCCACGGCTTCGCCGAGAACTTCGACGCCCTCACCGGAACGGGCCTGCGCGACCGCGCCTATACCTGGACCGCCAGCAGCTACCTCCTCCTCGCGGCAGCGCAGGCACACCGAGACGGCTACTGACCGGCCGTCGCTGCCATGCCGCCTTCTGGCGGGATGCGGGACTCGCGGGGGCGGCGGTCAGCAGAACCGGCCCGTTGCAGGAGCTGCACGACATGTCGGGTCCCGACGGGCAGCCCGCCGCGCTGTTCGGCTTCGCCGCGGCCCAGACCATCGGCCCGCCGTCTCGGCGGCCACGAGCACACGAGCGACACCGTCCGAGTCGTCACGCGACGCATCACTGCCTGCCGTGCACGAGTGCGTCAGAGCTTGCCCCGCACCTGATCTCCGGCATCGGTGCCGGTGGGGTGGTCGGACTTTGCCGTCCGCCCTTCGGACGGGCTGGCCCGCGGCGACCCATTCTTGTCATGATCGCTCGGTGGACGATGACCAGCGCATTCACCCCTCGAAGGTGGCCGGCGACCGTGCGTCGCTCACCTCGTTCCTCGACTACCAGCGTGCCACCCTGGCCATGAAGTGCGAAGGCCTGACCGGCGAACAGCTGAAGCAGAAGGCGATCCCGACCTCAGGACTCACGCTCCTGGGCCTGGTGCGCCACGCGGCCTCGGTCGAGCGGAGCTGGTTCCGCTTCGTCGTGAACGCCGAAGATGTCAAGACGCCTTGGCCCGGAGAGGTCGAGGGCACGTTCGCCGAGTTCCACGTCGAGGACGCCGAAGTTGACGAGGCGTTCGAAGTCTGGCGCGAGGAGTGCGCCCGCGCCCGCGCCGTCGCTTCTTCCTTCGATTCCCTCGACGACACCGTCAACTTCCGCGGCGAGACCATCTCACTCCGCTACGTCCTCACCCACATGATCGAGGAGTATGCGCGTCACAACGGCCACGCCGACCTACTGCGCGAAGCGATCGACGGAGCCGTCGGCGAGTAGATACTTCGAGGCACCGAACAGCGGGGTGACCCGGCGCGGCGTCAAGTTCGTCAAGCGATCCTCCGGTGGAACGAGCTCAGGCAACGCGGGTAACGAAGTCGAACACCGTGGTGACGACGGCTTCGTGGGCATCTCCGGGAACCAGGTGACTGACTTCTGGGACGATGTGGCAGCGGATGTCGTGGCGGCGGTTCCGGATCTCGTAGGTCGGGAAACGACCGGGCTCAACCGGTCGGCGTGGCTGAGGACCACACGCCGAACCACTGCTCGGCGCCGTACTCCTCGAACCGCTCCACCTCGGTGAACCCCAGCTTCGCCGCGAGGCGCACTGAGCGGTCGTTGGCGGTCTGGGTGCAGAGCACGATCGGCTCGCGGGGGAGTACGTCGGCGAACCAGTCGAGTGCCGCCGCGCACGCCTCGGCGGCGTATCCGCGTCCCCACGTTTCCGGCAGGAACATGTAACCGAGCTCGGCCTCCCCGGCGTGCGGGCGGACGTGACCCGGCCGCTCTGCGTCGCGCCGGTCGAAGTTGATCGTGCCGATCATCGCTCCGTCGAGATCGACGACGAAAAGGCCAGGGCGCCGCCCGGGTATCTCGGGCATCGCACGTTCGAGCTCATCGAGCGGTCGAGGGCCACCGAGGTAGGTGCGCACCTCAGATGATGCGAACAGCTCGATGAACGCCGCACGGTCTCGGGCCTCGGACCCGCGGAGCACGAGCCGTTCGGTCCTTATCGGGGCAGGCGGCCAGGCGACGGGTCCGAGTCCGGTCATGGCGGGCAACCTATCGCACGACCGTGCGGGTGGTTCGTAAGAGCGGACCTTACGGCCGCTCGTCCAACTTTGCGTGCCACGGCAGGAAGACACCCTGCCGAAAGGACCCCCCGTTCCCGCCGCTGATCTGGGGATCACGGAACTGCGGTCAGCGCCATGTGGTGGGACAGTGACGGACCATGATCGAGGCGGCCGTTGCCCGCGTGAGTCCGCACGGTTCAACCTGTGTACGGCGCCTGCGTGCGGGACAGGTCGCGGATCGTGGTGACGTTGGGATGCCAGGGGCGGCCGGCGGGCCCGGTCAGGACGAGGTGGCGTTCCAGGCGCGGCATGAGCGGCACCGGGGTGAGGGTGTCGGACAGCATGCCGGCCGCCAGGGAGGGGACGATCGCGACGCCGAGGCCTGCTTCGACCATGGCGAGCAGGGTGGTGAACTCAGGGATGCGCTGGGCGGGCCGGTAGGGCCGGGCGGCCAGCGCGTGGAGGTGTTTGACCGCGGTCTCGCAGCCGCTGGTGGTGGCCAGGAGCGGGTCGTCCAGCGGGTCGTCGAGGCTGATGGTGTCCTGGCCCGCCAGAGGGTGGTCGGTGCGGACGACCGCCTGGTAGGTGTCGGTGGCGATGCGCAGCGCCCCGCGGGGCATGGGGTCCGGGTCGGTGAGGAGGGCGGCGTCGACGGTGCCGCTCTCCAGCCAGGTCTCGATCTCCTCGTCGAGGCCTTCGGAGATCTTGATCTGTGCGTGGGGCAGGTGGGTGCGCCACAGTTTCAGCAGGCTCGGGAGCTATCCGTGTGCGGCCGTCGGCGGGACGGCGAGCCCGATCGTCGCGCACTTCGCGCTCCAGCGCGGCGAGCGCGTGCGAGACCGAGGACCGGCCCATGCCGAGCGCCTCCGCTGCGGCGCCGAAGCCCTCGTGGTCCGCGATGGCCGCGAAGATGGCCAGTTGCTTCAATGTCACGCCCATCGAGGTCCGGCCCCACACCGCCGCCAGCGTGGAGAAGGCGGCCGCCGACGCCATCGCCCTCTTCCACGCCTTGCGGCAAGCACCGTCCGCCGACACCGCTCTTCACGCGTGGGAGCAGCTCCGCCTCGCCGAAGGCGCCGCCATCTACTGTCAAGGGATCAGCCTCGGCACCAGCGGCTTCGGCTCCGGAAGCTCCTCCTACGGACACGCCCTCTACAGCGGCACCTTCCCCTGTTGATCCTGCCGACCACGGGAGACGGCGCACACACGGGACCGCCTCAAAAAAGGCGGTTTGTCGACATGGCTGCCGCATTCGACGCGATCCGCTCGGGCAACCACGCGGCTACTGGGCAAGTTCAGCTGCTGCAATGGCCTGCTGCAAGGTCTGGCGCGCTTGTGCCAGCTCGTCCGCGCGCCGGTCGAGGCGGGCGAGCTGGGTGTGGAGTTTGTCCAGTACTCCCGGGCACGGACGCAGCGATCCGTCGGTGCGAGCGCACGGCAGCACCTGCCGGATCAGGTTGGTGGACAGCCCGGCCGCCAGCAGGGCGCGTATCTGTCTGACCGTCTGTTCGGCGGTGTCGTCGTAATCGCGGTATCCGTTGGCCTGTCGGCTCGAGGTGAGAAGGCCGACGCGTTCGTAGTACCGGAGCAGGCGCTCACTGGTCTTCGTTCTCTTGGCCAACTGCCCAATCAGCATCGTTTCTCCACGGAGCTTGACCTTGACATGGTGTCAACCTCCAACGATGGGACCGGCGGCGGCATTCCGTCGCCGTCACCGGCGCTGACCAGGAGAATCCGTTGATCATCGACGCGCACAGCCATGTCCACGATCCCGTGCACAGCCACATCGCCCTGCTGGACGAGGCAGGAGTCGACCTCGCCGTGCTCTTCGGCACCCGTCCGCATCCCGAGCGGGCCACCGATCTGGCCTCGTTCCGGCGCGAGATGAGCGTGCTGGACGAGACGATCAGCGGACGGTCCAGCGGTCCGGACGACTACCAGGCCGCAAGGCAGGAGCTGGACTCAGCATGCGCGGCGTACCCCGATCGCTTCATCGGCTTCGGCAAGGTGCGCCCGGACCTGCCGGCCCAGCAGATCGCCGCAGAAGTCGAGCGGGAGATCGTCGGCCGGGGCTTCCGGGGCATCGGTGAGCTGACCCCGCCACCGGACGGGGCCGGTCGGCTCGAGCCGGTCCTGCGGGCTGCCGCCGATCACGGTGGGCTACCTGTTGTCGTGCACGGTTTCGCGCCGACCACGGCGCGGGACCTGGCGACTCTGGCCGGTCTCGCGCGCCGTCACCCGACCGTCCCCCTGGTGATCAGTCAACTCGGTGGACTGAACTGGCTGACGGCAATCGAGTTGGCCCGGGACACCCCGAACATGTACCTGGAACTGTCGACGGCGAACATCGTCTTCGCAGTCCGCCTGGCCATCGACGAGGTGCCGGACCGCACCCTGTTCGGCTCTGACGCGCCCTACGGCGACCCGTACCTCGCCCGCGCCACCGTCGAACGCGTCACCACGTCAGGTGCACTCCGCGATCGCGTCCTGGGCGGCACCCTCGCGGAACTGCTCGGTCTCTGACCGTCAGCATGAGACAGCTGCACCCGCCTGGCGGTGCAGCCTCCGACAGCACCACTCGGGCTGATGCTCAAGGGCGAGGATCGCACCGCCGTTGGCCAGGGCGCCCAGCAGATCAGCCTCCGTGACGCCCGCGAGGCGCGGCTGTTGGTCGAAGCGGCCATCAGCTGTCTGCGGGACGAGTTCGGCCCCGCGTGAGCGTTCCCGCCGCCGCTTTCCGGCGCGTCTCTGAGGATGGCCCGGCGTCCGTGGGACTGCTGCTCGCCCTGTGTCCGGTGATCTGCGACGCGCTGGTCACTCGCGGGTGAGATGGTCCGCTGTGGCAGGTGTGATCACAATGCCGGGGCTCGTACGAAAACTCCTGTGCACCGGCTCGGGCTCCTCTGCCATCATCCCCGAATGGCGCACAGTCTCGAATCGCTGGTCATCCGGCACACGCACCGCCTTTCCGCTCCCAAGGGCCCCGCCGGGGAAGGGGCCATCGCCGCACGGCAGTTCGACGCGGCGCTGACATCCGTGGGCTTCAAGCTCTCGGCGGAGCTGCTGGAGCGGCTGTCGGGGCTGTCCGAGGCCGCGGTCGTGCACACCGCCGAGCGGACGCTGCGCACCGTGAGCGAGATGGTGGGCGACCACGTCCGGCACAACTCGTACTTCATCGACTTCCCGGCGAACGTGCCGGACACCGAAGAGTTCTGGATGCGGTGCGTGGCCAAGGCGCTCGGCGACGAGAAGTCGCGCGAGAACGTGCTGAAGCAGCTGGCGCACGGGGTGCTGGACCTGCTCAGCCTCCCCACGTACGGCCGGTACCAGCACACCTACGAGGAAATGCTCGCGGCGCAGGACGAACTGATTGCCTCGGCGGGCGACCGGGTCACCGTCCTGCATCTCGGCCGGGACCTGGACGACGAACTCACCGATCTGTACCTGGCCCTGGCCGGCAGCACGACCCCGCTGGGCGAGGACGACCTGCGCGACCTCAAGATCCTCGCCGAGCGGTGCGCGCTCGGCCCCCAGCCGGAGGCGATCCCGGTCCGGGAGAACCGGGCGGTCATCAACGAGGCCCGGCTCGGCGTCGGCGCGGACCTCCTCCTGGACACCGTCACCGATGTGCTGCGGCTGGCCTGCGCGCTGTCGGGTGGCGACGTGACGCTTCAGGAGCCGACCCGGTTCCGGGCGCTGTCGCGGCCGGTGCGCCGGGGACTGCTCGCGGGTCTCGACGCCGTGGTCGCGGCGAACCCCGCGAAGCTCGCCGATGTACACGCGCACCGAGAGCCCTTCAAGCGGCTCGGCGAACGCCTCCATCCGCATGAGTACCCGCGCTGGCCGCACGCCGCCGATGTGTTCTCGGTCGCGCGGGGCGAGAAGGAGGCACGGTCCTTCGACAGCAGGGTCGAGAAGCTTCTCGACGAGTTTGACGTCCTCGGTGCGGTGAAGCTGCTCAAGTCCGCTCCCGGCAAGCTGTTCCGCGCCCTGGACCTCCTGCTGCGCACCGCCGCCGACCAGGAGGAACGGGACGCGGTGGTGGCCGCGGCGGTGCAAGTCGCTCCCGATGTCTCCGGCCGGGTCGTGCTCTCGGTGCGCGAGCATCTGCACAACCGGGCACGCGAGAGCGACGAACCCCGGATCTTCGTCAACCGCCGGGGCCGCGCGTGGGTGACCCCCGACTTCCGACCGCCGGTACCGGCCGCCGACCGGGATCGGCTGGTCGCCGCCCTCGACGCTGAGATGCGCCGTCGGCTCCCGGCACCGGGCCGGCTGCTGCTCGACCCCGATGTCCTCGACGTGGCGCTGCCGCTCAGCGGCCGGGCAACCGCGGCCGGGCTCGGCGTACTGCCGAGAGGGTCGGTCTCCGCGGTCGACGGCGAACAGCTGCGCTTCTTCGTGTACTGGAAGGAGACCAAGGACCGGACCGACTACGACCTGTCGGCGCTGCTTCTCCATGCCGACTACAGCACCGATTCCTGGCTCTCCTACACGTCCCTCAAGGCCGTCGGGGGCGAGCATTCGGGCGACGTCACCGAGGCGCCCGACGGGGCCTCGGAGTTCATCAACCTGTCCTTGGACCGAGTGCGCAGTACGTTCATCGTTCCGCAGGTCAACATCTACGCCGGCGAAGGCTTCGAGGAGGTCGAGGAGTCGTTCTTCGGCTTCATGCTGCGCGACGGTGAGCACAAGGGCCGGCCGTTCGAGCCGCGCACAGTGCGGATGAAGTCGGAGCTGCGTGGGGTGGGCCGGGTCGCGCTGCCGCTGGTGTTCCGGCGCGGGGAAGACGGCCGGTGGCGCGCGAAGTGGCTGCACCTGTATCTGAGGGGCATCTCGTCGGCCAACCGGGTCGAGGAGAACCAGGTATCCGTGTCGAAGGTGGTGCGCGCCATCGTGGAGCGGGAGCAGCTTACGGTGAGGTACCTGATCGACCTGATGTCCGGCGACACCACGACCGTGGACCTGTGGGACGGGGAGCCGGTCCCTGACGAGCCCGTGATGTACATCGGCCTCGAACGTCCCGAGGGACTGCATCCGGACTCACGGATCATCACCCCCGAAAATCTGCGCGACTTGATCCCGGGCTGAGTGCTAGCGTTGCCTGCGGCGAGGCCATGAAGGGGCTTCCTTCTCAATTCCTTTCCTGAAACGAGTTCCTTCGCTTTCCTCGCCGTCGGCCTCGACTGGGAGGCGCCCACTCGGCGCCTCCCAGTTTTCGTGTGCGCCGGCCCGCCGAACAGCCCTCACTCGGCGCCCGGCTCAGAGAGCGAGCGATTACGAGCCGAGCCGGGAGAGGGTGACATCGTGATCGGCGGCGCGACTCTCGCCGCCGAGGCAGCCGCGTCGGGTTTGATCGACGAGTACCGGGGTCTACCTCCGCTACCGCTTGGCGCGCTGCTCGGCACGTCGCTCCTCCGCCCGCGCCGCAGCCCGCCTTTGTTCTTCAGCCCGGTCAGCTGCTCGCTGACCGCCAGCAGGTCGTGCCCGAAGCCGATGCCGCATGCTGACTCCATGGGATTGTTCGCCGCGGATCCGGCATGCACCTTCTGCGGCATCGTTTCCGGCCGAGTGCGCGCCAGCCGGATGTACGAGGACGCACAGGTCCTGTCCTTCATGGATATCCATCCAGCCGCGCCCGGTGATCTCCTCGTCATCCCCAAGGCCCATGCGGTGGGTCTGGAGGCCGGGGCGGTATCCGCCACGCGCCAAGCCTGCTCTGACCCGTGCGGCGTCGTCGTCCAGGTCGGCTCGGGACCGCTCCTGCCACCTGACCTCCAAACGGAACCGGTCGTCGCATCCATCAGATGCGGAAGATCGTGGCCATCCGCCCTTCGGTGGGTAGGCCGGCGTTGGTCCGATGGCGTGGAGGCCGCGAGAGTGGCCACCGGGAGGGCGGGGCTTTTGGCGGAGAGCCAAGTAGCGAGCCCCTGCGCGACGGTCGGGAACGGCAGCTGACGTCGGACTGCGCTGGTCGAGCACGGGTACTCCGTCTGGGGAGGAGGGCACGCACTCTTCCGGATGCGCCGGCCTTCCTCCAGGATCGCGGCGAAGGGCGGACGGCCATGGCTCCGATCACGGACGACCTCGCGGACGGCGCGGTCGATGTCCACTTCATCGGCAACGCGACGCTGCTCGTGCGCTACGGGCGGCTCACGCTGCTCACCGACCCCAACTTCTTGCACCGCGGGCAGTACGCCTACCTCGGGTACGGACTGCTGAGCCGGCGTCTCACGGAACCGGCACTCGACGTGGACGAGCTGCCCCGCCTCGACGGGATCGTGCTGTCCCACCTGCACGGGGACCACTGGGACCGCCGGGCCCGTCGGCACCTGGACCGGGCGGTGCCGATCCTGACCACCCCACATGCCGCCCGCCGTCTCAGGGTGTGGCACGGCTTCGCCCGCACCGCGGGTCTACGGACCTGGCAGGCCCTGACCCTGCGGCAGGGCGCGGCACAGGTCACGGTGACGTCGCTGCCGGGTCGGCATGCCGGCCACCCGGTGCTGCGGGGGCTGCTGCCACCGGTGATGGGCACCATGCTGGAGTTCGGGCCCGTCGGGGGACCGGTGCGCATACGACTGTACATTTCGGGCGACACTCTCCTCTACGAGGGTCTGAACGAGATCGCCAGGCGCTTCCCGGCCGCCGATCTGGCCGTACTCCACCTGGGTGGCACCCTGCTCCCCGGCGGCTTTCTGGTCACGATGGACGGCGCGCAGGGAGCGGAAGTCGCCCGCCGCCTCGACCCCCGCCTGGTCCTGCCCGTCCACTACGGCGACTACACGGTGATGCGCTCACCGCTGGAGGCGTTTCTGGCCGAGGTCGACAGGATCGGACTGGCCGAGCGGATCGTCCGCTGCCGGCATGGTCAGCGTGCCCGTCTGACGGCCAAGCCCGGGGCGGTCCCCACCATCCTGTGACCGTGGTTTTCCCAGGCACGGACCTGCTACGAGGGTTAGGTCCGGGAAACCGATCGGTCCAGTCGCTGCCCGCAGTGGACGCTGCGGCCCACCTCGGCCGCCCTCTGTCCGGCCCTGCCGCGTGACCTCAAGGGAGCCCGGTCAGGTGAGGTGCGGCGCGACGCGCAGGATGCTCTTGCCGTACGTCTTTCCCGCCGCGAGCCGTCCCAGGGCCTCGTCGAGGTCGGTCATTTCGTACTCGGCGGTGATGCCCGGCCGGATGTGTCCCTGGGCCACGGCCCGCAGAGCGTGCCGGGCGCTGTCTGCGAGCCGTTCGGGGTGGGTCCGGCTGAGCAGGTCGCTGTTGTAGGACAGTGCGGACCGGCCGTTCATCAGCAGCTCGTCGCTGTCGAGCGCCACGGGCGCGGAGCCGGCGAGGGCGCCGTACATCGCCAGCCGGCCATGCGGGGCCAGTCGCCGCAGGCTGGCCAGGCGGGTGGAGCCGCCGACCGGATCGAGGACGACGTCGAACGGTTCCTCGCCGAAGCGCCCGTCCCCATCCCCTGCGAACTCCGCGCGTGTGATCAGTCGGTCGTAGCCGAACTGGGCGGCGTAGGCGGCCCTTTCGGCGTCGCCGACCACGCCGACGATCCGGTCGGCCCCGGCGGCCCGGGCGAACTGGGCGGCCATGGTGCCGACACCGCCGGCCGCTGCGTGGACCAGGACGCGCTCGCCCGATCGCACTCGGGCTACCGTGTGGATCAAGTCGTACGCGGTCGGAGTCGCCCAGCCGAACGCGGCGGCGGTTCGCGGGTCGAGCCCCTCGGCATCGAAGGTGAGCACGGCGGATGCGATCACCACCTCCGCGAAGGCGCCCCCGCCGGTCAGCGCTGTGACCGTCCGGCCCAGCAGCGCCTCGTCAACGTCCGCGCCGACGCCGACGACCTGCCCGGCGGCCTCGAAACCGGCGACGAAGGGTCGCGGTACGGGGAAGTGGCCGCGGCGCACGAGCACATCGCCCCACTGGAGCCCGGCGTACTGGACGGCGATGGCGACCTGGCCGGGGCCGGGAACGGGCCGCTCCAGGTCGGTCAGGTGGAACCGGTCATCGGCATCGAGGACGACAGCCTTCATGTCTCTGCTCCCTCAGGTGAATCAGTATCCTGATACAGGCGTGTGTGCCGACCATATGAGTATCAGCATGCTGAGTCAACTAAGAGAACTGATTCAAACGGAGGGGTCGATGGCTGATCCGACGGTGAACCACGAGACCGGAGCCCCGGCCGAGGACTACCTCTGCGGCCGTATCCGGCGCGCCGAACAAGCCCTGATGGGTCACCACGAAGCTGTCCTGCGCGGTCACGGTCTCACCATGACCCAGTACACCGTGCTGCTCGCCCTCTCAGCGGAAGCGGACATGTCCGGTGCGCAGCTCGCCCGGGCCTGCGGCGTCACACAGCAGACGATGGCCACGGTCCTGAACGGCCTGCAGAAGAAGGACCTCATCGCCCGCACGCCGTCACCAGCGCATGCCAAAGTCCTCCTCGCGTCATTGACCGACCAGGGTCGCACCGTGCTGGATCGCGCCTATCAGGAGGTGATCGTGCTCGAACGGGCCCTCACCAACGCCTTCGCACCGGAGGAGCACGCCGCCCTGTGCGCTCTCCTGGAGCGTGCCACCCGCGTACTGGTCGAGCACACCCCCCGCCGCCGCTGAGGGCTCGTTACAGAACGAGCCGTTCACGACCGGCCGGGTTTCCGGCCCCCAACGGTGCGCGCGCTGATGAACTCGATGAGCTCAGGGGGTGTCGGGGGTGTCGCTGTCTGCCTCTTGCGGTCGCATGAGGTCAAGGTCGTCGCCCCACGCGTCCAGCACCGTGCCGTGTCCGGCTTCTCGGGCCGCCGTCTCGACAAGGGCGAAGACGTGTCGTTGCTGGGACACATCAGCCGTGGTCGCGATGCGGTCCACGGCACGAAGCAGCGCGCCGGTGTCCCAGCCCGGCAGCGGGTGCCGGGCGAGTTCCCACTCCAGGTACTTGTTGTAGGGGCGGGGGCGACGGTCGAGAGCGAAGAGCAGCTCAAGCAGGAACCGGATGCTGTCGGCGGCGTCGAGACGAGCAGCGAGAGTCTGGCCGTCCCGGTGGTTCTTCACCGAGCGATAGAGCGAGTTGGCATAGGCATCGAGCCAGCCACTTGCGTCCTTGAATGCCTCATCCACCCCCAGACGGGCTTTGTCGGCGAGAATCCGTGCGATGCCTCCGTCGAGTCGGTCGAGCACGATCTGGGCACGGGCAAGGGCGTAGCGTTCCCAACCGGGCGTCCCGGCCCCACGGAACTCGGTCAAAGTGACCACGACAAGGTCGAGTTGGGCGCTACGGTGGCCCGCGAACCGGGTCAGATCGGTGGGGGAGTCGTCGGCGACGACCACGTACAGGTCGTGGTCGGAGTACGGGTTGACCATGCCGTCGTGAGCTTGGGACCCTTTGAGGACCAGGCCGACGACGGCTGGATCGGCGGCAGCGAGTCCGACGAACGCGTCGTAGGTGAGGGGTTGCTGAGCAGTCATGCTGTGGGCCTCCGGTGAGGTGATGACGGGTATGCATGCTGGGGCGACCTCGCTACGAGGCACCCTGCACCGTCTGCGGCTGCATGTGGCTGCCGCCCGGAAGATCAACGCACCTCTCGACTCTATCGCCCGGCCGGACCGTGATGTAGTGCATCGAGGCGACGTCGCGAAGCCGGCAATGCGCTGGGGATGAGGTCGCGCTCGCTGGTGCGAACGCCCGCGGCATCGACCCACCGGTAGGGTGGCCTGTCGTGGACGCGGGGGCAGGAAACGAGATGGTCGGGGTCCCGTCGGGGCAGGTGACGCTGTCGGACCGGCGGACGCAGACCAGTTGGCCGGTCGAGGTGGCGCCGTTTCAGATGTCGGCGTTCCCGGTGACGCAGTCCTGGTACGCACGAGTCACCGGCCGACGGCCGAGTGGCAGCCAAGGCGAGCGGCTGCCGGTTGAGGGTGTTTCGTGGTGGGACGCGGTCCAGTTCTGTAACGCCTTGTCCGAACGCGAGGGGCTGACGCCCGCGTATCACCTCTGCGTCGACGCCGAGACGGCCCACTGGGACACCTCCGCAGACGGGTACCGGTTGCCGACCGAGGCGGAATGGGAGCACGCCTGCCGTGCGGGTACCGCCGGCCCACGGTACGGCCGGCTCGACGAGGTCGCCTGGTACCAGGGCAATTCCGCTGGGAGGATCCACCCTGTCGGCGGCAAGCAGCCCAATGCATGGGGCCTGTACGACATGCTGGGTAATGTGTGGGACTGGTGCTGGGACGTCTACGACGCCGAGGTGTACGGCACCTACCGGGTGCTCCGTGGTGGTGGATGGGCCGATGAGCACTGGAGCTGTCGGGCGTCCGTGCGGCGGCGCAGCCACCCGACCTTCCGAATCGACGACGTCGGATTTCGCATCGCCCGCTCCACATCACTGCCGCGGCCGTAACAGCTCATTCCGAGTCGGTCAGTCAGAGGCCTTGCGGACAACCCCGAGCAGCCCGCCATGTGCGGTCGTTCGTGCTCAGTTGCCGCCCTAGTCGCTCTTGTCGCCCTGACTTCCGGTGCCGCGCCTGCGCCGTGGGGTCGTCGTCCTTCGGATCTCCTCCGTTGCCGCGCGGAAGGCTGGTGCGGCGTGTTGGAAGTAGTCGAAGAGCAGTTCGCGCTGCTGTGGGGTGTAGCGGGCCAGGACATCGGCGACGTGGTGGCGGGCGGCCTCCACGACTTGTTGAACACGCTCGAGTGCGTCAGGGACCGGCTCGACGATCACGCGTCTGCGGTCCTTGGGGTCCGCCGTGCGACGGGCGTAGCCGGCCCGCTCAAGGCGGTCGATCAGGCGTGTGGTGGCACCGGTGGTGAGTCCGGTCCTCAAGGCGAGTTCGCCTGAGGTGAGACCGCCTTCCAGGGAGATCAGACTGAGTGCGTACCACTCGGAGGTATGCAGGCCGGCGGCTTCTGCGCTGGCCAGGCCCTGAAGTCCTACCGCGTTCAGGTATTGACGGAAGATCACATGCTCGTTTCCGCCACCCGAAGGGGTTGCCATCGTCGAGAGTCCTCTCTAGATTTAGCTGCATGGAAGCAGATACTGCATGAGTTCAGAATCTGCATCAGTGTAACCAGTTGAGGAGGTCATCCGCCATGTCGACAGTCACCCTTGATGTCGCCGCCGTCACCGGCGTCCTGGACGAACTCGTGGCCGCATGGGAGCGGCACGACGCAGACGCATACGGTGAGCTCTTCACCGAGGACGCCACCTACATCACCTACGTCGGCACCCTGTACCAGGGACGCCAGGACATCGTGAACTGCCACCGCACGCTGTTCGAGGGCTTCCTCAAAGGCACCAGACTCGCCGACGAGGTGATCTCGATCCGTTTCAACGGCCCGGACGTCGCCGTGGTGAACGGCCGCGGAGACACGTACAGAAAGAAGCGGCCGCGCAAGCTGACCAAGTTGCAGACGTACACCTTGGTCCGGCAGGCCGACGGCAAGTGGCGCATCATGGCCTTTCACAACACCAAGCGGAAGCCGTTGATGGAGTCGATCTCGTACAGGTTCGCCCCAGGGCTGATCCCGGCCGCCGACAGCTGAATCTGGTGCTCGCTGCCAGCGGGCGGTCCGGGCAGCGCAGCTGCTGCGGGTCAGCGGCATCGCTCAGTGCACGAGTTTCAGACCGGCGACGCACCCGACGATGCCAATGAGCAGCACAATCTTCAGCGCACTGACGGACTCGCCGTCGAAGGGCATGACGTAGACGGCGGTGAGAACGGCGCCGATACCGACCCAAGTGGCGTAGCCGGTTGCTACGGGCAGGGTCCTGAGCGCGTAGGAGAGCCCCATCATGCTCAGCGCCAGGCCGGCGACGAAGATGGTGGTGGGCGCGGGGCGGGACAGCCCGGCGGACTTGCCCGGAGCTGTGGCCCAGACAGCTTCCAGCACTCCCGAAACCACGAGAACGATCCAGGCCATGTCGTGCTCCTTGCGCCGTCTTGTCATTGCTGGGTACGGCGCGTCGGTTCCCTGCGCTGCATTGCTGCGGGCTGCCGGCGCGTGGCGGACGCTGCGGGTGAACTGTGTACAACAGCGGCAGGCGGCTGGACATCTGCCACGGAAACGAGGTCCAAGTTGTCGTCAAGGACCGTCCTGTTCTTCTGCCTGGACAGCACCACCACGGGGGTACCCCCGCCCGCCACTCCTGCTTCTGCGGCGCAGCCGTTCATCGACGCCTCACCGAGCTGGTCCATCCGCAGGCCGACCACGGCCCGGGAGGTCCGACCGTGGCCCCGACCATGGCAGGTCAGCGCGCCCCCGCCGTACCTCGACGGGCTGCTGCTCGGCGCGGTCGGCGCGGACGAGAGGGCGCTGCAGGTGCCAGACGTGGGCAGGGGGCAGATCGGCCCATACCGACCGAGATCCTCCGCGCCGTTCACCTGGTGGCCGCCGGGTCGGCGATGCTCCACCCTGCCGCCGCCCGCCGCCTGATCGACCGTTACCACGCGGCCAACCAGCCCCGAGCCACGGAAGCCCAGGCCCGGCTCGACCGGCTCACCCCGCGTGAACGCGACCGTCGTCGCAGACTCTGTGCGCGCCCATTGGCCCCATTGGCGGCGGCACTCGCAACTACTTCCTTCCACGTCCAGTGGACGGGTTACCGGGCGGTCAGGGCGAGGAGGGTGTTGCGAACTTCCCATGCGCGTGGGGAGTTCAGGGCGGCGTAGAGGGACAGCGCTTGGTGGAGGTGGTCCACGGCGTGAGCGTGTTCCCCTCTGTTCTGCTGGATGTGGGCCATACCAGTGTGGGCGCGGGCCTGTTCTTCCTGTTCTGTGATTTCACGGGCCACTTCCAGTGCCGATGTGTGGGCCTGGAGGGCTTGGACGTGTTGTCCTGCGCCGTACAGGGCCTCGCCCAGGCCGTTGAGGGCGCCCGCTTCTCCGTAACGTTCTCCGGTTCGCCGGAAGTTGGCCAGGGCCTGGTGCTGGTGCTCGGCGGCCTCTTCGTACCGGCCCTGACGGCACAGAGCGTTCCCCAGGTTGGACAACGCGTGCGCTTCTCCGCCGGTGTGTCCGAGCCGGCGGAAGAGAGCGAGCGCCCGCTCGAAGTGTCCGGCCGCGGCGGAGTGGTCGCCCAGCCGCGCCACTACGATCCCCAGGTTTCCGAGGGCGCTGGCCTCCCCGAACGTATGGCCCGTTTGCCGGTACAGCGCCAGTGCCTGCCGGTACCGCTCGGTCGACGCCTGGAAGTCCTCCAGCAACTCCTGCACGATGCCGAGGTTGTTCAACACGTCGGCCTCACCGTGGGCGTCACCGACCACGCGAAACAGTTGGACGGCCCTCTCGTGGTGCTCGGCGGCCTCCCGGTACCGGCCCTGCAACTCGTGCAGCACGCCCACATTGGTGAGATGACGCGCCTCGCCGGCCCGATACCCGACCTGACGGCACAGTGACAGCGCATCCGCGTGGTGCTGGTGGGCAGTCTCGTAGTCCCCGAGCCTTCGGTGGACCGCGCCGACGCAGGCGAGGACATCGACCTCACCACGGGTGTCTCCCACCGTACGGGCCGCCCGCAGGGCGTGCGTGTGAACGGTCAGCGCGTCGGCGAAATACCCCGAGCGCTCGTAATGGCGGTGGAGCGTGGTGGCGATCCGCACGGTGTGCCGGGACGGCCCGGGCTCCTCGGTCCTGGAACACAGTGCCACCAGTGTGTGCTGCGCGGAGCGCAGCCACGCGCGGCACTCGTCGGCCGTACGCAGCGGCGGCAGACCGGTGTCGGGTACCTCGACGGCGGGACGCAGATGCCGTTCGGCGGGATACAGCACGTCCATGGCCACCGCCGACGACGCCAGGCAGTGGTCCAGCAGACGGGTTACGGCGGCGTCGCGCTCCACCGCCTCGTCGTGCCGGTTGGCGAGCTCCGCGGCGTAGGCGCGCAGCAGGTCGTGCATGCCGTGGCGGCCGGGACCGCTCCGGTGCACCAGGTGTGCGCGGGCCAGGACGTCCAGGGACCGCCGCGTCCGGTCCACGGTCTCACCGGCCAGAGCGGCGGCCGAGTGCACGTCCGCATCGGGCCCCGGGTGCAGGCCCAGCAGCCTGAACAGGCGTGCCTCGTGCTCGGGAAGGCGGTCGTAGGACCAGGAGAAGACGGCCCGAACGGCAGCCCTGGGATCTCCGTCGCCGGAGTCCAGCAGATCAAGGCGCCGCCGGTGATCCCGCAGTTCCTCCACCAGGTGGGCCAGGGGTTCCAGGGGACGTGACAGCACCAGTTCGGCCGCCACCCGCAGCGCCAAGGGCAGCCGCCCGCACTGCTCGGCCAAGGTGGTGGCGGCCGCGTGGTCCGTGTCGACGCGCGGCCCGATCAGTGTGCGCAGCAGGGCGAGCGCCTCGTGAGGGGAAAGGACGTCGACGACCAGGCGCCGCGCCCCGTGCACCGACACCAGGGAGGACAGCGAGTCCCGGCTCGTGATCAGCACCTTGCACGCCGGGCTCCCGGGCAACAACGGGCGCACCTGCGCCGCGGAGGCGGCATTGTCGAGGAGGACGAGCAGACGCCGTCCGTCGACCGCGGTGCGGTAGCGCGCGGCCCGGTCGTTGAGCCGCAGTGGTATCTCCTGGCCGGACACGCCGAGGGCGGTGAGGAACCCGGCGAGGGCCTGAGCGGCGGAGACCGGCTCGTCCGGATCGTAGCCGCGCAGATCGACGTAGAGCTGTCCGTCGGGGAAGGCCTCACGCACCTGGTGCGCCCAGTGCACGGCCAGCGCGGTCTTGCCGACGCCCGCGGTGCCGGAGACGGCGGAGAGGACCACCGCAGCCCCGCGCTCCGCACCGTCCGGGCCGTCCGCGGCGACCAGGCACCGCGTGAGCTCGGCCAGCTGATCCTCTCGCCCACTGAAGGGGCGTACGTCCATGGGGAGTTGGGCGGGAACCGGGACTGGGGCCGGGGCGGGGGTACGGACAGCGACCGGGTCGGACCCCGCGCCCGGCGACTCCTCCGGTCCGGTGCCCCGCAGCATCTCCTCGTACAGCGCCTGCAGTTCGGGCCCCGGAGCCACGCCGAGCTCAGCGCGGAGCTGCCGACGGGCCCCGGTGTAGGTGTGCACTGCCTCGGCCGTTCGTCCGGTGGCGGCCAGGCTACGCATCACCGCCACGGCGAGCGGCTCGCACAGCGGGTGCTCCGCCAGCAAGGGCCGCAGGACGGTGAGCACTTCCTCGGTCCTTCCCTGCCGCACCAGGATGCGGGCCCAAGCGAGCGCCGTCTCGACACGCTCCTGCGTCCAGGCGATCCGCGTACGCTCCGCCCACGCGCCCGGCAGCCCCGCCAGCGGCACACCGCACCACAGCCGCAGTGCCTCCTCCAGGAGGTGTGCGCGGCGTGTGTCGGACAGGTGCGTCTCGTGCCCTTGCGCGACGAGCGAGCGGAAGCGGAGGAGGTCCACGGCGTGTTCGTCCGCCTCCAGAACGTATCCGCCGGAAGCCCTGTTGATACGGAGCGGTGGCGGGGGAACCTCCGCCTCGTCACCGCCTGACGCTGATGCCGCGTCCTCGAGGAGCCGCCGCAGACGGCTGATGTGCGAGTAGAGGACCGACCGGGCCCCATCGGGCGCGGCGGTGTCCCAGACGCGGTCCACCAATGTGGTCACAGGGACCGGCCGGCCGGTGTCGGCCGCCAGCGCCGCGAGGACCGCTCGACGACGCGGCTGCCCCAGGTCGACCACGCGCCCCGCGACGCGCAGTTCCAAAGGCCCGAGTAGGTGCAGGTTCATCGTGCCTCACCCGGAACAGGCGGTGGAACGACCGGCCGATCGCGGGAGCCTACGCCCGCCGAGCAGGAGCCGGGATTCCAACGGCGCTCCGTCATTCACTCCGGGGCCGTAGCGGAACGGCCGTCACAAGGTTTTCGCAAGGTTCACCATAGATCCTCACCTCACGGGCCGTCAGGCGGATCGCGGCGGACGCCCCTGCCGGAGAGAACCCCGACGGTGGCCCGCGCAGCTCCCGGAGAGCGGCGCTGCCACCCGCCCTGCCGGTGGCCGCGCGAGGCGTGGCCGAGCCGACGCAACGAGAGAATGGAACCGCATGCGCAAGATGATGTCCCGAGCGAACCGGACGGCCGTCGCCGTCGTCGCCACCGCCTTCATGGCGTCCGGAGCGGTGGTCGCGGGGGCGACGACCGCCTCCGCGGACGGGTGCGTAGGTCCCCTGTGCGGCGCGGTGAAGAACAGGACCGGCGGCACGATGCACTACACGACGAGTCTCGGCGCGGGCCCGCACTACTGCGACGTGTGGAACTGGGGTGGCGGCACCACGAGCGAGTTCAAGCACGCCAAGTGCAAGCAGGATTCGTTCGGCAACGGCACGCGGGGCGGTAACGGAACCGGCGTGGACGTCGACGCCTTCACGTTCGCCTCTCGCGGGTACCACGAGCGGTTCTCGCGGGTCGGTACCTGGCACTGGCGGCAGAAGGGTGTCTGGACGAAGATCCGGAGCGGAGAGATCGCCGACTGCGGCATCGGCGACAACAACGAGGTCTGGTGCACCGTGCTCGTGCAGGCCTGAAGACAGCCCCGGAAGGCGGCGGCACGCACGTGCCGCCGCCTTCCGGCGTGACCACGTGCCATTGCCGGGCCAGGCGGGTCCTGTCTCGCGTCCGCCGACCTTCAAGCGGAGTGGAGCAGGCCCGCCCCCCGGCGTCTCCCGTGCGGGACCGTGGCAGACGGGCCGGTCACGGCATCAGACGGTCCGCGAAAAGCTTCCGCTGACGAGGGCACTGGTCCTATCGTCTGAGCCCGTGATCAGAAACGGCGTTCCGCTGCCCCCGACTGTCTACCCGCTCGCCAAGGGACGTGTGTGGGCCATGCTGGCCGGCTCCCTGGTCTTCATCGCTCTGGGCATTGTCTTCGTGGTCGCCCACAGCACCGTGAAGATGACCGTGGCGGGAGCGGTGGCTGTGCCCTTCTTCGGGTTCTGCTCAGTGATCATCGCCCAGCGCCTGCTCCGCGACCGACCGGAGCTGGTGCTGGACGAGGCGGGAGTGGACCACGTGAGGCTGGGCCGGTTCGGCTGGGACGAGATAGCCGCGGTGCGGATACGCGAGCAGCGGGTACGCAACACCTCGCAGTGGTTCATTGAGCTGGTGTTGCACGATCCGGACGCCTATCTGGCGCGAGCGCCCAAGCTCGTCCGCAGTACCGCGTCCATGAACGCACGACTCGGCTTCGGCCCGGCCAGCATGGCCACGAACACCTTGCCGGTGCCACCTGAGACCGTCCTGGACGCGATGCGGCGTCACTGCCCCGGACTCGCGGTACAGCACTGACGACTCCTGGCAAGGTGAGGCTTCCGGGCCTCCGTGAATGACGGCGTGTCCGCAACCGCGCTCCATTGGGCGTATGGGCAGGCAATGCGCCCACGACATGGCCGGCTCGATGCGTCAGAACGCACTCGCAGCGGTCGGGCCCGCGCCGCCTCACATCCGGGATCTCAGCACGTCGACCTCACAGCCCGGCGCGAACGGGTCAAAGCCATGTTCGACCAGCCAGCGAACCCCCAGCAGGCTTCGCAATGCCCACCACGCGCGGATCACGTCGAGGTCAACGTCGGTGCCACAGCCGGCGACGACGTCGCCGAGGTGCTCCTCGTGTCCGAGCGTCAACGTGGCGAGGTCGAACAGGGCATCGCCCTGGCCCGCCTCGGACCAGTCGATGATGTCCGTGATCTCGTCGCCGTCGACGAACACGTGAGTGATCTGAAAGTCGCCGTGTGTGAACACCGGAGTCCACGGCCGGAGCGCGGCCTCGGCGACCTGGCGGTTGCGGGTGACCAGGTCGGCGGGCAGGACGCCGTTCGTAACGAGCCACTCGCACTCGCCGTCGAGATCCGCGGTCAACTCGTCGAGGTCCTGACCCGCCTGGCCGCCGGGCCAGGGCGGCAACGGCGCGTCGTGCAACTTCCGGATGGCGGCACCCGCCGCAGCCCACGCCGTCGGAGACGCGGGCGACGGCTCGCCGAGGCGGCCGAGCGCCGTCCCCGGGACCGCGGTGATCGCGAGCACGGGCGGCTTGTGCCACAGGACCTGCGGGGTCGGGACCGGCGCCAGGGCCATCGCCTCGACCTCGACGTCGATGCGTGCCTGATCTGCGTCCACCTTCAGGAACACGTCGCCGACGCGCAAGGTCGCGCGCTCAGAATGGGCAACGACGACTACGACCTCATTCACGGGCGACCAGTATGATCCTCGACGTCGCCGGCGCCATGTCCGTGCCACGCCGCGAGCGCAGCAGCACCCGCGCTCGGCGCGCGCGACCGGGACAGTGGTGTGTCCGGAGAGCGGGAGCCGCTCCGCCTTCCGCTTCAGTACTGTGACTTCGCATGACCGACACCGAGATCGAAATCACCGCAGACCTGGTTCGCGACCTACTGAAAGAGCAGCATCCAGACCTTGCAGGGTTGGCCATCCGTGAGGTGGCGGGCGGCTGGGGCAACCAAATGTGGCGTCTCGGGGACGAGTTGGCCGTACGCATGCAGCGCATGGACCCCACCCCGGAGCTCCAGCTCAAGGAGCGGCGGTGGCTACCCGTGCTGGCTCCGCGACTTCCGCTCCCGGTGCCGATTCCGGTGCGGTTCGGCGAACCGTCCGAGCGCTTCCCCAAGCACTGGACCGTGATGACGTGGGTTCCCGGCGAGCCGCTGGACCACGGTTCGATCAGCCGTGGCGCCCACGCGGCCGACACACTGGCGGGCTTCCTCCAGGCGCTCCATGTGGAGGCGCCCGTCGAGGCGCCGATCGCTACGGACCGCGGTGCCCATCCCAAGGACTGCACGGACGGCTTCGAGCACTTCTTCCAGGCCATTGCCCCCGAGGACATCGCTGCCGACGTCCGGGCCGTCTGGGACGACGCCGTCGCGGCCCCCGCGTGGGAGGGCCCGCCGGTGTGGGTGCACGGCGACCTCCATCCCGCGAACGTCGTCGTCTCGGACGGAACGCTCTCGGGCATCGTCGACTTCGGCGGCATGTTCGCCGGCGACCCGGCGTGGGACCTCGCCGCCGCATGGGTGCTGCTGCCCGCAGGCACGGCCTCCCGGTTCTTCGGCATGTACGCGCATGCGGACGAGGCGGCGATCCGGCGCGCCCGCGGGCTGGCCGTGATGAAGAGCCTCTTCCTGGTGCTCATGGGGCAGAACGGAGATAAAAGTCTTCCCGGTGGCAAACCGCACTGGGGACCTGTAGGGCGGGCGGCACTCGAGCGTGTTCTGAAGGGCGTTTGACGCGTGCCGCGTAGGGATGCCAAGGTCCGACGCGCCTTCTTCCTTCTCCCGCACGACCGGGACAGCCGGCACAACAGACCTGTGCCGTAGTGCCCAACTAACCCCCCAAGACCCTCGGATCATCGAGGTGAACGGCCGGGTCGGCGGCTTCATCAACGAACTGGCCCGCCGCTGCCTCGGGGTCGACCGTAGGCGCCGCACTCCCGCTGTGGTCCAGCTCGGCTGGTCCAGTGTCCGAAGGTCCGCTACATCGGCTCCTCGTCCTGCTCGGGCTCCCAGATCGTCGAGGCCCAGTGGGCTTCCAGGGAGCGGTGTCTGGAGCGGTTCGTGACCGAGCAGCCGCCGTACTCGATCCTGGTGCGCGGGATCGAGGAGGACGTCCTGCCCACCGTGCGCCGCCACGGCATGGGCACGCTCACCTACAGCCCGCTCGCCGGCGGCTGGCTCTCGGGCCGCTACCGCAAGGACAACACCTCAGGCCCGGCCTCCGCGGCACGCTTCGACATGACCAGCCCCGCCAACCAGCGCAAACTCGACGCGGTCGAACAGCTCGCGGCCCTGGCGGAGAAGGCCGGCCTCACCCTGATCGAACTGGCCGTCGCCTTCGTCCTCAACCATCCGGGCGTCACCTCCGCGATCATCGGACCGCGCACCATGGAGCAACTGGAAGCGTTCCTGCCTGCCGCTGATCTCACGCTGCCCGCCGATGTCCTCGACCGCATAGACGAGATCGCGCCCCCCGGCGTGACGGTCAGCCCTGCCGACAACAGCTACGGCGACTTCGAACTGCGCGCCGACCAGCACCGGCGCTGACATAGGCCGCAGCCCCAGCGCGTCGAGGCCGTACCCCACCCGACCGGAGCGGGCACAGGATGTCGGGTGCGGAAGGCTTGGTCCTTCCTAACGTTGGTGATCGAAAGGGAAGGAGGCCGGGTTGCTGGATCGGTTGAACCAGGCCATGGAGCACATTGAGGAGCACCTCGACCAGCACATCGAGGTGTCCGCGCTGGCCCGGATCACGGTCACGTCGGAGTACCACTTCCGGCGGCTGTTCTCCTCACTGGCGGGGATGCCGCTGTCGGAGTACATCCGACGCCGGCGGCTCACCGTCGCGGGGGCCGAAGTGCTGGCCGGGCAACCGACCTTGCTGGAGATCGCGATCCGCTACGGCTACACGTCGGGGGAGGCCTTCGCCCGGGCGTTCCGCGCCGTGCACGGTGTCGGTCCCGGCGAGGCCAGGCGGACCGGCGCGGCCCTGAACTCGCAGCCCCGGCTGTCCTTCCGCCTCACCATCGAAGGGAACAGCACCATGCGGTACCGCATCGTGGAGAAGGAAGCATTCCGGGTCGTCGGCAAGAGGGCCCGCGTCCCGCTGATCTACCAGGGCATCAACCCGCACATCGCCGAGCACATCCGGAGCATCCCGCCGGAGACGATGCTGCGGATCGTCGGCCTCTCGGACCAGGACCCGGAAGGCGTGGTGTCGGCGACCGTGCGCCTGTCGGACGGCTTCGAGGAGGGCAGCGAACTGGACTACTATCACGCCGTGGTGACCACCGCCGTCGAGTTGCCCGAGGACCTCGACGTGCTGGACTGCCCGGCGGGCACCTGGGCCGTGTTCGAGAACACCGGGCCGTTCCCACAGGCGTTGCAGCAGATGTGGGGCGACGTGGCTGCCCAGTGGATCCCGTCCAACCCGTACGAGTACCGTCCGGGTCCGGAGATCTTGCGCACCCGCCCGTCGCAGGACGCCCCGACGCAGTCCGACGCGCAGCTGTGGATCCCGGTGATCCGTACCACGGTCTGATCCGAGCGCCCCCCTGGTTGCTCAGCACCAGCCGCTGACGATCCAGACGGTGCGGTCGGTTCGACGGCGACTCATTGGCCGGGGGGCGGCGTTGAGTGCTCGGTTCGGCAATCTGGACATACGCGTCCACGGCCGCCCGTTCGTGCCTGGTGATCCCGGGCTGTTTGCACAGGGCCGGCACCTGCTGGGCGAGCCCCAGAAAACGGGCGCAGCGTTGTTCGACGTCCCGTCGGGCGGCGGTGACGGCTTCGCCGTGGGTGCGGTGCCAGCCATGGGGCGACCGTCCTCGTGGTGAGAGGCACCCCTCGCACCAGTGCCACCGCGGCGATCATGGCCGCGCCGCCAGCCACGGTGTCCCGCGTAGACAGGCAGGCGAGGCCTTGTCGTCCGAGTCCACCAACGAACCCTTCGCCGACCAGCAACTCGTACAAGGCAGACTGGGACGTCGCCGCCGACAAGTGGCACGCCCTCGGCGGCATCGCCCGCCGCGCCGGCCTCAAGCTGTACACCCACAACCACGACGCGGCCTACGACTTCCTTCTCGACGGCGGCCCCCTGGACGCCCAGGGCCGCCCGACCCGCAGTTCCGGCATCCGCAAGCTGGAGTACTTCCTGTCCATCACCGACCCCGAGCTGATCTGGCTGGAGATGGACGTTTTCTGGGCGCACGTCGCCCAGTACAAGTTCCGCACCTACACCGCCCACGACGGCTCCACGCGGACGAACGTATTCGACCCGGCAGGCCTGGTCACCCGCCACAACAAGCGCTACCCGCTGTTCCACGCCAAGGACGGCGTCGTCAACACCACCAACGGGATGGGCTACGACATGGTCCCGTTCGGCACCGGCGTCATCGACTACACGACATTCTTCTCCCCCGTGGGACACCGCAATTATCACAATCCGATGGTCGAACAGGACAACGCGCCCAGCACCACCAGCCCTGCCCAGTCGCTGGAACACGCGGCGATCGGCTACCGCAACCTCGCCGCCCTGCGCCGCTAGAACGCAGCTGTCGCGCCAGTGGGCCGGGGGGCGGCGTGGCTGCGGTGTCCGGGACGCGGTCCGGCCCGGTCCGGCGATCCGGACAACGGAAAACTTTCTCGCTGTATGGCAGAGAAATTAACGTGAACCTGTGGTCGAGGCCACAGGCTCGTCCGTAAGAGATGAGAGGATGCCCAGGCACACCCACACTGGCTCGAAGATCGGGAAGTTGACCTTGGGGGACCACACAGCCGACGGACCGGCGGACGAGGGACGCGGGCAGGGTGACTCGTCCAGACCTGTCACCATTGCGTACATCGCCGAGTCGGCGGGGGTGTCGGTCCCGACCGTGTCCAAAGTGATCAACGGCAAGTCGGGGGTGTCCGCGGACACGCGCGCCCGGGTCGAGGAACTGGTCAACCGGTACGGCTACCGCAAGCCCGGTGGAGCGGGCCGAAACAACGTCGTCGAGCTCGTGTTCCGTGAACTCAAGGACCTCTGGGCGGTGGAGATCATCCGGGGTGTCGAGAAGGTGGCCCGCGAGCACGGCGTCGGCCTCATGGTGTCCCGGTTCGGCCTGCACGACTCCACGCCGAGCTGGGACGACACGATCTCGCGCCGGCCGAAGTGCGTGCTGTCCGTGGCCCAGCTCTCCGTGGAGGAGCGCGAACAGCTGAAGGCGAAGGGTATCCCGTTCGTCGTCTTCGATCCGACTGCGGAACTGCCTGACGACGTCCCGTTCGTGGGCGCCACGAACTGGTCCGGAGGCCGCGCCGCGACACGCCATCTCACCAGGCTCGGACACCGCCGTATCGCGATGATCAGTGGGCCGCAGGACGTACTGTGCTGCGTGGCCCGGCTGGACGGATACCGCTCCGCGATGCAGGCCGCCGGCCTGCCGGTCGACCCGGAACTCGTCGTGCACGCGGAACTCACGCGCGAGAGCGGCTGTGAGGCGGCGCGTTCCCTGCTGGCCCTGCCCGACCGCCCGACAGCGATTTTCACGGCCAACGACCTTCAGGCGCTCGGTGTCTACCAGGCCGCACGCGAGGTCGGCATGAGCATCCCCGAAGACCTGAGTGTCGTCGGTTTCGACGACCTGCCGGTCGTGGCCTGGGTGGATCCGCCTCTGACAACCGTCCACCAGCCCCTGACCGAGATGGCGGTGGCAGCGACGGAGTTGGCGCTCACCCTCGGTCGTGGCGAGCAGGCGCCGCAGGTCGGGCTGGAGATCGCGACGACGTTGACGGTGCGTGGCAGCACGGCCCCGCTGAAGGACTGACGCAGCGGCACATTGTGCCCTCACCGCCCACCCTTCGGCGTGCATTGCGCATTCCCATGCGCATCGCTAGCCTGCGCCGCCGTGGAAACTCTCTCTTGAGACCGCGAAGGATTTCGAATCTCGACCGAGGTTCTTGCCAAGCGCCCGCGCTCCCACGGACCGTAGTCCAGGTCTTGATTCCACCGGCCTCGGTCACCACCCCGGGAGTTCATGCGGAGGTTGGTCCAAAGGCGTTCGGCCACCGACCGCATCGGCGTGGGCCTGGATCTGCTGCGGGGCTCGGGTGAAGGCGCGCTCCAGGGCGTAGCTGCGGTAGCGGGTGCGCACCGTTTTCCACCGCCCGTAGCGTTGTTCGAAGTCCTGCCCCCCAATCAGCCACGCTCGCCGTGCTGCGGCTGGGGTATCAGGAGAGGCGAACTCCGCCGGGCCGTCGCCGCGCGGGCGGAGCTCGCCGATGCCGCAAGGGACCGTGGAGCGGGCCGCACCTCGCCGCATACGCAGCTCCGACCCGCACCGCGCCGGCCATGGGTGTGCCACGTCGCAGAAGACAGCTCGGGACAGACAACCTCTCGCACCCTTGCAGGTCAGGCCTTCGCGGGACTGCTCGCCATCGCCCCCGGCGGGCGCATCATGAAGATGTCGATCGGGTCCTGGGCTTCCACGACGAATCCGTGGCGCTCGTAGAGTCGACGGGCAGCACTGCCCTGCAAGACATTCAGGCCCACGGCCATGCCCTGCGCGTCCGTTCGCTCCAGTACCGTGCGCAACACAGCGGATCCGAGCCCTCGGCCCTGACGGTGGGGAGCAAGGTAGAAGTGCTCCAGCCACTGCCTGCCTTCGGCGGGCCTGACCGTGACGCATCCCGCCAGTTCACTGTCGATCATGATGATCGACGTGTGCTGCGGGGAGAAGGAGTCCCGCAGCCGCTGTCGTACCCGGTGCTCGTCGTAGCGCCCAAGACGTTCCAAGTCCGCACGCATGACCATGGCCCGCAGCTCCGCGATCACCTCGATGTCCGCTGCCACCGCAGAACGCAGCGTCCATCCCGCGGCGTGCGCCGCCGTGGTCCGTGCTGCATGGACCACGGCCGATCGCCTACCGCTCCCCATCTCCCCGTCATCCATGGCCGGAGTATCTCAGCCCGCCTGCCGTGAACAGGCCCATGGGCGTCTCGGCTGAACTACGCCGCGCGGCGATGCCCTGATCGCTCGCCTCCGACAGCGTCAGGGCGGAGCGGCGCGCTCCGAACGTCCTGTCGGTACTGTCCTCCATCGAGGCCACCAGCTCGCCCTGAACCCCCTGCTGCGCCTGGTTCTCGTCCACCTGCTCTTCGGACCCGCCCGACCGCCGGTCCGCTCGGTGCGCCGTGGTCGAGGAGGCGCAGGAGCTTTTTGGCCCGGTATGTCAGAAGCGGCCAGTAGCCTCAGGCACCATGGGGATTCAGATCGATGTAGTAGTGGGTTATCCGATCAACGATGAGATGGAGAGGGTGCTCGGGTTGGCCGAGGCGGTCGGCGAGCCCGTCACTGTCACGTTCATATGGGAGGGGGGTGGAGAGGCGGAGCGCGCGGTGCTGGTTCCCGCAGCCACGTTGGCGCTCTGGGAGCATTGGGCCCCCACCGCCTACCAGACGAGTGATGCCGAGGATGAGAACCACGCCGAGGATGAGAACCACGCTGTGGAGCCGGAACTGGCTCACCCCGCGGAATTCGGCGCGTTCACGCTTTTTCGCCGTCGCGTAGGAGGGCGAACGGCGGTTGCTCGCAAAGGCGTGGTGGTCGCCGAGTTACTGGACCCCGACGAGGCACACTGGCTCCAGGAGAAGGCCCGCAGTGTCCGCCAAGGCTTCATGGATCCGAAGCAGAAGGCGGCGTTCGAGGAGTTCCTTGCCCGGCAGACATCCCTCGATGATCAGTGACGCGCGATACTCAGAGGCGGCGTCCTGCCCGGCGCCGTCGAAGGCCCACTGACCATGCCCTTGTACGCCTCTACCCGCAGCGGCGGAAATCCGGATGATGCGGTCGACGAAGGCGAAGGCGGGCAGGTGCTGTGAGGCCATGGCCAACGCGGGGGAGGTCGGGCAGGCGGAGGGGCCAGTTCTGGTTCACCGGCCAGACTGCTGCCGGATCGCAATGGGCCGGGCACGCCAGCAGGTAGACCTCGTTGCCAAGAAACAGATTGTAGGTGTCGGCGCCGACGCTGTAGGGCTGCTCTGGTTGACCGGGGTGGACGGCGAATTCCATGCCCTCCGGCACCTGGCAGAGGTACACCAGGTCGGCGCCGCACGCGCATCTGTAGTACTCGGGGTCCTGCGCCCAGGACGGCGTACCGCCCACCTTGAAGGTCTGGGCTCCGAGCCCGCGCGGGCCGGGGGTGTCCGTGAAGGCGCGCAGTGTCAGCGGCAGGGCGCACAGGGATGGTTCGGCCTCCGCCGCTGGCAGCGCTGCGTGGCGCTGGAGCAGCACGCACCAGAACGGGCGTGGGTAGGGCGGCTGCGGAGCGCCCCAGTACCGGGGTACGAGCCGGTCATTGGCGAACTCGGGTTCGGATGCGTCGTTGTGCGCACGGCAGTGGAAGACCAGCAGGTGGTCTCCACCGAAAACCTCCACGTCCCTGGGAATGTCGAGTTGGAAGAACAGAGCCAACCGCTCGCCGCAGAAACACTCGGGCCATTCCTGGACGTCGTCGAGGAAGGGCCAGCCGCCCACTGAATTCCGCATCGGCCGGTCCAGCGGCTCAGTCCCGACCTCGACGACATGGGCAGGCAGCGCCACACGCATCTTCCTCACATCACGTTCGACCACCCGCTCACCTTAAGGGCTCCCATGGCTGTTGTCCGCGGGTGAGATGATCTTGGAATAGCTGGTGTGATCACGGCGTCGCAGTCGCCCGTCAGGCGTGAATCCCCTGGTAGGAGAGAGGCCACACCACGAGATCTTGCCCGCTGAACCAGAGGCTTCACGCTGATGACCCACGCTGTGCTCCGGCAGGACGTCCTGATGCTGCGCTGGTTCCGGGAGCACGGCTACGTCCACTCCACTGCCTGGCCCGCGACGCGGGCATCTCGCAGGCGGCCAACCGGCTACCGCTGGCTGCACGAAGACATCAACGTCTTCGCCAACCGTGCGCCAGCCCGAGCCGACAGGCGACCTCACCCGCGTCGCCCTCGTCCTCAACGGGCAGTGGAATGATGTACGTTGAAAGAACCTCACTGGCTCGGCCGTTCTTCCCGGGGTTCGGCGGACGAGCCGCCTAGCGTGCCACGCGATAGCGCAGGTAGACGACTTTCGACCTGAAGGTGCGGGTCTCGAGGAGTTCGAGATCCACCCGGCGCTCGTGCTGAGGGAAGAACGGAATGCCACCGCCGACAAGCACCGGGTAGACCATGGCCCGGTATTCGTCGATGAGACCCAACGCGGCCGCCTCGGCGGCGAGCGTCGCGCCGCCGATCGCGATGTCACCCTGTCCCGGTTCGGCTCGCAACCGCTCGATCTCCTCCGCCAGGCCGCCGGAGGCCAGGCGGGCATTGCCCTGGACCGCCGACAGCGTGGTGGAGAACACCACCTTTGGGAGCGGCTTCCACAGCGCGGTCCACTCGAGCGTTGAGTCGTCGGGCGATGGATCCTGGTCGGCGGTCTCCCAGTACAGCATCGTCTCGTACAGCCGTCGTCCCAACAGGTGGACGCCGACCTCTCGGATCTCGTCGATCCAGAAGCGAAAAACCTCCTCGACGGGCGCCGTCCAGTCGAAACCGCCGTCCGGCCCGACGATGTAACCGTCAAGTGAGACGCTCATCGAATAGGTCACGCTGCGCATCAAAGATCCTCCTCCGGAGCTGGTTCGACAGTACGACCGCCGGAGGCCGCAGGACTCATCGCGACTCGCGGGATCCCCTGGGCCGAGTAACCTACCTCGGCTTCCGTGTCATCCGCGTCGAGGCGGTCCAGGCCGCCTCGTTAACGTCATTCGGAGCGGGTAGCGGTGGCGGGCGTCGGACGACCGCAGCCCCCCGTGCCAGCAGCATGCCGGTGGACAGTGCTGTCACGTGGCCGACGGGAGTGACCGCCAGCGTGGTCAGGCCGCTCGTGATGTGCGGTGCGCGCACCGCGAGCGCGGCGAGCGCGGTCCATCGGTGCCACCGGCGGGCCCCCGCTGCCGCCACCGCGGCCAGGGCCGAGACGATCACGTAGGACGGGCCGACGTCCAGCGTCGCACGCAGCGCCGGGTCTGCTTGGCCCGTCGCGATCCGCGCTGCCAGCAGTCCTTCGCTCACCAGTGTGCCGAGGACTTGGCCGGCCGCGATCAGTGTGACCGCCCGCACGTTGCCGAACCGGATGACGAGAAACGCCAGTACGGCCCCGGCGAGGGCGATGCTGGGCAGACAGGCCCATGGATCGGCGTCGAACAAGAAGGCGGAGGCTATGAGCGCCTCGACAGGATGATCGCCCAGATTGGCCAGGTTGGTCGATGCCCAGGCGTTCACCGCGTGATCACCGCCGTACGTCAGGGACGACGCGGCGGCGAGCAGGGCGAAGCCCCAGGGCACAGGGAGGAGCCATCGGCGGGCGGGCATCCGGAAGAGATCCATGTGGCCGACCCTGGCAGAGGGTGCCCGCCCCGCGGATCTGGCCACGGAATGACCGGCTGATCTCTGTCCCTGGACAGAGGCGGACGATCGCCCTCCCGGCTAGGGTCGGATGGTGCGAGGCATGATGGTGAGGCATGACGCGACGTCCTATGCCAAGAGGCTGACGCCTACTCAGCTGATTGGGCTGGATGTGCTTTTGGCCATGGTCCTGATGGCCTCGAACGTCTTGTGGTGGACGCTTGGCACGCACCGCACGGGCTGGCCGGCATGGCAGACCGTGCTGACGTGCTCGTTGGGCGTGGCAGTCGCCGTCCGGCGGCTGCTGCCACTGCCTGCACTGGCGGTGGGGTCGGTGGTGATGGCCACCGACGGCGCGCTCAGCCTGACGGGGGTGCTGGCGACTGCCTTGCTGGTGTACGGGGTGGCGGTCGCCCGACGCGCGCGTGTCGCGGCGTACGCGGGCGCGGTGGCAGGCGCCGCACAACTCGCCTTGATGAGCCCTATGCAGGGCATGACAGGGCACGACTACTGGGGGTGGCCGGGGATGAGCCAAAGCCTCATCGTCGAGGCCGCCGCCTGGGCGATCGGGTGGGCCACCAGACAAGGCCGCGTCTATACCCAGGGCCTGGTCGAACAGGCAGAGGAGCGGGCGCAGCACACGCTTGTCGAGGAACGCATGCGTATCGCCCGGGAGTTGCACGATGTCGTCGCGCACAGTCTGAGCATCGTCGCGGTCCAGGCCGGCGTCGGCCACCACGTCATCGGCAGCCGACCTGATGAGGCCGCCAGGTCCCTCTCCGCGATCGAGACGACCACCAGGGCCACCCTGAGAGAGCTGCGCTCACTGCTCGGTGTCCTGCGCGATGACGACAGTGCCGAATGGCTGCCCGGCGGCGTGGACGACCTCAACACGCTCCTTGAACAGACCCGACGGGCCGGTGTACAGGTCGAGTTGACGATCAGCGGTCACCCGCACGCCCTGCCCCGAGGTGTGGACCGCGCCGCCTACCGCATCGTGCAGGAAGCCCTGACCAACGTCGTCAAGCATGCCCGCACCAGCCACGCCCGGGCGACGGTCGCCTACGCGCCGGGCGAGGTCGCTCTCACGGTCGTCGATGCCGGAGCCGGCCGCACGACCACCCCGATCACCGAGGGCCATGGCCTGACCGGCATGAAGGAACGCGCCGCCCTCTACGGCGGCGAGGTTCACGCGGGCCCGCTCTCGCCGCATGGCTTTCGCGTCACCGCCCGGCTGCCGTACGCCACGGAGGAGCGAACAGCCCAGTTCCCCGTGGGCGCCGACCTGGAGGGCGCATGACGGTTCGGGTCGTCGTGGTGGACGACGAGGCGCTTGTCCGTGCCGGGTTCCGGGTGCTGATCGAGTCGGAAGACGATCTCCAGGTCGTCGGTGAGGCGGCCGACGGGAGCCAGGCGGTCAGGGTGATCCGCGAACAGCGCCCCGATGTCGCCCTGATGGACATCCGGATGCCCGGCCTCAATGGCATCGAGGCCATCCGCGCGCTGCTGGGCGGCCCCTCTCCGGTGCCCGTCCACGTCCTGGTGCTCACCACCTTCGACTTGGACGAGTACGTCTTCGAGGCGCTCCGCGCAGGCGCCGCGGGCTTCCTCCTCAAGGACACTCCACCCGCACGCCTGATCGACGCCGTGAGGGTGATCGCCACCGGGGAGTCGCTGCTGTCTCCCGGCGTCACCCGCAAGCTCATCGAGACCTACGTCCGCCGCCCCGGCTACCCCGGCCCGGTCACCCGCACCCTGGACGGTGTGACCGGCCGCGAGCGGGACGTGTTGGACCTGATCGCACGCGGCCTGTCCAACAACGAGATCGCGGCCGAGCTGTATCTGACCGTCGGCACGGTCAAGACCCACGTCAGCCATCTGCTGACGAAGCTGGGAGCCCGGGACCGGGCCCAGCTCGTCATCGCCGCCTACGAAAGCGGACTGGCCGGGCCCGCACGTCGTTGAAGCAGGACGAGCAGGACCCAGTTGTGGGGCAGGAGGTTCAGGCCTCGGGCGGTGCGATCCACGCGGGCCACGACACAACCCAACCACCCGCGGATGGGCCAATCGGCTTGACGGCCGTCCTGGCGAGCCGGCCGGCGCCGCTACCCGGCACTGAGCACCCTCACGACCAGGACCAGGACCAGGACCAGGGCGGGTAAGGGGATCCGTCGGCACCGCGCGCGCATCGGCTCGGTGGACACCGCACCCGTCCTCGCCGTGCCCGGCATGGTCAGCGTGCTGCACCACGAGAACGCGCCCCGTCTCGACACCCGGCTACGTGATCATGCTCGGCATGCCGGACCTCACCGCGGCCTGGACGAAACGGGTGCGTGCCTGTCGGCGGGGTCAGCAGGTTGGCCTGGGTCGATTGGCTTCGGCGCGGGCGCGCTCCACAGAAGCATCGACCTCCTCGCGGGTGAATTCCTTGTACAGGCGCTCCCCGTGAGTGTCGGTGATGTCGACGACGATGCCGGCCCACTCCTCGGCGGGCTCTTCCGGCACATGGCCGAGCTGGTACTCGGCATCCCGAACGAGTTCCTCCGTCACCCGCACGCCGGTCAGCCGCTCAGCAAGGGCGAAGACCGCCGCCTTGGTGTCCACGTGCGTCTCAGATGCGGTCTCTTCCTCGCAGAGGGCGAAACCAACCTCATGCATCACCGTGTTCAGGGCGTCGGGGGTGCTGCCGTCCCTTGCCGTCGCCGACTCGAAGGTGGTCCGGAGTTCTCCGTCCTCGTACCAATGGAAGAGGTGGATGGGTTTGCCCCCGTTGCTGGAGTGCGTCACCGCGCGCCCGCCTGCCGACAGGGCCTCCAGAAAACGTGGCTGCATCCCTACGCCGCTGTCGAAGTGCAGGACCAGTGTCCAGTCTCCGTCGGCGCCCGGCACGGTGAACGCACCCGAGATGAAGGATTCTTCCCAGTAGTCCGTCCCATCGAGTAGTTCGTTCTGCCGCTCGATGAAGGCGTCGACCCCTGTACACGTGCCCTGCGGCTCCGCTGCCATCACCCGATGCACGTCCCCCGGCGTGACGCCCCGCACCAGGGTCAGGGTGTATCCGATGTCGAGCGCGTAGCCGAACCACGAGGACGAACGTATCCAGGCGTAGTCATGTGCGGTTACCGAAGTCATGCAGCACAGTCTGCCTGTCACCACTGACAGGGGCCCGTGAAGCGGGTCCGGTACTGCCGCAGCTCGTGCCATCTCGCGTCGAGTGCAGCCGGTGGACGCCACTCAAACCAGCGCCCACGCGCCTCTCTTGCCTGCGCATGCGACGAGTCCAGCCGTGTTGGTGTCCAGGAGTCTGAGACGAGGTCGACCTTCGTCGTCTTGCTGGATCAGGTGGTCCGAATGCCGTGCCGTCGCGGGTTTTGTATCCGAGCGAGCAGTGAGCGGGGACTGACCGCCTTTTCGACGCGAAGCAGGTAGGACTCGGGTCAGGCGCTACGCCGGGCTGCCGAGCCTTGCTTCCATGATCGACCGAGACCCGCGAGTGCGAAGGCGAGCCCGCCTGCCGTGGCCACCGCCGACTGGCCTGCCACAGTGCCACCCAGCGCCGCAGTGGCTGCCGGTAGTTCGAACTTCATACTGGCCGCACTCAGCGCGGTTTCCACGTTGAGCCCACGCATCGCGGAGCGGAGGTCGCCCAGTGGCTGCTCGAACCTCCGCGCGACGATCTGATCCAGGTAGGCAGCTACGACGGCCGGATCAGCTGACTCCAACGGCAACTCGGCGAGTTCAGCGGCCGCGGTGGTCACGGCATCACGGAAGGCTAGGCAGCAAGCCCGTCGGTGAGCGGCTCGAGTTCGTTGACGCGCGCAAGGTGCTCGGAGAGCGCGCATTTGTAAGCCCAGGCGAGGCTGGGGTCCATGGCGAGCCACTGCCCGGTCTCTCGGGCAGTCGTGCCGACGTGAATCTCACGGGTGGTTTCCAGGGCGAGGCCGGCTTGGGTCAGGATTGCGGTCGTACGGCTGTCCCGAACTGTGTAGCCATCCGGGACCACCCGTGCGATCCGCGGCCAGTACAGCGCGGCCAGTTTCAGCCACTGTTCGCCCCGGAAGTGGATGTACGGGTAGTACAGGCCCATCCGCTGCATCGTTCCTCCCCGCTGTCCGGCACCGATCCGCGAGTGCCTGAGACATCCGCCGAGCCTAGGGCAGTGGCATCCGCCGCGCGGAGAAAGCGGCAACGCAGCCGGAACACCGCACTTGCGGAGCACGTGACCTGCGCCAGTACCGTCCCGGACCTCGGCATCTGCCTTCTCCGAGCTACTGGGGCCGTCCGGTACACGGACGATGAGAACAGCCCCAGGGACGGTACGGGGCCGGACAACGGCTGTGAACGGCAAGGGTGTTAGCTTTTTACCCGTGGCGAAACACCAGGACGAGACCAGAGCGGCCTACGACGGGGTCGTCGAGCTCTATGCGTCGATGTTCGCTAATCGGTTGGAGACGCACCCGTTCTCGCGGAACATGATCGGCACTTTCGCCGAGCTGGTGCGCGGGACGGGGAACCCGCGGGCAGCCGACGTCGGGTGCGGGCCGGGACATCTGACCGCCATGCTGCACGAACTGGGATTGGACGCCTTCGGGCTCGACCTCTCCCCGGGCATGGTCGACCACGCCCGGCGGGCCCATCCGGCGCTGCGGTTCGATGAGGCGCGGATGGAGGCGCTGCCGGTCGAGGACGGCGCGCTCGGCGGTGTGCTGGCCCACTACTCGATGATCCATACCCCGCCTGGGGAATTGCCCGCGCTCCTCGCCGAGCAGGTACGTGTTCTGGCACCAGAGGGCCTGCTCCTGGTCTCGTTCTTCGCGACCGACGGACCGGAGCCGGTCCGCTTCGACCACAAGGTGACGCCCGCCTACAGCTGGCCGGCGGACCGGTTCGCCGAGTTGCTTGACGAGGCCGGGCTCGTCACATTCGCCCGGCTGCTCCACGACCCGGCCTCCGAGCGAGGCTTCCTCGACGCCCACTTGCTGGCCCGCCGCCCCTAGCCGGGTCGGGGACTGGCGCGGTGGCCTCCGCTCTGTTTCCAGCCCCCGCCGCGTCAATCCGTACGTGCGGTTCTCCCGCATACGACTTTCCGGCATCGTTCACCCCTGTGATCCACCCACGGGTGAAACGGGTGATCCAGTTCCGCCGCCCCGTGCCCGTGTTCCGGAAGTGCATTCTTCAGCCAGGGGTGCGTGCTGTGGGGCAGAAATGGTTTGATCACCATCCGTGTTGCCGCCCGGGAACGGTGGGGGCTGACCTTGGTCAATGGCCGTCTGCCGGTCCGCGCTACGTTCTTGGTGGTTGTTGAAGGTGACGCGGGCGGATGGCGCATCGGTCGGGATGGGCTGACTGAGGCCATCTGTGCTCGGTGGGCCAAGGCCGAGATCGACTCGACGTACCGCAGTGCAGTACGCAGCCCCCTATGGCCTTGACCTGGCGTTCTGCGATGAGGGTTACACCTTCGACGTCCCTCTCCAAGCCGGGACGACCGAGGCCGAACTCACAGAGTCGGTGGCGGCCGCCGGCTGAGCCTCAGCCTTTGACCGATCTTCTCAGCTCGTTGATCGCGCGGCGAGGTAGGCGTTCCAGTCGCGGGCGGCCCGGCGGCCCGGCGGGTCCAGTCCGGTCGGCAGTGGACGCAGGCCGACACCCGCTGGCGCAGCGCCTCCACAGCCTGCTGCCGGGGCACCGGGCGGCACCGTCCGCTCCTGACCGCTGCCCAGCACTCGCCGAGACGCGAGAGCGGCTGCTCACCACTCACCCGCTTGTGACTGAGTGCTTCGGTTGGCCACTCTGAGGGTCACAGGTGGCCGGGGGACAGCGACCGATTCGGGTAGCTGTTGGCGGTTCGATTCGCGTCTGCCGCAGAGCCCGGCACCGGACCAGTCCCAGTTCAACCCCAGCGGTCCGCGCTTCGTCACGCAGCGGACAGGCTCCATGCTCCGGCCGAGCGCACCTGGTAGTAGCCGCGGCCCGGCCACTGGAACGTATGCTCCCCGGCGCGACCTTCGGTCACCGTCACCCAGTAGGCGAGGCGGTCGTCCAGCGCCTCCAACTGGATCAGGCTCGGCCCCGTGTAGCGCAGGACGCCCGGGCCCGGTTCCCCCCGGTAGTGCACGACATCCGATCCGGTTCCGTGGATCTCGTCACGGAAGCGCGGGACTTCTCGCAGCGGGGCCGCAGTCGCCGTCCACGTCTCCCGTTCGCCGGCGGCAAACACGCGGAAGGAGATTGCCTTGCTCCCTTCCGGCAGCGGAATCCGGGCGGTGATGGGGGAGCCGTCGCCGGACAGCCGGTACAGGCGTGAGGAACGCCCCTTCCTGCCGCCCTCGAAGCGTACGTGGACCCGTGCCTGCCCGTTGGCCGAGAAGACCATCACAGCCGGGCGGTACGACGGCATTTTCAGCCGGTGGGTCTGCTCACCGCTGCTTCCCTCCCCGCTGACCTGGGGCTGGGGGACACGCGACGGCGTCATCGGGCGAGGCTGGGCCCCGCGTGGCTGTGTGCGGACTCTGCTGCCCGGAGCTGGCTGTCTAGGAGTGCTCGGGCTCGGGTTCTCCGCCAGGCGGACCGCGTCCGCTGCGCATACGGCGATGTTGCGGGCGGCACCCCCGGGAGGCGCCCAACTGACCTGCCGGGCGGCCCGACCGTGCCGGGCGTCGAAAAAGCACAGTGGCATGTGCTTCGGCAGCGGCCGACCAGCGACCAGGGCATCCAGACGAGCCAGCGCGTGCCTGCCCTCGTCCAGGGTGCGCAGGACACCGAGTGTGTCCAACCGCATCCTGTCGCCTGCGGCGTCCCGCTTTGCCTGGTCGTACGCGTCGAGGGCACGCGCCAGCTCGGCCCGCATCTCATCCGTGGCGCCAGCCTGGCCGGGGCTGAACGAATGGACGTCCAGAGCCTCACCGAAGGCGGTGATCTCAGCCTCGATCTCGGCGAACGCCGACTTGTCGCGTCCGCTCCATGGCCACAATCGGCGGAGCCCCCCGCCCACCCTTCCACGCATGGTCGCAATCATGCCGCACGGCCCGGCAGGCACGTCCCGAGGTGGGCGACTGAGCACGGAGCGGCCAACTGAAGCACTCAGGTGAATTAGCGGTGCGCCGCGTCCCGGGGCATCAGGTCACGTGGGAGGGTCCCTCACTGACAGCCCGACCGCAGTGCGTCAGAAGATCGAGTCGAGCACCGATCCGTCTCCGGTACTTACGCACCCCGCCGCCTTTCCACAGGTTACGCACGGGAAGGAGCGACTGGATGACCTCTTACACGCTCTGCGCCGCTGTTGAGGAAGCGCGGTGGTTCCGTGGTGCCACGAGCCGCACCACCGAGTGGGAAGACTCCGGCGACATCGGAATCTGTCCGCACACTTCGTCTCCACGGTAGGTCAGGAAGGAGTGGCACCATGGCGCACATGTTGAACTACAACCTCGCCGTCCCCAATGTCGAAGACGCCGGTGTCCTGTCCGCGCTGGTGGCTGAGGGCGACGAACTCGACGTCCTGGTCAGGGCAGTGGACGACTGGTCCATACCGACACCGGCACCGGGCTGGACGGTCGCCCACCAGATAGCCCACCTCACGTGGGCGGACGCGAACGCACTCAGCGCCTTACGCACTCCGGACGCGTTCGGCGCCGAGCTCGGGCGGGCGGAAGCCGAAGGCAGCGGGTACGCGGACAAGGCCGCCACCGAGGGAGCGGCCAAACCGCGGTCTGTACTCCTCGACGAGTGGCGGGCCGGGCGAGCGGAACTGGCGGCGGCACTGCGCGACACGCCATGGGACCACGCATTCCCCTGGTACATGTCGGAGGTGACCCCGGCCCTGATGGCGCCCCTTCGTCTGATGGAAACCTGGGCACACGGGCAGGACGTCTTCGATGCCGTGGGCGTGGCGCACCGCCCGACCGGTCGGCTGCAGCACGTGGCGTCGCTTGGGGTGTTGGGACGGGCGCTGTCCTTCGCCGCCGTCGGCCTGCCTGAGCCGGCGGACCCCTTCCGCGTCGAGCTGGCAGCACCTGACGGACGGACCTGGGTATGGGGCCCCGATGGTGCCGCGCAACGGGTACAGGGCGGCGCCATCGACTTCTGCCTGTGTGTCACCCGGCGTCGCCCCTGGTCCGAGACCAACCTGACGGCGACCGGCGAGGACGCTCAGAAGTGGCTGGAGTTGGCACGCGTCTTCCTCTGAAAGCGTGTCGGGGTGCCTGGTCACGCGAGACGCGTGCCGGTTGCGATCTTGCCTCCAGACGCGGCGACGGCCCCGGAAACAAGGGGGTTGCATGCACGGCGGACGACGGCGCCGCGGTGATCGTACATCGAGCGACGCTGCCCGAGGACGGCCCAACAGGCGGCTACTTCAACGAGAACGGACGCGTGCCCTGGTGACCCCTACCACCGTCAGCGGCGTTGGCCGCGCGGCCCACCTGGGGCCGTGACGATACCAAGAGGTGATCAGACTCCCTTGAAGGGTGGAGCTGTTCGAACGCTGACGGGCTGGACGGGGACGCGAGCGTCATGGTCCAACCGTGACTCATGACGCCGGTCAGACGTCCTGGGCCGTGCGGATGACCTCGTCCAGGGCCTCCCGGGAGCGGCGCAGATCGGCGATCATGCGGTCGATCCGGTCCCGCTCGGCGGTCAGGTCCTGCACCAGGCGCCCGGTGGCGATCGCGGAGGGTCCGCCGTCCCGGTCGCGCATGCAGGGCAGCAGCTGTCGGATCTTCTCACTGTGCAGCCCGGCCGCGTACAGCTCCTGGATCCGGATGACCCGGTCGACGGCCCACTCCGGGTAGTCGCGATGACCGCCGGGGGTGCGCTCGGCGGTGAGCAGCCCCTGGGTGTCGTAGTAGCGCAGCGACCGCTCGCTCACGCCGGTGCGCCGGGCCAGTTCACCGATCCGCATGTCCGCCTCCGCGGGGACTCGGGCTTGAACCTCACATCAGTGTCAAGTTCTATCGTGCCGGCATGACGCGGACAACGGACTTCCTCGCCCCCGCCCGGCTCGGCCGACTCGCCCTCCCCAACCACCTCGTGATGGCCCCGCTGACCCGGAACCGTGCGGAGGCCGACGGCACCCCGACGGACCTGATGGTCACCCACTACGCACAGCGCGCCTCGGCCGGACTGATCATCGCCGAGGGCTCGACGCCCAACCCGGCCGGACAGACGTACCCGGACATCACAGCGATCCACACCGGCCGGCACGCGGCCGGCTGGCGGCGGGTCACCGACGCGGTGCGGGCAGCCGGCGGGCGGATGTTCCTGCAACTCCAACACGGTGGGCGGGTCAGCCATCCGGCGACCACCGGCCTCACGCCCCTCGCACCCTCCCCCGTCCCGCTGCCAGAGAGGATCTTCACACCGCAGGGCCACCGGCAGGCCGCCGTCCCGCGTGCGATGACGACGGACGACATCCGAGACACGATCGCCGACTTCGCCGCCGCCGCACGCCGGGCCGTCGACGCAGGCTTCGAGGGCGTGGAGGTGCACTCGGCCAACGGGATGCTGCTGCACCAGTTCCTCGCGGACAACACCAACCGCCGCACCGACGGGTACGGCGGCTCCGCCGGGCGGCGGGTGCGGTTCGCGGTGGAGGTGACCGAGGCGGTGGCCGACGCGATCGGCGCGGACCGGGTGGGCATCCGCATCTCTCCCGCGAGCACGGTCAACGGCGTCCTGGAGGAGGACACCGACGGCCTCTACGCCACGCTCCTGGACCACCTGAAGGGGCTGGACCTCGCCTATCTGCACCTGGTGCGCTCAGACCCGGCAACCGGCTGGTACCGGCGGATCCGGGCTGACTGGCCCGGCGTCCTGATCGGCAACCCAGACCTGACCGACCTGTCCACGCAGGCCGTCACCCAGGCCACGCGGGAATTGCTGGCGGCCGGCGCCGACCTGGTGGCCCTCGGCCGGCCCTTCCTCGCCAACCCGGACCTCGTCACCCGGCTGCGCCTCGGCGCACCCCTCAACCCCGTCCGGGACCGGTACTTCATGTATGTGGGCGGGGCCGCCGGTTACAACGACTATCCCGCCCTGGCGGATCAGGCGGGGCCGCCGTCCAGCGACGCGTTCGTGGCGTAGGACGTTCTTAAAGGCCCGTCCACGCACAGCAACGCGTCCATCAGGTCGAACAGTTCGCCCTTGCGCGGTCAGGCAGCAAAATCACCTTCAGCTTCAGCTTCAGCTTCAGCTTCAGCGTCTGGCGAATGCCGAGGTGAGCGACCTGGTTCGAAGCGCATTTCGGGACCGTCCCACGCCCGGCCGACCTGACGGTAGCGTGATCGGCATGACGGCTGACGGCATGACGGCTGACGGCGAGACGGCGGAGGGTGAAGCCCTGGTCGGCGGCATGGTGAACGCGGGCGCGGTCTTCCGCCACGGTGCCCTGGTAGAACGCCCGGCGCCGCGCACCGCACGCGCCCTCCATGCCCATCTCCTCGCGCTCAGAGAGCACGGGTTCGACGCGGCTCCGAGGCCGATCCGTCTTACCGCGGACGGCCGCGAGCAGCTGACCTTCATCCCGGGCGATGTCGCTCTACCGCCGTTTCCGCGCTGGGTGATGACCGAGACCGCGTTGAGATCGGTGGGAGGACTGCTGCGGCGACTGCACGACGCCAGCGCGGCCATTGCGGTCGACGCAAGCGCCGAGTGGCCCCGGTCTCTGGCCGACCCGGAGGGAGGAACGATGCTGTGCCACAACGACGTGTGCCCGGAGAACGTCGTCTTCCGCGACGGGCATGCCGAAGCCCTGATCGATTTCGACCTGGCGGCTCCCGGCCGAGCAGTGTGGGACGTTGCCATGACCGCCCGCTACTGGGTTCCCATGCTCGATCCCACATCCGCGGCAGTTCTCCATCCCGCGGGGCTGGATGCCCCGGCACGACTGCGGATCCTCGCCGACGGTTACGGCCTCTCCCCGCAGGAGCGCGCCGAACTGCCCGGCGTCATCGAACAGGCCACCGCGTCCTGCCGCGCCTTCGTCGCTGACCGAGTGGCTGACGGTGACCCCGCCTACACCCGGGCACTGTCCGAGGGCGGTGGCTGGCAGCGCTGGGACCGCATCCAGGAATGGCTAGCGGCACACCGCGAGTTGTTCACGGCTGCCCTGTCGGAGTGAGGGGCTCAGAGGATGAAAGGTCATGTGGTGTGGCTGCGGGGGCTGAGTGCGAGTGTGCGACGGGATGGGCCGTTCTGCAGAGCAGTTGCATACTCACCGCATGGCAGTGCTCAGGGCAGGATGCGCAGCTCCGGTTCGCCCTCGTGCTCGGTGGCGATGGTGGTGTCCGGGCCCATCTTGGCGCCCGGGAAGCGGGAGGCGTTCTCCAGGCAGCTCTCGCCCTCGTGGGGCTGGAAGGCGGCCACGTAGACCAGCGCCTCGACGTTCGACGCGTCGCGGGCGGCGCGGGTGATGATCGCGCCCGCGTAGGAGTGGCCGACCAGGACGACCGGGCCGTCCACGGTCTTGGCGACGGTGGCCGCGTACTGGGCGTCGGACTCCAGGCCGCGGAGCGGGTTCGAGACGGCGAGGGTGGTGTAGCCCTGTGCCTGGATATGACGACTGCTGCCTCGGAGCTCCACCCGAAGGACCGGCTGCTGCGCACCGCGTCCCGCCTGTTCTATGCGGAGGGCATCCACGCTGTCGGTGTCGAGCGCCTATCAGCGAGGCCCAGATCACGCGCGCTACCTTCTACCGGCACTATCCCAGCAAGGACGACCTGGTCTCCGCCTACCTCACGACGACCGCCGAGGGGATCCGGGACGCTGTCGGCCGTGCGCGAGACGGTAAGCCACCGCGCGAGGCGATCCGTGCGGTGATGGCTGTCCTCGGCGACGCGACCCTCGAAGACGGCTTCCGCGGCTGCCGGTTCCTCAACGCGGCCGCCGAGTACCCCGACCGCACCCATCCGGTGCGCGCGGTCATCGACGACCAACGCACCTGGCTGCTCGAGGTGTTCCGCGAACTCTCCACCGACGTCGGCCATTCGGACCCCGAGCACGCCGCACGCGTACTCGTCCTGCTGCACGACGGCGCGTTCCAGGCAGCGGAACTCGGCGACCCGGCAGTCGTGCGCGAAACACTGCGCCGAGCTGTCGACGAGGTGTTCCCCGCTGAGGAGGTCTGACCGAGACACTGGCGTTGTGATCCCCTGATAAGGCTCGCGTTGGACCGCAAAGCCTGCGGCCGAAGCGGGCAACGTCCTGAACCGATGGACGGTGCCCGCCGGAGTGACCACCTGTTGAGGTCCACCGACCCAGCTCTCCTGGAATGATCTCGCCGTGGCCGAATACACGATCAGCACCGCCAGCGGTGACGACTGGCCTGTCTTGCCCCGTGACGACTTCGAAGCCGTCCTCCAGCCCCGATCGTTCGCGTGTGACCCCGTCGACGGTGATGACGACCACTGCTTCCGCACCGGCAACGCCACGGTGTCGGCATCGTGGGAGCTCCCAGGCACCTGGTACGTGCATGTCGAAGGCGCCCCATCCCTTGCCGCAGCGGATGCGATCGTCGCGGAAATGGCTCAGCAACTCGGCGAGGCGACCGACAACAAGGCGAACTGCTACCGGATCACCGCTGGTCAGCTCCGGGCTGGTACGCCAACCACGATCAGGAGGCGAGCAGCGGGGAACAGCAGGGAACGTCGGCGAGCCCCCCGCCGGCATCCCGCACCGCGCGGTTTCGCTTCGGTCCCAGCAGCCTCCAGTGTGGTCTTCACCCGAGCGCTCGTCGGCCGCGTACACGGCACTGGTCACGCTGTGCCCCGGACGACGGCGACCGGGCAGTGCGCGTGGTGCAGCAGTGCCTGGCTCACCGAACCCAGCAGCATCCCCGTGAAGCCGCCGCGCCCCCTGGCCCCGGTGACCAGCAGCTGGGCGGTCCTGCTCGCCTCGATCAGGACCTCGCGGGGCTCCCCGCTCAGTACCTCCTGTCGCACCGTGACGTCCGGATACCTCTCCCGGCGGCCGGCGAGCGCCTGGGCCAGCAGACGCTCCGCGCTCTCCACGCCCGTACCGGCCGGCGCGTAGTCCGGCAGCCATGCGTGCACGCCGATGATCTCGGCTCCCCGCAGTGCCGCCTCGGCGAAGGCGAAATCGACCGCTGGCTCACCGCTGGGGGAGCCGTCGACAGCCAGCAGGATCGGGCCGGTGTGATCCGGTTCCCCGCGGACCACCAGCACCGGACACTCGCCGTGGGCGGCGAGGGACACCGCCGTAGAACCCAGCAGCATGCCGATGAAGCCCCCGGTGCCACGGCTGCCGACGACCACCAGGTCCGCGGCCCGCGACTCGCCCGCCAGTACCGATGCGGCACCGCCGGTCATCACGGTGTCGGTGACCTCCACCTCGGGCGCCACACTCCGCGCGTGCTGTGCGGCGTCCTGCGTCAGGCGATTGAGCGGCGACGGCTCCAGCGGCGCGTACATGGGCCCGACCGGCCAGCTGAAAGCGTGCACCACACGCAGCCTCGCACGACGCCGCTGGGCTTCCCGGGCGGCGTGCACCACCGCGGCATCACTCGACGACGAGCCATCGACTCCCACGACTACCAGGCCGCTCACTGTGCCTCCACACTCAATTCCGCTTCCCACCCCCATCAGCCACTTCAGCCGCTTCAGGCCGCTTCAGCTCCAAGCGTCACTCCGGCCGAGCGCTGCCGCCAGCCGGCGATTGGCGGCAGCGAAGCGAGGTGGCAGCGGATCGCTTGAAATCGCGGTCGACGAACCCCAGCGCCTGGTCCTCGCCGCCGTCGCCGACAGCAAGAGCCGCCACAATGCGTCACTCATCAGGTACCCGCTCGCGTTCGCGAGGGCGTCGGTGAGTCACCCGTCCGGGCGTCGCCGCCGACGGCGTCCCGGAACGCCCTGGCGCTGTCACTGGCTGTCGGTAGCGTGACCGCCGTGATGGTGGGTACCGAAGAAACCCGGCTGGTCGTGCTGCGCGGCAACAGCGCCTCGGGCAAGTCGTCCGTCGCGGCCGGCCTGCGCGAGCGGTTCGGCCGCGGCCTGGCCGTGGTCGGCCAGGACAACCTCCGCCGTATCGTCCTCCGGGAGCGCGACCGGCCCGGAGCCGCGAACATCGGCCTGATCGACCTGACCGCCCGCTACGCCCTGGACGCCGGGTTCCACGTGGTGGTCGAAGGCATCCTCTACGCCGACCACTACGGCGACATGCTTGCGGCGCTGCGCGCCGACCACCGAGGCCCGACTCACGGCTACTACCTGGACGTCCCGTTCGGCGAAACCCTCGCCCGGCACGCCACCAAGCCCATCGCCGACGAGGTCTGCGAGACGCAGCTGCGCGACTGGTACCGGCCGCGCGATCTGCTTCCCGGCAGCACCGAGACCGTCATCGGCGCCGACAGTGCCCTGCACGAGACCGTCGACCGCATCATGCTCGACACCGGCCTGGCCCACCTGCCCGCCGTGGACCGCTGACCGGAGCACTGTTGCGACGCACCGACCACGCCCCGGCCATGAGGCCGACCACGGGTACGGTCATGCCGCGCTCAGCCCCGATCATGACCGGTCAGCGTAGGGCCGACGTCTCTCTGTGGCGGCCGCGCTTCACGTCTGTCGATGCCCGGAGCCGGTCCAGGCCATTCGCTGGTCGGGGTCGTGGACGGGGCGCCACACGGGCGCGGAGGGATCGTGCTGGAGCAGGTCGGCCAGTGGCGCCGCGAGGACGCGGACGTCGTACGGGAAGCGGGACGGTGCCAGCAGCTCGGTTCCCGCACGCAGGGCGCTGATCAGGCTCTCCACACCGGCGGGTCCGGTGCCGTTCAGGACGAACAGGACGCGACCGTGGGCACGTACCGGTAGAGGCGCTCGTGGGAGGGCAGCTCGGCGGCGAGGCGTTCGGGGCCAGGGTGGCCCGGTCGACTTCCACGAACGCCCGTTGCACCGACCCGTTGTCGCCGTCGGCGGGACCGCGCCGGCAGTACAGGAGCGCGTCGGGGGTGACCGCCTCGCCGTCCAGCGACTCGCACACATCGCCGCGGCGGCGGCCGTCCTCGAGGAAGGCGAGCGCGGTCTCGGTCACGGTCAGCGTGTGGGCGGCCTTCAGCCGCAACGGCGGTCGTATCGGACACGGTCCTGAAAGGCTGATGCCCGCGCAACTCCAGCCATCCGGAGGCATGCAGCCTGGCCGGCCTGCGTCTCGTCTGCTAGTGCCGCATCAAGCAACGTTCGAGTGGGTGGCAGACGGGTCGTGAGCGAGTGTCAGGTCCATCATGCCTGTTCGGAGGCGGTTTCGGTAGGACACAGCGCACGTCCGTTCGCCCTTGTGACAGCTGGCACCGCGCGCCAGACTCATCGTCATCCACTCCCCGGCCAACGTGTCGGCAACCGTTCTCGGCTGTCGGCGCGTTCGCCGTGCTGTCTCGCCGTGTGACGTGCACCGGCCGGGGGTGGCGCGACGAAGGGGATCGATGGATCAGGACATGATTGTGCTGGCGAGGGTCAGGTTGCTCAGTGCCAACCGGCGGGTGGTGCGCGGTGACGAGGGGCTGTGGATCTACCGCCTGCTGACACAGGTGGAACCGGAGGTGTACGGGTCGAAGCTGGCGTACGTCCTGGTGGAGGCAAGCGCATCGCCCCTGGTTCGGGAGTTGCCTGAGCGACGGTTGGCCCTGTTGGACGAGGCCGTGGAGGTGGCGAAGGGACTCGATACATCGAACCCCTACCGGGCGAAGATGCTGGCGAGGGCCCTGGCCGCCAGGCAGCGGGAACTGGAGGGCCGCCCGGCGAAGCCGCTCGCGTCCGATGGACAGGAGCATCGGGTGGCCCTTCAAGAAGAGCCGCAAGGACGCGTATGACTCTGTGAGTGTCGGGCGTTGACTCCCCGGACGGTGAAGTAGGGGAGGGTCCAGTCCCGCTGTCTGGATGGAGCGGCGCCTGATTCCCCGGATGTGCAGCTCGGAGCGTGGGACTTCGACCGCGGTCGGGACCCACGTTTCCGATGCCGGGCGCCGGAACTCAACCCCCATTCCGGAGGGCGAGTCCTGCCGCCGTCGGTGCTCGAATCGGTGGCGGACGTGCGCTTCCCGACCAATGACAGGCGTGACTCCGACGCCGTGGTGGTCGGCCACAGAGCCTCCGCGAAAACCCGTTGGCGGAACCACGGCAGCCACTGCTAGGTTTCCGGAGGCCGTGCGAGAGAGCGAGGAGGTGGTACCCGTGAACGTATCGACATGGGTGCTCCCCTCCGGGGTCACGGCCGGGCGATAGGTCGTCCGGGAGCGCCGTTCAAGCGCACTCCCGAAAGGCACGACCATGCACTTCACTTCCGAACAGCGCCTCGACGACGGCGTCCTTGAGCGCGAATTCACCCTCGGTGAGATCCCCGGCATCCTGTGGACGCCCGCATCCGCATCCGCATCCGCACCGGCCCCGCTGATCCTGCTCGGCCACCCCCCGCTCGGACTGCGCAAGATGTACCCCCGGCTGGTGGGCCGGGCCCGACACTCCGCGGCGGAGGGCTTCGCTACGGCCACCATCGAGCTCCCTGGCAGCGGTGACCGGCCCCGTTGGGCCGCCATCGAGCAGGCACGCGCCGACCTGCGCCGGGTGATGGAGGCCGGCGATCCGGTCAGTGACGAGATCATCGACGCCCTCATCCTCCCGCTCGTCGAAAAGTCGGTCCCGGAATGGCAGGCCGCCCTGGACGCCCTTCTCTCGCTGCCCGAGATCGGCGGCCCGGTCGGATACTCGGGGGGAGTGATCTCCATCGGCATCCGGTTGGCGGTGGTCGAGCCGCGCATCGTGGCCGCCGGCTTCTTCGCCGGGAGTCTCGTGCCCGCCGTCATGTTCGAGGAGGCCCGCCGGGTCACCATTCCGCTGCACGTCCTGCTGCAGTGGGACGACGAAGGGAACGACCGGCAGGCGGCACTGGACCTGTTCGACGCCTTCGGCTCCAAGGAGAAGACGCTGCACGCCAATATGGGCGGGCACACCGGCGTCCCGCAGTTCGCGGGGGACGCCGCAGCCCAGTTCTTCACCCGACACCTGAAGTGACGCCGGGCCGTCTGGCCACCAGCAGACCGTAGCCGTGTCGGCCAGGATGCTGCTCATCCGGGACAGGCCCCGGCCGCCTTCGGTTCTCCACCCCACTTGCCCCTGCCAGACTCTTGGCAGGGGCACGTGCTGCCCGAAGCCATGAATGCTCGACGTCTGCAGAGCTTCGAGTGCTGCGCGAACTCGTGTACAGGTGCTGTCCGCTCGTGGGCTCCGGCTCAACTTCTGTGGTGCTGGCCTCCAGCGAGGTACTCGGCAAGCCTCGTGCCGGGGGCGCCGGCCAGTTGACGATTGGATCGCGCTGCCGGCCATGTCGAAATCCCGTCGTCGGCCCACCGCGGAACGACGACCCGCCTCAGGGGCGCGCCGCCCGTCCCCACGGCTGTGCGCCTACCTGCGGCTTCGGCCTGATCAGTACGGTCGGGTCGTTCGGTCCAGGCGGACGACGACGATGGCGATGTCGTCGTTGGCGCCGCTGGCGAGGTCGAGGCGTGCGAGGAGGGCGTCGGCGAGGTGTTCCGCGCTGAACCCGGTGCAGGTGGCGAGCGTGGAGGTCAGGCGGGTCAGGCCGACGTCGATGTCCTCATCGCGGCGTTCGATCAGGCCGTCGGTGTAAAGGACGAGGGTGTCGCCGGGGGTGTACGTCGCGTTGGCCTGGGGGCGGGGGACGTGTTCGGGGCGGGCGCCCAGCGGTGGGTCGGTGGCCTGGTCGAGCAGTTCGCAGGAGCCGTCCGGGTGCAGCAGGACGGGCGGGGGATGGCCGGCGCTGCTGTAGATGAGCAGTTGGCTGTGGCAGTCGATGAGGACCTGGACGGCTGTGGCGGCCAGTGCTCCCTCGACCGAGCGGGCGTACAGCCCGAGAACCTCCATGGCTTGGGCGGGTCCGTGGACGGTGCGGGTGGCGGCGCTCAGCGCGCTGCGGAGCCGGCCCATGACGGTGGCGGCCGTCAGCCCGTGGCCGACCACGTCGCCGACCGCGACGGTGAAGCGGTCCGCGGGCAGGTCGACCGCGTCGTACCAGTCGCCGCACACGTTCAGTGATCCGGTCGCGGGCAGGTAGCGCACGGCGATATTCGGGTGCCGGGCCAGGTCAGGGGAGTGGAGCATGGCTTCTTGAAGAGCGACCGCGATGCGCCGTTCACGGGCGTGGGCCTGCCGCAGTTCCGCGTTCAGCTGTTGCAGCTGCCGCGCCCGGGCGTACAGCTCGGCTTCCATGGCCGCTTCCCGGCCGGGGCTGACCGACGGCAGGTGCGTCGTGCGGCGGGCGCGCACGACCTCGGTCATGTCCTCGGACCGGTGGAGGATCCAGGCGACCTTTCCGTCTGGGCCGAGGACGGGCACGTTGATCGCGGTCCACCAGCGCTCCTTGAACACCTCGGGGTTGCCGGGGACCGGAATGTCGTACTTCTGTAGCGCCATGTGATCGGTCTGGCCGAAGGTCAGGACACGGTGCAGTGAGGCTTTCAGTGTCAGAACCCCGGCGGCCTCCGAGTCGGTGGGGTTGTCCGGGAAGGCGTCGAAGAGGTACTGCCCGACCAGCTCGGCCCGGCTGCGCCCGGTCGCCTCGCAAAAGGCCCTGTTGGCATCGGCGATCACCAGGTCCGTGCCGAGCATCAGGCACGGACTCGGAAGGGCGGCGAACACCGCCGTGTAGTCGATCTCCGGTTGCGTCACACGCATTCCCTGCCAGTCGCTCCCTCTTCAATCTACGAAAGGCCCAGCTCCCGCGCCCGCCGAGCCGGCCCATGGGCAGCCCGTGGCGGCTGTGTACGCCGATCCGGCGTACACCGTGACCGGGACCCTGCCGGTGACGCAGGCAGCGACGCGCCCAGCTGGGAATGAACCTGGCAGTCCGACGCCGGGGCCGGGAACGTAAGCTGCGGCCATGACGGAGATCCAGGACGCCACCCCCCGTGAAGCCTTCGAACTGCTGCTGGCCGGCAACCAGCGGTTCGTCGCGGGTGCCCCCGAGCACCCGAACCAGGACGCCACCCGCCGCACGGAGATCGCCCCATCCCAGCAACCCTTCGCCGTGCTGTTCGGGTGCTCCGACTCCCGGCTGGCGGCCGAGATCATCTTCGACCGCGGACTGGGCGACCTGTTCGTGGTACGCACCGCCGGCCACGTCATGGGGCCGGAAGTGATCGGCAGCATCGAGTACGGGGTGGACATCCTGGGCTGCCCCCTGGTCGTGATCCTCGGCCACGACTCGTGCGGCGCTGTCGGCGCAGCGTGCGCCGCACTGGAGGACGGCATCACACCGGCCGGATACGTGCGGGATGTCGTCGAGCGGGTGACCCCCAGCGTGCTGGCAGCTCGAGCCGCCGGGCAGGTCGAACCCGAGGAGATCCTGGCCGAGCACATAAGGCACACCGTCGACCTACTGCTCGACCGCTCCCGGGTGCTCGCCGACAAGGTCGCCGCCGGCCAGGCCGCCGTCGTGGGCCTGTGCTACCGCTTGGCCGACGGCAGCGCACAACTCGTCGCCGCTCGCGGCCTCGATGCGGCCGTCCCCGCCACGTCCTGACCGCCCGGCCGCAGCGGCTCGGTTGCCGTTGGGACAGGGCCCCCTATACGTGGACGAGGAGCCCATCGGGTTCACCGCGTTGGAAGGGCACCTCCCATGGCTCGAAGAGTCGCCATGGATGCGCGCCCGTGGAAGGGGCCAGCAGGTCAGCCAGGACGCTGCCGCTGGCCTGGGACAGGGTGATGGTGCGGCCGACTGAGCGATGCGGGCTTGGCGGCCACTGTGTCGGCGGGCCTGGAACGGCTGCCGGTCACCAGGTGGGAACGAAACCGCCGTCGATGATCAGGTCACTCGTCACGTCGGCGGCGCCCGAGACGGTGGCCGCGACGCCGCCCTCGGCCAGCCACAGGTCGGTCTGAACCGGGCCGGGGCTGACGGTGTTGACCCGGATGCCCTGGGGGCCCACTTCCTTCGACAAGGCCTTGGAGAAGGCGATGAGAGCGGCCTTGCCCGCGCTGTAGTCGATGACCATGGGGTCGGGCAGAGTCGCGTTGACGGAGGCGACCGTGATGATCGAACCCTGCCCGGCTCGCAGCATGAGCGGCAGGGCCGCTCGGGTGACGCGTACCGCGCTGAGCAGGTTCAGATCGAGGACGTGTTGCCAGTCGGCGTCGGTCACTTACAGGAATCCGCCGGTCCGGACCGGTGCGGCTCCGACGTTGTTGACCAGGACGTCGATGCGTCCCCCGGCCGCCTGGACGAGCCGCTCGGCGCCCTGGGACTCGCCGAGGTCGACGGGAACGCAGGAGACCGTGCCCTGCTCGACCAGTGCGTCGAGTTCGGACGTGGACGTTCGGGAACCGGCGATGACGTCGCTCCGGCCCGCGACAGAGCCGTGACGACGGCCAGTCCGATGCCCTTGCTGGCACCGGTCACGACGGCGGTGCGGCCTTGAAGAGGGGTGTTCATGTGTACTCCTGTCGGATGTCGCTGCGGCACCGGTCAGGCGTAGGGAGGTTTCCTGACCTTTTATGCCCTGACGGGCGGGCCACTGCATCGCGAAGCGGGTTTCGCCCGTTCCGCGGATCCGCGGGAGCGCCGATGCGTACACTCGTACACATGGGATACGGACTGCTGGCCGCGGCCATCGCGGCTGAGGTGGCCGGGACGACGGCCATGAAGTACAGCGAGGGGTTCAGCAAGCTGTGGCCGTCGCTCGGCACGGTGGCCGGCTACCTGATCGCCTTCACGCTGCTCGCCCAGACCCTGAAAGTGATGCAGGTCGGTACCGCGTACGCGATCTGGGCCGGGGTGGGCACCGCGGTGGTCGCCGCGATCGGGATCCTCTTCCTCGGCGAGTCGGCCGGGCTCGCGAAGCTCGCAGGGATCGTCTTCGTGATCCTCGGTGTCGTGCTGCTCAACCTCGGAGGAGCCCACTGATGGCGGCGGCACGGCGGTACGATCCCGAACGACGCCAGCGGATCATCGACGCCGCCATCCGGGTGGTGAGTCGCTCCGGCATCGCAGGGCTCAGTCATCGCAGCGTCGCGGCCGAGGCGGATGTGCCGCTCGGCTCCACCACATATCACTTCAAGACCCTCGACGACCTCCTCGTGGCCGCCCTCCGCCAGGCCAGCGAGGGCTTCGGCAAAGTCGTCCGCGAACACGGCGGCGCCCTCGCCGACCCCCGGTGCGACCTCGCCCTCGAGCTGGCGCGGCTGACCGGCGAGTGGCTGGGCGGCGACCGCGCCGGCGTGGAACTGGAGTACGAGCTCTACCTCGCCGCGCTACGCCGCCCCGCGCTACGCGCAGTCGCCGCCGAGTGGTGCGAGGAGGTCGCCGAGTTGCTCGCCCAGCGCACCGACCCACGCACCGGCCGTGCCCTGGTCGCGCTGCTCGACGGCATCTGTCTGCAAGTGCTGCTGACCGGTGCGAAGTACGACGAGGAGTACGCGAGGGATGCGCTCGCGAGGGTGATCGGGGAGAGCAACTAGAAACATCCGGACGACGGGCGTTGCCGGTGTCCGCGCCGGAGCCCGCCCCAGCGAGGACGACTCCCGGTCCCCTGCGGGCGCTGCACTCGGACAAAGGGCGGACTGTTACGGGGGGCGCCTGCTCCAGTACAGTCCGTGCCTACGACGGTCCGCCGAGCCCAGCGGTTCACCAGGAGAAACAGCATGGACATCGAAGCCGGTTCCGGCTCCGCTCCGCACGTTCCCGAAACCGGCCGACCCGTCCCCGAAGCCGGGGCCCAACTCGTGGAGCGGTGGCGTTCGGAGGGGGGTGAACTGGTTGAGCTGCTGGCCCGAGTGCATGAACAAGCCGGCGGAATCGCCGCGTTCCGCCTTGGACGGACCCCCACCGTTCTCGTCACCGACCCGCAGGCCGTCCAGCACGTACTCGCCCTGCACCCTGATCGGTACGTCAAGCGCTCCCACCGCGCTCGTCTGCTGATCGGCGACGGAGTCCTCGCCGCCACCGGTGCGGCCTGGAAGCAACAACGCCGTTTGCTGCAGTCCCAGTTCACCGGTACCGGGATGCGCCGCTACGAACAGCGGATCACCGAGGCTGCCCGCACCACCGCCGGGCGCTGGTGCCGGTACGCCCGGACCGGGCAGACCGTCGATGTCGGGCAGGAGATGCGCCGCTTCGCCCTGGACGCCATCTGGCGCACTCTTACCGGACACCCCCTCGACGACGGGACCGAGCGCGAACTGGCCGCCGTCGCCGCCGTGGCGGCCGCCCTGCCGACGCTGCCCGCTGATGTCACCGACGCCCCGGCCGCCGTGGCCGCCGATCTCGCCCGGATCGACGCGGTCGCCCGGCACGCCATCGACGCCGCCCGCAGCGGGGCGGCCGGCCCCGACGGCCCGGGCTTGCTGAACGTCCTGACCGACGCTGCCGCCGAGCGCCCCGAGTACACGGACCGGCTGATCCGCGACGAGCTGGTCACGCTGCTCGTGGCCGGGCACGAGACGACAGCCACCACCCTGACCTGGCTCTACCTGCTCCTCGACCAGTACCCCGCCGCCCGCGAACAAGCTCTCGCCACGGGCGGTGAAGGCTCAGCGCAACGCCGCCACGCCATCCAAGCCCTGGTCCACGAGACGCTCCGGCTCTACCCGTCCGCTTGGATCCTGCCTCGCCACGCCACCGAGGAGGACACCCTCGCCGGCTACGCCGTCGAGGCGGGAACCGACATCCTGGTCTGCCCATACCTCACTCACCGTGATCCCGCACTGTGGCCGGACCCGGAAAGTTTCGACCCCCGGCGCTTCACCACCTCGGACGGCCGCCCCACCCACCCGGGCGCCTACTTCCCCTTCGGTATGGGTCCCCGCGCCTGCCTCGGTCTGCAGTTCGCACTCCGCGAGTCGACCATCCTGCTCGAACACCTCCTGCCGCTTCATGTTCCAGCCTTCCACTCCACCCCCACGAAGGCGGTGTACGGCATCACCGTCCGCCCCGACGGCACTGCTCACGCATCCTTGGAAACGTCGCGCGTCTGAAGCGCGCCACGCTGTGGCTTTCGGTGCGCTGCGCGAGCAGCCGACGAAGACTGCTGGATGCGCCGCGAAACGTCACCCCTTCGGTTTTCACGCGGCTGCTGGACGAGGAAGCCGGCCACCTGCCGGTGGGACCGGACAACAGCGGCCATCGGCTCGGGGCCGGAGTGCCCCGGCTGCTGGTGCGCCGACTCTCCGGCGCTGAGGCAGGCTGGCCCGCACCAACGAAGCCGGCATCGCCACACCGCCCTCGGTCAAGTCTCCGGGAGTCATCGACCTGGCGGTGACGTCGGACGCGCAGGTGCGCTCGCCGCGGCGAAAGGGAAAGCGGCCGTCACCCTGCTGACACCTCGAAAGCATCGACTGGCTGGTGTCGGTCGACTCCACGATCTTCGCAGCCACGTGTCTCATCCCTTGACCGCGGAGTTGGCGACCCCTTGTACGAACCAGCGCTGGAAGAAGGCGAAGACGACCAGGACAGGCAGGACGAGGAGGACGCCGAAGGCGAGGATCTGGCCCCAGTCCGGGGGCTGTTGGCCCTGGAAGACGCTGATCTCCAGGGGCAGGGGCCGCACCGAGGGGTCGGACACCATGAGGACCGGCCACAGGAACGAGCCCCACTGGGTGAGGAACGTCAGGATGGCGACCGAGGCGAACACCGGCTTGGACATAGGGACGACGATCGCGAAGAAGGTGCGCCACGGGCCCGCACCGTCCAGGCGAGCTGCTTCCTCGATGCTGGGTGGAATCGTGCGGAAGAAGGTGTGGAACTGGTAGACCGAGAACGCGTTGGCGACGAACGGGACGGCCTGTATCCACACCGTGTTGCGCTGGTCGTTGAACATGTAGAACAGCGGCACGGCGACCGACTCGAACGGGACCAGCATCAACAGCAGCACCAGCGTGAAAACGGCTTCCCTCCCACGCCACTTCAGCCGTGACAGCCCGTACGCCGCCATCGAGTTGACGAACAGCCCGCCAGTGACCACCACGAACGCCACCAGCAGCGAGACGCCCATGAAGCGCCAGAAGTAGCCGGTGCTGTCGGAGTTCAGACTGTCCAGGACTGCGCTGTAGTTGTCGAGGGACAGGTCCGTCGGAAGGAAGCCGGACAGTCCGTTCAGGACCTCGTCGGAGGGCTTGAGGCTGCCCAGGAACAGGTAGAGAACGGGCAGGACGAACACGAACGCCAGGAGTGAGAGGACGGCGTAGTCGAAGGAGCGGCGCAGAGGCGTGCGGGTCGTGGCCATTAGGTCAGTCCTCGTTGTCGGGCCGGACGACACGGCGCTGGATCAGGGTCAGGACGACGACGATCAGGAAGAAGACGACAGTGATCGCGGCGGCCTGGCCGATGTTGTTCTGGTCGAAGGCAGTGGTGACGGCCTGGTACATCACCGTGCGGGTGGCGTTCTCGTCGAGCCCGCCGCCTCGGATGAGGACGTAGACCTGGTCGAAGACGCGGAAGGACAGGACGGAGGTCAACAGGGCGACGAAGACGAGGGTGCCTCGAATGCCGGGCAGTGTGACGTGGCGGAACTGTTGCCAGCCGCTTGCGCGGTCGAGCCGGGCCGCCTCGTAGAGCTCGTCGGGGATCTGCTGGAGGCCCGCCAACAGGATGACCATCTGGAAGCCGACGCCCTGCCACACCGAGAGCACGATGACCGATGCCATGGCGGTGGTCGCCTCGCCGAGCCAGTCGAAGGCGCCCCAGTGGCCGTGACTCAGCGCGTTCAGAGCCGAGTTGAGCATGCCCTGATCGCTACGGGCGAGGATCAGCCGCCAGATGACAGCGACCAGCGCCATGGGGAAGACGACCGGCATGAAGAACAGCGACCGGAACAGGCCTATGGCCTTCAGCTTGCGGTTCAGCAGGATCGCCAGCGCCAGCGCGAGCCCGGTTTGCAGCGGTACGACGACCACGGCGAAGGTCAGGTTGTTCAGCAGGGCCCGCAGGAACGGTCCTGACAGGTCCGGGTCGGTGAACAGGCGCCGGTACTGTTCCAGGCCGAAGAAGCTGGGCGCGAGCGGGGAGCCGAGGCGCACGTTGTAGAAGGACAGGACGACGGCGTAGCAGAACGGGATGCCGACGAAGGCGATGAGTCCGGCGACGGCGGGCGCGGTCATGAGCAGACCGTGCAGCCAGTCGCGGTGCCCGCGGACGCGCCGCGTGGACGTGTCGGTGGAGTGCACGGGCGTCCGCTTCCGGCCGGAGGTCGCGGCCTGCACGGGTTCCAGGGTTTTCACGGGGGTCCTGTTCCCGGCGGGGAGTGGGTGCGGCGGCCGGTGCGGCTGCCGCGCCCACTCCCCGGCCGATGCGTTCTACGGGATCTTGTAGCCGGCGTTGTCGGAGAAGTCCTGGTCGATGGCGCGGGCGGCCTTGGCCAGGGCGTCCTTCGGGTCGGTGCCGCCGTAGACGGAGCTGAGGGCCTCGCTGAACTTGGCGGTGACGGTGGGGTATCCGGCGGTCACCGGGCGGGTGACGGCGACACAGGACTTGGTGATGTCGGTGTCCCCGCAGGGCTTGGCGAGTTGCTCGGCGAAAAGCCGCAGTGGGCCGCCCTGCTTGTACAGGGTGCTCTTGGCGAGAGCCGACTTGGTGGCGGGCGGAGCGCCGTTGGCCGTCGTCATCGCGGTGACGTTCGTGTCGTTGAGGAGGCTGTCGAGGAAGGCGCCGGCGGCCTTGCCGTTCTTGGTGTCGGCGCCGATGCCCCACGCCCAGGAACCCTGTCCGGTCTTGGGGCCGTTGCCGAAGTCGGGCAGCGGAAGGACGACGAGGTCCTTGCCGAGGGCCTTGCTGTACGCGGGATACATCCAGTGACCGACCCAGCTGAGGGGCACGCGGCCCTTGGCGAAGGCGTTTCCATCGGTGTTGGCGTCGACGTACGGCTTCCAGGACTGGAAGGTCTTCAGCGCCGAGACCACGGCAGGGCTGTCCAGGGCGCCTTCGGCCTTGCCGTCCTTGAGCAGGGAGCCGCCCGCCGACCACACGACGGGGGCGAAGCCGTAGGTACCCCACTCGGTGGCCAGTCCGTTGCCCTCCTGTATGTCGAGGACCTTGCCGTCGGAGTCCTTGGCCTTGAGGGCCTTGAGCGCCGCGGTGAACTGCGTGGCCGTCCAGTCGTCGGCGAGCCCCTTGGGGTACTTCACCCCGGCGGCGTCCAGCAGCTTCTTGTTGCCGTAGATACCGAGCCCGGAGTCGTACATGCCCAGGCCGTAGTGCTTGCCGCCGACCTCGCCCTGGGCCTTGTTCGCGTCGGTCGCGTTGCCGAGGGTCTTCGCGGAGACGTAGGAGTCGAGTGGGGCCAGCTTCTTGTTGTAGACGAAGTTGGCCATGGTCGGGCCGTCGAACTCGAGCACGTCCGGCAGCTGGGAGGCGTCCGTGGCCGTGATGGTCTTGGTGTAGTCGTTCTCGGGTATCAGCTTGAGCTGGACCTTGACCTTGTCCTGCGCGGAGTTGAAGGACTTCACCGCGTTCTGCAACGCGGTCGCCTCGCTCTTCTGGCCCTGGTGGGCCCAGACGCTGATGGTGCCCTCGCCGCTGCCGGCCTCGGCGGAGGTGCCGGTCCCGCCACCCCCGCCGCATGCGGCGAGGGCCGCCAGGGGGAGCGCGAGGGCCAGGCCCGTACGGGCCGCGTGACGGTACCTTCTGTTTCCGGCGATCATGGTCTGGGTGCCTCCGTGCGTCGGTACTGAGCTGAGGGTCGGGACAAGGTCGGGTGGGGATTTCGGGCGCGGGGGAGTGGGCCTCGCACGCTTGACGGGGCGCGAGGGCCGGCGGGAGAAAGCGTTCTGTGAAGCCTCTTGCGGCTACTGCGGCTACTGCGGCTACTGCGGTCCGCGAGGACGGGGCGGAGCGGTGGTCTCGCGCAGGACCATGCGGATGGGCATTCCGACCCGGGTGAGCGGCACACCCTGTGGCTCGTCGAGTTGCTGAAGCAGCAGCCGTGCGGCCTCGGCGCCCTGTCCGGCGACCGGTTGGGCGACGGTGGTCAGCCCGATGACCTCGGCCAGCTCGTGGTCGTCGAATCCGATCACGGAGACGTCGTCCGGGACTTTCAGGCGGTGGCGTCGCAGGGCGCGCAGCGCACCCATGGCCATCTCGTCGGACTGGGCGAACACGGCCGTCGGCGGCCGGGAGACGGCCAGCAGCTCGGTCATGGCCCGCTCACCGCCCTCGACGGTGTAGCCGCCGTCCGCCTCCAACTCCGGATCGTGCGCGATGCCCGCCTCGGCCAGCACGTCCAGATAGGCCTGGCGGCGCTGGATCGGAGTGGTCCAGTGAAGCGGTTCACTGGCGCCGGAGATCATGCCGATACGGCGGTGGCCGAGATTCACCAGATGCCGTACGGCACTGGTGGCTCCGGCGTGGTCATCGATCCCGACGACCGTGAAGCCCTCCCTGACCCCGCCCACGGTGGTGGCCAGCGGCACCCCGAGCGAGCGCAGCGCGATGGCCTCCTCCTCGTCGGGGACCAGCAGGGACAGCACCGCGTCCACCCGCTTGCGTACGGGCAGCTTGGTGAAGAAACGCTTGCGTGCCTCCGGCGACCCGAGGTTGTACAGGAGCACGTCGTAACCCGCGGAGCTGAAGACCTTCTCGGCGGCGTCCAGAACGGTGCCGAAGAACCAGCGGCCGATGTAGGGGGCGACGACCCCGATGGTGTACGTGCGTCCGCTGGCCAGGCTGGAGGCGGAACGTGAGGCGGTGTACCCCAGGTCGGCGGCGACGGCCGCGATCTGCGCCCGTACCTCTTCCGAGACCCCCGCCTGCCCGCGCAACGCGCGGGACACGGTGGACGCGGAGACTCCGGCGGCGCGGGCGACATCGGTGATGCTGACCGTCACGGTGCACTTCCTCCCGTCTTCTCACGTCGGTGTGATCTGTGAGTGACGCGACCGTAAACCCGTAGGCATCGTTGCGCAAGCGTTTGCGTTCAGATTTACTGGGGCTGATCGTCAACCGAGATCTTCATGGCCACCGAGCAGCGCACACGTTTGAGCGCTGCGAGCCGACAGGAACCGTGCATGCGATACGCCCCACCCGGCCTCTGCCTGAACGACTTCGCCCTGCTGCGCGACGCGGACGGTGTCTACACCGTGCTGCACCTTCAGGGGCCGTGGACGGACGAGTTCGACCACCTTCGGATGGAGACCTCGTACGGCAGGGCCACCTCCACCGACCTGGTCGACTGGCACCCCCAGGGCACCGCCTTCGGCAACGGCCTGCCCGGCCGCTTCGACCAGCAGGCCGTGTGGACCATGCACCCCTTCCGGTACGGCAACGGCATGGCCATGTTCTACACGGGCGTCTCCGGCCTCACCCCGGACGGCTGGCCACTGCAGTCGGTCGGACTGGCCTACTCGGAGCGAACCGACGGCACCGGCTGGCGACGCCACGGCACCGGACCCGTCGCCGCGGCCGATCCGCGCTGGTACCGCACCGGTGACCGCATGGGCTGGCGCGACCCCTTCGTCGTACCCGACGACGAGTCCGACGGCTGGATCATGGCCGTCTGCGCCAGCGACGCCTCTCTGCCCATCGAGGTCAGCGGCTGTGTCGCCTGGGCGACATCCGGCGATCTGGAGCACTGGACCGTCCAGCCACCGCTCGTCTCACCGGGCGATGTCGACGAGTTGGAGTGCCCCGTCCTGGAGCGCCTCGATGACGGCAGTTGGTTGCTGCTGGGCTCCATCGGCGCCACCCGCGGCTTCGAAGCCTGGACCGCCCCGCGGCTGCGCGGTCCGTGGACGCGTCGAGGCCCCCTCGGCCCGACCGGGGCCTACGCCCCGCGCGTCATCGCGGCACCCGACGGCTCCCGGGTCGTCCTGCACACCACACCCCGCCGTGTCGGTCTCACCGACGCGGGCTCGCTGTGCCGCGGCATGCTCGCCCAGCCCAAGCTCCTCGTCATCCCTGAGGACGCGGCCCCACACCTCGCATGGTGGCCGGGCCTGGACGGCTGGCTCGACGAGGAGACCGACAGCCCCGTGCTGCACGCCGTCGGCGACATCGAGGTCACCGGACGCGTCGAGGTGATCCTGCGCACCGACACTGTCGGCGGCGGCGTCCCCGCCCTCACCATCGGGTGCGACGGCAAGGAGCTGTGGGCAGCAGGCCCGGGAGGACACCGAATACGCGAGACGAGACTGACCGAGACCGTCTCCACCATGCGAGTCCTCACGGTCGGCGAATACGTCGAGGTCTACGCCGACGGAGTCTTCGCCCTGACCGTCCCCTGCTACAGCGGCCACGCCGCCCGATGGACGGTCAGGGCGGATGGGCGGGACCGTACCGTCCCCGTCCGTCCCGTTCGCCTGCCCGACTCCCACCGGGACGATGCCTCGGCCGTTTGGCCCGGTCCGTGCAGCAGACCAAGCGCGTAGGGGGAGAATCCTCGACTCCGTCTGCCAGATCAGATGGGCCTTCAGTCCTCGTCCTTGCCGTGGTCGGTCTTGGGGTTCGCCCCGGCTGCGATGAGGAGTGCGGCGGTCTCGGGGTGGGCTCCGTTGTTCGCCCAGCCCAAAGGGGACCAGCCCGTCCCGTTGTCTTCACGAAGGTTCGGGTCGGCTCCATGTGCCAACAGTTCGCGCACGGCCTCGGTGTGTCCCCAGCACGCGGCGGCGCACAACGGCGGCAGGATCAGCTGCCAGAGTCGCCTCGAAGAGAGAAGAGGTGAGCTTCTTTTGACGCCGCTGTCCCATTGGTCGGCAAGGCTAGCAATCGCCGACGCGAAGCAACCGTTAATTTCCGCTGTTGAGGACTGCGACCAGCACGGTCGCCTCGTGGGGTCAGCCTCGGCCGCTGGGGCCGGTCGGCGCGGGACCGAAGCGAGTTCCTGCAGTAAGGTCAGCTGGATCAGCACCGCTCCACCGCAGCGTGTCAGTCGTCGTCGGCGACCGCCACCGGTCCGGACGGCACCTGCGCGGAAGCCCGGCGTGCGCGCACCCAACCGAACAGCACCACCGAGCACAGCGCCGCGAACGCGCACCAGGTCGAGACGAACTCCAGCCGCCACAGCGCCCAGCACGCCGGCGCCCCCACGCCGACCAGGATCCCCAGCACCAGCAGTCGCCGGTCACCGGACAGGAGCAAGGAGCCCACGGTGGCGAACAGGTAGCCCAGGACCAGGAGAGGTGCAGGCGAAACGTGGAGTACGTAGCCGACCGTGCGACCACGGATCTCCGCACTCACCAGATCGGTGGCAAGGCCATGGGCGAGCTGCGCTGCGGTCGCGGCCCCGGCGGCGAGGGGAAGGGCCAGCCGGTACCGGGCGTGGCGCGGGGCCACGCACATCACTCCCCCCCGGCACCCACATCGCCAGCACGGGCAGCGCGATGACGGCCCAAGCGACGGTCGCGGGTCCGCTACCTCCGCCCGAGCGCCAGACGACCGACTCGACGATCTGGTGGGCTCCCAGTAGCAACGGCACCGCGGCAAGCGGGAGTTCCCGCGCACTGCGCACCCGCGCCACGCAGGCCACGCCCACCACCGCGACACCGCTGCCCGCTACGAGATCGGCCGTCGCACTCCAACACATCACTCCACCAGAGGGTCTATCGCGGCCTCCGCATCTGCCACCGACCACGCTACGCCCTCGTCACCTGCAGACCCGGTCACACGTCGACAGCGCCGTGCAGAGGCCGGGCGGCACCGATGTCCTCGAGTCACGGTGCGAGCGGCAGCAACGTCAACGTCGGCTCGCGCGGCGCCTGACGGCACTCGATCGGCACCTTGGCCGTAACAGGGAGGCATCCGGAGGACGAACTGGTGGCTCAGCGGCACGTTCACTACGTGGTGGCAGGCGCCTACAGCTGATCTCGCCACCAGGGGACGTGGGGAGAATCGACGCGTACGACCTTGGCTCTCTTGAGGATCTTGCCGTCAAGATGCGATACAAGCTCCCGTAACTCGCGTGCCGACTTCTTCGGCAGGGCATGCATGATCTCTTCGAGGTGATCGCGTGAGTAGCCCGGATCGCAGCCGCACTCGGGGATGCCGCACCTGGCGGAGGTGAGGGGATCAGCAATCCGTTTCAGCGGACCGTGAGCCAGGGCGGCCCAGTACCAGAAGGCTTGGGCAGTGGCACCCGGCCAGAAACGCGCGTGTTCCAGCCTGCGGATATCGGCTTGGCACGCCCCGGACAGACGGTTGATCGCCGGGTAGGGGTGGCGGAAGAAGTGTCTCGGGGTCCGTACGGGAAAAGTGCGCCGTACGGCGGATGGGCGCCTACGCGGCATTGCCCTTTCGGTTGCGAGTCATGACGGCAAGGTACCGCTGACAGCGCAAATGATCCAGAGGCCAGCGGTCCGGACCGGCGGTGTGCCGTAGGGGCCGTTCAGGATCTGGTTCTTCTGGCTCTGATTGAAGTGGGTGTTCGGGTAGTCGTAGAAGGACGCGGACATCGGTGTGCCGTCGGTCGACGTCGAGTCCGGCAGCCCGAAGGCGTGCCCGACGCTCAGGACGACCCATCCGGGGCCGGCGCCCCCGCCCGCGCCCTCTCCCTCGGCGCTGATCTCGCCCACGTTCAGCCACCGGCTGTCGGGGCCGTTCAGACCGAACTTCCTGGCGAGTTCGTTCTGCATGTTCGTGACGGCCCACCAGTAACGGTCACCGCCGTTGGGCGTGTTCTCGTACCAGCTCCGTGGCTGGTCACCGTTCACGACTTCGACCACAGGGTTGTTCAGCGTGAAGGTCTTGCCGAGCTCCTGCTTGGAGTAGCGCTGGGCCTCCCGCATCACGTTGGCGATGCCGTCGGGGTAGCGCTGGTCGGACGGAACGTCGGAGGGCTTCAGCCAGTACACCCGGACGGTCTTCGCGACCCTCGACGACACGGCCGCCAACACCCGCCGCAACCAGGCGCTCGGACCGCGCCGTCGGTGTCGGACAGCAGGGGCATGCCGAGGTTCGTCGGCGGTGTGGTCGTGCCGCCACCACCGGCCAAGTCGGGCAGCCGCCATACCCGTGACGTCGCATTGTTGCAGGGCAGCTGAACGAGGCCGGTGTTGCCGGCGGAGGAGTCGCCCGACCGGGCGACGCATTTGCCGGAGTGGACCGCCTGAAGGGCGAAGACGTTGTTCGTCCCGTTGATCGTCACGGGTACCGCACGGAACTTCTGGTTGGCCCCGTTGCCGCATGCCCGCTGAACGATCGTGGCGTTGTCGGCGCTGGAAGCTCCGTTGACCTCGATGCATTTCCCGCGGGTCGAAGTGCCCAGGCCGTACTGGTCGGTGGTCCCGCGGACCGTGGTGAAGGTGAAGGTGAAGATGAAGGTGAAGGTGAAAGTCTGGTTGCCGCCGCCATGGCAGGGCCATTGGATGAGCTGGACGCCGTCGGCGGTCGAACTGTCGGCCAGATCGAGGCAGTTGCCGCCGTTCTGGTTGACCGCGGACACCCGCTGTCACGCCTACTTCAAGCGCTCAGAACCCGTCGTCGTGTTCGGCACGACCGACTCGGGCGTGCCCAACCGCGCCCGCGGTGATGGGCTGACCTTCCTCGACGTGCTCTGGGAGCAGGCTCCGTCGGCGCCGCCCGGCTCTTTGAGCGCGAGACACACACCCTCCAGCACGCGCAGTGTGCGCAATCCATGACGCCGTAGCCTGGGAGGTGTTGGCGCTGGAAGCGCTGCGTTCATGTGCGCGGCACCGGTCAGCCGCGGGTGTTCATGGACATGGGCGGAGCGGACGCATCCGCCTGGCGCAGTTCGGCGAGGAGTACGTTCTGCCCGTCCAGGAGCTCGGTGAGGATTCGTCGGGCCGCGCGCAGGAGTTCGGCGACGTCTCCGCCGGCGAGTGCGTAGCGGACGGTGGAGCCTTCCCTGATGGACACCACGATGCCGGATCGGCGCAGGACGGCCAGTTGCTGCGAGAGGCTGGACGGCTCGATCTCGATGTCGGCGAGCAGGTCCCGTACGAGAACCGGCCCGTGCTGGAGCAGTTCCAGGACCCTGATCCGCACGGGGTGCCCGAGCATACGGAAAAAGTCCGCCTTGGCCTGGTAGAGGGGGACTTGCATGAGCGCTCGCTCTCTGCCCGGTCGGATGGGTTTGCCAGTGTGCGGCGGCGCCCTGTGACACCGCCGCACCGGCCCTAAGGGCTGATCCTTGCCGTCCCGAGCCGTGCGCAGGCATGAATTGGGCTCATGCTGATGTGGTGACTTGAAGAAATCTTCACATCATGGGTGCGCGACGCCCCGGATTCTGAGCCGTCGCTAGACCTCGAGCTGCTCCTCGACCCGCCTGAGCTGGTGGCGGGCCATGGCCAGGTTCGAGCGTTCCTTGTCGAGGACCAGGTAGAGGAACAGGCCGTTCCCACTGCGACCGGTGAGCAGGCGGATGAGGTGGTACTGCTTCTCGAGTGTGATGAGGATGTCCTCGATCCGGCTCTTGAGGCCCAGCTCTTCCATCGTGCGCACCTTGGCGCGGATGACGTCCGTGTTCCCTGCCGCGGCGATCGTCAGGTTGAGGTCCTTGTCCCCACCCAGGGTTCCCAGGGCCATGCCGCTGGTGTAGTCGACGACCGCGGCTCCCAGTGCCCCCTCGACCGCGGTCATCATTTCCTTCAGTGACACTTCCACGCTCGCCATGGCGGCGTCCTCCCCTTTGGCTGTCGGTTGCGGCGGACCGGCGCTCGCCGTCCCGCCCGATGCACGGACCGTAGGCCCGGGGGAGTGGCACCGGGACGGCGTATCTGGGACTGACACATGATGACCGAAGAACCGCGCCCCTTGTCCGTTCGAGTGATGGGAACTGGCATTGGAAAGACCGAAGTAGGCACTCCACCCCGAGGTGACAATGAGGGCGACCGGCTCCGGCGAAAGGTCTTGGGGTCGGTGGCGGAGTCAATGGCGGGTAATTGACGGATGATCCGGGGTGCCGGTCATTCGGATTAGCGCTCCCTCCTGGTGCACGGCGGATGCGTCAGAAGGGCCGGTGACGGTCGCCTTGGCCGCCGTCGTGTTCGGGGCCGTCCGGGCCGGACGGCGGTGAGTGCCGGGCACAGAGGCGGCCCGGGGTGCTCTCGTGGCTCACGGGGCAGTTCTGGGGGCAACGACACGGCCCCGTCAGCTCACTGACGAAGCTCCTCCTTGACCTTGGCCTTGAGCTTTGAGAAGCCGTCTCTCAACCGATCTTGCAACGCGCAAGTCGAACAGTAAGCATTGGGGGAGATTGGCGGCTGCGTACTCGTCCGCCATGCGGAACACGCTGGCACAACGCGGACACTCCCCGCGGCCCATGAGTTACACGATCCCCACCCACCCCCGGCCAGCGCATGGGCATCTGCACCGACCGGATTAAGTCGCACACGCGTACGTACTCGCCCACGGCCTGTCCGGCAGCGGTCAGTTCAGGGCCTGTCGGCTGGAGAAGGTTGAGATGCACGTGTCCCACACCAGCCGGAAGCAGGTTCGCTCACGCGTGAGTGCCGGGCCTACACGTATCCAGGGCCCCGGGCGTACCCGTACCGGCTACGTCAGCGGCGGTAGCAGTACGAATCCGAGGACGCATCGCCGCCTTGCAGGCGCGTCTGATGCACCCGCAAGCCAAGGAAGTCCGCGTCGTGCGGGAAGAAGCGGCTGTCGACCGAGAGTCCTCCGTGCGAGGTGTCGGCGTCGAGTTTGACCATCCACGGGTCAATGCCAGCGGGATAGAACTGTTCGTCCCAGGAGGCGTACAGGGAGTTCGTCAGGTACACGCGCCGCCCGTCGCGGCTGAGTTCGACCATTTGCGCTCCGCCCGTCAGCGGCACGTCGGGCGCGGCGGGGTGTGGCTGTCGGGCGACAATGCCGCCGAGACGCACGGCCGCGGTCTGCCTCGGATGGAACGGGTCGCTCACGTCGAACTGGAGCAGGTCACCGGTTCCCCATGCGGAGATGTACAGCCAGTGGTCGTCCACCGACAGGTCGATGTCGGTGATCAATGGGGGCACGGCGCCGAACGGCTTCAGCACTGGGGGCAGGTCCTGCGGCTGCGCGGGCTCGGCCGGGATGGTGATCACTTTGCGGACCAGGAAGTCCTCGCCCTCCCGGTTCCACAGCCACACCGATGCGGACAAGTCCTCCACGTTGATCACGGTGTTTGTGAACCCCCATGTTGCCTCGGGGTCGTGCGCGGGGCGCAGTTCCAGCACCATCTGGTTCGCATCGCCCAGGTCGACGTGCTGCAGGTGCCGACCGGAGTCGAGGTCCCAGAAGTGGAGAGAGTGGCCGTAGCGGCGGCCCAGCAGCAGTTCGGGGACAAGGCCGTCCTCGATCATCGAGGGCGTTCCCCACTCGCTGGTCACAGCGATGTTCTGGCGCAAGTGCCACCAGACGTCGTAGGCGAACCGCTGCGGCCCGCGAAAGCTCTCCCAGCGGCGCAGCACGTCAAAGCTTTCGTGGTCCAGGAGCGCCACGCCGCCAGGGCCGTCGGCACCATCCGCGCCTCCCAGGCAGGACAGGAAGACTCCGTCGGGTCCGCAGTGCAGGGTGTGTGGACGCGAATACCCGGCCTTGGCGGCCAGTTCCTCGGGCTCGATCACCTTGACCAGGCGGGGGCGGGCGGGATCGGGGACGGTGTCGAAGACGTGCAGCCGGGACGAGCGCAGCCCAGGAACGATGAGGTAGCGACGCGCGGCGTGGTGATGACCGGCGTGCGCCAGCGCGCTCGAGCAGGCGTTCCAGCCGAAGTGGTGCAGTTCATTGCCCAGGTCGGGCACGTCGGCGTGGGAAATCACGCGACCGTATGCCGGGGATGCGGGGTCGGTGCCGACGGTGAACAATGCGTCGGCGCGCCGTGCGGTCGGATCGAATCCGACGACGTAGGCCAGCTTCTCCGGGGGCGCGACGACGGCATCTGCCGGCGTGCGGTACAAGGTGGGGTCGCTGTGGCCGTCGTGGTTGTGATCCTGGTGGGTCGTCGTCATCGCTGTTCCTCACTCCCGAACGGAAGCCAGGTCGGGCGTACTCCCGGCAGACGGGCCGGCTCCCTCGTTCGCCATCGGCGGGCAGCGAGGCCGGATGTGCCACTTATCGAGCGTTTCACAGCTCTGAGGGCCCTGCCAAGGCGGCAGCACGACGGCGTGGGTGCTGGCGATCTGCCCGAAGACGGGCGCGGCAGCAACCATCGCGTCGCTGGGACGGAGCTACGTCGAACTGGTCGGCGGGCCGCTGGACGGCCTGCTGCTCTTCTTGAACCACCGAAAGTGAGTCACGACGCACAGCTGCAGGAGCCCGGCGGCCAGCGAGGTTCACAGCGGCAGCCGTCTCATCTCCGGCCAGCGACCGAGCCGGGGCCTGAAGACGTGAGGCTTGTTCTGCGGCTGGGCCATGCGATGTCGTCAACGGCGAGAAACGGCTCGTCGGCCACGGTGGCGGGGGTTGACCCGGTGAACGCCATGACGTCCCGATGGAGGTGGGATTGGTCGGCGTAGCCGGTGTCGGCGGCGACCTGGGCCGCGCTTTCACCCGCGACCAGGCGGTGGGCGGCATGGTCGAAGCGGACCAGTTTCACGGCGCGTTTGGGCGGCAGGCCGAGCTGCGACCGGAACCGGGACCACAGCCGCTTACGGCTCCACCCGACCTCGGCCGCCAGTCCGTCGACCCGGGTCAGGCCATGGCTGACGACGATCCGGTGCCAGGCCCATGCCACCTCCGGGTCCACCGGCGGTCCCGCCTCATGCCGGCGGGTAAGTAGCGCGTCCGTCAATGCGAAGCGATCCTGCCACGACGAGACATCGCCGAGTTGCTCGCGGATCCGTGACGCCTCCCGGCCCCACAGGTCGCCGAGCGACACGACGGCGCCGTCGAGGTCGGCGGGGGAAGCGCCCAGAATCGCGCGTGCGATCACCGGGGACAGTCGCACCTGCACGCACTCGACGTTCTCTCCCCGCGCCCGGACCGCGCCTGCGGACCCGAGTCCGGGCCCGGCGACGATGCTTCCCCGCTGCTGCCGCCCTGGGGCACAGTCAAGGACGGGCGAGCCGGCGCCGAATTCCAGGAGCAGCGTCACGGCCGGGTGCGGGACTATCCGGAGCGCGTCCAGTTCGCGGACACGGAAACCTGCCATGGTGAGACCGGCCACCCGGCTGGGCCGTTGCGGGGATGCGACGTCCCACTCAGCCGCACCGTGCGTGAACGTTTGCACCGTCCCATGCTACGTGGGCCGGCTGAGCGGAACATTTGTCCAATCCGCTGGCGGGTACTGCGGCGACAGTGGGCTCATGACTGTTTCTGACGGCGGTTCGTACGTGAACGGCGGCGCCGAGGCCACCGAGAGTTCCATCCTGTCGCTGGACGACGGCGACATCTATGTGTGTCAGGACGGCCCCCGCGATGCCCCCGCACTCCTGCTCATACACGGGTCCGCATCCTCGACCCGTTCGTGGGACGCGCTGGTTGCGCTGCTGACGGGGTCTCACCGCGTCATCCGGATCGACCTGCTCGGGCACGGCCGGTCGGCCAAACCAGCCGACCGCAGCTACGCGATCCCGGACCAGGCTCGTCGGGCCGGAGCGGTGCTGGACCGGCTCGGTGTCGAGCACGCCGTGGTCGTCGGTCATTCCAGCGGTGGCGTGGTCGCCACCGCCCTCACCGAACAGCGGCCCGACCTGGTGGCAGCGCTCGCGCTCATCAACACCGGACCCAGCCTGGACGCCCTCATCGCACCGGAGCCCGTCGCAATCGGCCTCTCGCAGTGGCCGCCGGCCGACGAGCAGCTCCGGGGGATGGCGAGTACGGGTTTCAGCCGCGTGGGCTACCAGATCCCGGAAGGGCTCCTGGACGACGTGCGAGGTATGACGTACCACTCGTTCACCACGACGATGCGGGCCACCCGCTCCTACCTGGAGCAGCAGGCGCTGCCGGATCGGCTGACGGTTCTGGGCAAGCCGCTACTGGTGATCTTCGGTGAGGACGACCGCAGATGGCGATCCTCATCCGTCTTCGACTACCGCACCGTCCCGGACGCGAAGGTCGAGTTGCTGCCCGGTCTCGGGCACTCGCCGCTGCTCGAGGATCCGCTACGGACCGCCGGCCCCCTGCTGGCCTTCACCGCGCTTTACGCCCCCGGGTGGACCGAATGAAAAGCAGGGGAGCCGTGCGGGTTCTCGTCTCCGGCGCCAGCGTCGCCGGTCCGGTGCTGGCCTACTGGCTCACCAGGCACGGCTTCTCCGTCACCGTCGTCGAGCGCGCGCCGGTGCTACGTCAAACCGGCGGCCACGCGGTCGACCTGTTCCGGCCCGCGATGAACATCTCGGAGAAGATGGGCGTGCTCCCGCGTGTCGAGGAGCGGGCCACCGGCACGAACCGGATGACCGTCTACCGGGAGGGCTCACGGCGACCCGTCCGGGCGGACCTCTCCAAGATCTTCGGTGCCACCTCCGATCGGCACGTCGAGATCATGCGCGACGACCTGAGCGAGATCTACTACGACGCCACACGCGACCACGTCGAGTACGTCTTCGGCGACTCGATCACCGCGATCTCGCCCGACGGCGAGGTGCGGTTCGAAAACGCCGCGCCGTGCCGCTTCGACCTCGTCGTCGGCGCGGACGGGCTGCACTCCAACGTGCGCCGTCTCGTCTTCGGCGACGAGTCCCGCTTCAGCGCCTTCACCGGGGCCTACCTCGGGGTGCTGACCCTGCCGAACGGCTCCGACCTCGACGGCGAACTCCTCATCCACGTCGGCGTCGGCCGCACTGCCGGCATGTACGGCGCGCGACACCTCGGCGACGCACGGGCGTTGTTCCTGTTCCGCAGTGAGCGCGAACTCGACTACCACCACCGCGACGTGCCCCGGCAGAAGGAACTGCTGCGCGGTGCGTTCGCCGGCATGCACGCCCATGTGGACCGCTGGCTGGAGGAACTCGACCACACCCCGGCGTTCTACTTCGACTCGATCACCCAGCTCCGCATGAACACCTGGTCGCAGGGAAGAGTGACACTCGTCGGCGACGCGGGCTACTGCCCCGGTCCGGCCGTCGGCGGCAGCACCACCCTGGCCATCGTCGGCGCGTACGTCCTCGCCGGAGAACTGGCACGGGCAGGCGGCGACCACGAGCGCGCCTTCCCCGCCTACGAGCGCGCGATGGCCGAGCACGTGCACGGCAGCCACGCGGCCGCGCTGAGCGCGGCGAGGACCCTGATCCCCACGTCCCGCCTCGGCGTGTGGGGACTGGCCCAGGGCTCCCGCCTGATCTCCGCCCTGCCCTCGGGCCCCAGCCGCGCCCTCCTCCGCTTCACCGCCAAGAGCGCACGCCTTCACAACTCCGTGACCGTCGACGACTACCCGCCGTCGTCCGCCGCATCAGGAGGCCGGGGCGGCCTCGCAGGCGCTCCATGAGGCGGCCTCGGGGTTGGGTGAGGACGCAGATGCTCCGCGAACATGACGGGCAGGACGCCACGGCGGCGAGCACATGATCATCTCGCTGGCGTCCAGGCTGCCGACCTGACCGGTCAGGCGCGAGAGCGGCGGGTGAACACGCACCACTGGTTGTCGTTGGGGACGCCGAGTACGGTGCGTAGGGCGATCGAGTCCTCCCTGCGAACGTAGTCCAGGTCGTAGAACTCCTCGCCGATCTCCAGGTCGAATGTCTGAGGGGTACGCCCCTTGGCCCCTGCGTAGAGGTACCAGGTCCCGTGGCCGGACGCCAGGCGTTTCGGGTCTCCGGAGACCAGATCGAAGTCCACCGGGAAGTCCCGGACGTTGAAGGTGCGGTCCGGTTCGACCGTGAGCGTCGACCCGCAGTCGCTTGTCCAGTGACCTACAACGTCCGCTGCCGTCACGTGCGGCAGCGACTTCGGGGCATTACCGCAGGCACCAGACAGCAGGGCGATTGCCGCGACACACAGGGCGCTCGACGTCCGGCCTCTCACCATGTCCCACTTCCTCGCTGTAGTTCAAGAGGCACGTCAGGGGAAGCCACGGGGACGGCTCTGACGCGCATACGCGATGCCTCAAACCGGCTACGCGTGACGGCTGGGCCTCCCACTGTTCCTTCAAGCTTTCCCAGCTACGCATAGACACCCGAGGGAACAGGAAGGTTGCACGACCACTCCGTGAAGCTGAGCCGACTTGGTCGCGCCCTGGCGGTGAGCCACAGTGCCGGCTCAATCGGCGGGCTGTTCGAGCCACCCAGAGGGGATCAGCGACGATCAGCAAGGACTGCTGGCGAGAGTCGTCCGAAGGGTGTTCGCCGGGGCCAATGCGCGGGCTTCTTGCTCTTTGTCCAGTCCCTCGGCCGCTCCAGCAAGGTGGTCCTCGCGAAGCACGCCTGGAGCGGCAGGGAGAGACTGGGTCTGCTCCGCGTCCGAAATGATGTCCTGGTCCTGCACGCGATGCACTGGCCGGACGAGATCCGCGACCCCACCGAGCTGCTGCCGCCGCCGGTCCAGGTATCTGACGAGGAGATCGAGGGAGCCCTCGCACTCATGGACACATTGACCGTGGACCAGATGGAAGGCCCCGACTTCCAGGACCGCTACACCGAGGCAATCACCCAGATCATCCAGGCGAAGCGCGAGGAGCAACCGCTCTCCGAGGCGCCCGAGCCGGAGGAGCCGTCCCAGGTGCTGGACCTGATGTCCGATGGCCGCGCTGCAGGAATCGGTGTCCAAGGCCAAGGCGGCCCGCGGCGAGACCGACGCCGAGGTGCACGAACTGCCGAAGCAGAAGAAGGCCGCCGCGAAGAAGACGACCGCGAAGAAAACGGCAGGTCGGCGAGGGCGATCCGAGCCTCCGCTTCCCGCGCGAGGTAGATGGCCGCGCCGCGGGGAAGTCGTCCTCGCGGTAGACGTCGGCACTTTGCCCGTCCGTCCTCGGCGGCGTGAACTGGCTCAGTGTGCGGCCGACCGGCCGCCCACCCGCACACCAACGCCCGCCGCTGATGCACCGTCTCCCGTGTGCCGGCGACCTTCGACCCCGTACACGGACGGCAGTCCCTCACCTGTGGCGCGCCCTCGTCCGGAGGACGCGCCGCAGGTCTTCCGGTCGGGGACAGCAGGAATGCCTGCCTCGTGGGCTCCTGCCAGTGCATCGGATCTGTCGCGCCTGTCGCGCACCCCCGCCGGACAGCGTTGGTGCTCCCGGGGGGTGCTACCCCGCTCGGTAGGTGTGACCGGTGATGCTGCTGTCCCACTCCAGGCCGATGTCCCGGGGCCCGGGGACGGTGAGGGCGTGGCTCCAGCCGCCGGGGCCGGCGAGCAGGTCGGGGATGATCCGCTTCACGAGGCTGGCTCGGAATTTCCTGTACCGGCAAGGCTTCGCCACGGCAGGCCCAGAAAGTGCAGCCGTCGACCACCCCGTTCTCCAACTCCTCCGCAGCGGTTCGGGCGTCCAGTTGCTGCTGGCGGGCAGTTGTTTCGGCGGCAGTGACGTGGTCGATCGGGGCCTGGGCGAGCGGTTTTGGGAGCGGTGCGGGAACGCCTGCCCGAGCAGCCGCCCCGCCGCAGGCAGGCACCCGCCGGTGCGAAATACTCTTCCGATGAGTTCACGCACTTCCCCGATAAGCCAGTCGGTCACGATAAGGAGGGCCGTCGCGCGGGATGCCAAACGGCTCACGCGGCTCGTGCGTGGCTCAGGCGCTTACGAGGGCAAGTACGCAGCCGCAGTCGCGGGCTACCGGGTCGGTCCTGATTACATCGAGGCCCACCGCGCCTTCGTAGCCGTCGGCGCCGATGAGCACGGAGGCCGGGTCCTCGGGTTCTACTCGCTCGTTCTCGCTCCACCGGAGCTCGACCTGCTGTTCGTCGCCGACGAAGCGCAAGGACGGGGTATTGGACGGCTGCTCGTCGCGCACATGCAGTCCGAGGCCCGTGCCGCCGGGCTCGACCGTGTCAAGGTCGTGTCGCATCGTCCCGCCGAGGACTTTTACCACCGCGTCGGTGCAGTGCGGATCGGGACCGCGCTCGCGAACCCGCCCGCCGTGCCGTGGGACCGTCCCGAATTCGAGTTCCGCATCCCTGCGGAATGACGCGGTGTGCCGGTTCGCAGACCACCGGCTTCGCCTGCCTGGTGACCGGCAGGCAGGAGCCGCTGGACGCCGCGCGTTCCGTGTGTGCCGTCTCTCCGCCCTGGCGGGGAATCGCCTGCCCCAGCGGTCTCTCCCGGCGGCTCCCTCGCCTCCGGCACTCCCAGGGCTACCGAAATCGCGTACACCCCGGCTCGTGGTGCTCCCGGACGCTGACGCGATCTCCGTCATCGACACCGCGACCTTGACCGAGACGCGGCGCATCCCGACCGGGGCCAGCACCGAACCGGAGAGCCTCGCCCTCGCCGGTGGCCCCCTGTTCCTCGGTCACCAGGCCACCGCCTTCAACGCAGTCATCGGGCCGGTCGCCATCGGCGAGGCGACTCCGGCCGTCAGCCTGGACGACAATCCCGTCTGGTACGGCGAGCCGCGACTGGCCCCGACGCCGCGCGCGCCCGACCGGCTCGTCGCCGCGGCGAGCCGAGGCGCGCTGGGCATGCGCGTGTAAGCAGGCATCCAGGCGCCCTCAAAACTCAGCAACATCACTCTCCCGTGGAAGAGGGCGCTCTCCATGCTGAGCTACAGCCGCTCTCGCAACTGACCAACAAGCCAGGGGTAGTCCTATCGGATTGATCGGACGGGACTCCGCGCTTCTGTGGCTTGCTCAAGGTGCTGCCCGAACACGAACGCCGACCGAGGCGATTGCCCAACAGATCCAGGCCATTGCTTTCGGCTACAGGGCGGCCCGCCTCGACGTGGCGTGGAGAGAGCCGAGCAGGTTGAGGGCCTGGGCGCTGGGGCTGCCGGACTCGGCCTGGTAGATGACGAGTTGCTGGCCTGGCGCGTCGCGTACGTCGAAGGCCTGGTAGGTGAGGGTCAGGGGGCCGACCTCCGGGTGGAGGAAGTGCTTGGCGTCCTGGGTCTTGCCACGCACGACGTGGGTGTTCCACAGGCGGGTGAAGTCCACGCTGTGCTCGGTGAGGGCGCGGACGAGTTCCCGCAGCCGCGGGTTGTCCGGGTCGAGGCCTGCCGCCTGGCGCAGATGGCCTACGGTGGCCTGCGCCGTGCGGCTCCACCGGATGTAGAACTGTCGGCCTGCCGGGTCGAGGAAGGTCATGCGGGCCAGGTTGTCCGGCTGCTCGAAGGGTGAGTGCAAGGCCTCGGCCAGTGCGTTGATCGCCAGGACGTCCAAGGTCCGGTTGATGACGAACGCCGGGGCGCCCGGGTAGCCGTCCATCAGCTGGCGAAGGGCCGGACCGACCCGGTCCGTGGTGTGAGTGAACTGGCTACTCGGGGCTGTCCCGGCCAGCTGGTGCAGGTGCGCGTGGGCGTCGGGGCCCAGTCGCAGTGCGCGGCTGAGCGCGTCGAGCACCTGGGCCGAGGGGTGGCGTTCGCGTCCCTGTTCCAGGCGGGTGTAGTAATCCGCGTTCATCCCGGCCAGGACGGCAATCTCCTCACGGCGCAGTCCGGGGACTCTGCGCACGCCGTAGCTCGCCATGCCGACGTCCTGCGGCCGTAGTGCCGCTCTGCGTGCCCGTAGGAACTCTCCCAGGTGGCTGTCGGTCATGTCCTCAGGCTAGGCCCCAGGGGCGGTGTGTTGGGGGGGGGGGCCCCCCCCCCCCCCCCCACACACCCCCCGCCGGGGCCCCCCCCCCCCCCCCCCGCGGGGCCCCCCCCCCCCCCCGCGCCGGGCGCGGGCCCCGCCAAGACCACACAAACCGCGACAGCAACC
>NZ_JBIAVX010000009.1:0-207186 GCF_042894725.1 Streptomyces sp. NPDC001480 | reverse complement strand
TGTTGGTGCTGCTCGGTGTGCGTTTCTAACCAGTCGTTTTGGTCTTGGTTTATTCCTGCTGGCCCGCCCCGGGGGGGGGGGTGTGGGGGGGGGCCCCCCCCCCCCCCCAACCCACGTCCTGGTCGCCGGTCTTCCACCTGCCCAAACTCGGTCGGGCAGACAGATGCGCACCCATGGACGAGGGGAGGTCGTCATGACATGGATGACGGAGGAGGGCAATGCCGGCGTGGTCGGCATGTGGGTGACCGCGGACGGTCACATCCGCCAGGAGCTGCGGGCGGACGGCCGCTACGACGAGGCCCGCGGCAACCGAAGCAGCGCCTACACGGGCTGCTACACGGTGACCGGCAGCCACATCGATTACGTCGACGACACCGGGTTCACCGCGACAGGCGACATCCGTGACGGTGTGCTCTACCACGAGCACCTCGTGCTCTACCGAGAGGAAAAGAAGGCATGACAGACGCAGCCAAGGTCGTAGCGGTCACCGGAGCGAGCAGCGGGATCGGCGAGGCGACCGCCCGCCGGCTTGCCGCCGACGGTCACCGCCTGCTCCTTGGAGCGCGGCGCACCGATCGTCTCGATGCGCTCACCAGGGAGATCACCGCCACAGGCGGCACGGCGGCGTTCCGGCGGCTGGATGTCACGGATGCCGCCGATGTACGAGCCTTCGTGTCCGCCGCCTGCGATCGCTACGGGCGAGTCGACGTGGTGGTCAACAACGCCGGAGTGATGCCGCTCTCGCCGCTGGAAGCGCTCAAGACCGACGAGTGGGACCGCATGATCGACGTGAACGTGCGGGGCGTCCTGCACGGTATCGCCGCTGCCCTGCCCGTGATGCACGCTCAGGGCGACGGGCACTTCGTGAACGTCGCCTCAGTCGGCGCGTACGAGGTCTCTCCCACCGCCGCCGTCTACTGCGCGACCAAGTTCGCCGTCCGCGCGATCTCCGAAGGGCTGCGCCAGGAGTCCACCGGGAACATCAGGGTCACTCTCGTGTCCCCGGGCGTGACCGAGTCCGAACTCGCCGACAGCATCTCCGACCCTGCTGCCAGGGAGGCCATGAAGTCCTACCGCTCCGTTGCTCTGCCCGCCCCCGCCATCGCGGAGGCCATTGCCTACGCCGTTTCCCAGCCTTCGCACGTCGACGTCAACGAAATCGTCGTCCGCCCCGCCGCAAGCGCCCAATGACCCGCGGTAGCGCCACACGTGTCGCACCCGACAGTGTCAACCTGGGGCACCGGCTTGATCACATCGCCCGTCCCGCTGGTGAAGCGGACGAGCTGGGCAACTGCCGCTCTCCAGCGCTTGCTCCACCCGTCGGCCTGCCGGACGCTTCATGCTCTCCGTCATGGACGCCGGCGCCTGTGTCAGGGCCCACCGATCCCGGCACCGGGCAGCAGCCCTTGGCCCTGCGGCGGGGTCTTCGTCCGGAGCCTGCAGGGCCTGCCGGTGAGGCCCGGCCTTGGGGTCCCCTCATGGCTCTCCTCACGCCGATGAGTGTCTCAGCGCTCTGCGGATGAGGAAGAGCACTCCTGCCGCGAGCACGGCCATGCCCATGAGAATCAGCAGCCCGCCGACGACAGCCAGGAGTGCGGCGACCAGTGCCAGGAGGGCGCCGATGAAGAGCACGAGCGTGCCGAGCACGATCAAGATCGTCGCGATGACAAGAAGAAGAAACGCGAGGATTGCCACGGCTGCCTCCAGCCCCCGCGGGGCGACGCTGCGCTCGTCGGTGGCCTTGTCTTCCCAGCCGGTAGATCAGGGAGCTGGAGATCCGCCCGCCTTCTCCAGCTCTTCGACATGCCGATCATCGTGACAGCACAGGCAGACGCAGACGCGCGGGGCTGGCGATGAGAATCGGCGCTTCGGTGTCATTTGCTCGCTTCCAGCCTCATCCCAGCGACCTGCTGACGCCAGCACCTGTGGCGCACCCCTGCGCCGCCGGGCAGCTCGAGCGACGGCGTAGCTGATCAGGGCCACGGGTGCGCTGCGGCCGGCGCGGACGCGGTCTCTGTCCGGCGCTCATGCGGCTGCGGCGGGTCGATCGGCGTGAACGACCCGCCGCAGCGCGTAGCAGCAGCGCTGGGGTGCTCGTAAGGCGTTTGGCCCCACGTGGTGGGGGCTACTCGCTCCTGGAAACCCGCCTCGCAGCGATGACAGTGCCGACGGGACTGCACAGAGACAACGAGGGGTTGGTCGCTATGACGGTGGCGACACAGCAGGGTGGCGGGGGCGGTTCCAGTGGCCTCTACGACGTTCTGGAACTCATTCTCGACCGCGGGCTGGTGATCGACGCGTTCGTGCGGGTCTCCCTCGTCGGGATCGAGATACTCAAGATCGACATACGGATCGTGGTCGCCAGCGTCGACACCTACCTGCGCTTCGCCGAGGCGTGCAACCGCCTCGACCTGGAAGCAGGGCCGCGCAAACCGGCCGGGCTTACCGAGCTCACCGGGCAGCTCACGGAGTCCGGCGCCCGCGGCAAGACCAAGGGAGCCCTGTCCGGCGCCGCCGAGACGATCTCCGACGCCTTCCAGCAGGCCCGTGACGAAGGCCGCGAACGCCAGAGCGACCGGACCGCGCGCGGAAGAAGGGCATGAGAGATGAGCACCTACGTCTACGGGATCATCCACGCCTCACACCCGCCCCTGCGCCACGACCTGGACGGCGTCGGAGACCCCCCACGGCCGGTCCGCGTGCTGGCCCAGGGGGAGCTGGCCGCGATCGTCAGTGACGCCCCCGAACAGCTACGGCCCAAGCGCCGCGATCTGCTCGCCCACCAGCGTGTACTGGACGAAGCCGGAGCGGGCGGCGTGGTACTGCCCATGCGGTTCGGCAGCGCCTCTCCGGACGACGACACGGTGATCACGGTGCTCGCCGAGAGCGGAGCAGGCTTCCTCGAGCGACTGCGAGCACTGGAGGGCACAGCCGAGTACAACCTCAAGGCCAACCACGACGAAGAGGCCGTGCTCCGCCTGATCATGGCGGACAACGACGACATCCGGGCCCTGGCGGAAGCGAACCGCGAGGCCGGTGGCGGCACACAGGAACAGAAGATACGGCTCGGGGAGATGATCGCTGCCGCCGTCCAGGCACGCGAGGCGACTGACGCCGAACTGCTGCAGCAGGTGCTGGAGCCGAAGGCCCAGGCAGTCAGCGCCGGGCCGCAGAGCACCGGCTGGCTGGCCAACCTCTCCTTCCTGGTGGACCGCGGCTCTGCCGAGCAATTCCTGGCCGCGGTCGACGAACTCCGCCAGCAGCACCCTTACCTCGAGCTGCGTGTCAACGGACCGCTGCCGCCCTACAGCTTCGTCGACACCCCCTCGTCCCAGCAGGCCGAAGGCGGCACCGCCGAAACGTTCGGAGCCGCGGCAGCCCAGCCGAACGGGTAGGGAGTCGACCTCTTCATCGGCAAGGTGCGGACTGGTCCTGCAGGAACCGGGGCGCCCCTTCCCCTATCGGATCTCTGCGACAGGAGGCGATCATGCTCCTCCTTGGCATCATCCTGCTGGTCGTCGGGTTCTTCACCGGCATAGCGATCCTGTGGACGATCGGGATCATCCTGGCGGTCATCGGCGCGGTTCTGTGGATCATGGGCTCCATGGGACACGCAGTCGCCGGCCGCCGACACTACTGGTGACCACCCCCGCACATCTTCGTCACGGTGAGCCCCGCGCGCGTGCCCACGTTAGGGCCAGTGGGCAGGATCAGGCGGGGAGCGCGGCGGATGGACCAGGCGCCGGCCGGCCAGCAGCGCGGTGTCATCCTGCGGGGCGTAGAAGCCCGGAAGCACAAGGAAGGTCACTCGAGCCGGGTACCCGGGCGTTGCAAATGTAGGGAGCTGCTGTTGTTGGTGTGGTTGAACCGTACGGGAATGGTGTTCGGGCGGCGGGGGGCACTCAGGCGGGTGTTATGTGTGCCGCCACTGAGCTGTCGATCTACACCAGCCTTGCGGAACTTACCGGGCTGCTCTCGACCCGGCGCGGCCTGTACGTGCGCTGGTCTCTCGGGCCTGAACACGATCTGCCCGGGTGAGCAGCACGGATGACTTGACTGGCGCGGACCATGCAAGAGGCTTTCCATGTCATTGCTGAGCAACCCGGTCCGTGGGGACCTCTCGACCGCGGCGGGCGCACCTGACACGGTACTGCTCAACGCCTTGCTTTCTGCCACTGCCCGGCCGCAAGGCCGGTCGTACCGTCGGCCGAAGGCTCGATGCCCGGTCTGCAAGGGCTGGCAGTTCGTCCGTGAGGTTCCTGGCGGGAACCGCAGCGGATGCTGTGTGCTGCTGGCCGACGTACCGGGCCCGTGACTATCGCCTAGGCATGCGTTCAGAAGGCGCCACCGAGTGACGCCTTCGTGGGATCCGGATTCACCGGCCTGTGTACGGCGTTGCCGTTCCGCGTCGCGTCTTGGGTGATTCGGCTGCTCGGGCGGCGGCGCTGGCGGCCAGTGCGAGCAGAAGCGCGACGGCGCCGGTGATGACGTTGTTGGTGATGGTCTTGGCGGTGCTGACGTTGCCTGCCACGGCCCAGGGCGCGATGATCGTCCACACACCCAGTAGGCACGCTCCCCAGGCCATGCTGTGGGTGCGTTCGTATGCTCGGCCGAAGCCCCCGCTCATGAGCAGCGCGTAGGCGAGGCCCACGAGGAGGTTGTTGACGGCGAGAGTGGACAGGCCGTTGAAACCGGTGACCCATGGTGACGCTGCCAGGTAGATGCCGGTGAGGAAGGCCAGCATGCCGATGGCCTGGCCTTGCGGGGTGCTCGTGGCGCGCTCGGCGATTTCATGCCGTAGGCGCATGTCGATGATGTCGGGGTGGGTCTCCATCGAAGGCCCGTGAGAAGTGGTCATTGCGGTCACCTTGGTATGAGAGTGGGTATTTCCGGCCCCCGGGTACCCACCGGGCGCAGGCAAACCAGCGTGGACGGGGGTACATACCCGGCTGCTTCCCGGCGACCTACGTCCTCGATCTGATGAAGGTCCTCGAGGGCAGCCTCGACGCCGCCCGCTCCGGCCGCGGCGGCGAGGAACCGGCCGAGCAGAAGAGCAAGGCGGCCCCGGGTAAGACGGCCCGAACCGCAGCGGCCAAGAAGACGGCGAAAGCGCCGGCGCGGAATGCCCCGCCGAAGAAAGCCGAGGCGGCATCAGCGCGCTCCCGGGGCAGCGGCACCGGCGGCAAACGCGAGCTGCAGAAGCTGAGCAAAGCGGAGATGTACCAGCAGGCTACCGATCGAGATGTCGCCGGCCGGTCCAAGGTGAGCCGCGAGGAGCTCATCGACGCACTCGCGCGCAGTGGACGCCGCCGCAAGAAGAGCGCCGCCTGACAGGAGCACCCCGCCGCATGACCGGCCCCGGCCGCTGAGGAGATGGTGGGGGAGTGAGGAGACCGCGCGGGACAAGTTCCGGCGCTGAATCGGCGACGAGGAGAGCGGTGAGGTGCTGGCCGCCTGGCCCGACCGTTCGACGCGGCCGAGCACGCGGGCGCGCGCCGGTTCGTGTATCTGTCCGCCCTCCACCCGCACATCCCGGGGCTGCGTCACCACCTGCGTAGGGCGGACGCCGAGCCCGCCATGCGGGCGTCGGGCTGGACCAGACGATCCGCAGTGAGCCTCCGGTGGATGTGCTTGCCCTGGCGGGCGGCGATAGCCTGATCACGGTGGGAAGGACCTAGGGAGATCATGGGCAAGACCGCACTGATCGTCATCGACATGATCAACACCTATGACCACCCCGATGCCGAGCTGCTACTGCCCTCGGTGTCCGTGGTGGTCCCACGGGTGGTCTCACTGCTGGATCGTGCCAGGCAGAGCGATGTGCCAGTCATCTACGTCAACGACAACTTCGGTGAATGGCGCTCCCACCACGGCGAACTGCTGGACAAGGCGCTCGCCGGACCGCACGCCTCTCTCGTCGAACCGCTGCGTCCCGACGACTCCTCCCTTTTCATCGTCAAGGCGCGCCACTCGATCTTCTATGAGACGCCGCTCGGCTACCTCCTTGCACAGCAGGGCATCGACCACCTGGTCCTGTGCGGGCAGGTCACCGAACAGTGCGTGCTCTACTCGGCGCTGGACGCTCACATCCGCCACCTCGACGTGACGGTCCCGCGCGACGCGGTGGCCCACATCCACCACGATCTGGCGGAGGCCGCGCTGCGCATGATGGAGCGCAACATGAACGTTCGCGTGTGCTCTTGCGATGATCTGTGGCCGCGCTGACAAACGACCGAGGGCTCGGTACCGGGCAGGACGGTCGTGAGTCTGGTCCCGGCTTGCGCGGGCACGTGGAGGGAGAGGGAGTGGGCGGCGAGGCGGAAGAGGCGGTGCCGTGACCGAGCGGCAACAACTGTCAGTCGCTGTGACGTGGCTGCTGACGCTCTACGCCTCCCGCAGCGACTCCTTCGGCGCCGTCTCCGGCCCCCTGACCGCGCTCGTGCCCCTGCTGCTGTGGGCCAACCTCACGGGGACCGCCCTGTTTCTCGGCATCGCGTTCGCCGCGCAGCCCGAGGCGGCACGCGCCGGTCTGGGCCCGTCCGTGCAGCCGGACCCCGGGCCGGGGCTCTGAGCCCGGCCCGGGACGTCCCACGCCGGGGCGCGATCAGGAGTTGACGATGCGGCGCACGTTGTCGACCGAGCCGCAGCCGGCCTTCAGCTGACGCTCGCGTTCCTCCCGGAACGCCACCCCTAGCTCCTCGCGCCGCTCCGTGGCCACGTTCTCCCGCGCCCCGTTGAGGATGGTGCGCTCCTCCTCGTCGGCGTGGTGGGTGACGGCTTCCACCAGTTCCTCGAGCTTGGAGTTCCATTCCTCGGAGCCGACCTCCTCCACCTCCAGGAGGTCCAGGAGGGCCTTGTTGCCCTCGTCGTGCTCGTGCTCGCCGTGCTCGACCTCTTCGTCGTCGATGTTCTTGTAGCGCTTCAGGGCGGGATAGACCTTGGCCTCTTCGGCCAGCGCGTGGGCGACCAGCAGGCCCGAGAACTCCTGGAGCGCGGCGGCCCGGTCGGCCTCGACGCTGCGCATCAGGCGGAACAGGTCCTCCATGCGCCGGTGGTCACGAAGGATGAGCTCGACGACGTCCTGGGTCTCGGCCATGGCAGGGCACCACTTTCGTGCGAACGGTTGGGATCACTTCCGCTTACCCTCACCGCTCCCGCACAGTCGTCCGCGCGGGCGGCCGTCACCGCAAGCTAACTTCGAGCATCGGCGGCCCGCCCGTGGCGGGCGAGGCGGGCTCCACCCTGGGCCAGGAGTGATCCCGGTCGCCTGCGCCGACGAGCCCGATGGCAGGCCAGCACAAGGTTCACGCTTCGCGCGAGAACATCAGAGAAGAAAACGATCTCTCAGGCATTACACGTCATTCACTGGCCGGGGTGCGGCAGGGCCAGCTGGTCCTTGATCCAGGGGTCGAACACCGCCAGCTGGTGGGCTGCCGAGGGGAAGAACGTCGCCAGCTGGTCGGCGATCCATGGATCCGTAGGCTGGCGCGCAGTGTCGTGGCCCTTGATGCCGGCCGTGGTGCTCGGGACCTGATTGTGCTCGCCCGTCGAAGAAGTAGCCGCCGTCGCCGAGCTGGCGCCGGCCAATACAGCGCCTCCGGCGAGTGCAGCACATACGCCTGCGTTCGCGATCCGTCGCGTCAGCTTCATGCTGTTTTCCTCCTTGCTCGGCCCGGCGTGCGCGATCATCGTGCGGTGCGGGCCGTACAGCGGCGCGGAAGCATTTGTTCCGGTTGGCGCGCCTACCCCCTCGGTTTCCGCGCACACCCGTGCTCCCGGGTGTGCGCGGTGACGGAGGGATCACGGCCTTGGTTGCCCCCGACGGCGAGGTGACTTCGGTCTGCACCACTGCGCGGCGGCCGCCGGCGATGACTGGAGGACAGTCATGGCTGCGGCTCCCCACCAGCCGGGGCCTGCCGGGCTGGCGAGGGTTGGAGGGCGTCACGGAAGGTGGGGCAGCAGCGATGATCGTGTCGAGTTCCACGATGCGAACGGCGGAGTCCATGAAGGTGACCTGCCTGTCGATCACGACGCGGGGCGGGGAGCCCTGGTGGGAGAGGTCCAGAGCCTGGCGGAGGGGCTGGGCGGTCTCGTGGTCGATGCTGCCGGCCACGGACAGTACGCGTATCCCGTCGGTGGCGGCGGACACGATCGACAGACCACCGGGATCATGTGCTGTGCCGGAGTCCCCCACGGCTCCTTACGGCGCCATCGCAGATACTTGCGGGCCGGTTCTCGCGACGGGCTGAGCTGCATACTACGGGCAGCGCCTGTGGGGGCTGGGCCGGCCAGGTCAGGCAGGGCGTGGGGGATGGGTCGGCGGGTAGTCGGCGGGGATGAAGGGTGAGGGCGGCCTTTGTGGAAGCAGTGCCTGTGGGTGAGGACGGCGCCATGCCGGGGGCTGAGCCGGTCCAGACCGTGATAGCTCTGGAGGGCGACGGCGGCTGTATCGGTGAGGCCCGGCACGTGGCCGCCCGGTTCCTGGCCGACGTGCAGGCGGGGCACGGGCTGCCGGTGTCGGCCCGTGCCATGGATCTGACCCGGCTGGTGGTGAGCGAGCTGGTCACCAACGCGCGCAAGTACGCGCCGGGCCCGGTGCTGATGGAGTTGCGCGTCGTCGGGGACCTGGTCGAGGTCACGGTGTGGGACGGCGATCCGACGCTGCCGGTGGCGCGGGCGGCGGATCCGGGCCGGATCGGTCAGCACGGCCTGGAAATAGTGATGGCCATCGCCCAGGGTTTCGAGGCGGTGCGGGAGCCGGTGGGCAAACGCATCACCGCACGCATCGCCCTGCCCGACGACCCCGGCGGCGGCGTCGCCGGACGCCCGCCCCTGTAGGTCAACGCCCCGGTCAGCTCTTCAAGCATGGGGGAGGCGTGGAGAGCGAGGGCGGTGTGCAGTGTTTGAGCAGGAATCGCTGGGTGTCTTGACCAGGATTTTCAGAGACAGTTATCACGGTGGTCGCTAACGTCGGTTTCTGACAGCGACCTGCCTGCCGGGGCAGGCGAAGGTGATGGACTGGCCTACCCCATCACCGCAGCACCCACCGGGACCACTCGTCTGGCGACCGGCCGCCCGCGTGTCTGCCCGGCCACCCACCCGTATCCGACAGCCCGCCGCCAGGCGGGCGGCTCCCTGACCGTCCGTGTCACTGCTGCCCAGGGAGGCTGCAGATGAGTGGTGCTGGAGGGATCACGACCCTGGTAACCCGCGACGGCGAGGTCACCTCGGTCGGAGTCTTCGGTGAGCTGGACACCTTCACCGGCGACGACCTGATCACCGTCGTCAGGCAGTTCCTTGACGATCACCCTGTGCGTCTGGTGGTGGACCTGTCCGCGGTGTCCTTCTGCGATGGGGCAGGCGCCCGAACCCTGGGAACGATGAGGGAACTGGCTGTGCAGGCCGGCACGGAGTTCGCCCTGACCGGCGTGAGAGCGCCGACGCTCCTGCGGGTGCTGGAGATCACGGGACTCGACCGGCTGTTCGGGTTGCGTCAAGACCCGACAGCACACCCCGGCTCTGCGACCCCCTGACCGCAACGGGGGCTCAGTCCGAGTCCGTGTTTGCGCCACCAAGAACGAGAGTTCCCTTCGCCCGGTAGCAAGGGGTCTGCATCTGGGCAGGTCACCCAGCTCCGGCCGCCCTCCGGAGAAGTGGCGTGCGCGCTTGTCGGCGGGACATGAGTTGTGCATGCCGGGGTAGGCGCTCGGTCGTCGGCCCGTGGCAGGCCGACAGCGTGCAGCGATAGGGGAGGGAAGCATCATGGCGACAGTGACTGCGGCGAAGACGGACACGAACGTAAGTGGTCTGCCGGAGGTCGCCGACCCCTCCCGGGTGGCGCCGAAGGACGCCCGGCAGCTGACACGTCTGTTCTTCGACCAGCTGGCGGTGCTGGAGGAGGGCACGCCCGAGTACCAGTACGCGCGCAACACGCTGATCGAGATGAACATGTCCCTGGTCCGCTTCGCGGCGGGGCGGTTCCGCAGCCGGGGGCCGGAGGAGATGGAGGACATCGTCCAGGTCGGCATGATCGGCCTGATCAAGGCGATCGACCGGTTCGAGCTGACCCGCGAGGTGGAGTTCACCTCCTTCGCCATCCCCTACATCGTCGGCGAGATCAAGCGGTTCTTCCGCGACACCACCTGGGCCGTGCACGTACCCCGCCGCCTGCAGGAAGCCCGGGTCCAGCTCGCCCGCGCCACCGAAGAGCTCCGTAGCCGGCTGGGCCGCACCCCGACAGTGAAGGAACTGTCCGAGCTGATGAGCCTCTCCGAAGAGGAGGTGCGGGAAGCCCGCCTGGCTTCCAACGGATACAACTCCACCTCTCTGGACGCCACCCTGAGCACCAGCGAGGACGGCGAGACGGCCCTGGCGGACTTCATCGGCGCCGATGACCGGGCCCTCGAGCTCGTGGAGGACTTCCACGCCCTCGCCCCGATGATCGCCGCACTCGACGAACGCGGCCGGCAGATCATCCACATGCGCTTCGTGGAGGAACTCACCCAGGCGCAGATCGGCGAACGCCTCGGCGTCTCCCAGATGCACGTGTCCCGCCTGCTCTCCCGTACCCTCACCCGGCTGCGCGAGGGCATGCTCACCACCCGCTAGTCAGCGGTAACCGAAGCCACGGAGCCTGGCCTGCCGCATCCGCAGGCCAGGCTCCGTGGTGCCGTTCGGGTGGGCGCTGTGATCCCCGGCCGCTACCACCTCACTCCGACCGCCGCGGAGCAGGCACGGCTGGTGGGAGAACGAGACGACCGCGCGGCCAGTTCTCCACCTGGGTCGGCGAGCGCGGCATCTCCCCGGCGCACGCATCACCCTCACCGACGAGGAGACCGGCAGCGTGTTGACGACCTGGCCGACAGAGCCGTAACCCTCTGCCAAGCTGGGGATCATGGCCCACCGCCCCTACCCGCACCGCAAGCGCACCCACCGACAGGTGGACCGTCACCAGGGCCCGGTGGATCGCTGGGCGTCCGCGCGTTCCTGAAGCGCTGTTGAAGCCGCGGCCCGGGGGCGGGCGAACGCCTTCCGGGTCGGCGAGTAGATCTCTGTCCGCTGTCCGGCGGCCGGTTCAGTTCTGGCTGGGCCCACCCCACCTCGGACGGCCGCCGCTCGCCCTGATCTGTGACTTGGTGGTAGCGGCCTCACCGCGGCAGTGGCGGCCCTTCGAAGATGCACTCGGCATGCCCAGATGGATTCTCAAGAGTGACGGCCGGGACCTGGGGTAACGGGGTCGATGCACAACCCACATGATCCTGAGGGAGAGAAAACAGATGCTCCTGGCACACCCGGCGGTCCTGCGGAACTTGATCGAACAGTACGACGCGCTGCGGACTCTGCATGCCGAGGACGGCAGCCCGGAGGTCCGTCGGCGCATGAACGACATCGAGTACACGCTCTGCGTGTCGACCGGTACCGGTGACATCGACGCTGCCCTCATCGCCGCCCGGCACCAGCTGCCCGGCGCCCGCCCGCAGGACGACTCCCTCCTCACCAGTTGACCGTTACCCGCCTGCCGACTGGGAGTTACCGGCACCATGGGCACGACAGCGAATCTGCCGCCCCCACACCTGCCGCAAAGCCGGTCCCGGGGGGAGGGGTATGTCGATGACGTTCTCCCGCGCAGAGCCAGCATGAAGCCGATCAGAGACGGACACGTCGCGGAACCGGGGTTCGTGGTCGTCGACGCTGCGGCCGCGGACGACGACACAGGCTCATGAGGGGGCGGCGTCCTTGCCGAACAGGGGTACCTGCGCCACGCCGACGTCCGTGCGGGCGCGGTGCGGGCGGACCGGGTGCCGCCACCGCACGGCGCTGTCCCGGGCGACGTCGATGGCCATGTCATCACCACCTCGGGCTGCACCAGGTGGACATCGAGCGTGCGCCGCGTGCCCCAGCCTGCTGAGTGTCCATCTTTCCCACGGGTGTGCGCCCGTCGGCGGGGCCAGGTGGCGGCCGGTGGCCTGGGAGAGTGCTGCGGCCGACGTATTGCAGGCGGCCCGCGGCGTCGTAGCGGCCCAGTAGCGTCGTCCCGGGCGCTGTGAGGGAGCCGGTGACGGCCTCGGTGGTGACCCGCACCTTGTACTTCCCCTACGACCGCACCGGCCGCTACGGCTCATCCAGCCGCTTGAAGCACAGCCCCTCCACCCCGGCCGCCGTCCCCTCCAGCCACCCCCCTGGCCACAGCCGGGTCGGTGGTCGACGGGCACAACGTCAGCGGAGCTTTCAGAAGGTGGTTGGCGAACAGTGCCTGCAGCGCCGCGCGCCCTCGCTCGTACGGCTGGCCGGTCATGTCCGCGCCCGCATGGCCAGGTCGAAGACCGCGTAGCGGGCCGGCCACTGCAGCGCTGCCTGGGCCGCCCCGGCCCCGCGGCGGGCGGGACGCTGCTGCAGCCGCTCGAACGCCAGCCGGTCCTGCTCCCACACCACCAGCTCGCCGTTTATGTGGGCTACGACAGCTGTCTCATCAACGGGTCTTCTTCCCAAGAAGGAGCACCACTGCGGGTGGCCATGGACGGGACTTCAGGTGCCGGTGTTCGTGTTCCGGGATGGCGGCCGGGTCCCGGTCGGGAATGTGTGAGTGGAGAGGGAGAGTGACCGCCGGTTGAACCGCCGCGCTCGCATCAATATCGCGCTCTCGGAGAGGCGCTGTACGCCGCGACCGTGGCGGAGGCCCCTTCCAGGCAGCGGCGGCTGGCTCCTCACTGCTGGACGAGCTGAACCTTGGGGTGTGTGTCGTCGCCGGCGAGCACGGCATCGACGGTCTGGGTGAACTCGACGAGTTTTTCGGCGCCCAGCCCGGCGGCCGTGCGCAACGGGCCCTCCGAGGCGACCAGCCACGACTGGTAGTCACGCAGGAATTCCCGGAACTGCGCGACACGCCCCTCGTCGGTCAGATAGTCGTCGGCGCACACGTCCGTGAGGCCGTTGGGCTGCCGTCCGATCGATCGCAGCCAGAAGGCCTGCCATTCGCGCAGCCACGGCACCGTGCGATAGGTGGGGTTGGCCTCGACGTACATCGCCGCCAACGCCATGAACGTCTCTTGCTGGACGTCGTGCGCGTGTGCCCAGTACTCGCGGAACCTGAACATCGACCAGCTCAAGAGACGTCCGCCTATCCGTGTCCACGCCGGCTCTGCAGACCGGTCTCCTGTGGTAGCCGCTGCCGAACGGCCCGCATCCGGCAGCAGCTCACGTACAGCGCCGCCGAGCGTGCCATTCACGGTAGCCCGTTGGGCCCCACGGCTCGCGCGCAATTTCCAGCACGTCGGTTCCGTAGCGGCCGCACCAGGGCACGGGCACTCCATCGTATCGGTGAGCGGGCCCAGAAGATCCCTGGACGCTCGGGTGTTCGAGTAGGGTGGGTGCCTCGAGAGGCGGCAAGGGGGAGTCGATGGCTTCGTCGGCCGACGGCTGGCAGTCGCGGGTGTACGAGCTCTACTGGCAGGGCGTGGAGGTCCGCGCGCAGGCTCAGCGAGCCGAAGGCGCCGAGCGCCGTCGGCTCTTTCTGAGGTCGCTGGACCAGCACAGCCAGGCGACAGGGATCCTGCGCGCACAGCTGGCCACCCGCCCGGACGACCCGCGGTTGAACGAACAGCTCGCGTCGCTGCTGTACTCCATGGGGTCCTCGCAGATGGCCGTGGATCTGATCGAAGAGGCCCTGTCAACACTCGATGAATGCGAAAGCTGCTACAAGCGATCCGGGCCCGCGTCACCGGAAGTGGCGGCACGGATCGGCGATGTGCGCGCACGCCGTGCCACGGCCCACTCCTTCGCCGGACACGCGGCTTCCGCACTCACGGACGCCGACCTGGCCGTGGAGGCGTACGCAGGAGCCGGGTTGCAGGCCGCAGGGCCTCCCTTCTCGCTGGACTTCGCCCGCCTGCTCAGCATGGTCGCGGTCGTTCAGGCACAGCACGGTGACCCGGACCAGGCCCTGTACTGTGCCGGACAGGCCCTGAGCCGGTACCAGGACGCGATCGACACCGTCAATGCCGACTCCGGTGCGCACCTCGGCTACGCCACCGACATGGCCGCTGAGGTCGCCTCCCGAATCGAAGCCGCTCATGGCAACTGGGACTACGCCCTGGCCGTTGACGGCTTCACGCTGAGCACCGCCGAGCAAGGCTGGGGCGACCTCGCGCGTGCGCTGGCCCGCACAGGCGTGCACCTGCGCGCTGCGGGCCGCGCAGCCGAGGCAGCACCGCTGCTCGCCCGGGCGGCCTCCCTCGATCCGGACGCCGTACCGGCCCAGGAGCGCATCCTGGCCGACGGGGTACCGGTCACTCTCGGCGAGGCGGTTCTGCGAGCGGGAGCGGCCTTGGGCGAGCCCGTCGAGGCCCTGCACCGTGCCCTCGCCTTGAGCGAGTCCGCCTCGGTGACGGGCCGGTTGCCGCATTTGGAGGCGGCCCCGCCGTATGCCCGACGCCTGGGCCAACTGGCAGCGGGTCTGTGGCAGTCGGAGGGCGATCCCGATGTCGCTTGGCGGCTCGCACTGGAAAGCCACCTGTTGTACTACACCGCCTTTCGGCACTTCGTAGGAGATCCGCGGAACTGGCTAAGGGAGCACGGCGAGGGGTGGGCGCAGACCGGAATCACCGTCCTGCGTCTGGCCCTCGCACAGGACAGCGGAGCGGCCCACGACGACCTGTGTCGCCCGCTGGCAGCGCTGTCCGGGCACTTGGAGGAACTGGCGAAGGCGGGCCACCCCATTGCCGCGGCTGCGGAGCTCGCGCGGATGACAGCGGGATGAGCCCTCCGGCCTAACTATTGCCGTTCAGTCGTCGCACGTCGCGACGGCCCAGAAAGTCTCCGGCCCCTTGCCGTAGAGACGTACGAGACTCAGTGTCTCCAGCCGGACGAGACGCTCCCACACCGCATGGGTCGACGCGCCCAGCCGCGTCGCCGGACCGGGCAGGTACCCCCGGCCGTGAAGAGAAGCACCCGGTAGACGGTGCCGCTCAGCACGTCGACCCCAGGCGGGCAAGCCCCGGACCGGACACCCCGCTCTCCGCTCTCCGCTGGGGTGGCCTGGCACGGTGTCAGCGAACCGAGTGTGAGACACCAACCGCTGAGAGACGCTGACAGGTCACATAACGCCGTCCAGCCCTGATGCCGATCTCGAATTCTGGCTCTGGCCGCAGTTTCGTGATGCGGCCGGTCAGTGGTGACGCTCTTCAAGGATGTTGTTGTCCTCATCGGAGAGTTCGAGGCCGTGCTGCCAGCCGAGCCTGACGAGGAGCCTCGTCAGGTCATCGATCCGAGGGTTTCTCGCAGGCCGCGTGAGCCCGTGTCCCGAGTCGGCGGCCGTCACATCACCGCTCCACCTGGTCGGGCGTGACCTTCACCTCTCCGTGGGCTCCTGATCGTTGTGCTCTTGCTCCTGCGCCCAGGTGACCGCCCATTCGTCGAGCGGACGAAGGGCGTCACGGAGTGCTGTCCCCAGCCGAGTCAGCTCGTAGCCATCGGCCGAGGGCGCGATGATCCCGCTCGATGCGAGTTCGCGGAGCCGCTGGTAGAGGACGCTGGATGACAGCCCTTCGCACCGTGCCAGCAGTGCGCGGGCACCGAGCGGACCCGCACGCAGCTCCCAGAGGATTCGCAGCGCCCACCGACGGCCGAACAGGTCCATCGCGGCCATGAGGGGACGGCCGGTAGTCGATCCACGAACCGGTGTTCCTGGGCGCGGTGTCGGCATGGCCCTCCTTGCGTTTCGTTATTCGAAACACTAGCATCCACCCGGCGTTTCTGATTTCGAAACGAACTCGACGGGAACGACGCCGGCAAGCCTCGCTCTCGCCCGCCGACGCTCGTCCGAGACCAACCCGTAAGTCAGACGCACTCATCCCAACACTGGAGGTTCCATGCCCAAGGGCTACTGGGTCAGCACCTACCGCACCATTTCAGAACCTGAGAAGCTGGCTGCTTACAACAAGCTGGCCCGCCTGGCCGTTGAGGCCGGGGGCGGTCGGGTCCTCGTCCGTGGCGGTCGGGTCGTGGCGCATGACGCCGGAATCGCCGAGCGCACCGTCCTGATCGAGTTCGACAGCTTCGAGCAGGCCGTCGCGGCGCGCGAGAGTGCGGCCTACCAGGAGGCGCTGGTCGCCCTCTCCGACGGCGTCGAGCGCGACTTCCGCATCGTCGAAGGCATCGACTGACCGAGGTCCAGTCGGATCTTCACTGAAGGACTCTGTCGGGAATCTCGAGGACGGGCAGTTAACGATCGTGACGTTGCGTCAGGCTCATAGGGCAACCCCAACCGCAGCCCCGCCGCCCAGCCCGCAGCAGGGGCTGGGCGGCGTCTCCCGATGAGCGGCGGACGCCGTTCGCGGTTGCCGGTTCGTTGAGCGTCAAATGAGCGTGAAAGGTGGGCCGATGTCCTGGCCGGATGTCACGCTGGTTGATGCGTGCGTGCGGCGCGATGGCCGGGGCGGTAGTCCCACGGCCGTCACCGACGACGACCCGGCGGCGACGGACGCGGACCGGCGTGCGGTCGCTGCTGCGGCCGGCACCTCGCACGCGGCGTTCCTGGGCCCGAGGCGGACGCCAGACGGTGGCTGGTCGGTCCGGTTTTGGTCAGCCCGGACGAGGCAGGGATCGGCGAAACACCAGCGAAGGCGGCTCCCGAGCGGAATCGCCCCTGGTGAGACCAGCTGACCAAGATTTGGGCGGCGGTGATCGGTCCGACTCCGAGCAAGCCGAGAAGCTCGGGGGCCTGCTGCCGCACCAGGGCGAGGATCTCGTTCTCAAGATCCTTGAGCGCGACGACCGGAACCGACTCGGCAACGTTGAAGAACTCGCTGAAGCGGCTTGACACGACATAGCAGCCTTGGGGGGACCCCGGCCGAAGCACGGCTGGGGCCCCTTTGGGCGGTGCGTATCCGTCAGCAGGTGTGGTCGCCCGCGCCGTGAACCGCTCGTCTAAGCGCCGACGGACCGCACCGGATCGCGATCACCGTGGATCGGCAGGGTCAGCGTTGCAGGGTGAGGACACCCGGCCGCCAGGGCAGCTGGTCGTAGGGGCCGCCCGCGGTGGGGGACTTGCCCTGGTAGAGGAACTGCAGGTTGCAGGGGTCGATGGTCATGGTCTGGTCAGGGTTGTTGCGGACCAGGTCACCGTGGCTGATGTCGTTGGTCCAGGTGGCGCCGCTGTTGGCCTTTCCCGCGAAGGGGTTGCTCTCGGTGGCGGCCTGCGGGGTCCACGTACCGCTCAGGCTGGACGCCGTGAACGAGCGGAAGTAGCGCTGCTCATTGGCGCCCCGAGCCTCGACGATCATGAGGTACTGGTTCTGGCCCTGGACCTTGTAGACCTGCGGCGCCTCGAACAGGTTCTTCACCGTGTCGCTCATGACCGTCGTGTACGACGAGCCGAAGTTGCCCGGGAAGTTCCCGATCGGCATGCTCGCCCGGTAGATACTGCCGTTGTCACCGGCGAAGAACAGGTACATGTTCTGGCCGTCGGCGATCAGGGTCTGGTCGATCGGGGCGGCGCCCGGGATGCTGCCGGTGAACAGCGGCTGCGGCGCGGACCAGCCGTTGGGGTTGGTGGGGTCGCTCGACGTGCGGTAGATGAACGGCCACGCACCCCACTGGTACGCCAGCACCCAGATGTTCTTGGGCGCGAAGTAGAACACTGTGGGCGCCACTGTGGACTGGCTCATCCCTGTCTGGCCGGCCGATGCCATGTCCGACCAGTTCGTGAAGGGCTTGAAAGCCATCGAACCGTACGACGATCCCGACACGTTCGACGCGTAGACCAGGTGCTTGCCGTTGTACACCACGTTGGTGAAGTCCTTCAGCGAGACCCACCCGTTCGCCGGCTGCGCCAGCGCACCTGTCGACGTCCACCGGTAGGTCGAGGGAAGCGAGCACGGGCCGTCCGGCGGGGTCGTCCCGGACAGGCCGGTCCACTTCTGGTTGCTGCCGCCGTTGCACGTCCAGATCTCCACCGCCGTGCCGTTGGCCGTGCCGTGGCCCGTGACGTCCAGGCACAGGCCGGACTCCACGCCGACGATCGTGCCGTCGGAGTTCACCCGCCACTGCTGGTTGGCCCCGCCGCTGCAGGTCCAGATCTGCACCCGGGTACCGGCCGCGGTGGCGTGGCCCGGAACATCCAGGCACTTGTTCCCGTACACGGTCAGCTGGTTGCTGTCCGTCGCAGTCCACTGCTGGTTGGCCGCGCCCGAGCAGTCGTAGATCTGCAGGTACGCGCCATCGGTTTGGCTGGAGTTCGGCACATCGAGACATCGGCCGGAACCGACACCGCGCAAAGCACCGCTGGTGGCCGCCTCGGCCGGGTTGGCGACGAGCGTGGCCGCCAACGCGATCAGAACCGTGACCGCAGCGGCGAGCACCACAGACAGACGTCTGCGGCTGAAACTTCGTCTGCGCATGGGGACCTCGTCATCCTTGAGTACGCGGTTCCGGCCGGCCCCGTCGGAGGCTGTCCGGACTGTCGATGGGGTGACTCCGCGAGCCGTTCGAGCTCTGATCGGGGTCCGGGCCCGCGCGGGACGGCGCGCACCGGAGCGTTCACGGCATTCCTTGAGTGAGAGGAGCTTGAGGAATCGAACGGCTCAACGGCATGCCGTGCTCCGCCTGCATAGGGCATCGGGCGTCACCGAACACAGCGTTGATGGAGCCATGACATATGCATTGGCGGCATGCTCCTTACGGCTTCGGTCGTTGCGGTGGGCGTGATCCGGAGGTGCTCTGCTGTGCGAATGGGCGGCTCTAGCTTGTTCGGTATGCCGAACGCGGATCGAACTGTCGAGCAATCTGGATGATAGGGAACCGGTGCAAGGGGTCAATACTTCTCGCATGATTCGTGAACAGTGCCGAAACATTCGAAGCACTTCATGGATGAAACACCGCGGACCGAGCCGGTCGAACGCCCCCTGGCGTGAGGCTCGGAGATCCCGCCCCGAGTTTCCCCGCCCGGACACGGGCCGCCGCCTCACGCGCGTCCAGTTCCTCGATCAACGAGACTGTCGGCTTTCCCCGCGAGCAGCAGCCATGGAAGTAGCGCACCCCGCGGGTGCGGTGGTAAGTGGCGGGCAGCCGGTCGGCGTGACCCCTGTCGGCCCAGCCGGAGCCTGCGGTGGGCCTGATCCCGAGCGGGCCGAACCCCGTCGAAGGAAAAAACTCGGTCCGGGGTAGCGGTTCAGTACTCCCTCTGTCCGGTCGAGTTCGGCATCGCGTTCTGGGTCGGGAGACGGCTGAACAGAAGGTGGGCTACCTCGTGACCATCGCCCCCGGGAAGTACGTCACGCGGCCGTGACTGTGCCTCGGCCCGGTCTCGGCTGTAGGGCACTTGGCAGCCGTACGCACACGGCGCCCCAGGCCGTCGCCAGGGCGCCGGAACCCTTTCCGGCATCGCCGAAGGATGCGTCCGCCGGCTGGCGCGGCACGGCTGTGGCACCGGCGACGCAACGGACGAAGCCAAGGACGGCTGTGGACGACTCCGCTTCCGCACCGGCGCAGCGTTGCACCACACATACCAGCACGCTGCGTGAAGAGGCCGCGTCCGTCACGGAACTGCGGCCGGAGCCGAATCGAGAAACTGCGTCACCGCCGACGGGCGAGACACCTTCCCGCCGGGCAGCAGCCGCTTGTCCGTCGCCACCTGGCCGAAGCGGCTCAACATGATTCGCGGGGATGCTTTCGGGCTTCGGAGCGGGGAAGCGGCGCGCAGCGACGTGAGGACGGTGTACTTCGAGGAGCCGTCGGTGCTGCGGGCTTCAGCGTCGGCGTGGGATGCCCAGTGTCCGTACGAGTTGGCCAAGTTCATTTTGGAAGAGCTTGGCCGGGCTGGTGGTCTGGGTGTGCAGGTGGCCGTAGATCTCCAGTGACACCAGGCCGTGGAGGTGCCCCCAGATGCGCAGGGCGAGGGCAACGGCTGCGGGCGGCAAGTCGGGGAAGGCGGGACGGACCTTGTCGAGGAGCCCGGGGTCGAAGTCGGACCAGTCGAAGGTGCTGTCCTCGTGGAGGTGCTGGGCGTGGGGCCATGCGGCTGCCGCGAGTGCGGTGACTCCGGTGCAGACCCTGCGGGCGGCATCCGGGGCGGGACCGCCTTCGGGAGCCTGGTAGCCAGGCACGGGGTCGCCGTAGATGAGCCGAAAACCCTGGGGGTTGACCAGGGCCCATGTCCGGAAGGCGTTGGCCCATGCCTCGATCCGGACGGCGGCATCCGTGGCAGGCACGTTCTCCCAGGCGGTGTCCACGGTGTCCGCCAAGGCGGTGTACACGTCGTTGATGAGCGCGGTGACCAGATCGTCCCTGGTCGCGAAGTATCCGTAGATGGCGTTGGCGGTCATGCCCATCTCGCGGGCGATGGCCCGCAGGGTGATGGCGCCCGGCCCGCCGGAGGTCATCAGGGCCAGTGCCACGTTCTTGATTTCGGCCGTGGTCTCGGCCCGTAGCCGCTCGCGCCGTCCGGTGCTGCCCGTCACTGTCACAACAGACACTCTACAGCGTCCATTTGGGATACGCCGTGCGAAAGCTTCACGGCGTATAGTTTCCGCACGGCGTCACCTCCGTGACGTCCCATGTCTGCATGCACAGGGGAGAACCATGCACATCGGAGTCATCGGAGCCGCCGGGACCATCGGCAGCCGGGTCGTCACCGAAGCCCTCGACCGCGGCCACCAGGTCAGGGCCTTCAGCCGCGACGCCACCTGGGCACAGCGCCACGAGCATCGGGACAACATCACCTGGGCGAGCATCGACGTTCTCGACCCGCAGAGCATCGCCGGCCACCTGCCGGGCCTCGACATCCTGATCAGCGGATTCCAGCCAGGCAATGCCGCCAAGGACTTCGCGGACACCGTGCGGCGCTCGATCGCCGACCCCACCCTCTACGCGACGGCGGCCCGAGCCCTGCTGAAAGCACTGGAGAGCCACCCTCGGACCCGGCTCATCGTGATCGGCGGTGCCGGCAGCCTCGAGATCGAACCGGGGGTGGTGCGTGCCGACTCCCACGAGTTGCTGCACGCCGCCCTGGACCAGCTCGGGCTGCCCCGCGAATACGCCGCAGCGGTACGCGGTCACCGGGACGCGCTCGATGCCTTGCGGACATCGAACCGGCTGTGGACCTACTTCAGCCCCGCGGAGGAGATCGCCCCCGGCGAGCGCACCGGTCGCTTCAGGCTCGGCGGCGACCAGCCGGTCCTGGACGCTGATGGCCGCAGCCGCATCTCGGTGGAGGACGCGGCCATTGCTCTGATCGATGAGGCGGAGCTCCCTCGCTTCGTCCAGCGTCGTTTCACCATCGGCTACTGAGAGCCACAGCCCCAAGCCCCGTGGGGGAGCTCGTCAACTCCCCCTGGAACGGCTGAGGGCATCTGCCTGCCCGTCCACGAGCAGGCTCGGCTTTGTAGGTGAGCACCGCTGAACGTCTGTTGCTCAGCGGTGCGAACGCCTGGTTCCACAGGAGAGTGATGTCGCCGGGTTTCGAGAACGCCCAGGTGCTCTTCCCGGGACCATGGTTGTGCTTTGCACGACGAGGGGGCCCGGGTGCTGCCGAAGAGGCAGTTGACGGTATGCGGGAGTAGCTGGCCGCGGCAGAGCCGGCCGATACGCCACTGCCGGCCCGGCAGACCGGTCTCCTTGGCTTGGACGCCTACCTCCTCTTCGCGCACGCGCCCTACTACCCGGCCGGCGCCCCAGAGATCAACCCACCGTCGTGGCCGCAGTCTCCCTGCTGCACCCCCGCGTACGGCGGCCCGACGGCGTCCGCATCCACGACCGCCTCATCCGCGGCCGCCAACCGGGCGAGATCGTGCCCCTGTCCACGCTCACCCACGAACCGGACGGCGGTACGCGCTGGCCGGAGGCCGGCGACTGGGAGGCGGTCACCACGGATCTGCTCCAGCTCATCCAGGACTGCCCATGCGATGCCCTCAGCCTGGGCCTGCCAGACATCGCCCGCGCCCTGGTGTGCTCCGGCCCGCACGGCGAGGCACGGGTCTGCGACCCGGCGGCCGGACAGCATCAGGCGCACGGGCCCGCGCACCGGCTCCAGGTCCTCGTCGAGGTCGGCAGGCACATGGTCTGGGCGGAAGCAGGATCGCCTCTGTGGCCCGGCGGCGGTCTGCTCCCCCGCTCAACTCCGCGGAGGGCGACTGATGTTCATAAGACGGAAGGTTACGGTCCGGTTCCGGAGCGGGACCGCAGTTGCCGCCCGGATGAGTGGGGTCGATAGCGTGGCACAGCGAGCGGCCCGTGCGCGCTGCACAGGGCGGACGCCGAAAGTACACGAGAAACGGGGATACCTTGCCATGGCTCACCTGGCCCGCTCTGTTCACCTAGCCCGTGCCACGCGCATCGGCGTGTTCACCGCGGCCGTATTCTCAGCCGCGGCCTTTTTGACCGGATGTTCCACCGCCGACACAGGTTCCGGGCACGCGGACGCTGCGTCGGACGAGCGGCCGTTGCTCACCAAGGCCGAGGCGAACAAGACGGTGGACGCCTATCAGAAGGTCAACAACCAGGCCAACGCCAAGCGTTCCGCCTCACTCATGGCGAGGGCGGAAGGCGGCGCTGTCCTTGCGATGGACCAGGCGTACTTCACACAGATCCCGGCCCTCGACAAGGGTGACGTTGCGGATAATCTCGCTCCGTTCGTGTACGTCAACCGCACCTTCTACATCCCGCCCGCCTCCTCGAAGGCCGACTGGTTCCTGGTGCGCACCCAAGGCGCCCAACTCACCCATGGCAAGCCGGGCAAGCTGTGGTCAAAGGACATCAGGTTCCTCGTCTTCAAGCGCTCCGCGGATGGCTGGCGGATGGTCGTTGCCCGCGACTTCGAAGGGTCTGACGTGGCCAAGGCGCCGCACATCGCCCTCGACAAAGCCGGGCTGATGAAGGTCGCAGACCCCGAAACCAAGATCGGTAAGACGGCGCCCTCACAGTTGCCGGGACTGGTCACCGATCTGTGGGTGACAGGTGGCCGCAACACCCCGCTCGCCGGCACCTCAGCCCGGCGCCTCGGCGCGTCCTGGTACACCGAGCGGGCCGACAACCTGGACGGGCACGCCTGGGTCGACTTCAAAAAGACCACCCCGCAACCCGGGGACGTCTTCGCCGTGAAGACCGCCGAGGGTGGCGCGCTCGTGCTGTCCGACAGCGCTGTCGACGAGACCTTCCTCGCCAAGGACCTGCACTCCTACATCAACCTCGGCGACTCGGACAAGCCGCTGGTCAAGCACAACCCGGACGCGCGTATGTACAAGGTCGTCCGCCACTACGCACAGACGGAACTCGGAATCATCTCCGCGGACGGCAAACCTGCCGTCTACTCCATCGGCACCCAGGTGACCACGGTAGACGCCACACCAACACCTGACATCTGACATCTGACACATCTTGACCGCTCACATGCGGCGGCGAGCCAGTCCGACCATGGACCACCCCGGCATCCGCAAGAACCTCGCCACCAGGCCCGCTTTTCCGGCAACCATGGCGTGGCCCGCTGATGCCGGGTCAGGACTCCTGACACAAGTGGTGGGTTTCACCTGGTCAGAGGCCGGTGTCGTGCACGAGGCCGCCGGGTAGCGGGACGCGGTCAGCCGCGTCATCGCACGCGACAAACCCGGCGACGTCGGCGCTCATCCCCGGGATACTGGTCGCCCATGGATGAGGTCGAAGTCGTCGTCGCCCATTCCGAGCGCGCGACTCTGCGCGTCGGCGACGTGTTCTTGAAGGTGGACGCCGATCAGACGCGCATCGACGTCGAGGTCGAGGCGATGTCCCTCGCGCCGGTCCCGACCCCCAAGGTCCTGTGGCGCAAGCCGCCCGTGCTGGCGACCGCCGCACTCCCGGGGACGACGCTTGGGCGCCTCGGCGGGCCGTCGACCGGGTCGCCTGCGGCGTGGGCCGCGGCGGGCGCCGCCATCCGGAAGCTGCACTACGCGCCGCTGCCGCCCCGGCCCGGCCGGGCCGGCCGGAGCACCGACGCGCTGGCGGCGGAACTCGACGACGAGTGCGAGTTGCTCGTGACGAACGGCGTCCTGCCCGCCGACCTGGTCACCCGCAACCGCCAGGTCGCCGAGGCCGCGCTCCGGCCGTGGACTGCGGCGTTCACACACGGCGACCTGCAGATCGCGCACGTCTTCGTCGACGGCGACGAGGTGACGGGCATCATCGACTGGTCCGAGGCGGGCCAGGGCGATGCCCTGTACGACCTCGCCACCTTCACCCTCGGACACGAGGAGCACCTCGACGACGTCATCGCCGGCTACGGCACCGACATTGACCTCGACGTGATCCGCGCGTGGTGGTCGCTGCGAAGCCTGCTGATCGTTCGTTCGCTGATCGAACACGGCTTCGACCCCTTCGCGCCGGGCTGTGAGGTCGATGTGCTGAGATCCCGGATGTGAGGCCGCGCGGGCCCGACTGCCACGTATGCGTTCTGACGCATCGAGCAGGCCGCCCCCTGGCCCGCATCGCTCGCGGCCGCGCTGAAGTTCGCGGGCGGCTCCGATCTCCTGATCAGCGTCCCGGAAGCCACCACGCGGTCAGCGGTGGCCGACCTGGGCCTGGTCGTGCTCCTCCTCCCGCTCGAACTGCGGTCGGCACCGATATACCTGTCGTGGCATCAGCGCTACGACACCGACCACGCCCACACCTGACTGCGCCTGGGAGCGGCTGACCATGATGCCCAGGTCCCTGGCCGCGGTGCGCCGGATCCTTCTGGCCGAGGGCGTGCGCTGGCGGCGCACGCGCTCATGGACGCGCTCGGGAGACGCGGACTTCGAGGGAAAAGGACGCGGATCGTCGAGCTCTACACCAGCCCGCCCGTCGGCGCGACGGTCGTCTGCGCCGACGAGCTCGGCCCGGTGATCCCCCGCACCTTCCCGCCGGCGCCGGTCTGGTCACCGGACGGACACCGCCTCAAGAACGAGATCGACTACTCCCGCGGACCGGAGCAAACCTGGGGTGTTCATCCCTGTCGGCGCCTGCTGGCTCAACCTCCAAGAGGGCTGGTGGCGCATCTTCCGCAAGACCACCCTGGCCGGACGCTCCTTCGGCGACCGCGACCACATCACCCACGCCACCGAAGTGGCCACAGCCCAGCTCAACGCCCGCGCGCGACCTGGGATCTGGGGCAGACCCGCACCGCCGACCAGGCACTTACGCCGCCGCTATGTGTACGTCCTTTGAGGAATCCAGCATTGGAGCAGACCTGACCGACTGACGACGTCGGCTCCGGCCCATGTCGAATAACGCGAGCCGGAGCCAAACGGGACACGGGAAGGTGATGGTGGTCAGTTCACGGATCGCACGGTGGGCATGGCGAGGGCGACCGGTCCCGTGCCGGAGCCGCTCTTGCAGGAGTCGTGGCAGTCCTTCTCCAGGCTGCAGCACAGTGAGCAGATTGCCCCGGCGTGGAAGGGGCAGTTCGCCACGTCCGGCCGTTCGAAGTCGGTCGTGCACACGGTGCAGGTCAGCATGGCCGCGGAGGGCAGGCCGTCCGCCCCGAGCAGCGGCTCCTCCAGGTCGTCGACGCGGGCGATGTAGTACTTGCCCTTGGTGAGCACCGCGAACAGCGGTGAGAGGACCATGGCGAGGAACAGGGCGATGAAGGGGGAGTACGCCTTGCCGTAGTCACCGAACGCCTCGAAGTACGCGGCGATGGAGACGGCGGAGGCGATGAGCATCGAGCCGAAGCCGACCGGGTTGAAGTTGTACAGGTGGGCGCGCTTGAACTCGATGTACGAGGGGCTGAGCTTCAGCGGCTTGTTGATGACGAGGTCGGCGACGACCGCGCCGATCCAGGCGATGGCGACGTTGGAGTAGAAGCCGAGGACGGTGTTGAGGAAGCCGAAGACGCCGCCCTCCATCAGGGCCAGTGCGATGCCGACGTTGAGGAAGATGTAGACGACGCGGCCGGGGTGGCGGTGGGTGAGGCGGGAGAAGAAGTTCGACCAGGACAGCGAACCGGAGTACGCGTTCGTCGAGTTGATCTTTATCTGGGAGAGGATCACGAAGAACGTGGCCAGGCCCAGGGCGACGGGTGCGGCGAAGGTCTTGAAGCCGTGGACGTACTGCTGGATGGGCTCGTTGGCCTTGGACAGGCCGACGCTGCCGGCGATGTAGAAGGCGAGGAAGGCCCCGCCGATCTGCTTGGCCGCGCCGAGCACCACCCAGCCCGGGCCGGCGGAGAGGACGGCGCCCCACCACTTCTTGCTGTTCTCGGGTGTCTTGTCGGGCATGAAGCGCAGGTAGTCGACCTGCTCGCCGATCTGGGCGATCAGCGACAGGGCCACGCCGGCGCCCGCGCCGACGCCGAGCATGCTGATGCTGGAGCCGGTGGGGGAGTTGCCGGCGAAGTGCGTGAACTGCGAGAACCTGTCCGGCTCCTGGATGGCGATGGACACGAACGGCGCGACCATCAGCACCAGCCAGACCGGCTGCGTCCACACCTGCATCTTCGACAGGGCCGTCATGCCGTAGATGACCAGCGGCAGGATGATCAGCGAGCAGATGAGATAGCCGACGGCGAGCGGGATGTGCAGGCCCAGCTCCAGGGCTTGGGCCATGATCGAGCCTTCGAGGGCGAAGAAGATGAAGGTGAAGCTGGCGTAGATGACCGAGGTGAGTGTGGAACCGAGGTAGCCGAAGCCCGCGCCCCGGGTCAGCAGGTCCATGTCGATGGAGTACTTCGCCGAGTAGTACGAGATCGGGATGCCGGTCAGGAAGATGACCACCGCCGCGGCCAGGATCGCGACCATGGCGCTGGAGAAGCCGTTGGAGATGGCGATCGAGCCGCCGATGGCGAAGTCGGCGAGGTAGGCGATGCCACCGAGTGCCGTGGTGGCCACCACGTAGGGGGTCCAGCGGCGGAAGGACTTCGGCGCGTAGCGCAGCGAGTAGTCCTCCAACGTGTCGTTCTGCGCCCAGTTGTTGTACGTCCGTCCGCCCGTACTCGTCGGCGGTGCTTCCTTGTCGACGATCTCCGTCACGACATTCCCTCTTCCCAGCACTGGGGACGACCCGGGCGACCCCGGGTGATTGCACGGAAGAGTCACGCCACGCTGTTTCTTGAGCGTTTCGCTTCCTTTAAGGGAAAGGTCTTTAACGGGTCTTTATTCGACGCGCGTAGATAGCGCGCCAACAGGAGCGGAACCGCGTGGGCCGGGATGCCCGTCTATGGGCGACTGCGGCGAGCGAAGGGCTCGATTGAATACGAATGCCCCGCCTCTGTCAGATGCTTCCCGTAGAAAGTATTTCTGTGGCAGGGTAATGTCAACGGCGGGGAGCGGGGTCAGAGTTGGGTGACGATGTGGAAGTCGAAGGCATCCGCCCGTGCCAGGTACAGCCGTTGGGTGAGATGGTTGCCGCGCAGCCGCAGTACGCCGCGCGGGCCCTCGTAGGAGACCGTGTCGCCCACCGTGCACATCGCCCGCACGTCCAGCGACCGCGCCCGCTCGGCCAACGCCACCAGCAGGCGCACCCCTTCGAAACACGACTCGCCCGGACTGCCAACGATGGGTGCCTCCACACCGAACCGCGCCGCGTAACGGGCGCTGAAGTCCAGGCTCTCGGCGGTCGCGAGGGTCTCGAAGAAACCAGCCGTCGCCCACAGCCCGTCGGTGGCCTCGGCGCCGGTGGCCAGCAGGATGTTCTCGTCCATATGGGTGCTCAGCCGCAGACACCGCTGGTGAAGGCCGTACGCGGCGAACGCCCGGTTGAAGCGTGCCGCGTCGTCGCCGACCAGCAGCATCAGCACCGCGTCCGCCTCGCACCGCTCGATCCGGCGCAGCACCGGCCCGAACTCGTGCGTCCCCAGCGGCACGAAGACCTCGTCGCGCACCAGACCCCCGCATGCCCGGACGTATCGCCGTGCGGCGCGGGCGGTCACGCGCGGCCACACATAGTTGTTGCCCACCGTGCACCAGCGTCGCGCGCCGGTCGCCTCGGCCAGCAGCCGCATGGCCGGCAGCAGTTGCGCGGTATCGGTCTCGCCCGTCAGGAAGACCCCGGGTGCGCGCTCGCCGCCCTCGTACTGGGCTGTGTAGACGTAGGGCACGCGGCCCGCGATCCGCGGCAGCAGTGCCTGGCGCACGGCCGAGGTGTGCCAGCCCACCACCCCGTCGACGGCGCGCAGCGACACCAGAGTCTCGACCTCGGTCGCTACCCGCTCCGGCGATGCCCCGCCGTCCACCGTGACCAGGCGGACCTCCCGGTCCAGCACGCCGCCCGCGGCGTTCAGTTCCTCGACGGCCAGTTGTGCGGCCAGCTCGCACGACGGGCCGAAGATCCCCGCGGGTCCCTGCAGCGGCACGACCAGGGCCACGACCAGCGTCGTGCTCGAATCGCCGTTCCCTCTGGGCGGCACCGGATGCACAGACCACCTCCGTGAGGGCACTGGGCGCGCGGATCCCGGTCCGGGCCCCGGCACCCTCGCGGAGGCTCGTGATCTGCCCGAACACTAGACCTATCGGAAGGACACCGGCAGTGCCGTCCGAACTTTCCTCCCCGGACCTTGCCCACCTCCTCAGTCACGCCGAGCGACGCCTTGGCCGGCGCTTGGCCGTGGTGCTGGCCGAGGAGGGCTGTTCGGTGGAGGAGTGGCGCGTCCTGTCGGCCGTTGCCGACGGGCAGGGCCACCCGATGTCCGAAATCGCCGACCACGCCCTCATGCCGGCGCCCACTCTGACCAAGCTCGTCGACCGCATGGTCGCCGGCAACCTCGTCTACCGTCGGCCCGACCCCGACGACCGCCGCCGCGTCCTGCTGCACCTCACCGCCCGCGGCCGCATCCTCCAACAGCGCGCCGCCCACCGCGTCCACTCCGACCAAACCCGGCTTCTCTCCGCCATCGGTGACCAGGGAAAGCTCGCCCAGCTCCTGCCTCTGCTCGCGGCAACGGTCGACGGGTTGCCTGCGGTGCCTCCCAGCAGACCGCACAGTTGAACTTTTCGATCAATGGCCGCGGCCTCGTCCCTGTGCGGCGAAGTCGGGCCTGCGCTTCAGCGTCTTGGCGGTCGCGCGAGCGAGTTGGACGACTGGGTTGGCGTGACAGCCGGCGGGAGAGGTGAAGCCCTCCGCGCGCTCAGAGGGGGAGCGCGGCCAGGGTGCGGGCGGGATGACAGGGGCCGAGGAAGACGACGATGCCCCTGCCCTCAGGAAAGGGGTGCGTGGCCTGGGTCCAGCCCTGCCGACGGTAGAAGGCAACGGCGCGCGGCGAGCGGACGGAAGTCAGCAACCAGGAGCGGCCTTCGGGGGCGTCCTTGGTAACCGCTTCGAGCAGTTCGGCGGCCAGGCCCGCCCCGTGGGCGGCTGGGCGGACGGCGAGTTCGTCGATCTCGCGGGCGCCGCACAGCCACTCCACTGTGCGCTCCCTTCCCAGGCCGGCGGCGGCCTGCGGATAGCAGCGGTCGGTGGGGAAAGGGGCCGCGGTCGTCCAGGCAGTGGTGAAGCCGACGACGTCCGCCCCGGCGAAGGCGAGCGCCGCGGTGAAGCCGGGGCGCCGGACGTTGTCCACCAGCCGGCCGACGAACTCGACCGCCTGCTCCTCGTCTTCGTTCCAGGGCGGGGCGCAGAAGCCTTCGAGGTAGACGGAGCGCAGGGCCTCGGTGTGCTCCAGCAGGTCCTTGCCGCGGAAGACGCGGATGTCCGGTGTCATCAGGCGGCACCTGCCCAGACGCCCGCCGCCGGGCGCAGGACGGCCCGCGAGGTGACGCCGACCGACCGGCACCGCTCGATGCCGAGAGTCACGGGAGAGCCCAATGTCCGCCCCTTGTAGCCATCTCTTTGTTATTGCGAGTAGTATGCAATAAGCCTTCTCGAATGTGTACCCCGGTGCACGTGAGCTGATCCACTGCTCTGGAGGAGGAACCGGAGGTGCGGGCACCGATCCGTGCCGCCATCCCGTACCGGATGTGGGGTGCTGTTCCGCCTGACAGCGTCCGTCCCATGGACAGCGCCCCGCATCCACCTCCATCGGTGGGGCGTCCCACCCGCCTGTGACGTGGAGCCCGCCATGCCCCGTCTGCTGCCCGAGGCCGGACCGCAGCGCGTCCTCGCCGTCTCCAACTTCGTCTACACCGTCGGCAGCGGGCTCTATCTGACCGCCGGGGTGCTGTACTTCACCGAGGCCGTCCACCTCCCGGCGAACCGGGTGGGGCTCGGTCTCGGCATCGCCGGTCTGGTCGCACTCGCCCTCGGTGTCGCGGTCGGTCACCTGGCGGACCGGTACGGAGCGCGCGGCGTCTACGCGCTCACCCTGGCCGTCCAGGCGCTGGCCACGGCCGGCTTCGTGCTAATCAAGAGCTTCTGGCCGTTCGTGGTCGTGGTCTGCGCGGCCGCCGGGGCAAAGGCGGCAGGAATCGCCGCCCGTTCCCCGCTCATACGGCACTACGGAGGCGAGAGGCCGCAGGAGTTCCGGGCCTATCTCCGCGCCGTGACCAACGTCGGCGTCTCCTTCGGGGCCGTCCTGGCCGGCTGGGTCGTCCAAGTGGGGACGCTGACCGCCTATCAGTTGATGGCCGCCGGCAACGCCATCGCCTTCGCCGTCTCCGCGGCGCTCGTGGTCTTCCTTCCGCCCATCGCCCCCGTCCCCGGCGACGGAGGTCCTCGCTGGAGCGCGCTACGGGACGGGCCCTATCTGCTGCTGACCGCTCTCGACGGCGTCATGGCCATCCAGTTCAAGGTGCTCACCGTGGCCATCCCGCTGTGGATCGTGGGCGCCACCACGGCCCCGCACTGGCTCATCTCGGGCACCATGCTTACCGGTACCATCATCGTCGTCGCCTTCCAGGTCAGGGCGAGCCGCAACGTCGACTCCCTCGCGGCCGGCGCAAACGCCTACCGCCGCGCAGGTGCGGCCTTTTTCGTCGCCTGCTCGCTGATCTCGCTGTCGGCGGGCATACCGGCGTGGGCCGCCGCAACCCTCCTCCTGATCGCCGTGGCGATCCACACCGTCGGTGAACTCTGGCATTCCGCCGCCGGCTTCGAGATCTCGTTCGCTCTCGCCCCACGGCACGCCACCGGCCAGTACCTGGGCGTCTTCGGCTTGGGTGCCGGACTCGCCGAGGCCCTCGGACCCGGCCTGATCATCGCGCTCTGCATCACCTGGGGCCGCCCCGGCTGGTACGTCGTGGGAACCATGTTCGCCCTGACGGGCCTCGCGGCACCGCCCGCCGTCCGCTGGGCGCAACACCATCAGCACGGCCGGCAGACGCGGTCTGCTCCTGCGGAGAAGGTGCCAACGGCCTGACAAGCCCGTGGAGTCGGCCCAGATTCGCGACGGCCGCAGCAGCAGCCCCGACGTGCGAGCACCTGACCTGGAATCTTTCCGTGCTGCCGGCCGAATACTGACCGGGGCTTTACCGCATCCAGCTGGCCGCCGGTGCCCCGACGGCGGCCTGAAGCGTGCTCGGACACGTCGTCCTGGAGGCCGCTCAGTCGGTACTGCGGCTCCACGGTGAGGAGGGGTACCGGGCGCAGTGGGTCGGCACCCGTTCCCCTCGCGGCACTGCAGGAACTGCGCCGACTGCACCTGCGGCGTGCGAACGCGGACACGACACGCGGAGCGGACGGTCCGGCAAGGAGTGGCCGCGGTGAGGTGCGTTCCTCCGGCAGGGTCCCGGTCGTTGTGTATCTCGCTGCCTTGGTGAGGCTGGCCGCGGTAGAACGCAGGGTGTGACACGGCGGCAGTTCACTGATGACCAGGGGAAGCTCACCGAGCCGTACCTGCCGATGGGGGAGTACAGCCGGGCTGGGGTCAGGCGGGCGAGGTGTCGGGGCGGGCGTCGTACACGGCGCGGGCGGCGTCGATGTGCGTCAGGTGCGTGATGCTCCACTCCAACAGGGGTGCGGCGGCTTCGCGCAGGGTCCTGCCCATCGGAGTGAGCTCGTAACTGACGTGCGGCGGCATGACGTTGCGGACCGTCCGTGTGAGGATCCCGTCGCGTTCCAGGCCGCGCAGGGTGACGGTGAGCATACGCTGGCTGATTCCGTCGACGGCCCGCTTGAGTTCGGTGAAGCGGCGCGGCCCCTGGCTGAGGTTACGCACGATCAGCAGCGACCACTTGTCGCCGACGATGCCGAGCACTTCACGGGCCTGGCACGGGTCCTCCGGCCGTGCCTGCTGCGACTCGCCGCCCACTGTGCCGCTCATGGTTACCTCCAGAGAACCGGGGCACCGAAATGTGCCTTATTGATCAGGGTGCGGCAGGTGCAGCACGATGATTTCGGTTCCCGAAGAGTACCGAGGCACAAACAGGAACCATAATGCTCGCGCGCCTCCACGCCCCGAAGAGGAAAAAACCTCATGTCAACTTTTCTGCTGGTACACGGCGCCTGGCACAGCGGCCGGTGCTGGGAGCGGGTGGCCCCGCTGCTGGAATCGGCCGGACACCGCGTGTTCGCGCCCTCACTGACCGGCTACGGCGACAAGGCACACCTGCTCGGTCCCGAGGTGGGGCTCGACACGCACGTCGCGGACGTCGTCAAGCTGATCCACGAGGAGAACCTGACCGAGGTGGTGCTCGTGGGGCACAGTTACGCGGGGCTGGTCGTCTCGTCCGTGGCCAACGAGGTACCGGAACGAATCGCGCACCTGGTGTACCTCGACGCGATGGTCCCCGAGCACGGCGAGACCGCCGTCGACGTGCAGCCCATGACCCAGAACCTGATCGACCTCGCCGCCAAGTCCGACAACGGCTGGCGCATCCCGCCGCTGCCCGAGATGCCTCCGCCCCTCGGCCTGTTCGGGATCACCGACCCGGCGGACGTCGCATGGCTGCGTGCGATGCTCTCCGACCATCCAGTGCGCTGCCTGCGGCAATCGGTCCGGCTGGACAACCCTGCCGTGGGCTCCATTCCGCGCACGCACATCCACTGCGTCGGTGCAGAGCCGGAAGGCATCGTGCGGCGGCCCGTCCCCGCTGCACAGCCCAACGGCTCCCCAGCACGGATACGGGAACTGCCGACCGGGCACGACTGCATGATCACGATGCCGACAGACCTGAGCGAACTGCTGCTTGAACTCACCCTCCGCTAGCCTCCGGACCGTGCCTGCGGCAGCGAGCCGGAGAAGGGCCGCCACCGTCAGACAGCGGACCCGGCCCACGGAGCCGCCCGCTTCGCGAAAGAAGCGCATGGAAACCTAGACGGAGGCCGGCGTCGTAACTTGCGGGGGTCTTGATGCCCCTATGGATGTCAAGCTGCCAGGGCCTGGTCGCGGGGCTGAGCATGGGCTCGCATGATGATCGTGTAGAGCTCTCGGGCGACGTAGCGTTTCAGGCAGCGGATGGCTTCGCGTCGGGTCCTGCCTTCGGCGATGCGTCGCTCGACGTAGCTGCGGCTGCGTGTCTCCCAGCGGAGTCGGGCAAGGACGATCGTGTAGAGAGCCGAGTTGGCCTGACGGTCGCCGCCTCGATGGAGCCTTCTGCGCTGTGTCTTGCCCGAGGAGGATTCGACTGGGCTCACCCCGCAGAGCGAGGCAAACGAAGCCTCGCTGTGGAGTCGTTCAGGATTGTCGCCTGTGGCGATGAGTAGCGCCGCGGCGGTGTCCGGAACCACGCCGTAGCAGTCAAGCAGTTGCGGAACGTGCTGCCTGATCACGTCGGTGATCCGCTGCTTCAGAGCGGCGATCTCATCATCGAGTTCCTCGACTCGACGGGCGAGCAGCCGCAGGGTGAAGACCGCGGCCGCCGTGGCCGTGCCGGCCGCAGACCTGTGCAGTGTCGTGCAGGCTCGGACCAGCTTGGGGATGGTCAGCCCCTCCAGAGACTCTCGCAGCTCTGGACTGGCCGTCACGAGTACCGCCCTGAGCTGGTTGATGGCCTGGGTGCGGGCTTTGACCGCGGAGACCTTGGCCATCTTGAAGAGCCGGAGAGCTTCAACGGGACCGTCAGTGAACTTGGCCGTCGCGGTGGCTCGGCCGGACAGCACGGCGTGCGCTGCTGCCTCGGCGTCGATGGCGTCGGTCTTGCCGCGACGGCGGCGTGTTGCCTTGTCCGGCTGGTTCACCTCGATGACGGTCAGCTCGTTGGTGCGCACAATGCGGCTCAGCGCAGCTCCGTAGGAGCCGGTGCACTCGACTTCAGCGCGGCTGACCAGGCCTGATGAACGGGCCCAGTCCAGCAGTTGCTGGTAGCCGTCGGCCGTGGCAGAAAAGCCGTGATGTCCAGGCCAGTCTCGGCGGCCAGGGCTGCGAGTTCGGTCTTCCAGGATCGGGTGCGGTAGCCGTTGGACCCGCCTGCGTCCCTCGCGGCCGACGACGAACCGTTGCGGGATGTGATCATTTCGCTGTCCCGTGAACTGGTCCGCAGCGAACTCGCTCAACAGATCGTCCTGGACCGCCTTCTGGCCCTGCTGCTCGTCCTGGCCGGCCGCAGCGACTTCCGGCGCAGTGGGACCGCACCGCGCGGGTACCGGGTGGCCGCGGATCCGCTGCTGGGAGCGGTCGACAAGCCCTGCATGAGAATGCGGCCCACCCATGGACGGTCCCCGAACTCGCCGAGATCAGCGGCCTGTCGCGGGCCGCGTTCGCGGGGGTGTTCAGGGAGGCGCTGTCAGGCCCCTATGCAGTATCTGACCGAATGGCGCATGACCATCGCCCGCGACGACCTGCGTGCCGCGACGATCTCACCCTGCCTCAGATCGCCGACGCCGTCGGCCACGGCTCTCCCTTAGCTTTCGCCGCAGCCTTCTGCCGCCACCACGGAGAACCACCCGGAACCTGGCGGCAGACAGCTTGATTTGCGCAGAGCTTCCGTCAGGCCGGGGCGGCTCGCCACTGAAGGGCCGGTCGAGGACAAGTCACCTGAGACACCCGTGCAGGTCACACAACGGCAGGTCACATAACGCCGTCCAGTGCTGTCGCGTCCGACAGCTGGCTGCTCCCGGATTCGATCTCCGGGAACGAAGCCGCCAGGCTCGTGCCCCGCCGTGAGTGCAGCACTACCCGGCCCGCGTCGACGGGGACCAGGGTGTGTGCTGAGTTCCTGGCGCGCGTCCAGGCAGCGCAGCCGGACACCGGCCTGCCCGGATCCCGTGTCGTACGGTCTGGTGTCGCGGCCGCCCACCGTCCGCAACGGATCTCACCGAACCTGGCGGTGCCGCCGGTACGGCCGAAAGATCGGAACCAATACCGGGAATCAGGCCGCGACGAGCTCCTGCTCGCGGTCCGGCGTCTTGACGTCGGGCTTCTTGTTCGGCAGCGAGAGCCGGAAGACCTTGTGCCACGCGGAGAACACCTGCTTGGGCAGCGGCCCGGTGACGTACTGCAGCTCGTACTTTTCGAACAGCGCGCGCACCTTCACCGCGACCTCGGCGTACCGGTTGCTCGGCAGGTCCGGGAACAGGTGGTGCTCGATCTGGTGCGACAGGTTGCCGGTCATGAAGTGCATGGCCTTGCTGCCGCTGATGTTCGCCGAGCCCATCATCTGGCGCAGGTACCACTGGCCGCGCGTCTCGCCGCTGATCGACCGGCGCTCGAAGACCTGTACGCCCTCGGGGAAGTGCCCGCACATGATCACCGAGTGGGACCAGATGTTGCGGACCAGGTTCGCGGTGAACGTGGCGGCGAGCGTGGTGAGGAACGACGGGCCCGACAGCAGCGGGTGGATCACGTAGTCCTTGAGCACCTGCTTGCGGATCTTGCGGCCCACGGCCTTGGCCCGCGCGCGGAACTCCGGGTTCTTGCGGCGGCGCTTGTGCAGGTTCTTGCCGAGCTCGAGGTCGTATGCTGCGATGCCGTACTCGAAGAAGCAAGCGTTGATGAAGTTCCACAGCGGCTGGCCCAGGTGGAACGGGTGCCACTTCTGGTCCTCGTCGACGCGCATGATGCCGTAGCCGAGGTCGTTGTCCTTGCCGATCACGTTGGTGTAGGTGTGGTGCAGCTCGTTGTGCGAGTGCTTCCACTGGTCGGCCGGCGAGACGTGATCCCATTCCCAGGTGGTGGAGTGGATCTTCGGGTCCCGCATCCAGTCCCATTGGCCGTGCAGGATGTTGTGGCCGATCTCCATGTTGTCCATGATCTTCGCCACGGACAGACCGGCGGTGCCCAGCAGCCACGCCGGCGGGAAGATCGAGAACAGCAGTACGCCCCTGCTGACCAGTTCGAGCTTGCGCTGTGCCGAGATGACCTTGCGGATGTAGGCGGCGTCCTTCTCTCCGCGGCTGGCGATCACCTCGTCGCGGATTGCGTCCAGTTCACGGCCGAGCTCCTCGATCTGCTCCGCGGACAGGTGGGCGGTGGGGTCGATTGCGGTCAAGGTGATCCTACCGTTCGATGTCGCAGGGGCCCGCGGCGGCGGACACGCAGGTCTGGATGAGGACGCCCGGCTCGGCCTCGGTGATCTCGCCGGTGCGCAGGTCGCGTACGGCGCCCGCCTTGAGCGGCGTGACGCAGCCGAAGCAGATGCCCATGCGGCAACCGGAGGGCATGAGCACGCCGGCCTCCTCGCCGACGTCCAGCAACGGCGTGACGCCGTCCGCGTCGACGGTCTTGCCAGTGGTGCTGAAGGTGACCTCGCCGCCGTCGCCGGTGGCGACGACGCTGGGGCGGAAGCGTTCGGTGTGCAGGCGCTCTGGGACGCCGTACTCGCTCCAGTGCTTCTCGGCGGCGTCGAGCAGGCCCGCGGGTCCGCAGGCCCAGGTCTCGCGCTCGGCCCAGTCGGGCACGAGTTCGTCGAGACGGGCGATGTCGAGCATGCCGTCCGTGTCGGTGTGCACCTCGGTGAGCCGAAGCTTCTTGTCCGCGACCATGTCGTGCAGTTCGCTGCGGAAGATTACGTCTTGCGGCTGTGGCGCGCAGTGGACCATGGCGACGTCGTCGAACTCGATGTCGCGCAGCATGCCCATCACGGGCGTGATGCCGCTGCCGGCCGTCAGGCAGAGCACCTTGGCGGGCTTGGCCTCCGGCAGCACGAAGTCACCGGTCGCCTGGTCCAGCTGGATCAGCGTGCCCGGTTTCGCCCTGCGGACCAGGTGGTTGCTGACCTTGCCGTCCGGGATCGCCTTCACGGTGATGGTGACGCGGCCGTCCTGACGGTTTGTCGGTGAGGTGATGGAGTAGGCACGCCACAGGCGCACCCCGTCCACGTCGACCCCGATCCGCACGTACTGACCGGCTGTGTGGCCGCGCCAGCCCCGTCCCGGCCTGATCACGACAGTCGCGGCGTCACCCGTCTCGGGGTGCACGGCCTCGATGCGCCCACGCAGGTCAGCGCCCGCACGCAGCGGGCTGACCAGGTCGAGGTAGTCCGACGGCAGCAGCGGCGTTGTGACCATCTCCAGCAGTTTCCACGCCCTGTCGCGGAGGGCTGCACTCATCATGACTCCAGCTTGCTGCGCCTTGAGGCGTAAAGTCCTGACCGCAGGACGTGAATCTGGTCGGCTGAATTGTTCGCAGGGAATAGAAACGTGAGCCATGCAATGCGGAGGGTCAGCGAACTGGCCCTGGATGAGACGACGGTCACCGCACTTCGGGCCGAGCTGAAGACCACCGCAGACGAAGTCGTCCAGGCGATCATCGACGAGGTCCCTCCCTACGCCAACGCCCTGACGGGTCACATGGGCGCCACCATCCGCCGAGCCGTCCGCACCGCCCTGGGGCACTACCTGGACCTCGCGAGCGGCAAGCCCACCGGCGGTGACGCCGGTGACGCGGCCTACGAGCTGGGCCGCGGCGAGGTGCGCGACGGCCGTTCGATGGACGCCCTGCTCAGCGCCTACCGCGTCGGCGCCCGCGTGGCCTGGCGATGCCTGGCAGCAGGTGCCGTACCCGCAGGTCTGCCCGCCGCCGAGGTCGCCAAGTTCGCCGAGCTGACCTTCGCCTACATCGACGAGCTCTCCGCCGCTAGCGCCGCGGGCCACGCCGATGAACTCGCCGCCCGGGGCAGGGCCCACGAGCGCCACCTGGAACACCTGGCCCGCGACCTCCTCGCCGGCGCCGCCCCCGACGTGCTGCTGGCCTCCGCTCAACGGGCCGGGTGGCAGCCTCCCGTTTCGCTGACCGCGGTCCTGCTGCCCGCCGCCCAGGCCCGGCCTGCCTACCGCACGCTCGACCCGAGCACCCTCGTCCTCGACGACCTGCCGGACGCCACCGGTGTGCTGCTCGTCCCTGATGCCGACCGGTCACATCTCTTGCGGCAGCTGACCGGCCGCACCGCCGTGGTCGGCCCGGCCCGGCCATGGACTCGTGCGTCCGCCTCGTACGCACGAGCTGTACGCGCGCGCTCCCTCTCCTCTGATATTCGCGACACCGAGGACCACCTGCCCGAGCTGGTGCTGAGCGCCGACGCGGACGCGTTCGCAGACCTGCGAGCCCGAGCCCTCGCACCGTTGCTGACCTTGCCTGTCGCGACCGCACGGCGGCTGGAGGAGACGCTGCGGGCGTGGCTGCTGCACCAGGGCAGGCGCGACGAGGCAGCGGCGGCGTTGTTCGTCCATCCCCAGACAGTCCGGTACCGGATGTCGCAGCTGCGGGAGCTGTTTCCGGATCTCGCATCGCCACACCGGGTCCTTGAACTGACGCTGGCGGTCGGCCTTCGGGTCAGCTGACGCGTACTTCGACCGTCCACGACCCGTCCGCGAGCGGTCCATAAGTCGTGCCTCGTTCTCGGTCGGGCTCCTGGTCGGGCATGCGCATGGCCGTACGGGCAGCGTCAGCGACCAGCCCAGCAGTTCACCCCCAAGGCGAGACCGGTGCGCCGGTCGACGCTGCTCACGGAAGGCTCTTTCGGCCGTGCGGTGCCACCGGAGGAGTGGCGCCCTCCCGAGTAAGTCATCACGCTCCATCCTCGTGTCTCGACGCCGTGTCGATCAGCCGACCGACGCCAGGCCGCGATCTCGGCCCGCTGCAGGCACCGGCGGTTACTGACTTCGGCCTGTCAGGGTGATGTTGGGTCGGCGAGGGTGAGGCCGGTACCCGCTATGAAGCCGTCGAGGTTGTCGGGCTGGTACTGGAGGCGTTCGAGCCGGGTACGGAGGAGTGCTTCCAGGTGGTCGACGGCGACGACGGCGAGCCTGACCAGACTGCGTTTGACGTGCGCCTACTCGCCCTCGGCGGTGCAAGCGCTCACCCTCACGGGGTGACCGGGGTGGGCGTCTGGCTGGCGTGCTCACCCAGGCGTCGGCTGATGTCTGCAGACCAACGGCGTGGCCCGACCCGTGGCGTGACGGCCTGCCGGGAAGCGAGTTCCCGACAGACCGTCGCCACCTCCGAGTCGCCTACTGATAGGTGACGGTGATCGGGCCGTGGACGGTGTGCCGGGGAAGGGTGATCGTGAGAGTCCCGGTGGAGCTGTCCCAGCGGTAGTCGCGCGAGGTCAGCAGGACACCGGTCGCGGTGACCTCGGTGGGCTCACGGGTCGTTCCCAGCAGGGACAGCGTCCACTGGCGGTTCTTCACCTGCCCGTGGAAGGAGCCCTGCGCCGGGCCGATCGACACGGTGTGGCGCGAGCCGTTGCGCTCGTACCGGACGGTCGTCGTGGCGCTGTGTACCTTCTGCGCGGTGGTTCCGTCGTCCTCGTACAGACGGTACGACCCCGGCGCGCCGGAGGCGACGGTCAGGGTGACGTCGGTGAGCGGGTTGCGGTCGTTGTCGGCGACGTCATTGGTGCGGGTCGGCAGGATGCCGCCCGCCTTGATGAACACCGGCATGGCGTCCAGACCGGTGGCGATGTCCTGGGTGGTGCCGCCCTGGTACGTCTTGCCGGTGAAGTAGTCGGTCCACCGGCCGGGCGGGAGCCACACCGTGGTGGTCGCCGTCGTCCCCGGCGTCGTCACCGGAGCGACCAGGACATCGGGGCCGTAGAAGTACTCACTGTCTGCCCTCTGGTACGCCTGCGCTTCGTTCGGATACTCCAGGTAGGTGGGACGGACGATCGGTACGCCGGTCCGGTTCGCCTCTTCGGCCAGCGAGTACGTGTACGGCACCAGGTTCTCGCGGAGGTTGAGGAACTTGTCGGCCGAGTGCCGCGCCTGTGTGCCGTACTGCCAGGGCAGCCGGTCACTGTGGTTGCTGTGCAGCCGGTCGATCGGCTGGAAGGTGCCGAACTGTACCCAGCGCGCGTACAGGTCGTCGGGGAGCTTGTGCGTGGTGCGGGTCTGCCCGCCGTCGGTGTACGTCTCCGAACCAGTCAGCCCCGTTGTGTCGTTGTGCCCGCCGATGTCGTGGGTGATGGCCGCCATCCCCGTCGCGGCGGACTCCCCGGGCGTGTAGCCGATCTCCAGCTTCAGTGTGCCCCAGGTGGAGGCGGTGTCGCCGGTGAAGTGCACGGTGGTGCGCTTGTCCGCCCAGGGTCCGGTCGGCAGCGCCTGCTGGCCGCTGTATCCGCCGGCCTGGAGCGAGCCGTAAGCGCGGGAGAGGACAAAACCGCGGCTGTTGGTCTCACCGGTGAGGGTGGCGTACTGCTGATTGATCCACGCGTCCGGTGTGATGCCCTGCAGCGATGACTGGGAGGAGTCGCAGCACCAGTCGAGCCACCAGAAGTCGTTGCCCTGCTCGTTCATGGTGCGGTGCAGGTCCATGTAGGCCTTCAGCTGGTCGGGGTCGCCGAAGTCGAAGGTGTAGCAGTTGTTGTCGACCGAAGCGGCGGAGGCACAACCGCCCTTCGCCAGCTTGCCCTTGGCTGTGCTCTGGGCCTGGGCGAACTGAGGGTCGGTGGCGAGGATGCTCGGGTGCACGTTGAGTGTGTTGTGCAGCCCCTGTGCGGCTGCCCAGTCGAAGAACCCCTTCGGGTCGGGGAATCTGCCGGGGTCCATCTCCCAACCGCTCCAGCTGTTCACGGCCTTGAAGTCCGTGTCGGTGACCAGCACGTCCAGCGGGACGTGTTCGGAGCGGAATGCGGGAAGAATCGTGTCCTCGTAGTCGGCCGCGGTGCGGTCGATGTACTCCGAGTACCACACGCCGTACGCCCACTGCGGCAGCAACTGCGGGGGCCCGGTCAGGGTCGCCAGGTCGGCAAGTCCCTGCTTGTAGTCGTGCCCGTAGCCGAAGACGTAGCCGTCCTGGTAAGGCGCGCCACCGTGTGAGGGCCGGGGCGTGACCTTCTTCGACGCGTTGCCGTAGAACGCCGACGGGGTGTCGTCCAGCAGGTACCAGCCGTCCTGGTTGAGCAGGCCGGGGGTGGTCACCGGAGCGCGGCCGTTGCCGCTCACGCCGTCCAGGCCACGGCGGTAGCCGCCGAGCGCGAGGTGCGGCGCCGGCGCGGCCTGCTTCGTCGCGGCCACCGAGACGGTGTCCAGGTTGACGTGGCAGCTCGCTGCTTCAGGACAGTCGAGGGTGACGTCGTCCTCGCCCGCCTTCAGGGCGATCGGTACGGAGGCTGTCTTCCAGGTGTCCCAGCCCTCTGTCGGTGGCAGCGTCAAGGCCTTGGTGGCGGTGCCGGAGGAGACGGAGGCGGTGCGGGTCTGGTGGAGACCGTCGCCGCCGGTGCCATTGGCGTAGCGCACCCGCAGGGTGTACGTGCCGTCGGCCGGAACGCCAACCACATGCGTGGTCAGACTCGACCCCTTGTTCAGCTCCGCGACGAAGCCGTTGCCCGCGTATCCCCCGTGGTCCATTGCGCTCACCGCGGTGCCGTCGATCCGCCCGGCCTCCGCCTCGCAGCTCGTGCCGAGCAGGCAGTCGGTGATCGCGGTGCTGGCGACCGGCGGGTACTCATCACCGGGGCGGACCAGGGCGACACTGTCGACGTTGACGTTCCCGCTGTCCGACGCGGTCCGGGTCAGGGCGATCGTGTGGTGGCCTGCGGTGAGGTCAAGGCTCGCGGTGGCCAGGCGCCAGGTGTTCCAGTCGGCCGTGGTCGGCAGGGACACCGTCCGCGGGACGTCGCCGTCCACTGAGAGGGCCAGTGTGCGGGTGCGGGTCTGGCCGTCCCCGCCACGGGAGTTGGCATAGCGCAGGTCGAACTGGTAGGCGCCGGCGTCTTTGACATCGATGTCAGAGGACATGGAGCTGCCGGTGCCCTCGAACCCCGCGGCGAAGCCCGTGCCGGTGTGGCCGGCGTGATCCGAGGCCACGGACAGCCCGTTCAGCTGAAGGTTCTCCGCCTCGCACAGCGCGCCGATCTCACAGGTCAGCCGTTGCCAAGGGGTGGCTGTCACCGGACTGCCGTCCGCCGCCAAGTGCACCGAGAGGTTGCGGGCGTTGAACGGCCCGGAACCGACCTGGTAGCGCAGGGTCAGCGCGCTCGTCCTGATAACCAGCCAGCCGTTGGACATCGTGGCCGTGTAGTCGGCCGGAGCGAAGCCGCTGCGGCCGATAGCGTTGAAAGTCGGGTCATCGGTGAACTTCCCGTCGCCCGCGTACTCAGTTCGGATCAGAGTAGACGAGAGGATCTCGAAGCGCGCGTCCCCCGACCTGACGGTGGGAGTGCTGTGGTCGTGCGAGCCGGCCGACACGGGTCCGGCGCCCATCAGCGTCATGGTGGCGGCGACCGCCAGGGCCGCGGTCGTGCCTACCCGCCGCCGTATGGATCTGAGCCGTCGCTTCCTCGATGCGGCAGTCATATCAACTCCGTTTCGATGTCTGTCGGCTGACGCGTCCTCTGCTTGCGCCGGTCCCAACGCACCCCAGTCCTTACATCGTTGGAAACGGTTGCAGTGGCGTGAGAGTACGTCCTTGACTGCGGTGCCCATAAGAGGCCGTGCAACGATGTCACCTCAGATCAGTCTTGGAGGTTCAGATCGAGTCATGGCCCGTCCGTCTCCCTCCTCCCTGAGCTTCATGAGCGTGCGGTGCGCATGGTCACGGAGATCCGCCCCACCTCCCGACCGAGTGGGCCGTGACGAAGGCGGGCGGTCGCGGCGAAGTCGAGCGTTGGTGCCGCCGAGACGGTGCGAACCTGGGTCAAGCGGCGAGCTGTACGCCGTACGAGGTCGGAAACCACACCCGGGTCTGCCCGGCCTGCGGACCCCGGTGAGATCACCTCATGCGCACGGCAGCGTTCGGTGGGCCTCTGCGCGGACTGGGGAGGCCGCGCGACCGGGTTCGGGGAGCATCCAACGTGCACCGGGTGGACGCCCTGATCGGCCAGCCGACGCTGTGCCGGATCCGAACGAAGTGGCCTGCGGCTGCGGGCCGAAGGCTGGGATCGGATGTGGCTTGCGGACGGGTACTCGCCCGCGGGGCCCCGCTTTAGACTGCGACCGCTCCGAAATCTGACGATCTTTTGGAGGGTGTGCAGGATGAACCGAGCTCTCTGGACCGCATTGGCGGCAGCAGCGTTGGTCGTGTCCGGGGGCAGCACCACCGCCTCCGCTTCCGATGCCCCGCCGCGAACCACGCACGGTCCTTGCCAGTACACCCAGACCCCGGACGAGCCGGCGGCGCGGCCGGTTCCCCTGCCGCCCGACCCGCGGCACACCCCCGTTCACGGCACGGTCGACATGGCTGTCCCGACCAGCCAGGGCCCGCTCCCGCTGCGTCTGGACCGGGCGAAGGCGCCGTGCACGGTCCAGAGCTTCGTGCACCTGGCGCGACACCGGTTCTACGACCGTACGGTGTGCCATCGACTGACGGCGTACCCGACGCTGAAAGTCCTGCAGTGTGGCGACCCGACCGGCACTGGCGAGGGTGGGCCGGGGTACGAGTACAAGGACGAGCTGCCGGTGGACCTGCCGCCGGCACCGAGCGATCCCACCGGCGTCCGTCGCCTTTACGGCCGCGGTTTGCTGGCGATGGCCAACGCCGGGCCGAACACGAACGGTTCCCAGTTCTTCGTCGTCTACGGCGACTCCGCGCTGCGACCGAACTACACGGTGTTCGGCACGGTCGGTATCGCCGGCCTGAAGACGCTCGACAAGATCGCTGCCGGCGGTATCGAGCCAACTACGCAGGACCCGGCACCTGTCGACGGCACGCCCGTGCTGCGGACCGAGCTGCTCAGCGTCCGGCCGTCCTGCCGGCCCTGATGAACTGTGGTGCGGTCACCGTGGGTCCAGCTATGTGCCTGGTCTCACGGTGATGTGAAGGAGCCGTTGCTGAACGCCTCGTGCTGCAATTCGCTGTGACGCTGGGCGGGCCGTCGGGCGGGTGACGCGTCAGGGGCCGTAGGGGCTCCAGTGCCCGAGGAAGGGCTTCAGGTCGTCGGCTCGCGGCTCGGGGATGTCGGGCAACTGGGGCGGAGGTTCCAGGGGGTCGAGACGCTCCACGATGTCCGCTGCCAATCCGTTTGGCCTCCGGCAGGGTCCCGGTCGGCGGACGGCCGGGCGGCCGCGCAGCCCGACCGCCGACCCCCGCGGCAGCGCCGGTCTCGACCGAGCGGGTGTCCTGCGCCGTGCCGGGCGGTGCCCTGCCGCACGCGTCCGCACGCGGCTTGTCGGCGTACGCCTGAACATGCTCAACCCCGTACAGGTGAACGTGCTCAGCTGATGATGCGCTGACCACGGGTTCTCGCCAGTCCGCAATGGACGGTCGGCAGCGTCAGACGGCCGGGCACTTCTCATGCCACCTTGATGACAACCTTGCCCGAGGTGTGACCGTTCTCGACGGTGGCGAGGGCGGCCGGGGCGTCGGAGAGCGAATGGACCGCGGTGATCACGGGTGCGAGGAGTCCGTCGAGGGCCAGCCGGGCCGACCGCTCCAGGTTCTCGCGGTCGACCCGGCGCTCGACGAAACGCCCACCGAGATCGGGCACGGACATATCACCCACAGCGATGACGTTGCGGGGATCCTGGGCCAGCGGAGCGACCGTCCGCAACGAGTTGCCTCCGGCCAGGTCGACGATCCCGTCGAAGCCGTCCGGAACCAGCTCGCGTGCCGCGGCGGCGACGTCCTTGGCGGTGTAGTCGATGAACCGCACCCCGATGGCCTCGGCGTGCTCGCGTTTGGCGGTACTCCCGGTGCCGATCACACGCAGCTCGCGCCCGACAGCCAGCCGGGCGACGGCGAGGCCGACCCCGCCCCCGACCCCGTTGACCAGGACCGTGGCACCGGCCGGGAGGCCGAGCTGGTCGAGCACGTCCACCGCGGTCGTCCCGGCTACTGGCAGCGTTGCCGCCACGGTCGCGGACAGGCCCTCCGGGATGCGCGCGGTGTTCGGCGCGGACAGCACCGTCGTCTCGGCGTAGGTGCCGCCACCGGTGAGTGCGAAGCCGAAGACCGCGTCACCCACCTCGAGCCCGTTGACGTCCTCGCCCCGGGCGAGAACGGTTCCGGCTGCCTCCATGCCCAGCACGCGGGGAAACGGACGCCCGCCGTCGAGCCCGTCGACCAGACCCGAGCGCAGAAGGTGGTCGAGGGGATTCACTCCGGCGACGTCGACCTGGATCAGCACCTCGCCGCGACCGGGGACGGGATCGGGGCGATCGAAGAACTCCTGCACCTCGGGCCCGCCATACCTGCCGAAACCCCACGCCTGCCCCATCTTCCGCCGCCTCTCGTATGACCGACCCGGTGATTCCGGGCGTTGTCGCCATCCTCACCTCTGACATTGATGTGAGGGGCAACCGGATGAGATGCAGATCACAGCGTCAGGTCGACCGCGCCACCGGTTCCGGGGCCGTGGACAGCTCCGCCCGGTGTCGGCTGTTGGCCCTGATCAGCACGTCGAGTGCATCCCGGGTCTCGATCAGGTGCGCGATGTCGGCGTCGATCCGGTCGCGCTCGCGCATCATCGCCGTGAACGTCTCCTCGGCGACGCCCAGGTCACCCGGCACGTCCACACACGGCAGCACAGTCGCGATCACCCTGCTGGACATACCCGCGTCGAACAGCTGTCGGATGAGTGACACGCGCTGGACCGCAGCATCGGAATAGTGACGCTGCCCCGCGTCGGAGCGTGAGCTGGTCAGCAGGCCCTGCTCTTCGTAGTACCGCAGTGAGCGCGGACTCACGCCCGTGCGCTTGGACAACTCGCCTATCCGCATCCCTGAGAGCCTACGCCCGCATGCTCCAGGTTCAGACCGCCGTCGAGTCACGGACGTTCGCGGACACCCCCACGGCCGCAGGGTTGTCCTCCCGGTCCCACGACTGAGCACGTTCGTCTGTACACGCTTGAGCACTTTTCTCGATACGCCAACAACGTCCCTCTCGGGCCTGCGGGTGCACGCGGACGGAAGACGCTCGCCCGGTGCAGCCACACCACCAGCCTCCTGGCGTGCCGCCCGCCGGACCCCGTCACCGGTCCGGTGGGTTTGCTCGGTACCGCAGTCCCGTGACGGTGGGCGAACAGTACGGTGCCAGATGTGGGCGACTGCTCGAGGTTCATCAAGCGGCGGGTCTCCTCCCGCCTGCACCGGCGGGACGGCAGCGTGGACCAAGCGGGATCCGGCAGTGTGGACGCTGGCGCACCGCGGCTACAGCGGCAACGGGCGGCTGGATGTGGGGGTGTACGCCACCCAGCGCGAGGCTCTGCTCGAGGGCGCGAGGCTCGCCCTGGCATGCGGCCTGGAGGAAGACGGCCAAGCCCGCCGGGACTTCGAGGCCGGCCACCACCAGCAGGTCCTGGACCGCTACGAGGAAACCCACCCCGACACCCATCTGCTCCGGGTTCAGACGGCGTTCCTGCAGTTCCCCGACCGAGAGGACCGAGCACCGAGCAGATCAAAGGCAACGCGGTGGTCCCGCCCGTCACGGGCAGGACCACTGAGCGCTTTCAACGTTACCGCTCCAGGGTGAGGGCGGCCTCGGCAGTTGACGACACTCGATTCGTGTTGCACCAGGCTCTTCCGAAGATGCGCCAAGACCTCAGCTGGGCCGCGCATGCCCCGTTCGACAGGCGCTCTCGTTGCGGAGAACGCCTGTTTGCCCATGCGCTGGCCTCGGCGATCTCGAGCGTGTCTCTGCCGGTGACCGCTGTGCCGTCGGCAGAGGACCGCGGGAGCCGTTTTCGGTGGTCGTTGAAAGAGCGGCCAGGTGCCGTGTGGAGGCGTTCTGGGCATGACTGACGTCGGGGCGGCGGTAGCGCGTTTGGGGACGGCGCGGATGCTACAGCGCAGGAGGGGGCGGTCGATGACGGTCGAGGAGCTCGTGGCGGCAGTCGTCGCCTTGGCAATCGTGTCTGCGAAGAGGTTGGGCGCCGGTCTGGCGGATCGCGCGGTGCAGGGGCTGGAGCAGTCGGTGGCCGACCGGCTGGGGCGGCTGTACCGGTGGATCGCCGGACGGCTGCCCGGTGAGGAGGGCGCGGCCCTGGTCGAAGAGGCGAGCCGTTCTCCTGCTGCCCAAGCACTGCTGCGACGGCGGCTGATACGGGCCCTGGATGAGGATCTTGCAGGCGTCGAGGAGTTGCGGCTGCTGCTGTCGCCGCACGCGTCGGCCCTCGCCCATGGCGATTTCCTTCTCTCCGGATCGCCCGGCATCCCGCGCCAGCTGCCGTCGGCATTGGCGGATTTCACTGGCCGCGGTAAGGAGATAGCACGGCTGGTGGAGTGTGCCGAGCGTCCAGGCGGCTGCAGGATGTGCCTGGTGCACGGCCCAGGCGGGATCGGCAAGACATCTGTCGTGGTGCAGGCTGCTCATCGGCTGATGGCTTCTTATCCTGACGGCCAGCTCTTCGTCGATCTGAACGGGGCGGAGGAACGCCCTGCCGCTGTGGCCGAAGTCCTTGGTGACTTCCTGGTGGCGCTGGGAGTACCGCGCGGAAGAATCCCCGACGACGAGGCCGGCCGGACACGGCAGTTCCGGACGGAGTCGGCCGACCGGCGTGTCCTGGTTGTCCTGGACAATGCGGCCAGTGAACAGCAGGTAAGTGCGCTGACACCGGGTGGGTCTTCGTGCGCTGTCCTGGTCACCAGCCGCCAGGCCCTTGCTTCGCCGGCGGTGCATGAGCGCGTCGCATTGTCCGGGTTGGACGAGGGCACCGCCTGGGAACTGTTGCGACGGATCGGTGGCGCGGACCGGGTGGACGAGGATCCCGAATCGGGTCGGGACGTAGTCCGTCTGTGCGGCGGACTCCCGCTGGCCCTCCGCATCGCGGGAGCGCGGCTGGCCACGTTTCCCGCGCGCACCGTGGGCTCCTTCGCCCGCGATCTGGCCGACGACCACCGGCGGCTGGATGTGTTGAGCCTGGGCGAGCGCAGTGTTCGCGCGGTCTTCCGCGCCGCTTATCAGGCGCTCCCGTCGTTGCAGCGGCGTGCATTCAGGCTGTTGTCGGCCCTGGACACTCCCGACCTGCCGGCCTGGGCGCTGTCGCCTTTGCTGGACGTGGACGCCGATGCGGCCGACGCGTGCCTGGAGGGACTGCTGCTGGCGCATCTGGTGCAGGCTCGGCGCGGCACGACAGAGGGCCAGCGCATCGTGCTGCACGATCTCGCGCGTGGGTATTCCAAGGAGCGAGCGGCCGAGCATCTCGCGGACGAGGCCGACCGGGCCGTGCGGCGTCTGCTGGGCGCCCTGCTCAGCGCGGCCGACGTAGCCGACGCTCAGCTACGGCCGGCCGGTGCCCGGCACAGCGGCCGCGACGGGGCGGTCCGACATCCGCCGCCGGGCAACGCTGTGGCGGGGGATGTGTGGGAGGCCGTCGAGTGGTTCGAAGCCGAGCGGGTCGTGCTGGTGGCAGCTGTCGCCCATGCCCATGCCCGCGGGTGGTGGGAACTGTGCTGGGAGATCACCGACGCGATGAGTATCGCTCTTGAGCACCAGTGGCGCTGGGACATCAGCAGCCAGGTCCATGAGCTCGCTTTGGACGCGGCCGACCGTCTGGGGGATGGCCGGGCCCGTGCCGCTCTGCTGCGCAATCTCGGCGAAGCCTTGCGTGACGGCGGCAGTGACATGGGCAGGGCCGCGGAGTGCTTCAGGGAGGCGATCGCCCTCTTCCAAAGCTCGGGCGACGCACACGGCGAGGGCGACGCCCTGGGTAACCTAGGAATCCTGCTGCGCCAGCAGGGCGTACTGAGGGAAGCCATGCGAGCGCTCATCGCGGCCGAGATGCTCTTCAGGGCCCTGCCGCTTGAGCGTGGGCTGGCCTGGGCCCTGCGGGAAAAAGCGGTGATCAGCCGGCACCAGGCTCACTACACACAAGCCCTCGCCCAACTCGACGAAGCACAGACCCTGTTCGCAGCCAACGAAGAAGCCCGCGGCATCGGCTGGGTCCTACGCACCCGCGCCGACACCGAAAAGGAGAGCACGGTGGACGGCTGCCCGCTTTCTCGCCGCTGGTATCCAGGCCCCTGGCCCGGGCGTCACGCCACCAGCCGTCCCGAACAGGATCCGCGATGGGCCGCAGCCCGCGCCCACTACGAACAGGCCGCTCAGCTCCTGCACGCCGTCCGAGACCACCGCGGGCACACCTGGACCACACTGGGACTCGCCGACATGGCCCTCTACGAGGGCGACCACACCGCCGCCGAGCTGATCAGCCACGTGCTCCGGGAGACCGATGCCTGCGGCGATCATCGAGGCCACAGCAGAGCTCTGACCGTGCAGGCCCTGCTACGCGCTGAGACAAACCGCCTCAGCGACGCCATCGCGCTGGCAGAACAAGCCCTCGCCGGCCCCACCGACCACGTCGGCGCCGCTCAGGCCAGCTTCCGCCTGGCCCGCCTCTACGGCGCCGCCGGCCAGCACCAAGACGTCCTCCGCACCCTCCAGCAGTCCCGAACCCATCACCACGCCGCCGGAATGCCTTTCCCCGACCTTGCCGACACCGAACTCTCCAGGACACTCACCCGCCCCGCACCCCGAGCTCGCCGCTTCCGCCGACACCAGTGATTCCTAGGGCCTCCGACCAGGCGGCGTCGAACAGGGGCCCCCTTTAGCCCATACGGAGGAGACTCAAAGATGAGCGATACCGCAGGCAGCCATCAGAGCCGCCCCGTCTCCTCACCGCCGGATCCGCCGACGACCAGCTGAACGCGTTGCGCTCACGTGCCCTCGGCAATGTCGGAGCGGGCCTCCTCGCACGACTGCGGGACCTTCAAGCCCGGCGGTACCGCAGGTCCACCGTCTGTGCGGGGTGGCCGTCGTGGATCCGGGCCCACCGTTACTGGCTCGACACCAGGGGCAGGCGAACAAGCCACACCCGGAGCCGAGCATGTCGGAGAGGGACATTCATCTGCCGGCCGGTGCGTTGCCCTCGGAGCCGGACCCGCGGACCGGGACGAGGAGGGTGAACGTGGTCGGAGCCCTTCTGGTGAGGGAGAGTCGGCCGCCGATGGAGAGGGCCAGTTGGGAAGCGAGGGCGAGGCCGATGCCCGTCCCATGGCCGCCGCCGGTGTGCCCGTGGTCGAACAGCTGCGCCGGCTCCCCCTCCGCGGCTCCCTCGTCACTCACGTCGAAGGCGAGGGCGTCGTTCAGGTCCCGCACCACCAGTCGCGTGGTTCCGCGCCCGTGCACCCGTGCATTGTCCAGCAGGAATCCGAGCACCTCGGAAACGGGGCCGCGGGGGACCAGGACATCCGCGGGTCCGTCATGTGTGCCGCACTCCAGGCGTCTGCCGTCGGCGGCGAACAGGCCGAGCCAGTGCTCCCGCGTCTCCTGGAGGAGGTGTGCCACCGCGATGTCCCCGGCGACCGGGCGGGGCGGGGCCGGGGAGCGGGACAGGCGCAGCACTTCTTCCACGGTGTGGTGGAGGCGATGGGTGGTGTCCAGTGCCTCGGTCAGGGCGGCACGTAGCCGGGCGTCGTCGTCCTGGGCGAGGCCCGCCTCCAGAGTGAGTTGCAATCCGGTGAGCGGCGTGCGCAGCTGGTGGGAGGCGTTGGTGGCGAAGTCACGCTCGCGGCGCAGGAGTTCGGACAAGCTGCGAAGCATCGCGTTGTGCGTGCGGGCCACCTGGTCGATCTCGGCGATGCTGCTGGGGGCCGCCTGCGCATTCACGTCCCCTTCGGCGACGGCCCGGCAGTGGCGGGAGAGGTCCTCCAGCGGGGCGGCCAGCGCCCGAGCCTGCCGGCGGGCGACCAGCACCGCGATGGTCAGCGCGACCACGGTCACGCCGAGCAGGACGGCCCACGCCGCCAGGACCCGGTCGCGTACGGCGTCGGCGGGGGAGGACGCGCGGACCACGCCGATCACCTGCTCGGAGTGGGAGACCGGTACGGCGGCGACCAGATCGCCGCCCGCCTGCCCCCGGACCACCTGTCCGCCAAAGGCGCGGCGGACCGGCGCGTCCCCCAGCCCGGGGCCGCTGCCCGCGCGCTTGGCCTGTTGCGGGTCGTACAGGCCCAGATGCCCCCCTGCCGGCGCTCTGGGCAGTTCCACCGGGTCACCGGTCGCATAGTCCGGGCTCACCCGTACGGCCGCGGCGAGGGCCGCGCGCTCCAGGGTGTCGCGCTGTCCGGCGTACAGGGAGGACCTGATGGCCAGGGCCAGGGGGACGGCGAGCAGGACCACGGCGACCAACGCGGCGGTGAGGGCGACTCGCACCACGCGCTGTCTCATGCCCTCATCATGCGGCGGTTCGGCGGGGCGCGCGGGACTGCACTCACGCTTTTGCCGTCGTCTAACCGTCGGCGAGCAGGGCGTTAACCGGCCGCTTCCTAGCGTGGGTGCCATGACCGTCCGGCTTGGAGGGCAGTGGTGATGGCAGCACACGCACGGACGTCCGCGACAGTCGGGCTGGTGCTCGTGGCAGCGGTGACCGCGGGCTGTTCCGGCTCAGGCTCGCACTCCGGTTCTGACCGCACTGCCTCGGCACACTGAGCCCGTCGGCCAGGTGGGCCGGCCGGGCGCTGAGCGGTCTGTCAGCCCATGTCCGTCAGGAGGGCGTCCAGTTCCTTCTCCTGCTGCGCAGGCGACATCGGCGGGTTCGAGTGATCGATGCCGAAGGTCTTGAGTACCTTGTCCATCTGGGCGTCGACAGAGGTCCAGCCGGTCTGGTCCAGCGGCTGCAGCGATGCCTGGTCGGCGTCCCACAGGTCACGCAGCGACTGGGCGGCCGCGTGCGCCCCGGCCGCCTTACCCGAGCGTGCGTCCTTGAGCGAGGTGGACGCGAGCTTCTTCAGCGCAGCGACCTTGGCGGGCGGGAACTTCTTCACCGCCTGGCCGGGAGCCATCTGGACGGAGGAAGTGTTGTCCTCCTCCGGCGCCGGACCGACGTGCGGCTGGCCGTGAGCCCAGACCAGCAGGCCCGCGGTGGCAACGGCGAGCAGTCCGAAGCCGGCCAGCGCGGTGCGCTCCTTGCGCGGGTTGCTGGTGGCCGGTGCGACGTGGGTCGCCTCGTGGGTCTCGGTCACGTCCGAGCGCGTCACCGTCAGGTAGACCACCGTCGCCAGGATCAGGCCCAGGAAGATCAGGCTGGTGGTGAACGTGCCCAGGTTGAGACCGGTGGGGTCGCCCGGGTTCTGGGCGACCTTGGGGGAGGCGAGCCAGTCGCCGATGTTCGCGCCCAGCGGGCGGGTCAGGATGTAGGCGAGCCAGAAGGACAGCACCGGGTTGGCGCCGAACTTCCACAGCAGCGTGATCGCCGCGATGAGGCCGAGCGGCAGCAGGACCGAGACTCCCGGGCTCCAGCCGGTGAGCTCGAGGGTCCAGTCGCCGGTCGCGGTGCCGAGCGCGAAGGTGACGAGAACGGCGAGCCAGTAGAACGACTCTCGCGGGAGCGTCGTGACCGAGTGGATCGACAGCGTGCGCTCCCGCAGCCACCACACGCCGAAGACCACCGCGAGCAGCACCGAGAAGACCGCGGAACTGATCCACAGCGGCACGTTCAGCTGGTCGGTCAGGATGTCGGTGTACAGGGTGCCCGTGACGCTGACAACGACCACGGTCAGCCAGTAGGGGAACGGGACGTACCGCTTCAGCCGCAGCTGGACGGCCAGGACCACCACGAACACCGCGGTGAAGATCCAGGCTGTGTTCACCAGGCCGACGCCCAGCTTCATGTTGATCCAGTCGGCGAAGCTCTCACCGACGGTCGTGCACAGGACCTTGATCACCCAGAACCAGACGGTGACCTCGGGAACCTTGTTGAGCATGAGACGCCCGCTGCGCGTGCGTGCTTCCGTTGTCGTTGTCATGCGGGAAGGTTTACGCGGGGAATCTGCACATAACCTGACTACGCGGTTGCACGGGCGGCCGGGAGTGTCACCTCGACGTGACCGCGCCCGTCCGCGATCGCGCGGACCTCCACACCGGCCGAGGCGGCGATGCGCCGGACCACCGGCAGCCCCAGCCCGTACCCGCCGCCGCCGGTCACCCCCGCTTCGAAGACCCGGTCGACGTCCGCGGGATCGATTCCGGGGCCGTCGTCGAGGACATCGACCACGATGGTCTCGCCCTGGTCGCGGGCGGTGATCCACACCCGGGACTTCGCATGCCGCAGGCCGTTGTCCAGCAGGGGTGACAGCAGCGACACGGCGACGTCGGCCGCCACGGCGACCTCGACCTTCGCGGGGAAGGCGACCTCGACCGCGCGGCCGGCGATCGCCTGCCGTGCGGCGGAGCGCAGGTCGCACCGGGTCCCCTTGTCCGTCCGTGCGCGCGCGGCACGCAGAAGCGTCGTGATCGCCGTATCGAGGCGGTCGACCTCGCTCAGCACCGCCTCCGTCGGCACTGACTCGCCGGACAGCTGCGCCAGCTGCGCCTCGGCCCGCAGGACCGTGAGCGGTGTCCGCAGCTCGTGGGCGATCTCGTCGGTGAGCCGGCGTTCATCCGCCAGCGCGTTGTCGACGCGCTCCAGGAGGTGGTCCAGGGTCCGCCCCAGTTCCCCGAACTCGTCGCGGGGGACGCCGAGGTTGAAGCGGCGCCCGGGTTCGTGCTGGCCCCAGTCGTCGGCGAGGGCGGCCATCTCGTGCACGACCCGCAGCGCGCGGCGCACCACGAGGTGTGCGACCCCGCCGGCGAGGAGGATGGTGAGGCCGCCCAGTATCAGGGACAAGGTCAGGCTGCGCTGCTCGGACGTCTCGTAGGGAGTGAGGCCCACCCGGACGATCACCATGACGTGGTGGCCGTGGATCGGGACCTTCCGCGCGTACAGGAGGTAATCGCCGACCGACGCGGTCTGCGATCGCCCCGAGTCCGCCAGCTCCTCGACGCGATCGACCAGGCTCGGCGGGACGTTGCCGTCGATCAGGCGGCCGTCGGAATAAACCCAGGCGACCTCGTCCAGCGCCTCGCTGCTGTTCTCCGTGAGTACGACACGGCCGCCTTTGGAGGTGACGTTCGCCGCGACCGCCTCGGCGCGAGTACGTGCCAGATCGTGCGCGTCGGCGTCGGTCACCCGGCTCAGCAGCACGTGCGAGACGACGACCAGGATTGCGACCACGGCGGTGGCGATCAGCACGGTGAGTGCGACGACCCGCTTACGGAATCCCGTCACTGCCATCGGTAGCCCACGCCGCGGACGGTCGCCAGCCGCTCGGCCACACCCAGCGGACCGAGCTTGGCCCGCAGCCGGCGCACATAGGAGTCGAGGGTGTTGTCGCTGACCTGCGCCCCGTGCGGCCAGCCGGCAGCGATGAGGGCGTGGCGGCGTACCGCGTCGCCCTGCGAGGAGATCAGGCGGCCCAGGAGCCGGAACTCGGTCGGGGTCAGGCTCATGCTCACCGAATCGTAGGTGACCACGTGCTTCGCCGGATCGAGGATGACCTCGCGCGGTGCGGGCGCCACGGTGGCCCGGCGCAGCAGCGCCCGGACGCGGACCAGCAGTTCCGGGATGTCGAAGGGTTTGGTCATGTAGTCGTCGGCGCCGGCCTCGAAGCCGCCCACCTTGTGATGCAGGCCGTCCAGGGCGGTGAGCATCAACACCGGCGCGTCGACGCCGCGAGCCCGCAGGGCCAGGCAGACGTCGCGGCCGTCGGCGTCCGGGAGGCCGAGATCCAGGACGACCAGATGAGGCGCCGGTGCGAGCTGCCGCAGCAGGCTGTCGGCCGTGGCGGCGACGGAGACGGTGTGGCCGTCGTGCTCCAGGGCGCGCTTGAGGACGCCGCGGACCGCCGCGTCGTCTTCGCACACCATGATGAAAGCCACGGGCTGACCCTAGATACTCCCGGCCCAGTTCTCCATCTTCCCAGGTCAACCGCCTGGTGGTAGGGAACAGTCCACTGGTGCCGCACGGTCCGGCCCTGCCATGAAGCCGCGACGGTCGTGCGCGAGGGGCCGAGACTGCAGCGGCGGTGTTCGCGGGAGGACCACAATGGGTCGCATGGGCTCTGTGCAGGAGTACGTCGACTCCATTGCGCCAGGTCACCGTTCGCTCTTCGACCGGGTGAGCGGGCTGATCCTTGAGGAATTCCCGCATGCGAGCGTGGCGCTGTCCTACGGAATGCCCACCTACCGGGTCGAAAAGCGCAGGCTGCACATCGGTGTCTGGCAGCACGGCGTCTCGATCTACGGGTGGGGAACGGACCGCGATGGTGGCTTCAGCTCCCGCCATCCCGGGCTCATCAGCGGAAAGGCCACCATTCGGCTGCGGTCCACGGACATGGCGGCCGTCACCGACGATGAACTGCGCGCTCTCATCCGTGCCGCGCTGAAGCCCTGACGGGGGACCCGGCCCTGCACGCAGGCACAGCCAGGCGGTCCCTGGATGGCCCGACCGCCTTCCGCCCTCGCGGTTGGAAGCTGCAGCGAATCGTGCGCCGGGGTAGCACCAATCGGTGCGGTTCCGGCGGGCGATGTTCCCCCCGCCGGCAGGGAACCGGGTCCCGGTGATCGCGAAGCTGGTGCAGGCGGACGAGGGAACCGTCCGGGCCGCGCATGACCAGCTTCGGTGATGCTCGTGCCGGTCCGTGGGCTGGGACGGCGTGAAGACGGACAGGCCGCGGACCCGGTTTTGTTGATTGATCACTCATCGGTCTCGGAACGGACTGTTCGCAGTACGTTGTTTCTGGCGCGCATGATGGCGGTCCCAGATCCGTGGTGGCGAGGATCGGGGGCCGTGTTGATCGTCTTCGGACCGCGACCAGCGTGTCCCATCCGACCTGGACATTTACGGCTGAGCGTTTCAGTGCTGGTTGGGCACCTTGCGTCTCATCGCCTCGGCCGTCTGCTGACGGGCGACGTACAGCGTGGGACGCGTCTTCGAGCCGACGGGCGGTCTCGGCGCTGTGGCCGACGGCCAGCCAGCGCTTCAGTGTCTCGCATCGTTCGACCAACTCGCGCAAGTGCGGCTGGTACGCGATGACCAAGTCTGCCTCCCGTGCGGGCGGGCCGCACCGATCCCTCTTCACCCATACGGTCGTAGCCATCGACGCCTGTCGCATCCTGGGAACAGGCTGCGACAGCTTGCGCGCATCGGTGCCCTGCGGTTCCCGGCGTCAGGCCGGGGACCGCGATGTTCTAGGCGAACGCAAGACCGTGGGAGGCCGGACCCGTACGACTCGGTTGGCGGCTGTCTTCTGGAGCAGGCCGTAGCAGAGGACCGGGAGCAGCAGGTGTGGCTTGTCCGGGAGCACGGCGGTGATCAGTACGGCGCTGGCGCTGCTGTTGTTCATGCCGCAGGCGAGGGTGAGCGAGGAGGCGGCGGGCGGGTCCAGCCGCAGCAGCCGCGCGGCGCAGCGGCCGAGCACGAACGACAGATGGCAGACCAGTGCAGCCACGACCAGTGCGGCGCCCAGCAGCAGCGGGCGTGGCCGAGCGACGAAGGAGCCGAGGGCGCCGCTGGCGTTGACGTACGCCAGGACCAGTGAGCCGGCCAGGGCCACAGGCACGACTGCGCCCAGCGCCCGGCCGAGCAACGACGCGGGCAGGGCGAGCCGGATCAGGATGCCCGCCGCGCAGGGCAGCACCACGCCGACGAGGGTAAAGCCACCGCCCGCAGTGTGGACACTCGCGGCGAGCGAGTCGGCGTAGCCGCCACTGAGCAGCGGAGACAGCAACTCGATGACCAGCGGTGTGGTGAGTGGGCTGATGAGGGTGGAGGCGAGGACCAGGCCGATCATGGTCGGCTGGTCGCCGTCGCCCTTGCCGGTCCACACCGTGGCGCCGGCCGCGACGGGCATCGCCATGATCAGGATCATCGCGGTGACCAGGCCGCTGCCGCCGTCGGAGTCGGGCGAGGCGTGCAGCAGGACCGCGATGAGCGGGATGACCAGCAACGGGATCGCCAGGTGCAGCGCGAGCCCGGCGAGCAGGGCACTCGGGCGCCGCAGGACTCGGACCAGCTCACGGATGGGGACCTGGAGTCCGGATGAGAACAACACCAGCCACAGCAGGCATGGTGCGGTGGACACCGGCAGTCGGATCAGTGGTCCCAGCGGCAGTGCGTAGGAGTGGCGCAGCCACAGGCCGGGGCCCGGCACGAGCAGGGCTGAGGCGTAGGACAGGACGACGGCCCGGCCCAGACGGCGCCGCAGCCAGGCGGTCGCACGGTCAGTGGGCGCCGGTGTGGCGGTGGGAGCTGGTGCGTGCATGGCGGTCTTCTTCCGTCGCGGGGGCAGGGGCGGGACGGAAGACCGTTATGCGGAGACCATGTGCGTGCGTGTGCATGGAGCCATGGTGCGCGCACGGAACCGGCGGGGCGGGTGATCCACGGCGGCAGTCAGGATGTGTTCAGGCACCCGATGCCACGGTCGGGCAACATGGCATACGAGACATCTGAGGATCCGGTGCTTGAGGAGGTCGGCCAGGCAGACAGCCCCTTCCCGTCAACGGCTGCGCTGGAACAAGGTGTCCGAGGTCACCGTCTGCTTCTGGGTGATCGGGGTGCTGTGCACCACAGTCGGCGAGACCGCCGCCGACCTCCTGAACGAGATCGTCGACCCTGGTCGCCACGGGGAGGCCGCATGCCTCACAGGCCATGTTGGGTCCGTCGGCTCCGTCGAGGCCGCAGCAGGCACCGAATTACAGTCCCCCGGGTACTGCATGCGGGGTGCCTGCAGGTGGCTTTCGAGGGCCTGGCGGCTCTCCCAGCGCTCGAAGATGACGAACGCGCCCGGTTGTCCCTCGACCTGGTGAGCCTCGTAGTCGATGTTGCCCGCGTCGTAGCGCGATGCGGTGACGGCGGCTGTCATGAACGCCTTCATCGCGGCTTCCTTTCCGGATTTGGCCCGGGCTTCCCACAGCACGGTGACGTAGTGGTTCGACGTGGTGGTCACACTTGCCTCCTGACTCCGAACAGCATCGTTGTGCGCCGTTCACGACTCGACACTGAGCCCCCGGAGAGCGTCGGCGGGAGCTACGGGACTTCGTGGTACAGCGCGTACCACCCAGCGGAGCGGGGTGTGCGGGAGGATGGTGTGCATGGATCAACTCGGTGCCGCGCTGCGGGCGTGGCGGGACCGGCTGGACCCTGCGACGGTGGGCTTCGCACACGGCTCACCCCGTCGGGTCCCCGGTCTGCGACGCGCGGAGCTGGCGACGCTGGCCGGCATCTCGGTCGAGTACGTGGTCCGGCTGGAGCAGGGACGGGTGGCGACACCCTCGGCGCAGGTCTGCTCGGCCCTGGCTCGCGCCCTGCACCTGTCCGACGACGAGCAATCTCACCTTTTGCGCATGGCCGGTCACGCAGCGGATCCGAGCCGGGTTCCACGAATGATCCCAGGGAGCCTGTACCGGATCGTGGACCAACTCGCCGGCAACCCGTTGGCGATCTACGACGCCACCTGGCAGTTGCTGCACTGGAATCCGCTGTTCGCGGCCACGTTCGGCGATCCCACGGTCCGCGCTGTGGGGGACCGCAACGTCCTGGTCTGGCAGTTCCTGGCTGAGCTGCCCCGGGTCCGGCAGACGGCGGCCGAGCGGGTGGCGTTCGAGGAGTCCCTCGTCGCCGACCTGCGCGCGACGACGAGCCGGTACCCCGACGATCCCGACCTCGCGGCGTTGATATCGAGGTTGAACCTCAGCCCACGGTTCTGCGAGTTGTGGAGCCGCCGAGCGGTGGGCGGTCACCAGAGTGCGCACAAACTCGTCCAGCACCCGGATGTCGGAGACGTCGCCATGAACTCCGACATCCTCAACACCCAGGACACGAACCTCCGCCTCGTGGTGTACACGCCGCAGCCAGGCACCGACGCCCGCAGCAAACTCGAATTCCTTGCGGCCATCGGGGTCCAGAGGATGTCTCCTCAGGGATGAAGGCCCGCGTTTCTGCCTCGTCCGGTGGACCAGGCTGCTGGGTGGTACGGGCGGTACCAGGAAGTCCCGTAGCTCCCGCCAACCCTCCCGGGGACCCAGCATGGAGTGCGTGAACAGCGCACGACCGTGCTGTTCGGACCAGTAGGAGCCAGCATGACCACCACATTCATCACCGGGGCCAACAAGTCCCTCGGTTTTGAAACCGCTCGTCGTCTCGTCGAGGCGGGGCACACCGTCCTCCTCGGTGCCCGCCACCGTGAACGCGGTCGGGCCGCGGCCGAGTCGCTCGGCGCCCGGTTCGTTCAGATCGACGTGACCGACGACGTCTCGGTCCAGGCCGCGGCCGCGGATGTCGCCGCGCATGAGGGAACGATCGACGTCCTGGTCAACAACGCCGGCGTCCTCGGCAAGGTCGGCCCCGTCGAGGAGTACACCGCGGCCGACGTGAGGGCCGTGCTCGACGTGAACGTCGTCGGGATCGTGCGCGTCACGCACGCCTTCCTCCCGCTGCTGCGCAAGTCGCCGAACCCCGTCATCGTCAACGTGTCCAGCGGGATGGGCTCCTTCAGCATGACCCAGGACCCGGCGCGGATCGAGTCGCAGTATGCCCTGCCCCTGTACTGCGCCTCGAAGGCCGCGGTCACGATGCTCACGACGCAGTACGCCAAGGAACTGAAGGACGTGAAGGTCAACGCCGCAGACCCCGGGCAGACCGCGACCGACTTCACCGGCGGCCTCGGACACGGCGTCGCCGACGGCGCAGAGTCCATCGTGACCCTCGCGACGATCGGCCCGGACGGGCCGACGGGACAGTTCATCGACCGATCCGGGAACCTCCCGTGGTGAACCTGCCCTGAGCCCAGGGTCGGCCGACCCGCCGCGCTGCGCGTACCTCATGCTCGTAATCTCTATGGGCGTGTTCGGGCGATTCGACAACGCGGCGAGGGGCCGTAGCTGTCGTCGCGCGCCCTCCGGCGATGTCCCCTCCCCGCGCGGCCGCCGGCGCCCGGTCCCCCTCAGCCGCCCGGCCCCGCTCGCCGTGCCGGTTCGTGACCGCCGCCCTACGCTCGGGGCATGCAACGTCGCCTGATGCACATGTCTGCCGAGGCCCAGGACGCTCTGCGCACCGCGCTGGAGGAACTCCGCGCGGAGCTGAAGGTCCCCCTGAGCTTCCCCAAGCGCGTACTCAAAGCGGCCGACAAGGCCGCGGGTGAGGCGCGCTTGCCCGACAAGGACGCCACCCACCTGCCGTTCTTCACGATCGATCCGCCGACCTCGAAGGACCTCGACCAGGCCATGCACCTGGAACGGCGGCCCGGTGGCGGCTATCGCGTGTACTACGCCATCGCGGACGTGGCGACCTTCGTCAGGGCGGGCAGCCCTCTGGACATCGAGGCGCACGACAGGATCGAAACGCTGTACTTCCCCGACCTCAAGGTGCCCCTGCACCCGCCCGTCCTCTCCGAGGGCGCGGCCAGCCTGCTGCCGAACAAGGACCGCCCCGCCCTGTTGTGGCAGCACGACCTCGACGCCCACGGCAATCTGACCGACTCGTCCGTGAGCCGGGCCGTGATCCGAAGTCGGGCCCAGCTCGACTACGCCGGCGCCCAGCAGGCCATCGAGAACGGCACGGCGGAGGAGTCCCTCGCCCTGCTGCGCGAGATCGGCGAGCTGCGGGAGGCCGTCGAAATCGCGCGCGGCGGCATCTCGGTGAATCTGCCGGACCAGGACGTCACCCTCGAGGACGGATCGTTCCGGCTGCGCTACGTGGCGACGCTGCCGGTCGAGGGCTGGAACGAGCAGATCTCCCTCATGACCGGGATGTCCGCGGCCCAGATCATGCTCGACACGGGTACCGGCATCCTGCGGACCCAGAAGGAGCAGGCCGATCAGAACGTGATCAAGCGCCTGCACGACATCGCGAAGGCCCTGGGCATCGTCTGGCGGCCCGGCGTCTCGTACGCCACGCTGGTCCGCAAGCTCGATCCCCAGAACCAGCAGCACATGGCCTTCCTCACCGAGGCCACGAGCACGATGCTCAAGGCGGAGTACACCGTCTTCCGCGACAACCAGAAGCCGGCGTACACGATGCACGCAGCGATCGCGGCCCCGTACACCCATTGCACGGCTCCGCTGCGGCGCCTGGTCGACCGGTACACCGGTGAGCTGTGCGTGATGGCGTGCGCGGACAAGACCCCGCCGAACTGGGTGCTCGACGCCCTGTCCTGCATCCCGTGCGACACGGCACGGGGGAAGGGCGGCCTGGCGCACCGGCAGACCGTGGACCTGGTCGAGGCCGCGGTGCTCAAGGACCGCGTGGGCGAGGTGTTCGACGCCGCGGTCATCGACACCGACGCGGAGCGGGGCAGGCCGCGCGAGGGCAAAGTGTTCCTGGCCGACCCCGCCGTGCTGGCCAAGGTCGTCTCGACCAACGGCCTGGATCTCCAGCTCGGATCCAGCATCAGGGCCAGGCTCAAGCAGGCGGACCCCGCCGCGGACGAGGACAAGGTCCTCTTCACCGTGCCCTGATAGGACTCCGTCAGGTCTTCCCGTCGGGCCTGTTCCTGGGCACGTTGGATGTGTGGATGCATACGAAGTGAAGCGTGTACAGACGGGCGATACCGATGCGTCACACCTGCGACTTCTGCGAGCTGCCCTTCGGCGGTGCCGGAGAGCCGCCGCCGTGCACCGGGCCCAATCGACTCACGCCTTGGCGACGAGCCCTGCGACGCACGGCGCCGATCAGAGTCGCGGTGGTGGCAGCCGCCCTCGCTGGGCGGGTGGCTGCAGAGCCTCAGAGACTGGTGAGCCGTTCGGCGTCGAGGTGCCGCTCCTCCGCCTCAAGTGCGCGGACGGCAGCAGCGGCGGCCAGGTAGCGTTCGGCCGCGGCGCATTCCTCGGAGTTCCCGTCGAGTAGGTGCTACAGGTCGGTGCGGTCGCGGGCGAGTGCCTCGCCGAGCATGCGGGCGCGGCCGCGTTCCAAGATGTGGACTGCCTGGTCCCGCCGGTGGCACCGGGTCCTGACCCGGAACTCGCTCGAGATCATGACGGCGCTGGAAGACGCGCGATCCGGGAGCGGCGGCACCTGAACGGAGTCCCGTTGTAGGAGGCCGCGCCCGCCAGGAAGGCGTTCGGCGACCTGGCGGAGGGGGAGCGAGACGTCGTCCGGGAGGCGTTGGTGGCCATCGCCCGCGACCCGGCGGTGGGCCGGGAGATCCCCGACTGGGCCCTCGATCGACAACCTCACCAAGCGCATAACGGACGAGACGACACCCACCTGGCGAGGAACGTACTAGAACGTAAACGGCAATCTGCCCACTTCAAGCGCCCTCTAAGGCTGACTGCCTAGCTCGACCGCGCGGTGGAGGTCGTCGGCGTAGGCCTCGGGTTGTTCCCAGGCTGCAAAGTGGCCGCCGGCAGAGTGCTCGACGTATTCGCGAATGTTTAGGAACACCTCGGCGTAGCTGCGCGGCTCCGGTTTGATGTCGCGCGGGAACACCGAAAGTACGGTCGGGGCGTCGATCCGGTCGGGGAGGACGACCGGTTCGGTGTAGGTGGCGAATGAGGTGCCGATCGTACCGGTGACCCAGTAGGCGGTGACCCACGTGAGGAGCTCGTCCTGGGTAAAGGCTGCATGGTCGGACCAGGATTCCAGCTTCTCCACGATCCACGCCGCGAGTCCGGCAGGTGAGTCGCCGAGGGCGACGGCCAGCGTGTTGGGCCGCGTCGACTGCTGCGCTATGTACCCGCCCTCGTTGCGGAACCACCGTGCCGACCGGCTGAGGTAGGCCGCCGCGTCGGGCGCGAGTGTCGCCGGGTCCGCGGTGAGTGCACGCTGCGGGGCGACGTTCGTCAGGTGCAGGGCGCCGACTCTGTCCGGGTGCCGGGCCGCGAGGATCTCCGCGACGGTGCCGCCCACGTCCCCGCCGGAGAGTGTGTACCGGGCGTAGCCGAGCTGTTCGAGAGCGTCCGCGACGATCCCGGCGATCCGGTCGGACGACATCCGGGGCGTGGTGAGCGGGGCCGCGAACGGGAAGCCCGGCAGTGCGGGAACCACCACGTGCAGGTCCGCCAGCAAAGGCAAGACGCGCTCGAACCGCAGTACCGAGTCCGGCCAGCCGTGCAGCAGCACGACGACCGGAGCGTCGGGATCCGCGGACCGCTGGTGGATCACGCGCAGCTCGCAGTCACCCGCCTGCACTGTCACCCAGGGCAACGCGCGGATGCGGCGCTCGTGCACGCCCCAGTCATACCCGTTTGCCCAGCGTGCGAGCAGGTCATCCAGGTGGGCGCAGGTGACGCCGCGCGTTGCGTCGTCGCTCCAGGGAGTCGTGACACGCCGCGTGTGCCGGATCCGTTCCCGTATCTCGCTATTCATGTGTATCACCATACACATGAAGTGTATGCTCGTACACATGTCTTTGCGCAATGCGGCCGCCACCAGGCAGCGAATCCTGGAGCACGCCCAACGTCAGTTCGCCCAGCACGGGTACACCGCGGTCACAGTCAAAGGCGTGGCCGAAGCGGCCGGCGTGTCGCCCAACCTCATTACGCGCTATTTCGGCGGCAAGGACGGCCTCTTCCTGGCGGCGTCCCAGGTGCGGATCCCGGTCTCGAATCCCTTCCACGGCGAGCGTTGCGCGCTGGGTGCGCGCCTGGCGGCGAGCATCGTCCAGCGCTGGTTCGGTGCGTCGGAGGAAGATCCGCTACTCGTGCTGCACCGTGCTTCCGGCGAACGTCCTCAGGCGGCCGAGGCACTGGCCGCCTTCCTCGACGCCAACTCGCTGGAGCCGCTCCACCGCTACCTGCGCGACAGTGGTCTGGACGACGACGAGGCCCGCAGCCGAGCCGCAGCCATCGACGCCTTCGTGCTCGGCGTCTCGACCCGCCGTCGCGTCCTGCGTTCCGAACTCGGCGACCCGGCTGATCTTCAGGCCTGGCTGAGTACCACCATCCAATGTCTCGCCGATGGCTGATGGACGAGAGCTCGAAGCACGGGTCTTCGCCTGCCGCGCCGCACGATCCGCCCCGAGGCGCAGGACGCTCCGGTGACCAGCAGCCCTGAAGAAGGGCAGGTCAGATGCCCGTTGTCACCGCCCTGGTTGTGTCGTGGGTGACCTTTCGCTGGGGCGATAGGCCACCCACCCGTAGCCGGATGCGATCAGGTTCGCGCCGAACGCCTCGCCCTCGGCGCTCGGTTGCGCGTCGAACGGGTCGTGATCAGCTCAGTGGTGCGTAGGTTCCGGCCGCGGCGAACGCGTCGTCGATGGGTGTGATCAGCGCGGCCAGGCGGCGGGCCGCCGCATCGCCGATCGGCGCCCAGAGCGCGGCGCAGTGTTCGTCGGTCTCGGCCTCGATCTGTTCGCGAGCTGTCGCGCCCGCAGCGGTCGCGGTCCCGTCGGTGTTGAGCCAGCCGCGTCTGACGAGGCGGTCGATGGCCGCTGCCCATTCCTCATCGTTCCATTGCCGGGTGTTGCGCACGATTGCCGTCGGGAGGCGGCCGGTGGCGGTGTGAAGGACGTTGCAGTCGCACGGTCCGAGGCGGTTGTCGACGAGCACGCCGATGTGTGCGTCGCCGCGCCACTCGCGCAGTACGGTGATCTGCTGCCAGAGCGCGGTGAGCGGGTCGGGTGGAAGGGGGACGGAGGAGTTGGCGGCCGCCAGCGGCTTGCCGGCGTGGTCGGCTGCGGTGATGACCGGGTCGGTCAGTGATCGCGCTTCATCGATCTGATCGTCCGTCAGGTGCACCCCGGCACGTCGCATCGCGCGTTCGGCGGCGATGAAGCGGGCGGCCTGCCACCGCTCGGGCGGCGCGGCATCCCACACGCCTGTCATGGATCGCACCGCACGAGAGCTGAAGTTGTAGAAGGTCGCGAGCGTGACCTGCCAGGGGACCGCGCCCATCGGTGCCGAGCGAAACGCGAAGTAGGCCGGCGCGCGGTCGGTCACGCCGAGTTCGGCGGCCTGCTGCGCGGATTCCGGGACGAGGTAGATGAACCTGTGGGCCGCGTTGACGGCGAGGCTGACCTCGCGAACGGCGTCGATACTCATCTGCGCCGCTCAATTCGAAATTTCGGCAGTGGCGATCAGGACCGCCCGGCCGAGGACATGACCGGACATCGCGAAACCCAGGTAAGCCGGAGTGGACTCCGCCGGGACGCCGATGTGTTCGACGTCCAGGGCGTGCACCACGATGAAGTAGCGGTGCGGGCCGTGGCCGGCGGGCGGCGCGGCACCGAGGAAGCGGGCCGCGCGGGCGTCGTTGGGCAATTGGAAGGCGCCTTCGGGAAGGCCGGAGCCCGTGTCGTTGCCGGCGCCTGCCGGGAGATCGGTGACGGTGGCGGGGATGTCGGCCACGGCCCAGTGCCAGAAGCCGGAGCCGGTTGGGGCGTCGGGGTCGTAGACGGTCACGGCGTAACTCTTGGTGCCCTGGGGGGCTCCGCTCCAGGACAGCTGCGGGGATATGTCCATGCCGCCAGGCACGTAGGCGGACATGTGCTCGGGAGGTAACGGCGCCTTCCCGGCCACGGTCGTGCTGGTGACGGTGAAGCTCGCTGCCTCGGGCAGGCGGGCGAACGGGTCGTTGCCGCTCATCACGTACTTCCTTCCTTCGCGGGTATGGGATGGTGTGATAGTCGATCATAGCAGAAATAATCGATTATCATTGCTCTGGTTAGACTACGGATCGTGAAGCAGGCAGCCGATGACCCCGCCCCGGCGGGCAAGCAAATACTTTCCGAACGGGTTTACGTCCGGCTTCGTGAGGCTGTCCTGCACGGAGCCTTCGCTCCCGGGGACGCCCTGAAGCCGCAGCAATTGGCGAAGCAAGAGGGGGTCAGCCTGGCCGTGGTGCGCGAGGCCCTGGTCCGGCTGGTGGGCGAGGGACTCGCGAACCGGCTGCCCAACCGCGGCTTCGCCGTACCGGCCTTCTCCGACAGCCGTTGGCAGGAGCTCACCGAGGCCCGCCTGACCATCGAACCGGCCATGCTGCGCATGGCCATCGAGCGCGGCGACCTCGACTGGGAGACCCGGGTACGCGCCGCTCACCACCGACTGGCGCGGACCCCGGCGTTCGAACCGGAAGACGGCGAGTACTACAGCGACGCCTGGGCCGAGGCCCACCGCGGCTTCCACCGCGCACTGCTGGAAGGCTGCGGCAATCCCGTCCTGCTCGAGACCTTCGACCGGCTGTGGACAGCAGGCGAAATGGCCCGCCGCCTGTCCAGCCGCCGGACGCCCCACCGCTCGGGCCCCGATGAACACGAAAGCCTGGAGCAGGCCGCGCTCGCCCGTGACTCCGTCACCGCGGCCGACACCCTCATCCGGCATCTGAGCCGCACCGCGGCGGCTCTGTCTCAGGCCACGAACACACTGAGTTGACAGACTGGACGACCACCCCGCCAATGGCCGTACCGAGAGGTGACCATCCCGGAAGCAGCATGGCGGAAAGCTCTGGTCGCAGGGTGATCGCCGAAGAGGGAACCCTGTGCCAGGGGGTGCGTACCCGGCCGCGCACGGCGCCTCAAGCGGGCCGCCGCGATTCCGCCCAATCCCGCGGGCCACTTGCGTTTCGGGAGGCGGGGGCCGGGTTCGTCACCTTGCCACGCTCATGGCATCCAGCCGGTGTACCCCGCGACGACGCTCACCTTGCAGCCCGTCGGCGAGACAAACCCGTATGTCGTCGAAGTTGAGTACTACGACACTCAGTGGCGCCCGGGATCCGTGAGGAGACGCAAAGCACCGACTATCAGTCCGACTTCGTGGGAAGCCCAGGTGGGCCGCTGGCGGGCCGCCGGGTTGCCGCCGCTGGAGGGGCGCCCAAACTGCCAGGACCGCCTCAGTGGTGCGCCGGATGTTGCGCTGAGCGCTCCCCCCAGATGTCACTTTCTCCGCCGCAGTCTCACACCCGTGTCAACTTCCAGGTCACCGGCTTCGGCGCCGCGTGCGCGTCCGGCAGTGCCGGTCAGCCGCGGTGGTTCGCCGACTCCTCCAGTCGCTCGACCAGTTCGGCAGCCATGGCCTTGATGGTTTCCAGCCCTTCGCGCCCCCACGGCTGTGGTTCCTGGTCGACCACGCAGATGGTGCCCAGCACCACGCCGGTGCTGTCTATCAGCGGTGCGCCCAGGTAGGAGTGGACGCCGATCGCGTCGACCACCGGGTTGCCGGCGAACCGGGGGAAGTCCCGGATGTCCTCCAACACCAGCGCCCGGCGGCGCTTGACCACGTGCGGGCAGATGCCCATGTCGATGTCGCGGGGCATGACGCGGCCGGGCACAGGGTCCTCCAGCAACGGCGGCCCCACATGAGCCGTGGTGTCCTGCGCGGCGCTGTACAACCCCGCGAAGTACTGGCGGTCTGCGTCGAGGAAGAAGTTGACCCCGGCGTAGCAGCCGCCGGTGCGTTGTGCCAGCTCCCGTGCGAAGGCGTCGAGTTCGGCGTCCGGACGAGCATCGATGCCCAGCTCGCGCAGCCGCTCGGAACGGGCGCGCACCTGTGGGTCCTCCGGGGGGAGGAGCAGATGGCGCAGGGCGATCCCGGACTCAGGCCCGGACGGTGGGTTGGTCTGTGTCGCTGCCATGGGAACTCCTTGTCGTGATCAGATGCTGAACCAGATCGAGCAGCACGCGTATGCCCGACTTCTGGACGCGGGCGTCGCACAGCACCACTGGCACCTCCTGCCTGAGGTCGAGCGCGGTCCGCACCTCCTCCCCGCGGTAGCGGTGAGCCCCGTCGAACTCGTTCACGGCGACGACGAAGGGGATGCCGCGCCGCTCGAAGAAGTCCACCGCCGCGAAGGAGTGCTCCAGCCTGCGGGTGTCGGCGAGAACCACCGCCCCGAGCGCTCCCTCGGAGAGTTCGTCCCACATGAACCAGAAGCGCTCCTGCCCGGGCGTGCCGAACAGGTACAGGACGTGGGACGGACTGAGCGTGATCCGGCCGAAGTCCAAGGCCACCGTGGTGGTGGCCTTGTTCTCCACTCCGTCCAGTCGGTCCGTGGCCGCGCTGACGGCGGTCAGCATCTCCTCGGTGCTCAGCGGCTCGATCTCGCTGAGCGCGTTGACGAAGGTGGTCTTTCCCACGCCGAACCCGCCGGCGATCAGCACCTTGACGCCCACCGGCAGGACGTCGGCGGGCAGCGGGTCACAGTCGTTTGAGGAGGCCATCGCGTATCGCTTCCAGGAGGTCTCGATCAGGTCGTGCGGAGTGGCCCGTGGGCGCCGGGCGGGTATCACCTGCGACCACCGCGCCTCCCTCGGCCAGATCGGACAGCAGTACCTTGACCACGGCGGCGGGCACCTGCATCCGGGCCGCGACCTCGGCAACGCTCACGGGCTGTTCGCACAGCGCCAGCACCTGCGCGTGCTCCAGGCCGAAAACGCCCTGCGTCTGGGCGCCGGTGGCCCGCACCGTGGTCACCAGTGTGAAGTGGGACGTGGCCCTGGTCCGGCCGTCGCTCACCGTGTAGGGACGGACCAGTCGCCCGGCCGCTTCGTCGAGCTGCGGTCCGTCTGGGAGGACCGGCGTCATCGGTCACCCCACCGGGTGCCGGGGCGGTGTGGCCAGGTGCGGACGCACGCTCTTCACCATCATGCCCATCTCGTAGCCCAGTACCGCCGCGTCCGCATCGCGTCCGGCCAGCACCGCCAGCACCGCGCCGTGCCCGGCGGACGAGACGAACAGCAGCGAGGTGCTGAGCTCCGTCACGATCTGTCGCACGTCACCGCCGTCGTCGAAGTGCCGGCCCGCGCTGCGCGCCAACGAGTACAGCCCACTGGCGAGCGCGGCCAACTGGTCCGCGGCGTCCTTGTCGAGCCCCTCCGCTGCCTTCACCAGCCCGTCCGAGGACAGCAACAACGCGCTTCGGGTGTGCGGCACCCGGTTCACCAGACCCGTCAACAGCCAGGAAAGGTCTTCGCTCGCCACGATCGTGTACTCCTATTCGGCAGAAGGAAACGTTTCGCTGTACGGACCCTGGGCCTTCAGGGCGGCTGCGGCCATCAGGGCGTCTCCGCTTCCTCGGCCCTGCGTAGTCCGGTCTGGAATGCGGCCATGAGGCCGGGGTCGTGTTCGATGTCCTCGGCAGCACCGGCGCCGCCGACCGGTTGCGGCACTTCGGCGGCGTGGTCCTGACGGCGGCGCTGAGGCAGCCGCGGGCGGTCGTCCTCGCCGTCGGAGGGGGCCGGGGCGGGCCCGGGTGCGGAATCTGACACGCTCGGATCCGCGACGACGGTTGTCTCCGTCGCCGGGAGGTCCACCGCCTCGGTCTCCGTCCGGTCGTGCGGCTCCGCCTCGGGGGCCGGGACGGTGTGGGGCGCCGGCGCGGAAGCTGCCGGCTGCGGACCGAGCAGTGCCTCGGGCAGCACCATGACGGCCTGTGTGCCGCCGTAGACGTTGCTCTGCAACTGCACGGCGATGTCGTGTCGCTGAGCCAGGACGGAGACCACGTACAGGCCGATCCGGCCGTCTTGCAGCAGTTCGCCCAGCGCAACCTTGTCGGGTGCGCTCAAGACGGTGTTCATCTGGCCGCGCTCGGCCGGGGACATGCCCAGGCCCCGGTCCTCGACCTCGATCGCCACCCCCGCGGCGACGGGCTCCACCCGTACGTGCACGGTGGTCTGGGGCGCTGAGAAGACCGTCGCGTTCTCCAGCAGCTCGGCCAGCAGATGGACGACGTCGACCACGGCGTGGCCGCTGACCGATCCCTCGACGGGCGGGACCAGCTTGACCCGGGCGTACTGGTCGATCTCGGCGACGGCGGAACGCAGTACGTCGGTCAGGCTGACGGGGCGGGTCCACTGGCGGTGGGTGTTCGCGCCGCCGAGCACGGCCAGGTTCTCGGCGTAGCGGCGGATCCGGGTGGACAGGTGGTCCACGCGGAACAGCCCCTTGAGCAGGTCGGGGTCCTCGGCCTCGTTCTCCAGGTCGTCCAGCAGGCCGATCTCGCGGTGCACCAGGGACTCCAGACGGCGCGCCAGGTTGGCGAACACCTCGAACTGCTCCAGCCGGGAGTGGCGTTCCGCGCCGATCGCGGAGGCGGCGGTCTCCAGCAGGGCTGCCTCCGCCTCGTGCCGGGCCACGGCGATCTCGAATCCGAGGCGGGAGAGTTCGTCCGGGCCGGTCTGCGGCGGGAGTTCCGGCCGGCCCCGCACAGGGCGCTCCCCGGCCCGCAGCCGACGGCACAGCGACTCCAGTTCGGCTCTGCCCTCGGCTGTGGCACGGGTCAACTCGGTCAGCTCGGCGCGGTTTCGGTCGGCTGCGCGGGACAGCGCCTCCCAGTGCTCGGTGACTGCTCGTGCTTCCGCCGAAGCCCGCATGCCCGCGATCGCGGCCGCCATGGTCCCGATGAGCACAACGCCGCCGAACACAGCCCCCTGGTACGCCTGGTCCAGGTGGCCATCGCCGACCAGCGCGGTGGCCACCGCACCCGTCACGGCGACCACGCTCGGCGGCAGCACGGACGACAGCACCAGACGCCGTCTCAAGGACCCGGCCGGCGACTCGGCCGTCACACGGGGCCTCACGGGCGACGCCGGCCGGTCGTCCGGCGGCATGGAAGGATCAGGCATAACAGTCCCCGGACAGTACGATGATCAGGCCGAGCGCGCACGGTATCGCGCACCAGGACCCCGGTGTCAGTCCCTGGCGCGTACAGAAATCGAACCGTTGTACTTTGAACGTTTTACGAAATGCCCGTCCCGGACCTGCGGCAGTGCGGTGATGGGGCTCGATGCGACGCCCGCCGGGGACGCCGCATCCCGTTCGCCCGGTCAGTCCGTGGTGGGGACCGGTGTCTCCTGCTCCGCCGCCGGCGACGCCTGCGTGATCACTTCGGAGCGCCGCCGATCGCACGTCGCCCCCTCCCGGCATCGGGCCGATCTCGTACTCGACGGAACGATGCCGACAACCGACCTGGTGCCTGCGGTCGACCGCCTGGTCGGCGCGCATCTGTCATCCACCCCCTGTCCGGCGGGAGCGGAGGGCCAGACCCGGAACACCGGCTGCCGACAGGCCACCCTCATGCCACGGCCCCGCCTTCTGCGACCAGAGGAGGCGGGGCCGGCTGCGTCATGCCGTCCGCCCGTCACGGTTGGCCCTCACGCCGCGTCCGGCGAGCGGGGTTGCGTGCCTTGCTCGCCGCCACGCCACGGTGGGGGGACCGGCCCGGGGGAGCGGTGACTACACAACCCGCTCTCCCGGGCTGCCTGGCCACGCCCCGAACGGAGAACCCACCCCATGGACCAGCCGCACACGTAGACGCGGCACCAGATCCGCGCTGAGCAGGTGTCATGGGTCAGACCCGCCGCGACAGCGGACCCCAGCGCGCCGCGAAACGCAGCCGCGCCGAGCGCAGACGCTGCCCGTCCTGCGGCCGCGGCAACGCACTGCGCGCGGGCGACGACAACTCTGTTCGTCGCCCCTCTGGTCACCGCGGTCACGGCCGACTCGCGCTTCCATGACGTCACCGAGCTCGAGGAGTCCGGCCTGCTCGGCGGATACCGTCGTGAACTCGACTGGGGCCGGGGGAGGAGGCTCGGTGTCCGTACCGCGGCAGGACCGGAGTATCCGGACTGAGCTGTATTCTTCGGGCTTCCGCGAGCCGTGCGGCAATCGCTGCATGCCGCTTCCATGTCCGAAGCGACCTGAGATGAGGACGGGATGGAGCAAGCACTGAGCCGCGAGGAGGCGTCTGAAGCAGTGCTAGACCACGGCTGGCGCTACTTGCTGGGCACGCTGCAGACGTCTGTCCCGGTCCGATCGCTGGCCCAGGGAATCAGGCTGACGTCGCGCGTCGTGGCGGTCTGCGGCGACGACGCCGATCAGCATCTTCGCGTCGACGCCAGCCCCGATCTGGTCGTGCTCACTCTGCAATCGCTGACCCGCGCGACGGTCACCGTCCGGGACGTCGAACTCGCGCGGGATATCTCCGCGACCGTCCGCGAGGCCGGGCTGCGGGCAGAGCCGGGGATCGGGACGGGAGCACAGCGGTCCGTCCAGCTTGTGGAGATCGCGATCGACGCGTTGGACATCACCCGGATCCGGCCCTTCTGGAAGGCAGTTCTGGGCTACGCCGACGAAGTGGGAGGCGAAGGGCCGACAGATCCGCTGGTCGACCCGTTCCGACTGGGGCCCGCCCTGTGGTTCCAGCAGATGGACCGAGCGCGCCCGCAGCGCAACCGCATCCACCTGGACGTGAGCGTCCCCCATGACGAAGCGCTCCTGCGGGTCGAGGCCGCACTGGCGGCCGGGGGGCGACTGGTGTCCGCACGCCGTGCTCCGGCGTTCTGGGTCCTCGCCGACGCGGAGGACAACGAGGTCTGCGTGACCACATGGCAGGGCAGGGACGCTTGAGTTGCGGTCGGCTCAGGGCCACGCTCACTCAGCGGCGGCTGTAGGCGCCATCACCAAGGCGTCCACCTTCCCGTAGACAACCCCGACGATGACGACTGTCCCGCCCGCACCGTCCGGCCTGACCGCCGGTCACCCCTCTTCTTCCGAGCCGCACGCGGCGGGTGCGGCCGAAAACCGGCGCCGTCCGTTCCGATTTGCCTGATCTCCATGACCATTTCCAGCCGTTCATTTGACCGGCGCATGACAGTGCAGCCTGTGTGATGTCACCCTTGCACAGGAAGTTCACCGTTCCTTGACGAAAACACCACGCGGTGCACCCGCAGCACCCCCCAAACCTCCTTCCACCCGCACGCCGTGCAGCCTCCAGACCGGCGCAATCCGCCGCTCCGTGCCGCCCGAGGTCCCATCACGGGCCGTCATATCGAAGGAGAACCCTTGTCCCTGCGAGATCGCACCCTTGCCCGGCGCAGACGCTCCGCCGCCCTAGCCCTCACCTCACTGGGGTCTCTACTCGCCCTGAGCCTCCCCGGCCTCGCGACTGCCGCACCCGCCGACCCGGGCCCCGTGAAGATCACCGCCAAGCCGCGCGCCGGTGCTCTGCCTGCGTCACTGACATCCGCCCGCCGCACCGCTCTGCTCAAGAATGCCCAGTCCGCGGCAGCCGACACGGCACGGCACATCGGCCTCGGCGCCAAGGAGAAACTCGTCGTCAAGGACGTCATCACGGACGCCGACGGCACCACGCACACCCGTTACGAGCGCACCTACGCCGGCCTCCCCGTCCTCGGCGGCGACCTCGTCGTCCACGACAAGAGTGGCCGCACCACCGTCACCAAGGCGAGCCGGGCGGCTCTGGCCGTGCCCTCGCTCAGTCCGAAGATCCGTTCAGCCGCCGCCGCGGACAAGGCCGAGGCGGCCTCGAAACGCGCCCGGGTCAAGGGCTCCGAGGTGGAGCGGAAGCCCCGCCTGGTGCTCTGGGCAGGCTCCGGAAAGCCCGTCCTGGCCTGGGAGAGCGTCGTGGGGGGCGTGCAACGGGACGGCACCCCGAGCGAGTTGCAGGTCGTCACCGACGCCACCACCGGCAAACAGCTCCTGTCCGCGGAGAAGGTGGACACCGGTACCGGAACCGGCCAGTACGTCGGCGCGGTCCCGCTGGGCACGACCCAGTCGGGATCGACGTACCAGCTCACCGACCCGGACCGCGCGGGGCACAAGACGTACGACCTCAACCAGGGCACCTCGGGCACCGGTACCCTCTTCACGGACGACAACGATGTCTGGGGCGACGGCCTGCCGTCGAACCGTCAGACCGCCGGCGTCGACGTGGCCTTCGGCGCCGCGGCCACCTGGGACTACTACAAGAACACGTTCGGCCGCAACGGCATCCGCAATGACGGTGTGGCCGCCTATAGCCGCGCCCACTACGGAAGCAACTACGTCAACGCCTTCTGGCAGGACTCCTGCTTCTGCATGACCTACGGCGACGGAGCGGGCAACAACCACCCGTTGACCGCACTGGACGTCGCGGCCCACGAGATGAGCCACGGTGTCACCGCGGCCACCGCGGGCCTGAACTACTCGGGCGAGTCCGGTGGCCTCAACGAGGCGACCTCCGACATATTCGCCGCCGCCGTCGAGTTCTACGAGAACCTCCCGGCCGACCCCGGCGACTACCTGGTCGGCGAGAAGATCGACATCAACGGCGACGGCACCCCGCTGCGGTACATGGACAAGCCCTCCAAGGACGGTGCCTCCCGCGACAGTTGGAGCTCCTCCCTCGGCAGCATCGACGTGCACTACTCCTCGGGCCCCGCCAACCACTTCTTCTACCTGCTCTCCGAGGGCAGCGGCGCCAAGACCGTCAACGGCGTCTCCTACGACAGCCCGACGTACGACGGCCGGCCCGTCACCGGCATCGGCATCCAGAACGCCGCCGCCGTCTGGTACCGCGCCCTGACGACGTACATGACCTCGACCACCGACTACGCCGGCGCCCGCGCCGCCACCCTGTCCGCCGCAACCGATCTCTTCGGCGCCTACAGCCCGACCTACCTCGCCGTCGCCGACGCCTGGGCCGCGATCAACGTCGGCAACCGCATCGCCCTCGGTGTCAACCTCGCCCCGATCGCCGACCAGACCAGCGGCATCGGCCAGGCGGTCAGCCTCCAGCTGGACGCCTACACCACCAACACCGGAGCGACCCTGACCTACGAGGCCACCGGGCTGCCTGACGGCCTGAGCCTCAGCCCGAGCGGTCTCATCACCGGCACGCCGACGACCCTCGGCACCGGTGACGTCACCGTCAAGGTCACCGACAGCACGGGAGCGTCCGTCTCCAAGACCTTCAGCTGGCGGATCGCCTACGTCTACGCCAACTCCACCCGCGTGGACATCCCTGACAACGGCCCCGCCGTGGAGTCACCGGTGACCATCACCGGCCGCGACGGCAACGCCTCCGCGACCACCTCCGTCTATGTGAACATCGTCCACACGTACCGCGGTGACCTGACCGTGGACCTGGTCGGCCCCAATGGCACCGTCTACTCCCTGCTCGACCGCAGCGGTGGCTCCGCCGACAACGTCGACCAGACCTTCACGGTCGACGCCTCAACACAACCGCTCAACGGCACCTGGAAGCTGCGTGTGCAGGACCGGGCGTCCATCGACGTCGGGTACATCGCCCGCTGGCAACTGACGCCCTGACCCACAGCCGTCACACCGCTGCCCGGACCCGCCGGTCTGGGCAGCGGCGCGGCGACGTGTCCCGGCGACGTCGAACGGGCGTTGCAAGGTGCCCGGGACACCCGGTGGCTCAGCCGGTGGACAGCGCCTGCCCCAGGTCGCCGACCTCGGGGTCGAGGAGGGAGCGGGCGACGTCTGCCTGGGCGACCATCCCGATCAGGTCGTGTCCGTCGATGACCAGCAGGCGGTGTACCTTGTGCTCGGTCATCGTGCGCAGAATCTCCTGTTACGTCGTCGGCGCCGATGGTGACGGCTTCGCCCTCAGCCAGTTCCCCGGGCGGACAAGTGGCGGGGTCCTTGCCCGCGCCCAGCAGATGGGCAGGGCGCCGATCCTCTGCTCCCAGACGGTCTGGACCGTAACGCGCTCCCTTCCGGGATCTCCGGTCGGAGCGATGCTTGCCTCCAGTCGAGAGGGTTACTCGACGGGCATGAATGGCACACGCCCCCTCGCCGTGGTCACCGGCGTCCAGTGGAATCGGCCACCAGCTGGCCCGGCAGTTCGCGCTGAACGGTGACGACCTCGTGGTGAACGCCGAGGACGAACGGCTGGAGTCTTCTTATCCGGGTCCTCGAGCAGACCGACTGCCGCCCGTAGCGTCACGATGCCGCCGCGCGTGTCGAGCAGCCGGAACGCGCCGACGCGACGTGCCGCGGGCGCTCGGAGTTGATGCGCTCCAATAACCAGTCGGCGGGCAGTTCCTTGGCCAAGGGCAGCAGGGCGGCGACGGTCTCACGGACGACACCGGCGGCAGGGTCGTCGATCAGTGGCCACAACTGCTTGGCATCCGCGCAGTCCAGTGCCCGCAGCCCTGCCACCGCTCGCGCCCGTACCCCGGCCGCCGGGTGCACGAGCAGCGGCCGCAGCAGCCCGGCGTCCGCGCGGTTCCCGCGCTCGGCCAGCCCGATGACCGCGCCGGGCGGCAACTCGGGGTCGTCCGGTGGCGTGCACCGCTCCCGGTACCAGGCCGCCGGGTCGCCTCCCTGCTGTCGTACGACATACCGGGCGCAAGCACGCACGAGCGCACCGCGGTCTCCTTCCTCGGGTGGATCGGTCAGCGATGGTGGCGGGTGGGGTGGTCTACAGCCGGCGGAAGAGGTTGCGGACAGCGGAGGCCGCGCCCGAGACGTTGTCGGCGTCCAGGCGCGCGTCGAAGTCGTAGGGGTCCTCGGTCTCGTCCATGACGTTCTCGGACGCGGCCGCCAGGACGTCGGCGAACCGCTCGTGGACGGCCGACTCCTTCAGGGCCTGCATGACGCTCTCGCGGTCGGTGGTGCCCCGCCTGAGCCTGACCGAAGGCTGCGGCTTCCCGCAAGCGGAAAGCAGCAGCGCGGTCACCTACCCGGGGCATGGATCGAGGGCACGCGTCGCTGGTCAGACGAGAGGAAAGCGGTCGCTGCCAGTCGGCTGCGGGGGCAACCGGGCCAAGCGTTGAGCACCGAGGTTGTCCAGCTGTCACCGATCGATCAGGGGGCCGGTCACCCGGCCCGCTGGGTTGTCTCCCCGGCCTGGGCGGGTACCGCGGGCAGGGGGACGGTGCAGGAGGCGCAGCGTCGGGCCTGGGCCGGGACGGGGCTGAGGCACTCGGGGCAGTCCCGCTTGGGGGCTTGGACGTCGTGGTGGGGAGCGAGGCGCTCGTGCAGCTTGTTGATCGGGAGTACGACGAGGAAGTACAGGGCGCTGGCGAGGAGAAGGAAGCTGATCGCCGCGTTGATGAAGGCTCCGTAAGGGAACTTGGTGGCGCCTACTGTGAAGGTCTTGCGGGTCATGTCGCCGGTGGCACCGGTGGCCAGCCCCACGAGCGGGGTCAAAAAGGCGCTGACGAAGCCGTTGACGACGGCGGTGAACGCCGCTCCGATGACGATGCCGACCGCCAGGTCGACCACATTGCCGCGCAGGATGAAGCTGCGGAAGCCTTTCACCTTTTTCACCCCTTCAAGGCCCATGTCATCGACGGGCGGGCACTCCCGGCCCCTCACCCTGGATGCCCTGCCACGTCTCACCCATACCTACTGGGCGGCGGCACCACGGACGCCGCCGGCTCGCCGAGGCCGTCCTCTGCATCGGTGTCGTCCGTCTCACGCGGCTCGTGCCAGTGGCCGAACGGTCCCTCCCGGCCGGGCAGCGCACCCAGGGCTGGCGCGCCCTTGGCGCGGTGACTGCCGTGGATCATTCGCCTATTCCCCGAGTGCGAGACTGACCGGCTTGTAGGCGATCTTCGAAGCCTTCACCCGGCTCATCCCTTCCGGCGGCGGCAGGCCGGCCACACCACGACGGATGGTTGGCGGAAGCTCACTGCGGTCGAGAGCCAAGCCATGGGCGAGGCACTCCTGCTCGATGCCCTGCTCTCCGAGTACGGTCTGCACCGACCGGTGCTGACCGGTGGTCCGTTCGGGATCATCATGGTGACTCCACGGCCTCACCAGATCCTGATCCGCGTGGCGCCGTGGCAACTCCCCGTTGGGCAGCAACAGCCCTGCGCACCGTCCTGCGGGAGCGGGATTGCGTTGGTCTGCCGAGGAGCACGGCATCGCTTTGACCCTCGCCGGCGCCCGCGTAGTGCTTGTCGTCACGTCAGAGTCCGACTGGCCTGCGGCCATGAACTGGGCAGAACACTCCGTCGGCCAGCCGGGCAGTGCGCCGGCCCATGACAAGCGCATCAACTATCTGTCACCGATCGTTCCCCTGCTCTCTGCTACCCTGCGCCGCATCCACCTCCTGACTGACTCCGAGGTGGGCAGTCCGACGATCGAACTGCTCATCGCTGAGCACCGCGGTGAGCCCTACCTGTACGACGCCACTGGCGGAGCTCCCTCGGCGGTACCGCTGTGGCAATCGGTGGCCGTCCCACTCGAGCTGTGGCCGTCAGCTCCGGCCTACCAAAGGCGACCCGCCACTCAGGCCGGGATCCGTTCCAGCACCCCGCCCGCGAACACGTCGTACAGCGGCAGCGTCTCCAGGTGGACGTAGCCGATGTGGCAGTCGCAGACCGCCAGTGGGCAGGCGCGGGGCCGCAGCGCCCGGCGGTAGGAGCCGTCGTAGAGGTTGCCCAGCTCCGACCGTACGAAGTGGCAGCGGCGCACCGTGCCCTCGCCGTCCACCGAGATGACGGACTCTCCGGTACGGCAGGGCAGGCCCGCGCTGCGGTGCGGGTGGCGGCTGTACGGGAAGAGCGGGTCGAGGGCGGTCCACTCGTCGGCTTCGGCGTCGGTGTAGGTGTGGCCCTCGGCGGCGTTGACCCACAGGTAGACATGCGAGGGGAGGTCCGCGCGCAGACGGCGGGCGTGTTCCAGGTGTCCGGGCAGGCCGACGACGCCGACACTGTGGCGGACTCCGCGGGCGGCCAGGTCGTGGCACTTGGTCAGGAAGCGGTCGTACGGCGTCTGCCCGGGGTGGAAGGTGCACCACAGGGCGAGGGTGTCCAGGTCGGCGGTGTCCAGCCAGTGGGTACGGCAGCTCAGATTGGTCTGTATCGCGATCCGGCGGATGTGCGGCAGCCGGCTCAGTTCAGCGAGCGTACGCCGATACCAGGAGCGCACCAGGCCCTCGCCCCACGGAGTGAACAGCACGGAGAGCCGGTCGTCCCGCTGTGCGGATGCCCAGGCGGAGAAGCGCTCCAGGGCGGCGCGGTCGGTGGACAGTTGCGCGTGGCTGTCCCGGCGCTTGGCGAAGGGGCAGTACGGGCAGTCGTAGTCGCACGACGCCAGCGGGCCGCGGTAAAGGATCGTCAGGTCCATGTCGGTATCCGTCACTTCGGTTCGTACGCGGCCATGCGCTCGCGTACCGCTGCGGAGAACAACTCGGGGCCCAGCGCGTCGGAGTGGGCCAGACCCTCGGGGGAGAGCCGCAGCAGCTCGGGGCCGGCGGAGTCGTCCAGCCAGCCCCGGTCGCGGAAGCGGTCCAGTTCGGCGGTGAAATCGTCACCGGGCCCGGTGGCGAAGCGGGTCCGGTAGTCCGCGACGGGCATGCCCTCGGCCTGAAGCAGTGACTGCAGCAGATGACGGCGCCGGGCCTCGTCCCCGGTCATCTCCCAGCCGTAGTCGGCGTGGTGGAAGCCGTCGGCCGGGCGGGCGGTGTAGTCGTCGATGATCCCGCGGATGCGGTGCATGTCCACGGCGTAGTCGAAGGAGTAATGCAGCCTGGAGGTGTACGAGCGGGCGCCGCAGCCGAGGCCGACCATGCCGTCGGTCTGGCACGCGTGGTCCTCCCCGCCGGTGGCGGGGGCGCCCGCACGGCGGAACATGCGCATCGACACCTGCTCGTAGCCGCGCGCGAGCAGGTGGTCGCGGCCGTGGCGATACAGCCGCAGCCGCTGTGCGTCCCACTCGGCCTCGCCGGCCACCCGGTCGCGATGGCGGCCCAGACCGGTGAGCGGGCGCACGTAGAGCGGATAGAGGTACAGCTCCTCGGGCTGCCAGGCGAGGGCGGCGTCGAGGGAGTGGGCCCAGGACTCCTCGGTCTGGCCCTCGATGCCGTAGATCAGATCGATGTTGAGGACGGGGATGCCGGCGTCCCGGATCCGGCCGAGGGCCGCCTCCACGTCCGACCGGCGCTGGGGGCGTACGGCCGTCCGAGCCTCGGCGTCGACGAAGCTCTGCACGCCCAGGCTCAGCCGGGTGGTGCCGCGGGCGGCCAGCACCGCCAGCCGGTCGGCGGTCGCCGTGGCCGGCGAGGCCTCCACCGACAGCGGTATCGCGTCCAGATCGGCGCCCAGGCCACGCTCGGCGAGATCGCACAGCCGCTCGAGCTCCGCCGCCTCCAGGAAGGTCGGAGTGCCGCCCCCGAAGGCCGCACTGGCGAACCGCGCCCCCTCGCCCAGCGCCTCGCGCACCGCGACCGCCTGACGCCCCAGCGCGTCCAGGTAGGCGCCGGCCAGGCCGTCCGGCGCCCCGATCCGGGTGAAGAGATTGCAGAAGCCGCAGCGGACTTCGCAGAAGGGGATGTGGAAGTACAGCGAGAGCGCGCTCTTCGGTTCGTCGGCCCACAGTTCGCGCAGCGAAGCGTGCTCCCGGCGCAGCGGGCGGTACGCGGTCTTGTGCGGATACGCGTACACGTACTGCTGGTACGGACGGACGGCGGACATGGCCGCCGCTTCGGTGATGGTCATCGTGCCTCGTCGACGAAGAAGTGGGCGTAGGGAACGGTCCAGACGACCTCATGGCCGATACGGTGGCCGGTGTAGCCGTCCTCGCCGTACGCGGTTCCGTGGTCGGAGCAGACGACGGCGAAGCACGGACGGCGGCTGGAGGCCGCCGCCAGCAGCCGTCCCATGTGCCGGTCGACGTACTCCAGCGCCGCGGCATGGGTGGCCCGCGTGTCACCCGCCTCGCCGGTGGCCCCGGTGAGGTGGAACCAGTTGGGCTGGTGCAGGGCCGACACGTTCACGAAGAGGAACAGTCGCTGCTCGTGGGGGAGTCCGGCGACGACCTTCTCGGCGCGGGCCACCTGGGCCTCGAAGGACGTGGGGGAGGTCACGCCGAACTCGGGCTCCCAGTGGCTCTCCTGGAACATTGCGGGCAGCACCGAGCCCAGCGGTCCCTGCTTGTTGAAGAAGCCCACGCCGCCTATGCAGACGGTGCGGTAGCCCACGGTGGCCAGACCCGAGACCAGGTCGGGTGTGTCGTAGACGAAGGTGCCGTTCGCGGTGGTCTCACTGCCCGCGAAGCGGGCGGCGAAGAGACGCGGATGCGGACCCGGCGCGGCGGGTGTCGGCAGGAAGCCCGCGAACAGCGCCTGGTGGGAGGCGTAGGTGAAACTGCCGGGGGCGTGCCGGCGCTCCCAGGCGCCGCCGGGCAGATGCCGGGCCAGATGCGGGATGCGTCCGGCAGCCGCCAGCTCCTGCGCCACGTCGTAGCGGAGTGTGTCGAGCGTGACCAGCAGGAGGTCGTGGCTGCCCACGACCTCGTTCATGTCAAACGGTGGTGTCATTGTGCTGCTCCTCGTGTTCGGCTCGCCGTACGGCGGCCGGTGCCGCCGCGACCTGCGCGGCGTAGGTGTCCAGGTCCTCGGCGCCGCTGCCGGGCAGGCCGGTCAGACGGGGCAGCAGGTCCCCGAAGGCGTTCACCTCACCGACGGCGAAGCGGCGCCACCCGGTCGACGGCAGGACGTCCACGCCGACGCACAGCGTGCCCGGGAAGCACGCGGCCGCCCGCTCGGCCACCTCCAGCACATCGGCGAAGCTGCCGCCCGCGGCGCGGATCGCCGCGCGTGCCGCGTCCAGGTCGCCGCGGGCGCCGCCGAGGTGCAGATTCGTCATGGGGTGCCGGCTGGTCCGTACGACGGCATGCGTGGCGCGTCCCGCCACCACGACCACCCGCAGATCGGCGGCCCGGCCGCCCTGCGAGGCCTTGGGCAGCCACCGCTCGACGTGGATCCCGTCCGTGACCAGGGCGTCGACGAGCGCGGCCACCTCGCTCTCCGTCGTGTAGCGGCGCACCCGCAGGGAGTTGTGCAACGGGCCGTCGGGGGTGGTCTCCACGGACGTCGTCGCCTTGACCCGGCCAGGGCCCGCCATCGTCAGGGCCAGGACACCGGAGGCCGACGAGCCATGGGCCGGCTTCACGAACGCCCGCGAGATGCGGGCGGCCGTCAGCTGCTCCTTGAGGTCGTCCCAGCCGCCGACCGGTCCCGCCAGGGCCGGGGGCACCGGGACGCCCGCGGCGGCGAGCCGGGCATGGCATCGCCGTTTGTCGAACATGACCGCGACATCCTCCGCGTCCGCGGACGTCACCGCGCCCGCACGGTGCGCCGCCCCTGTCACCGCCCGGACCGCGGCGGTGAAACGGCGGTGCCACAGGGCCGTCCCCTCGACCCGGGTGGGATCGTCGGTGCCCCGCAGCAGCCGGTCGACGTCGGTGTTCTCACCGGGGGAGTCGATTCGTACGAACTCGCCCGGCGCGAAGGCGTACCGGCCGTGCAGCACGTCCCGCCACGCGAGCACGCGGGGTGCCGGGTGGCCCGCCGCGCGGACGGCGTCGGCGAACAGCGCCGTGCGGCGGTTCTCCGGGTTGCCGACGACAGCGAACCCGAGGCGGGTACCGGGCGCGGATCTGAAGGTCACCTCGGCCTCATTCCGCGACGGCGGTGTAGCGGTCGTCGATGTCTTCGTCGTTGTGTTCGGACAGGTCGATCTCGACGCCCGACGGCTCCAGCGCCGCACGTATCCGCTGGGCCACCGGCTCGGTGACGTAGTTGTGGTGGAGGTCGAGCCGCTCCAGATGGGTGAGCGGCCGGCCGCCGAGCAGTGCTGTCACGCCCTCGTCGGAGAGCGTTCCGAGGGACAGGTCGAGCGACGTCAACCGGGAGACGAGCGGGGCGCCGGCGACCGCCGCGGCGATCTCGTCCTGGATCTCGCTGTTGCGCAGGCCGAGATGACGCAGTGCCGGGAAGCGTCCCCCGTCGAGGATCGGGGCGAGGTCGGCGACCGTCGCGTCCCCGCCGTACTCCTCGACGCCGAGCCACATCTCCAGTTGTTCCAGCGCGGGGAGTTCACTGGCGGCGACACCGCGTACGACCTCGCCGGGCAGACCGCCGGCCTCGAAGCGGAGGGTGCGCAGGTGCTCGTGCCGGACCGCCGGGAACAGCAGTCCGCTGCCGCCGCGGATCCCGAACTCCTCCAGCCGCGGATAGGCCGTGAGGACCGGCGTGACGTCGGATTGCTCGATCCAGGAGATCTCCGCCTCCTCCATCTCCAGGTCGCCGATGAACACGGCCCGCAGCGCGGGGAACCGCTCACGGGCGTCCACGAGGCACCGCACGACGTCTTCGGAGTCGTCGCCGTACCCCTCTCCCCACTGGCCGATGACCAGCGCGCGGACACCGGCGGGTTCTACGGAGCCGAGGAACCGGTCCCACAGCTTCTCGAACTCCACCTCACCGGAGTCGCCGTAGTAGTCGAGCACCAGCCGCCAGGCCACGGCGCCGGCCTCCGGCAGCTCCCGTTCCACCCCGAGTACCGGGAAGTCAAAGGCCGGCAGGCCGTGCAGTTCCTGCAGATGCGAGACGTAGGACATGGTGCTGGCCTCCCGGGACCCGGACACGTTGTGATGATCGTGAAGAGTTCTACCAAGCGGCGCTGACATCGCGGGTGACGGGCTGTGGACAAAGGCCGCGGCGGGTACCGGTGTCAGTGGTTATCGGTACGGTCTGCCCGTAAGCAAAGAGCGAGACGGCGACGGCCCGGTGTGGAACTGCGCGGGAGAGTTCGAGATCCACCTCACGGTCCAGCCGGGGTCAGCGCAGGGGGCGAGGACCGGATACGCGGCTGGGCGAGACAGCACGGTCGCAAGTCACACGAATCCTGCTCCATTGGGGACTGGTGACGACCCGCCGGTGGTTGGCACGGCTGCGCGACGACGGCTTCGCCGTGGCAAACGCCCTTCCCCACGGCAGCTACTTCGAGCACCACGTCAAGCTGGTCCTGTCCGGGGAGGGAGAAGCAGCCGCCGTACGGGCGCTCGCGGTGCCCTACACGGCGCACGTCTCCCGCAACGCTGGCGGTCCGCAAGTGGTGGAAACGCCCGCGCGCGTGTGAGCAGGCCAAGCCACCACGGTGGATGGCCTCGCTGGATGGTGCCACCGCTGGACGGGCACTGCTCCTGGGGGCGCTGCTGGCCGGCGCCAACCCCAAGGACCTCGTCCTGACAGCATCGGCCGCCACCTCGATCGTCGAAGCTGGCGCCCACGACGTCGGCCGTGCCGTGGCAGTTGCCGTCTTCGTCGTCACGGTTTCCTGCACCATTCTGGGAGCCGTCGGCATCCACCTCGCCGGAAACCAGCACGCCGCAACGTTCCTGGACAACGTCAGACAGTTCATGGTCACCAACAGCGCCGTGATCACAGTGATCGTGCTGCTCCTTCTGGGCGCGAAAGTTTTGGGTGACGGCCTGTCCGGTCTGGGCCGCTGACACCCCGCGTCAGCCTGGAGGACTGAAGACACCAGACAGGCGATCTACTCCGCAGACAGCCGCCCACAACCAGCACGATCACCACGAGAACCGATCACACCAGCCCTTTGACCCGGTCCTTCAAGTTGGCGGAGGCTCAAGCCACTGCACCTGGTGCGATGCCGGCGCACCGCACCGATGCGCACGCGCACGGCGATCCGCATGGGAGTGCGCACCGCCCGTGATGCGTCTTCTTGTTCGCTCCCAGTGCCCAAACTCGCTGGCGCGAGGCGCGGGACGCGTACCGTCGGCCCGCACCTCCGGCCCCGACGCCGGACCTGGAACTTGGTGCCCCCAGCCGGTCCGTCCGCCACCTCGACCCATGTGTCCCCGGGCACGCTCCGAACTGCCCGGCACGGTCGCCCCTTCCGGGCGACGTTCCAGAGCGGCCGGAACGGAGGTTGTCTCGCATGCGAGCGGTGACCCAGGCTGCTGTTGAGCAGGACGACAGTCGATTCGGCGGGTGGGTTCTGTGCTGCGCATCCACTTCGGTCCCGAGGACCTCGCCCGCGTCCGGGTGGCACGCACCCCCGACCCGCTGTGGGAGATCGCCTGCAGCTTGCACCGGCTCCAGACCACCCGGGGGCGATGGGCCTACGCCGACTGGTACAGCGAGACCCGGGCCACCCTCGCCGGCGGCCCGCTCGGACGGGCCGTACGACGACTGCTGATCCCCGTGCTGCCCCGAGCCCGCTACATGCCCGACTTCCTGACCCCGCCCGAAGCCGCGGGCGGGTTGGAGGACGGTTTCGAGGCGATTCTCGACACTCCCGCCGAGCGGGTCACCCACGAGATGCGCCTACTCGACCGGCTGAGCGGCGCCCCCGGCTGGGCCCCGCGGCTGTCCGAGCGCGCGGCCCGCGAGGAACTGGTCAACGTGCTGCGCGCCTACCACGAGGCCATCATCGCGCCGTACGAGGACCGCATCCTGGCCACTATCACCGGAGAACGCGCCCTGTGCGCCCGAGAGACACTCGACGCCGGGGTCGGCGGCCTGCTGTCCGGGCTGTCACCGGGCATTCGCTGGTACCCCCCGGTCCTGCACGTCGACTACGTCGAGGACCGGGACCTGTACCTGGGGGGACGGGGGCTGCGTCTGGTCCCGTCCTACTTCTGCTGGCACACGCCGGTGTCGCTGGCCGACGAAGCACTGGAACCCGTACTCATCTATCCCGTACACGGCATACGGCCGTCGGCGTCGGCGCGCCCCGCCGATGCCTCCCTCGCCGCCCTGCTCGGCCGTACCCGCGCCACCACCCTGCAGGCGCTGGCACCCGGCGCCACGACCTCCGAACTGGCGGGCTTCGTGGGCGTCTCGCCGGCCACCGTGACCCACCACGTCACAGTGCTGCGGGACGCCGGCCTGGTCCAGAGCCGCCGGCGCGAGAACACGGTGCTGCACACCCTTACCCCGCTCGGCGCGGCCATGCTCCGCCGGACCCCGCCTGTCCGGCCCGCACGAGCCGTCGGCCCGCAGGCCCGCCCCACCCCCGACACCGGACCCTGACGGGGCACCGACCGAGTCTTGGGCACCCCACGCCCCAGCCCGCGATCGCACTCGTGCCTCCCATGGGTCACAGCGGTACCGGGGACACCACCGGAGCACCCGCTTCCGCCCTTCGGCCAGGGACTTTCGAGGCTGGTCGAAGGTTGTGGTCCGGCCGGGCACCCTCTGCGAGGGTTTCCCGCGAAGCAAGGACGGGTGGGGCAGCCGCCTCGCCCGCACCCGCAGAAGAGGGAATCCCATGCAGAAGGCTCTCGCGGCCGGCGCGCTTGCGCTGGTGTCCGCCGCCACATGCCTGGCGCTCGCTCCGGCGGCCTCAGCCGCGCCGGACGCATGCTCGACCGTCACCCTGAAGACCGGGGGCAACGAGGGCGTGGGCACCACGGCCAACAAGTCATCCACCAGCTCCTGCAACGACCTCAACCTCGTCTACGCCCACGACGCGGCGGGCGACGGCTACGACGCCTACGCCGGCCGCCTCTACCACTCGTCCACGGGCTCGTGGAAGACCTGCGACGCCGGGTACATCGGGGTCCTCGACGGCTCGTACGCCGTCGACCGGTACGTGCTGTGCACCGACGTCAGCGACGGCACCAAGTTCACCGTCGCCAGCAAGTACGACTCCGGCGACACCGTCAAGATCGTCCACTGACCGTGCGCGGGCCGGGGGTGCCGCCGCCTTCGGCGGCACCCCCGGTCACACCACGAAGTGAAGGGGAACCGACGAATGACGCGCCACGCCGCCCGGTGCCGGTTCGCGGTACGCGCCGCCGCCACGGCCGCCGCCCTGCTCCTGGCCGCCTGCTCGGCCGGCGCCGGCCGACCCGGCAGCGCCCTCACCACGCCGGTGTCCCCGGCCCGTCTCACGCACACGCTGCCAGATGACCCGCTGACCATGGTCCTCCCGGCCCTCGGGGCCGAGACCCGTTGGGCCCAGGGTCTGGACGTGTTCGTCCAGCAGGTCGGCCGAGTCACCGCGACCGCATGCGCCCGAGACCGGGACACCGACCCCCCAGCGGCAGTCCCGCTCGCCTACATCCGCTTCTTCGACGTGCCCGACCTCGCGTTCATCGCCCGGCACGGCCTCAGCCAGAGTGCCGAGGTCCCGCGGCCCACGGCGAGCCCCCGGCTCCACCCCGCGCCGCGGAGCACCGCCGTCCGGACGGCTCGCTCCGGCCCCGTCCGAGACTGCGCCGACGAGGGCACGGCCGCGGTCGCCGCACTGCGCGACACTTACGCCCCGCTCCAGCGGCAATGGTTCACCGAAGTCGCCGCGCTGCGCCGCGACCCCGCCGTCATCCGGGCGCTGGCCGGTCTGCCCGACTGCTTCGCGGGCCGGGGCATACCGGCCCGGGACGAGATGGCCTTCATGGGCCGCGCCGAGGAGCGCGAGAGCTCCGCAGGACCGGCCGAACTCCCCGCCGTCGAACGGTCTGTGGGCCGTACTTACGCCACCTGCATGCGCCCCGTGGAAGCCATCCGTGAACCTGCCCGACTGCGCCTGCGGAACGCATTCCTCACCACCCACTCAGACGAGGCCCGCGACCTGCGCAGAGCCCTCGTCCCCACCCTCCGCACCGCCGAACGGCGCTACGGCTTGCGCCTGTCCTTCCCGGCGCCCTGAGAGTCCAGGAGCGCTACCGCCGCGCCCGGCTCGGGAGTTCCGCCGACCGGCAGTGCGACCTGACCTGGGCGGCACAGCCGGTCGGCCGCGGACCGGCCGCTCGGCGCCCGCGACCGGAACGCCAGTTCTGCGGCCTCTCGGTTTGGGTTCGGTGGTGGTGAGAGTCGGTGGGGCTGGTCTGGTGGTTGGTGTTTTGCTGCTGTGCAGTGGGGTGTTGAGGGTGGGGCTGGCAGCGTCGTGAGGCGAGAGTCTGATGGGTGGGGTCGCTGTCGTGGAGCTCTGTCTGATGGTGGGTGATGCTGTCTTGGGTTCGTGAGTTCTGATCCGGTGGAGTGGGGCAGACCGGTGTGATCGTGGGGTGAATCAGGATGTAAGGCCCGGTTGGGGTGCCTGAATTGCCGAGGGCGTTGTTGGTGCGTCGTCGGCTGGAGCGGCAGCAGGCGGGGGAGTTGTCGACCAGGCCGATGCGTGTGGCGTGACCATGACCCGGCTTCGTGACGCAGGGGTGGTGAGGCAAGTTCAGACGGCCTATCAGTGGGTTTCCGATCATCGGGCTGCATTGGAACGCTCAGTGCGGTGAGCGCGTGGAACGACCGCAGTCGGTTCGCTGATTCCGTCCCGTGGCGGTTGGACGGACTTCTACGATCCAACGCATGCTGGATCCCGAACTCCTGGAACGGATCACCGCGCGCGGTGCGGAACTGGACGAACTCGAAGAACAGCTGGCCAAACAGCTGGTGGAGGTGCGGGCCGAGCGTGACGAGCTCGCCGTCGCCGAACGTGTCCTTGACCGGGCGAGCGAGCAGCTCGCCGACGAACGCGCCTCGGCCGCGCCTCCGGGCAGGTGGGCTGCCGGGCGGTGATGCTGATCCCGCCCGCACGCGATGTGGAGGAGACCATGTTGCCACCGGACTACCAGCGCATCCTGGCCGCCGTGCGGAAGGCCGCCGGACCGGTCATGGCCCGCCAGGTCGGCGAGACGCTGGGCGTCGACGTCACCGTGCGGGCCAGGCTGGAACCGCTGCGGGGGCTGGTCAGACTCGTTTGTGAGGTGAGTATCTGCAACGCCGTCTTGCTGGAACCGTACAGAGAGCACCCGGGGATACCCCGGTTGGCCACGATCGTCGTGACGTTGACGATCGCGCCGTCACCACGTTCGGTCATCCTCGGCGCTATCGCGCCCTCCAGCAACAGTGGGGCGCGGACGTTGACCGCCATGACGGTGTGGAATTCATCGACTTTGACGTCCACGGTGGCCGCACAGGAGAGCACGCTTCGCCGCCGAGGACGCGGTCCGCAAGCTCGCCGAGCACATAGCGTGTGGAACCCTGCTCCTCCTGTCTGCGCGGCCGATGTGTAACGGGCTTCTCCGACTCGGTCGAACGGTTGAGCCCATTCTCGTCGGTCTTGCAGGGCGGCCGGGCGGTGGCTGGAGAGCGTTCTGCCAGCGGCGTAGCAGCTGCCGGATCGGGCTTGACGGTCACTACAGTCCAGTCTCATGACGACGATTACGACGCGTACGGTCGAGTACCCGGCCGACGGTTTGACGATGATCGGGTACCTCGCGCTCCCGGCCGGTGTCGACCGCCGGCCCGCGGTGCTGCTCGGACCAGAGGGCATGGGGCTCAGCGATGTCGAGCGCCGTCGGGCCGATGCTCTCGCCGAGCTGGGATATGTCGCGCTGGCATTCGACCTTCACGGCGGGCGCTATTTGGGCAACCCCGAGGAGATGCTGGCCCGTTGCATGCCACTGCTCGCTGATCCCGACCGGATGCGGGGCATCGGCCACGCGGCGCTCGACGTGTTGCGCACCGAACCGCGGGCCGACTCCGACCGGATCGCCGCCGTCGGTTACGGCACCGGGGGCGCAATCGTGCTGGAACTCGGGCGCGGCGGCGTCAGCCTGCGCGCGATCGGGACAGTCAACGCGCTGACCACGGGCCGACCGGGCGAGGCGGCGCGCATTCGCTGTCCGGTATGGGCCGGGGTCGGGTCGGAAGACCCGATCATGCCGCCCGCGCAACGGAACGCGTTCACCGCAGAGATGCAGGCCGCGGGCGTCGACTGGCGCCTCGCGGTCTACGGGGGAGCCCTGCACGCCTTCCACCACCCACCGGTCGACCACCCCGCCGTCCCCGGCGTCGGCTACCATCCACGGCATGCGCAGCGCGCCTGGCGAGACGTCGTCGACCTGCTCGCCGAGTGCTTGCCCGTGACGGAGGACCTGGGGGCATGACCCGGGTAAGCATGCTGGCGCCGGGCCTGTTCGGCGTCGGCCCCCGACCGTCCCCTCCCCTCTGGTCAGCACAGCAGAACCGCATTTGAGCTGAGACCCCTACCTTGATCATCGCAACCTGCGGCGGGCCACTCCGGCCGCCGGGGCGAGGTGTACGCATTTGCTGCGGCAGTGCCGGAAGGGGGGGAGCGTGACGACCGAACCGGCGACCGAACGCGAGAGCGGGCGGCGCACTTCGGTTGCCGCACGCTCGGGTCGTGCCCCTGTCCGCCCCGCCGTCGTAGCACGACTACCGCGAGCTCAAGCACGGCCCGGGCCTGGACGGCTTCGTAGGACGCGCCTGGCGCGGCCGGCACCACCACGTCACCCGCGTCACCGCCACCCAGGCCTTCCTCACCCTCCGGCGGCTCGACAACCCCGAAGCTCACTGTCGGCCTGATCCTCTACCAGGTCCTCGATGCTCTTCAGGACCTGCTGAGGTGCTGGACCGGCACCTGCACCACCTGCGGCCGCCCCCTGCCGACCAGTGGGGCGGCACCATACGCGGTCTGCCCACCAGCGGCGACCCACAGCCGGGCGTCGTGCCGTGGTTGTCAGCGTGGTCAGCTGAACGTGTTGCAGCTGGCGACGCGGCCGGAGCGGTAGCCGGTGGAGAACCATTGCTGGCGCTGGCTGGCGGAGCCGTGGGTCCAGGTGTCGGGTGTGACCTTGCCCTGGTAGCGCTGCTGGATACGGTCGTCTCCGACGGCGGCGGCCGCGTCCAGCCCGCGGTTGATGTCGTCCTTCGTCAAGTCGGTGATCAGTGGCTTACCGCTCTTGGGGTCGGGGGTCGTGGTGGCGTGGTGGGCCCACACTCCGGCGTAGCAGTCCGCCTGCAACTCGAGTTTCACCGAGCCGCTGTTCTGGCCCTTTCCGCTGCCGCGGGAGATCGTTCCGCTGAGGTCCTGGACGTGGTGGCCGTATTCGTGCGCGATGACGTAGGCCTCGGCGAACGGGCCGCCCTTGGCGCCGAACTTGCTGCTCAGGTCGTTGAAGAAGCCGAGGTCGAGATAGACCTTGTCATCGGCTGAGCAGTAGAAGGGGCCGACGTCGGAAGTCGCGTTTCCGCAGCCGGTGTTCACACTGCCGGTGAACAGGAACGTCGGGGCCTGCTGGTAGGCCTTGCCGGCGGCTGTCTGCGTCTGCTTCCAGAATGCCTGCACGCTGTCGACCACGGCGACGATCCGGCACTCCTCCTTACGGTTGGCGTCGGCACCGGTCCGGCAGTCCGCCGCGAGGTCCGCGGCTGACTTGCGGGACGAGGACGTGTCGCTGCTGCCCGAGCCGAACATGCCGGGGTCGACACCCAAGAGCACGGACGCGACCAGCACCACGAGCCCGACCAGCCCCCCGCCGATGGTCTTCCCGCCGCCCGGGATCCCGCCCAGCGCACCTCCCCGCCCGTCCGCGACCTCGGACGTGTCCAGAGCAGCATCGTCGTCGAATTGCATACGTTGACCCTCCCTCAAGCAGCGCGCCGGACCGCCCCGCGTCGTCCCGCTCGCCTACCCCGTACGAGGACATCCCCATCCCGGTAGCTTCGTTCTGCATGGCCTCACCGCGGTCCATCTCGCGTCCAGACCGCTGGATCCGCCTCGATGCCCGTGGCAACAAGACCGGCGCGTGTGCGCGGAGGGCGTCGACGCCCGCTTCTCCCTGAACGGTGAACACCTGGCCTGGCCGTTGGACCCGTCGCAGGTCGAGATCGACTACCCGGTGGTCGACGCCTCCCCGCACCCCACCGTCGTGTGTGCCCTGGCCACCGCCCGCCTTGGCCACCGCTCGCCCGGGTGTCGCGGGCTACGACGGCCTCCCGACGGAACTGTGACCGCCTGCTACTGAGGTTTGCCGTGCAAACCAGTTGATGAGACTCTGCCTCGAACGTATGGTTTGTGGCACAGACCAGTTTGGGAGCGGCGGCAATGGAACGCAGAAGTCTGGAGTCAGCGGCGGCGATCTACTACTACCTGAGAGGCCTTCTCTCGATCCCGGTAGGCGCCGTGATCATCTTCGCGGGGCTCGGCAACCTGGCCTGGGGCCCGCTGCGCCACGCCTGGGTCTTCATGGGCTGCCTGCTGGCGGCCGCGGCGGCATATGTGCTCATCGCCCACTACTACAACGAGAACTACGGGCGGGTCACCCTGTCCGCAAGGGCCCAGACCAAGGGCGCCGTCGCCACCGCCGTCAGCGCGGTGATGGTCGCCGCAGGAGTGCAGACGGACTGGTCCCTCGATCTGCCGCTCAGCTTCACCGCGGCCTCGTTCGCCCTGATCATGGTGGTCTACTACGCCGTCGGCGTAGGGCTGAGGGCGCACCACGCGATCATCTGCGGCGCTCTCCTGGCAGCCGGCCTCGTACCCGTCTGGGGTGGTGCGGGAGCGGACAGCAAGATCAATCTGGGTCTGATGGTGGCGGGGGCGGCCACCATCGCGACGGGGATCTTCGACCATCGCGCCCTCAATCGCGCCTTCAGGCCCTCCGAGGAACCGACCATCGGGAACAGCAATGCCCAGGCCTGAAACGTCAGGGTTCGGAAGCTCGGAATCTGAAACCTCCAGGTCTGTCATGCCGGAGTTTGGAAACGAGGAGCTGATCCTCGACCGCCTGATCCACGAACCGGGCCGGTTGGCGATCTTGACGGTGCTGTCCTCCGTGAAAGCCGCCGACTTCGTCTTCCTTCAGCGCGCGACACGGCTCACCAAGGGGAATCTCTCCAGCCACCTGTCGAAGCTGGAGGAGGCGGGCCTGGTCGAGATCGAGAAGACCTTCGTGCACAAGAAGTCCAAGACGAGCGTCACGCTGACTGCGGTCGGGAGAGAGCGCATCGCCCATCACTGGGACCAGTTGGAGCGCTTGAGGAACTTCTCCGAGGAATCCCTCCAGGACCCCGACCGGGAATAGGGCCTCGCACACTTCACCGTCGTCATGAAGTGGGCTGCCGAGCGGTCACTCGGCAGCCCACGGACGGAAGACGCACAACCACGCCCACGGGCGTGCCCTTACATGCACGTGCCTCCATGGGAAAGGAGAACAGCTCATGCTGTTCACCGGCAAATCGATCAGCGGCCGCGGACGATCCGCGCTCGGCGGGAGGGGCGGCAAGCCCTTCCTCGTGGCCGGGGCGGCCCTCCTCGCGGTCGGCGTGATCGGGCAGTACGGACCGGCCGACGAAGCCGCGGCCGCGCCGGGCGCCCAGGCGGGCGAGCCCCATCGCCCGGCGCCGCTCGCCTGGGGCGAGTGCCACGACCTCCCGCCCGCCCCGCCCGGCGGACCGGCGCCGCGAAGCCTCGAGTGCGCCGAGCTGATGGTGCCGCTCGACTACTCCGAGCCTCGCGGGAAGACCATGAAGGTGGCCCTGATCCGCCTCAGGGCGACCGACCGGGCCCACCGCATCGGCTCACTCGTGTTCAACTTCGGCGGCCCCGGCGGATCCGGGATCGACGCCTTCGCCGGAGGCTCCGCGGCCCAGTTCAAGAAGCTGGGCACCCGCTACGACCTGGTCAGCTTCGACCCCCGCGGGGTCGGCCGGAGCCGCCCGGTGCACTGCGTGGGCGACAAGCGCAAGGACGAGTGGCTGGCGATGGACACCAGCCCCGACAACGCCCGTGAGAAGGCCGCCCTCCTCTACAGAGGAAGGGCCTTCGTCAAGGGGTGCGCAAAACGGTCCGGTAAGACACTGCCGCACGTCGGCACGGTCGCCGCCGCCCGGGACCTGGACATGATCCGGATCGCGCTGGGCGAGCGGAAGCTGAACTACTTCGGCTTCTCGTACGGCACCTGGCTGGGCGCCGAATACGCCCACCGGTTCCCCGAGAAGGTCGGCCGCACGGTCCTAGACGGCGCCGTGAACACCGAACTGAACCCCCTACGGTTCTTCCGCGAGCAGGCGGCGGGCTTCCAGCGGGCGCTCGGCCACTTCGGCACTTGGGCGGCCCAGCAGCCGCAAGCGGAGCCGAACGCCAAGGCCAAGGGCCTCACCAAGGACGCGGTGGTCACCCGGGTCGCCGCCTTGCTGCAAGGCCTGGACACCAAACCCATCCCCACCGACACCAGGCGCGAACTCACCCAGAGCCTCGGTGAAGCGGGGGTCCTCACAGGGCTCTACTCCAAGGCCATCTGGCCGGCGCTTTGGCAGGCGATCCAGCAGGCGGAGTCCGGTGACGGCACCATCCTGCTGGCCCTGTCCGACGCCCTCTTCCAGCGCAGTCCCGACGGGCACTACACCAACTACCTCGACGCCTCGGGCAGCATCTACTGCGCCAGCACTCCCCAGCGCTACACCGAGCGGGACGTGGCGAAAGCACTGCCCGCGTTCACCAAGGCCTCCCCGGTCTTCGGCCCGACCCTGGCCTGGCGCCAGATGAACTGCACCGGCTGGCCGGTCAAGGGCACTCCAACCCACCACATCAACGCCCCCGGCGCCCCGCCCATCCTGGTGATCGGCAACACGGGCGACCCCGCCACCCCCTATGCCTGGGCCCCCGCCCTGGCCGAACAACTGGGCTCCGGCGTCCTCCTGACCCTGAACGGCGAAGGCCACACCTCCTACATGACCGGCAACCCCTGCATCCAGAAAGCAGTCAACACCTACCTTCTGCACGGAAAATCCCCGGTCAACGGCACAAAGTGCCAGTGACCAGCCCCCGCGTACGAACGCCCCGGGCCGTGATCGGTCCGGGGCGCGCCTCCACATCCTGATCGCGAGCCACGTGTAGGTGAACGGTCAACTGTGTCGGGTTGTTCCTGCGTCCCCGACTACTCCTGTGAGCTGAGGAACATTCCCTGTTGGAGTACTAGGCAGTCACGACAAGATTCCACGCCTATCACCACATTCCGAGACGATCACTAAACCTTCACCCCGGAACCTCCGCGAGGCTCCCGTGAAGCCCCGGCTCAGAGCCGAAGGCGTATGAACGGGATCACCGTCTGTGGAGCGTGCACTGCACCCCCGCTGGGGGTGACTCGCGGTTGGCGTCGGTGACCTGCATGACGACGCCGTGGGGGTGGCCGCCGTAGTAGACGTCAACGGCACGACCCTCACCGCTGCGGATCCCGGTGCGGTACTCCTCCAGCACCTCGACCGGCTCTTCTGCGACCAGCCCGCTCACCAACGACTCCAGTACGCAGTGCGGGCACGCCTCCACCGCGGTGTAACGTCGCCGCCCCCACCGGCCGTTCAGCTTCGCCGCGACCAGCAGGTCACCGTTCAGATCAAGCTTCAGCGACAGCCCCGGATAGCTCAGACGGGGATCAAGCAGCCAACCGTGCAAGTCCTGCCCCATCCCTTGCAGGCTGGCCTCGAAGCGCGGTATCCGGTCCCACAGCTTGGCCTCGTAATGCGAGGCGAACGCGGGGCTGTGAAGCACCTGCAAGATCAACAGGACCAGCAACCAGTCGGCTCCGTACCACACCATGCGCCAGCCGTGCATGTCGTCGCCGACATAGAGCAGGACACCCAGGAGGATGAACACCACGGGCAACAGGATGCGCCCGCGCCACTGTTGACTCACGGCGAAATGGGTGACCAACGGCATGCCGAGCAGGCCCAGCAGCTCCAGCACCAACATCATGCGCCTCCCCGATCAGCGCCCATGGGCGCAGCCGACTGCCATGCGGTGAAAAGCGGTATCGCGCTGCCGTCGAAGACGACGATGCCGAACGGACGGTCAAAGGCGATGTGTTGGATGACGGGAGGTCGGACGGAGGCACTGAGCACATGGCTGTAGCCCGTCACCGCTGACGCCTCCAACCCCCGCTCATTCACCTTCAGCACCGACTCCTGCACGAACTGACCAATTGTCAGAGGCTCGGGCGATATCCCGGAGAAATCTGCGAGCCGCGACGCCGCCTGTGCAGCCCCGAGTGCCGGGAGGTGCTGCGTCACGTCAAGTCCCGTCCGCAGGCGGAGCCGTGGCAGCGCGAAGGTGACCGCGTCCGCCTTCATGGGGCGCCGCTGGTCGTGCGGGGCCCACGCAGCGGGCAGTACCTCGGCGGCGGGCTGCCCGGGCTCGCCGAGAACAAAGCTCACCTGCACGGGCTCCTGACCGTGTCCCGCCATGCAACGCAGCGCCACCACGTTCACCGGGCTTCCGGACCGGCTGGGGGCTGTCCACGCGTGGGTCGGCCGGGGCAGCTCCTGGAACATGGTCGGCACCCGGTGCTCGACCCCGCGCTCGTCGGTGAAAGGCCGGTCCACGGTGTCCTGCGGTCGGAACGGGGATTGCCAATCAGCCTGCAGAGCAAGCGCGTTGACCAGGACGAGCAGCACTTCCCGGTCCTGCCGGAGCGGCAGCCCTCCGATCAGGCCGCGGGTGACTTCTCGTACCCAGGTGTCGATCGCAGACGCGGCGTCCGGCGCGCTCGGATTCAGGTGTCCGAAGCGGATCTCCGGAAGTGACTCACGGTATTCCCGGTAGACCGGTGTCCGTGCCCAGACCCCCGTGGCCACCGTCAGTCCGCCCGTCCCAGCCAGTGCAGCCGTCACAGCACGGGCCGCCGCGGCGGCCTCCGGCCCGGCGGCGCCCACCAACGATCGCAGCTCCTGAGCCGTCCCCGCCCGAGCACCCGTCGAGGCAGTAGTCAGCGCGAGCCACAACCCCGTCGGCGAACACACGAAGTTCCCGTCCTCGGCCCGCACTGCGGGATCGCCGGCAACCTCCGCCAACCAGCGTTCGGCTAGCCCTCGGATCGCGGAAACTTGCTGCATCAGCCCGGTCTTCATCGCGCCTTCCCCATAGGCTCCAGGCGTCCCCGCAGCACCGATCCGGCCAAATCTACCCGTCCCCCTGCCAAGGCCAAACATAGATCCCTCGCGCGATCGAGCAGTGGTGTTCCGCGACAACCCACGTATTGCCGCCGCCCTGGGGGCGCCCCGCTGAGCGTTGTCACCCAGGTTCAGATCCGGTCCTCCATGTGCCCGGCCCCGAGCAGGTTGCGTAGCAGCCGCAGAATCCGGCCATCGTGACTTCGTTGTGCCAGGTGCCGATGACGACTTGATGGTCGATCGAGCTGAGGCAGTGGGAGATGGCACCGGGCGCCGGGCCCCGGTGAAGGCGAAGGGCGCCCAGCCATGTACCCGGCGCTGTGGTGCCGCACGCGAGGAGTTCGTGCTGGAGACCGTGTCTGGGACGCCGGCACCGCCCGCATGCTGCGCCGGCTGATCAAGGGCCGTACGAGCGGGCCGGTATTCGTCACCCTCCGCCGCCCACCGCCCGCCCAGTGGGAAAGGTCGTCAGCTCGCGCGACGTCTGCCGGGACACTGGGCTCGTCCAGCTGTCGTACGGTCAGGCCCGCGCCCTGCTGGATGAGGACACCGCACTCAGTGGCGTGCCGGGTGCGGGCTGGGACCTGCACGGAGACCGGCACTCCGGGCTCACCCACCTCGGCCAGGCCGGGGTTAGCCTGCCGATGGTCATGGGGAAGTCGCGGCACAAGAATCATGCTCAGCGGGCCACGGCGGAGGCGGAGAGGAGCGTAGCGGCGGCGAGGCTCCCCCAGAGGGCGGCCGGGCCGTGGGGTGCGAGAGCGGTGATGACCGCTGGGGAGACGGCGAGGCCGAAGCCCGTGGAGAGCTGGAAGCGGGCGAGGGAGCGTCCCAGGGCGTGCGCTGGGGCGAGGGCGGTGACGAACGCGGTGGCGCTGCCTGCGTAGATGATCTCGCCGAGGGTGCAGACCACGGACACCGCGGCGACGGCCGGGGCACCCCAACCGTGCCCCAGACAGGTGGCCGCCAGGAAACCGACGTAGGACGCGGTGAGCACCACGCCCGCGATTGCCAGCACGGACCGGCGGGGGAAGCGGGACATCAGGACGGTGACCGGAACCTGCAGGGTGACCACCAGCACCGTGTTGGCCACAAAGATGGCCGCCGACCACACCGGGGAGGCGTGCATCTGCGTCACCAGGACCAGAGGGAGCGCGATTTCGGGGACGTTGAGGCAGAAGACGTAGATCACGTTGGCGGCCAGCAGCGCGCGCATCCTGGGTGCGGGCTCGTCGTCTCCATCCTCGTCCCCGTCCCCGTCCCCGTCCCCGTCCCCGTCCTTGACCGTGACAGCGGTCTGATGAGCGTGCACGTCGACCGACCACGCCAGGGCCGCCGCGGCGAGGTAGGCGAGCCCGGTGACGGCTGCCAGCGCCTGCAATGCGGTGGTGCCGCCCGTCAGGCATGCGGTGGCGAGGAGGGCACCGGCGCCCAGGCCGGCGTTGCGCAGGGCGCGGCCCCCTGCGAGGGCGGCGTCACGTTCCCGGCCTTGGGCGACCGTGGCCACGAGGGCGGCGTGGGCGGCCGGCCATGCCTGGTTGCCGATGCCGAGGAAGAGCGCCGCTGTGGCGAACAGCCAGACGTTCCCTGCCGGGGTGGCCAGCAGAAGCGTCACGCCCAACACCCGCACCAGCATCGACGCCGCCACGACCGTGCTGCGTGCGCCGCGGTCCAGCCATCGGCCCACCGCGGGCATGCACACGAGGCCCGCGACGACGCCGGCTGTCATGGCGGTGCCGGTGACCGGCGCGGACAGCCTGAGCACCGTCACCCCGAAGAGGAGCAGAAAGGGCCGCAGCAGGCCGGTACCGAGCGCGTCCACGGCCAGGGCGACGGCGTAGCGGGGGCCTCCGGAGGCGCGGAGGAGGGTGCGGGGCTGGATTCTGGTCGTGGTTGCCATGGCGCCAACGGTCGGGTCGGGTCGCCGGATGCCGCTCGTCGGTTGACGGACATCGTCAACCGATGCCGTCGCCGGCCGTCCGACCAGCGATGATGTGGGGATGACGCTGCGCATCGACATCACCGGGCTACCGGCCGAGCGGCTGCGGTTCGCCGCCTCCCCGCTGGCCGAACTGACCGCGATGTTGCACGTCCTGGCCGAACCCGGGCATCACCCGCGGCTGGCCGGCTGGGCCGGGGACGTCTGGTCCGGGATGCCGCCGGAGCTGGCCGAGCGGCTCAGGGAGGCGGAGTTCCTCTGGCGTTCCTCACGAGCCGATTTCCTGGTCCCCGCCCGACCTCGACCGACCCTCGCCGAGGAGTTGGACGATGTGGACCAGATCGACGACGAGACCTATGTGAGCGCCGCGCTCATCACCACGTGCGGCAGCAATCGGGTCCACTTCGCTGCGCCGTCGCCGCTCGCCGACCGGGCCGCGCGCGAGCGGGCTCTGGACCTGGCCCAGGCCCGCGGCGCACTCCAAGAGGCATTCGCGGAGCGGCTGCTCGCGGACCCGGCCGCAGTGCGGGCGCGGGTGCGCCACACCCTCGAACAGTGCGCCGAGGCGTTCTTCGACGCCGCCTGGACAGGCGTCGCCGTGCAACTGGCCACCGACCTGCGACTTAAGAACGACCTGCTGAAGCGCCAGGGCATCGGGGCGGCACTCGCCTCGGTCTCCGGCGCGGTCACCCTGGCGCCGGACGGCGACTGCATCGTCGTGGACAAGCTGCAGGACAACGCGACCGCCGCCCACGGCACCGGGGTCACCTTCATCCCCAGTGACTTCGGCCGCCCGCACCTGGTGGTGGTCCACGCGCCTGGATGGCAGCCGGTGGTGCAGTACCCCGTGGCCGAACCCGATCCGTCAGAGCCGGTGTCGCTGGAAACGGTCACCCTCCGGCTGGAGGCACTCGCACATCCGGTACGACTACGGCTGCTGCGCACCCTGGCCCGCGGCCCGCACACCAATGGCGAGCTGGCCCACGCCTGGGAAATCACTCCCCCGGAGGTCTCCCGCCACCTCGCCGTCCTGCGCCGCGCGGGCCTGCTCACCACCCGTCGACACGGGCGCTACGTCCACTACGCCCTCAACCTGCCCGAGATGACGACGCTGGGAACAGACCTGCTGACGGCCCTCCTGCGCTGAGCAGCTGCGGTGTGCCGGAAGGCGGGCGACCGCCGCCTTCGCGCCATCGCCCGATTCCGCCCGGTGCTGGGAGTGTCAACTTAACGGCCCTGTCTCACTTTCGGTGGTGACGGAGGGTGGCGCTATTCGAGGAGGATGCGGTGGCGGAGGAGGGAGAAGCCTGCTCGGCCGTGCATCTGGCGCGCGATTCGCTTGGTCTTGGTGTTGACACCTTCGGTGGGGCCGTTGCCGTACGGAAGTGTGAGTGCGGCGTCCACCGCGTCGCGGTCTCGGTCCAGGCCCCGCGTGAAGGCGTGCAGATGAGGCAGATCGGCTGAGCGAACCTCGACGATCCAACGCGAGAGCCCGTCGGCATTTCCTGCGCAAGGCGTCAGGAGTTTGGCGAAGCTCCGGAGAGCGGCGGCTAGTTGGGTCATCTCGGGGCAGGCGGCGGTGAGCCGTGCCGGAAGATCGTGATGTTCGGCCTTGAGGTTGTCGGGCCTGGTGAGGATCATCCGGGCTAGCCGGCGCGGGGAGATGTGGCTGCGGTCGGCGTCCGCGCGTCGACGGTGTTCAGGGCCAACTGCAGTCGGCGGGCGCATTCGAGGCCCGGGCCCTTCTCGAGCAGGTTATGGACCTGGTGCCAGCGTTCCATGGTCGTCTGCGCGCGGGGCCCGTCGTAGATGGGCGCGTCCAGCACGGCGGCCCAGCAGGTGCTGTGTGCCTTCACCTCGCTCAGGGTGGCTTCGCAGAGGTTGTGCCACAGGTGCCACCGGTCGGCCTTGGACTGCGTCGGGCAGGGCGCGGCGGATGGCCTCGGCGTAGGTGGCCGAGCCGTCTCGGCACACGATCTCGATGCCCGGATGCCCGCGCAGCCATGCTTCCAGCGTGTCGGCGGTGCGGTCGGGAAGTACGTCGATCCGTTCATGGGTCTCGGCGTCGATCACCACGGTGGCGTAGCGGTGCCGCCGGCGCAGGGCGAAGTCGTCGACGCCGATCACGCGGGGCACCCGCCCGGTGGGCAACGGGATGCGTAGCAGGGTGCGCAGGGCCGTGTGACGCGACAGGCCCGCTGCGAGTATCGCCAGCAGACGCGATCCAGCCCGGCCCGTTACTGACGTTGTCGCCGTGATGTCGTCAAGGTGAGGCCGGTTTCGGCGAGGCATCCGTTGATGGGGTTGCTGCAGAGGTGCCCGCCGCGGTGGTCGGAGGTGATGACGGCAAGCGTGATCGGCATTTATCATCGCCGCGCCGATACCGCTGGCCACGCGCGAGGCGAGCATCACCTCCGCCGTCGGGGCCAGGCCCGCGACAACGGTGGCGATGCCGAAGACACCCAGTCCGGCGATGACCATGGGCTTGCGGCCCAGGCGGTCGCCGACGGCGCCGAGCGGCAGCAGCAGCGCGGCCAGGGCAAGGGTGTAGATGTTGATGATCCACAGGACCGTGCTCTGGGAGGCGCCGAGTTCTACGGCCATGTGGGTCTGCGTGACGTTCAGCCCGCTCGCCGAGTGAAGGGGTGGGCGGGGCCCGGGCGCCGCGCGCATCGCCGGGTGCGGTCGAGCGGTGGGCCGGTGCCGTGCCGGGACGTCAGTGGGCGGAGGTCTCTCCCTGGGCTGCGGCGAGGGCCGCGTCGGTGTCCGCGGTGGTCAGCACAGCATTGATGTGGGAGCCGGCCAGGGCGCCGGCCGCTGCGGAGGCGCCGACCTGGGCGGCAAGGTCGGTGGCGTTGCCGGCCACCCACACGCCCGGCACCTCGGTGGTGCCGGCCATGCCGGAGGCGAAGCGGCGGCCCATGTTGTCGGGCAGGTCTTCCATCGGCAGCTTCAGACCGTCCAGGCCCTCGATGCGGGCCTGGATCTGCGTGGCGACCGCAAGGACGCAACGGGGCACGACCTGGCCGTCCGTCAGGCGCACCCCGGCGAGGGTGCCGTTCTCGTCGCTGATGACTTCCCGCACCGGCGTGTCGACGATGCGGATGCTGCGGGGCTGCGAAGCGGGCGCGGGTGTCCTCATCCAGGTGAGAGCCGTGGCTGAAGTAGGCCAGGTCCTCGGTCAGCTGGCGGAACAGGAGTGCGTGGGCGATGGAGGCCGGGCCGATGGCAAGGATGCCGATGGGCTGATCGCGCACCTCCCAGCCGTGGCAGTACGGGCAGTGCACCACCTCGTGTCCCCAGCGCCCGGCGAGCCCGGGAACCTCGGGCAGCACGTCCCGCAGGCCGGTGGCCACCAGGACCCGGCGCGCACTCACGCTCCGGCCGTCGGCCAGGGTGAGGTGAACCGCAGGTCCCCGTCAGCCGACGGGGCGGCGGGCTCGGCCGAGGCCACCTCGCCGAAGACGATGCGCCCGCCGTACTGGCGCACCTGCTCCCGGCCCCGCCGAAGGATCTCAAGGGGCGGGGTGCCGTCCAGGACGATGAAGCCGTGCATGGGCCGGGTGAGCAGTCCGAACACGATGTCGCTATAACTGTCCCTAACAAAGCCGTTGGACGTGGCGGTGGGTGATGAGGCAGACGGCGAGTCCGAGGAACGCCTCGTGGATGTCGTCGCGTCGTTCCCAGCGGATGCGCAGGCGGCGGAAGCCGTGGAGCCAGGCGATCGTGCGCTCGACGACGTAGCGGAAGATACCCAGGCCGGCGCCGGCGCGGTCTTCCGACTCGGCCGGCGATCGCCGGGATCTTGCGAGCAGAGGGCACTGGTGCTCCTGGCCGCGCTGCATGTGACAGCACACGCTCACCAGGCAGCTGCTCCTGCCTCCGGTATCTGAAAGGAGCAGCGGCGACGCGATGCCGCAGGTGCGGCCGATGCTTTCACCGAGTTACTCAAGGACCATCTGCGCGTACTCGGCCCAGACCACCCCGACACCCTCACCACCAGGCATAACTGGTCAGACGTCGGCCCACGCCAGCCCCCGTGACCGGGCTGCCTCTTTTGCCGCCTCTCGGTGCGATGTCTAAGGGGTGGCAGCCGCCGCTTTGGGGCGGCCGCGTGGACGTGCACGGTGACCCCGGAGGCCGCGAGGTTCTGGACGCCGACGAGGCTGACGACCGGCGCGCCCAGGACGTTGATGGTCGTCGCCGTCGCCGTCGCCGTCGCCGTCGCGCTGTTCGCGGTGATCGTGTGTGACCGGAACCCCACGGCCCCCTGGAGCGCGACCGTCACGATCGGCGGCACAGAGAACGTCCCGGCAGGCCAGTTGACGGTGAAGTTGCCGTTCGCGTCGGTCACGCGGGACGCGCGCTCTTCGCGGCCGGCCGTGGGCGTTTAGCCGCCTCTGGCCGCCATCAGCTACCGGTTCCCTCGGATCCGATCTCGCGGGTGGACATAGCGGGAATGTCGGTCAGCGCTTGGCGGCACAGGCCCGCACGGCCCCTCGGGCCGTGCGGTGGCCGGTTGGCGCATTCCCCCACCGCTGGAAGCGGCTCACGGGTCAGCACTCCGCGCGGGACCCGCTCGCTCCCGCGCAGCAGCCGCACACCACAACGCGGACACACATCGACCAGCAGGCACCGATGCAGTGGACAGACCGCGGCGATACCCAGCCGCCACCACAGCGGCCGCACTCCGTCCCGCCTGAGACAAGGCGGACAGGCCCTGCTCCAGGTCGGCATCATCCATTCCCGCGTGGCAACTGCCGTCGGCGACGCCTCCCGGACCAACTCCACACCGGACAGGTCCAGTACGGTGCCCGCGTGTCGGTCCAGCTGCATCTGCTGCAGCTCCGCAACCCGCAACCCTGTCGCATCCCGCAACCCGCCGAGGCTGGCGGGGGTGAGCGTGACCACGACAAGGGACGCCACCCGGCCCGGCTCCGTGTCCAGCGCGAGCGTTCCCGTGGTGGCGATGGCGAGGGCCATGGTCGTCACCACCGCTGAAGTTCGGTCAAGTTCGGCGACGGTCAGGCAGGTGGGCGTCCGTCAGCACCCGCTCGGGGTGCAAGGTCGGCCGCCCGGTCCGCCTTCGCGCACCGTATGCATCGACCCTGGGGTGTGGTGTGCCCCCGACGTGGTTGCGCTCGCCAACGTGTGATTCACCACAGTCAGTTATGTTGTGCACAATTTAATTGCTGGCTAGCGTCTGAAGTCGACACCACAGCACAGGGAGGCAACACCATGGATCCCGTCCGCTACGAGGATTACCGCCCGGCCGAACGTCAGAGTTACCAGCAGGAGTTGGATGCGGTGGTGGCACAGGTGGCGCAGCGCACCCGCACCTCGGTCGAGCGCGAGGTCGTCGGCCGCGCCGTCCGCACGGCCCACGGAAAGACCTACGGCCTTCTCAAGGCCACGGTCACGGTCGGTGACAACCTCGGCTTCTACGGTCAGGGCATCTTCGCCCGACCCACCGTGTACGACGCCGTCGTCCGCTACTCCAACGGCCTTGGTCATCAGCGCCCCGACCATCAGCTGGGCGCGGCGTGTGGGATGGGCATCAAGCTGTTCGGGGTCCCCGGCCCCTCGCTACTGGACGACGAACCGGACAGCGGCACTTTTGACCTCAACTTGATCAACAACGATGTCTTCTTCGCGAACACCGCCTACGACTACATGGTCATCGAGGACCTGTTCGCGGAGCTGCCGGAGGCCCTGGTGAACCCAGCCCGCCGCAAAACCTGGATGGCGGAGTTCCTGACCCGCCGGGGCACGCTCACCGATCCCGACAGCTGGCTGTGGGACGAACTGTTCGCCATGCTCTCGTTCACCACCGTCCCGCGCAGGAACCTGCTGTCGTACACCTACAACAGCATGGGCGCCTTCCGGTACGGCGACCACATCGCCAAGATCCGGACCGTGCCCACGACCGAGTCCCTGGCCTCCCTGACGCACGAGATCGTGGACGTGCGCGCGGACAACGAGGCGTTCCGCAACACACTCGTTGCCGAAGCCGCGGAACGGGACCACTCCTTCGAACTCCAGGTGCAGCTCAACACCGATCTGGCCCACATGCCGGTGGACAACACCTCCGTGAAGTGGCCCCAGGAACTGTCCCCATGGGTGACCGTCGCCCGTGTGGCCCTCCCGCGCCAGGACATCGGCGGGGACGAGAACGTGGCGGCCGCCGACGCCACGTCGATCACACCGTGGCGCTCACGCGAAGAGCACCGGCCTGTCGGCGAGATCCAGCGGGTGCGGCAGGAGGTGTACCGGCGTTCGTCCATCGAACGGCACCGCATCAATGGACAGCAGCGGCGCGAACCGGTCAGCAGCGCGCAACTACTCGGATGAGCCGGCTCAGCCGCGTCCCGTCGCCTGCGCCGACCGCGCTGGGACTGCGGCAGGGCGACGAGCGACCCGGCAACGGATTGTCGACGCCGCTCACGTGTTCTTCCCGGAGCGTGACGACGTGTGGCGGCGGGCCCTCCCAAGTGGCGTGACCCGCCCGCACGGTGGGGCCCTGGGAGCGGCTGTGGGCGGCGTCGGCTCGGCTCGGTCGACGGCCTGCCTCCTTCAGGGGCGCGGCGGAGTCGTGCCATCGCCGTCGCATGACCGCAGCTGCGCCGCCCGCACATGCCAGACGGACTACTGCAACCACGCCAGTCGTTGTGGGGGAGTGCGCCCTACCCCCTGCTCGGGAACGGCCATCTCGCCCAGCGGCGACCAGTCGTCCTGCGGAACGTTCGCGCTCATGATGCGGGGTGTTTCGACCGGATGGCGCCGGCAGCGTCTGCTGCACGGTCTTGAAGGTGCGCCCAGCTCACGCTCGTAAGCGGGAAGGCCGCAGGTGCCCTGGCCACGTCCACGCCGGAACGGCGCACCCGTGCCAGGTCCTGCCTCGGCGCGGTGGGCGGAGCCGCTCGGTTTCGGCGGCGGAACCTGTTCCCCCGGAACCGGCTACCCGAGGTCCTGCGGGGCGACGCGGCGGGATTCCCCGGGCCGCGCAAGAGGCGCAGGGCCTGCCGCGCAGGATCGGACGAGGCGGCCCTGCGCAGGAGGGTCAGCGGGTGGGGTCGAGAAGGATCTTGCGGACGCCGTCGGAGCGGCCTGCGAACAGTTCGTACGCCGCCGACCCTTCGGAGAGGGCGAAGTGGTGGGAGACCACGACCTCTGGCTTGATCCGGCCGGCACGGGTGAGGGCGATCAGAGCAGGGAGTTCGTAGTGCACAGAGCACAGCCCGATGGCGAACTCCAGTTCCTTGATCTGCGCAAGTCCCATATGGAAGGGGAAGGCCTTGCTCTGGCTGACCCCGATGACGCTGACCCGGCCGGCCTGCCGGACGGCCTTGAGGGCGAGCTCGATGGTGGCGTCCGACCCCACGGCCTCCACCACGGCGTCCGGCCCGCGTCCGTCGGTCATGTCCCGTACGGCCGTCCGCGCGTGCTCGCCCTCGACCGGCTCGACACCCAGGGTGGCGGCGAAGGCGCGGCGCTCCGCGACCAGGTCTGCGCCCAGCACCCGCGCGGCGCCCATCGCGAAGGCGGACTGGGCGGCCATGAGGCCGACCGGGCCGAGGCCGATGACCAGGACGGTCTCGCCGGGCTGGATGCGGGCTCGGCGGCAGCCGTACCAGGCCGTGGGGGCGTTGTCCGTCAGGACGACGGCGGCCTCGTCGGAGATGCCCTCGGGCAAGTGCACCAGATTGACGTCGGCGTATGGCACCACCAGGGCCTGGGCCTGGCTGCCCGGGAGCTGCGGGCTCACTCCGTAGCAGAGGTCCGTGCTGGACGTGGCGCGCTCGCACCGGGCGGTGAACCCGGCCGCGCACGACCGGCACTGGTCACAGCCGACAGAGGCGGGCACCAGAACCCGGTCGCCGGGCCTGAAGCGGGTCACCTGGCCGCCGGTGTCGACAACTACGCCGACGCACTCGTGCCCCGGCGTGTAGCCCAGTTCCGGGCTGAACGGGTTGCCGCGGTAGATGTGCAGGTCGCTGCCGCAGATGCCGGCCGCTGTCACCCGCACCACCGCGTCGGTAGGGCTGGTGACGGCCGGGTCGGAGACGTCCCCGTAGCGGATGTCGTGACGGCCATGGTAGGTCAGTGCTTTCATCGTGTTTCTCCCCCTCAGGCCGGTCGGTCCGCGATCTTCAGCACCAGCTTGCCGTGGCTATCACCACGGAACAGTCGCATCAGGATCGCCTCCTCGACGTGCTGCCAGTCGGTGGGCCGCGGCTCTCCCACGGCACATGCGGCCAGGCGCACCTGGCCGTTGATTCTGCTCAACTCCGGCGGCTCCTTCGACGGTCGCGTTGGATCGACGGCCGGCACGGTCGGCAGGCCGGCATCGGCGCGCACTGACGCTTGAACAGAGCATACCGGCCAGTCGGTACGGATGGTGAGCCTATGGGTGCCGTGCCGTCGGAGACAAGAGGGAGCCCGGCGCGACATACGATTTATGCGCTCGGCCGCCTAGGGTACGCCTAGTCTTCTGAGTCAGGATTTATGTTCAGATGTGTAGGTTTGCGGGGGTGGCGCGTACTGGGCGGCCGAAGGCCGAGTTGATCCTGTCGGACGAGGAACGGGCTGCGCTGGAGGGATGGGTGCGGCGCCGTTCCACGCCGCAGGCGTGGGCGCTGCGGTGCCGGATCGTCCTGGCGTGCGCGAGCGGGGCGTCGAACAAGGACGTGGCCGCTCAGCTCGGTTCGACGCCGCATGCGGTGGGCCGGTGGCGGGCGCGGTTCGTCGAGCACCGGATCGCCGGCCTGGGTGACATGCCGCGGCCGGGCGGGCCCAGGACGGTCACCGACGAGCAGGTGGCCGCCGTGGTGAAGCGGACGCTGGAGTCGACGCCGAAGAACGCCACGCATTGGTCGACGAGGGCGATGGCCAAGGAGATGGGTCTGTCGCAGTCGAGCGTGTCGCGGATCTGGCGGGCCTTCGGTCTGCAGCCGCATCGCTCGGAGACATTCAAGCTGTCGACGGACCCGTATTTCGTCGACAAGGTCCACGACGTCGTCGGTCTGTATCTGGACCCGCCCGAGCGGGCTTTGGCGTTCTGTGTCGACGAGAAGTCGCAGATCCGGCTGCTGGACCGCTCCCAGACGGTGCTGCCGATGATGTCAGGTGTCCCGCAGCGGGTCGCTCACGACTACGTGCGGGCGGGCACCATCACACTGTTCGCCGCGCTGGAGGTGGCCACCGGCAAGGTGATCGGCTCCCTGCACCGCCGGCACCGGGCCGAGGAGTTCAAGAAGTTCCTGGTCAAGCTCGACCAGGAGGTCCCGCAGGGCCTGGACATCCACCTGGTCCTGGACAACTACGCCACCCACAAGACCCCGGCCATCAAGACCTGGCTGCTGACCCACTCCCGCTTCCACCTGCACTTCACCCCCACCGGGTCATCCTGGCTCAACCTGGTGGAACGCTGGTTCGCGGAGCTGACCAACAAGCAGATACGACGAGGCGTCCACCGATCCGTGCAGGCCCTGGAACAGGACACCCGCAGCTGGATCGCGGCATGGAACACCGACCCCAAGCCGTACGTCTTGACGAAGACCGCAGACGAGATCCTCGAACGCCTCGCCGATCGGCCGATCACGGATCTGTCGCCGATGTGATCGCGGAACTCATGTCCGAAGCAGGTCCGTTGTGGCAGGAACAGCATCAGGCCAGGCTGGCCTCCCGGCCGCGGAAGCGAGCCGTGGGCGCCGGTGCGACGCACCGGCTGGTGTCCGTCGACCGGCTCCTGGCCACGCTCGTCCATCCGGCAAGAGACCCGGCGCCTCCCGAACTCCTGCTCGATAAAGCCATCAGCGAGGACGGTCAGACGTTAGGGACGCGCAGCTCGTCCCAACTGGTCTTGCCGGGGATGCCGTTGGCATCGTCACCTGCGAAGCCGAGCTTCTGCTGCCAGGCGGCGTAGGACTTCACATCGCCCGGGCCCCATACGTCGGCGTTGGCGCTCGACTGGTACCGATTGCAGTCTTCGGCGACGAGCCGCTGGTGCATTGCGGCGATGATCGGCGATTTCTGTCCGGTGTGGAAGAACGACGCACCAGGGAACGGCTCGAAGGTGGCGGGGCCGCCACCTGACTGGTAGGCGGTCAGTGCCCTGTTCGATGGTGAGCGGCGTTGCTTGAAGACCGTCTGCACGCGGGCGTCGGCGCGTGGCAGTTTGCTGTGGCCGCTGAGAATGGCCCCCGGAATTTCGTAGTTGTAAACGACTTCGTCGCTTGCAGCCTCAACCGAAACCCCCTGGCTGGAAAGAACCTGGTGGACTCCGGAGTATCTCGTACGCAATTCGTGGTCGAAATAGTCCAGTTGGGCATCCATGTTGAACAGGACATCCGCCCCGAGCGCAGCTCCGTTATAAACGTGCCTGAAAAGCCCCGACCTCCGAGAGGGCGAAGTCCACTGGGCGAGACCGACGCCGGGTAGATTGGGCCCCTGATTAGGTGATTTCCGATCCATGATTTGGGCGGCTGTGAAGTTCGTGCTCACTCCGGCGAAGTTCTTCGCTCGCATCGGGGTGGACGGCGAGCTACCCTCGATGCGATTCGGCAGAATAGTCGACTCTGCCCACAAGTTCCCGACGATCCCGGCGGCGCCTGCGGGCGGATAACCGTACCGGTCGACGAGTTGTCTCATGCAGTAAAGCATGCGGTCGTCGGTTCCGACCTTTGTCCAGTCGCCAGCCGACGGAAGCACCGCGACCGCGGCGGGCGCGTTTCCCGGTCCGTGACCGGGGCAGGCGGCATCGGCTGGAAGATGTCCTGCTTCAATGTTCGCAAATTGGCCGTTCATTTCAGGCTCCTCACGCGAAGCCCGCTTCGCCCGTCGCGAGGGCGCACGGCGTCCACCACGGCTGGAGAAGCCGGGTAAGGGGAGGACAGAGACATGCTTGTCTAGTTGTGAACTGGTGCCGCCAATAGCGATCGCCCCGGCCCTGTGCAAATCCCAACCCAAGCTCATTGTACTGCGAAGCATCGCAGCCCGCCCTGGATCACATCACGCGGCCATCAGGTAACCGAACGCGGCGGCCCGGCAGGCTGTCACGCGGGGGCACACGTCTGTGACGCGCGCTACCGGACAACTTCGGTGGGGCTCGGTGTTCACATTTTCCGTGCCGATGCCCCCCTCTGCTGATGAGACAGCAGGCCAGCGACAGCTTGGGCGGTGTCGCTCCGTCCAAGACAGGCCCCCGTTCATGAGCCCGTCCTCCACAGCGCGGATCGTGTTCAGGCGTCTCACAACCGGGCAGTCACGGGGCGAGGCATGGCCCCAACGCCCCTGACGCCGCGGCGTACGCGCCGTGCCCGCCTGTCAGATGGTTCGCGGCCCCGGGCAGCCGGATCAGCGACGTCCCCGAGCCCGGGGCTCGCTGGGCTGGGCGGCGGTCAGGACGCTCTCGTGCAGGGTCTGCAACGTCGCGTCCGGAGTGGTGCGTTCCAGGCGAAGGTGGACCGAGTGGTCGCGCAACGTCAGGGTCATCAGCTGGTTGCCGAACCAGGGGCCGCCCACTTTGCGCCAGCTGACCGGCGGACGGGCGCAGCGGCCGTGCCGGGCGAGCAGGCGTCCCAGCAGGCGGGCCGTCGTGCTCCAGCCGAAGTGGAAGCCGACCCGCATCATCAGGGGCACCGAGTTGTGCACGGGTGAGCAGGTGAGCTGGACGACGGGGAGGTGGGGGCCGCCGGACGGCCAGGACGCCTTGGCGACGTAGCCGTGGTGGACGTCCCCGGAGAGCACGCACACGGTCGCGGGGGCGGCCGGAGCGGTACCGGCCTCGGCGATGAGGTCGGCGAGGCCGGCGAAGGAGCGGGGGAAGGCCGCCCAGTGTTCCAGGTCGGCTCCGCGACGCAGCCGCTCGCTGAAACGGGCCCAGCGCTTCCCCCGTTCTCCCGCACACAGGGCCGCGTTCCAGGCCTCGGCGTCGTGCACCAACTGCGGCAGCAGCCAGGGCAGCGAGGTGCCGATCAGAAGGTGGTCGTAGGATCCCTGGTCGGCCAGCACCTGTTCACGCAGCCAGGCGGTCTCGCCCGGGTCGAGCATGGCGCGGCGGTCTTCGGCGAGGACCCGCGCCGCCCGTGAGTCCACCATCACGACCCGGACCCGGCCGAAGTCACGCCGGTAGCTGAAGCGGACCGAGGAAGAATCGGCGTCGGCCTGCTCGGCCAGGGCGCGCAGTGCGGCGGTGCCGTCCGGCGTGGCGTGAACGGCGGCCCAGGTGGGGTCGTCGGCCAGTTCGGCGGGGGAGAGGTTGCCCAGGTGCTGGTGGACCCAGTAGGACATCAGGCCGCTCAGCAGCCGTTCCTGCCACCAGTCGGTGGCCCGCATGTCGGCGAGCCAGGAGGCGGAGGTGTTCCAGTCGTCCACGACGTCGTGGTCGTCGAAGATCATGAAGCTGGGCACGGTGGACAACAGCCAGCGGACCTCGGGATCGAGCCAGGATTCGTAGTAGAGGTGGCAGTACTCCTCGTAGTCGCTGACCTGGCCGCCGGGCGGCTTGTCGAGGCCACGACGGTCGGCGAGCCAGCGACGGGTCTGCTCGGAGGTCTCGTCCGCGTAGATCTGGTCGCCCAGCAGGAGCAGGACGTCGGGGCGCTCGGTGCCTGGGTCGGCCGCGAGACGGGTGGCGAGCGTGTCGAGGGCGTCCGGGCCGACCGGATCCTTGCCGTCGGCGGGCGGCGCGGCCCAGCGGCACGATCCGAAGGTGACCCGGACGGTGTTGCCGGTGCCGGACGGAGCGATGACGGAGGGCGGGAAGGGGGAATCGGGAAGGGGCCACACCGGGGTGTCGTCCAGGAACACCGTGTAGAAAGGGGACGTGTCGGGCCGAAGGCCGGTCACCGTGACGAGCGCGTAATGGTGCCCGGCCACCTGGAACGTGGAGGCCGTGCCGCCCGCGCCGTCGGAGCAGCGTACTTGTGCCGTGCAGGGCTCGCTGGTCTCGACCCACACGGTCGCGCACGAACCGTCGGTGTACCTCAGCAATGGTCCCAGACGTAGTTCGGGCATGTGACCACCTCTGTCTCATGTCGTACGCACGGGGCAACAACCGTAGGGACCGTACCTGGCCGGGCAGTCGTGCGTCTGGGTCCGGCCTGCGCGGGCACGTGGAGGGGAGCAGACGGCGAGGCGGGAGAGCGGTGGCGTGACCGAGCAGGAACAGCGGACGCAGGCACAGGGGAGCCAGAGCACGAGGAGAGAGGACGACCTGTTGCGGGGCCTGGCCGTGGACGACCGGCAGCCGGAGCGGCCAGTGCTTCTGGACGGTGACGGCCGGCCGATCGAGACCTGGCGGGAGAACCATCCGTACGACCACCGGGTCGGGCGGCACGAGTACGAGCGGACCAAGCGGAGGCTGCAGATAGAACTGCTCAAACTGCAGCGGTGGGTGAAGGAGACGGGGCAGCGGATCGTCGTGGTCTGCGAGGGGCGGGACGCCGCCGGCAAGGGCGGCACCATCAAGCGGTTCACCGAACGGCTGAACCCCCGCGGAGCCAACGTGGTGGCACTGGACAAACCGACCGAGCGGGAGGCGGGGCAGTGGTACTTCCAGCGGTACGTGACCCATCTGCCGGCCCCCGGCGAGATCGTGTTCTTCGACCGGTCCTGGTACAACAGGGCAGGTGTCGAACGGGTCATGGGGTTCTGCACGAAGGCCGAGTACCAGCAGTTCCTGCGGCAGGCCCCGCTGTTCGAGCAGCTGCTCACCGAAGACGGCATCCTGCTGGTGAAGTTCTGGTTCTCGGTGTCGCGTGCCGAGCAGCGCACCCGGTTCGCCATCCGGCAGGTCGACCCGGTGCGCCGCTGGAAGCTGTCGCCCACCGATCTGGCGTCGCTCGACCGCTGGGACGACTACACCGCGGCCAAGGTCGACATGTTCCGGGCGACCGACACCGTGCACGCCCCCTGGACGGTCGTGAAGAACAACGACAAGCGGCGGGGCCGGCTGGAGGCGATGCGCAGCCTTCTGGACCGTTTCGACTACCCGGCCAAGGAGCAGACGGCGGTGGGCACACCTGATCCGCTGATCGTCGGCGCGGCGGACACCCTGCTGGAGCCGGGCGAGGAACCCACGGACCTGTCGCCGACACCGCTCGCCGGAACGGGCGGCGGACCCGGGCACCACCCGGACCCGAGATGACAGACGGCCGCTGCCACAGGTGAGAGGAGCCGCAGACGATGGGGACGGTGGTCCATGTCCCGCAGACACGGGACATGATCGGGGACGAACTCTCCGGCGACGAGGCGTTCACCGCGCTACGACGCTACGGGGGCGTGCGGCTGTTGCTCGACGCGTTCTCCCGGTTCCGCTACGCCGACGGTTTCACCAACGCGCGCGCCCTCGGTTTCCAGATCGTGCTGGGCATGGTGCCGTTCGCCATCGCGCTCGTCGGCCTGGCCACGGCCGCGCACACGGAGAGCGTGGGACGGATCGTCGAGCTGACCCTGGGCAGGATCGTGCCGGGCGCCAGCGCGGACGTGATCGAGGACGTTCTGCGCGGCACCCGCCGCACCGCCGGCTCCGGCACCTGGAGCAGGGTCGCGCTGTGCCTGGGCCTGGTCTTCTCCGTCGTCAACCTGGCCTCGGCCATGGGCCAGGTCGAACGTGGCGCCAACCGCATCTACGGTATCGAACGTGACCGGCCCTTCCCCCGGAAGTACGGCAGGGCCGTCCTGCTCGCCTTCGCCGCCGGCGTCCCGATGGTCCTGGGTTTTCTCGTGCTCGTCGCCGGCGAGGCCGTGACCGCCGCGACGACCGACGCGCTGGACTGGTCGCGACCGCCGGAGTGGTGGGGCGCCCTCGATGTGCCCGTGGGCACGGCCCTCGCCTGGGTCGCCTCAGCCGTCATCTTCCGCTGGTCACCGCGACGGGACCAGCCCGGGTACACGTGGCTGGCGTTCGGATCCGCCGTCCACCTGGTGTTGTGGGTCACTGCGACCTGGCTGCTGACGCTCTACGTCTCCCGCAGCGGCTCCTTCGGCGCCGTGTACGGCCCCCTCACCGCGTTCGTAGCCCTACTGCTGTGGGCCAATCTGACGGGGATCGCCCTGTTCCTGGGCATCGCGTTCGCCGCGCAGCTGGAGGCGGCGCGCGCCGGGCTGGGCCGGGCCGTGCAGCCGGACCCGGGGCCGGGGCCCTGACCCAGGCCGTACCGCTGTCGGTCCCCACCACGACGCCGCCGGCGTCGACGTAGCTCACCGAGACCGGCTGTGCTCCCGAGCCGACGGCCGTGAACGTCGCCGGGCCGGCGACGCCGGCGACCACCGGCAGCGTCTGGGGGTGGCGCCGTCGTAGGTGAAGCGCGAGCATGACCGCTCCCGCGCACAGTGGTCGGAGCGCTTTCCTCCTGGTGGCCGGCGTGACGGACCCCGCAGCACAGCGGCGCGGTGCGGCATCGACGCACCGACGAGGCCGGTGCGGACACTGCTGCCCGGCGGTGCACCAGGGCTCGGCCGAACCCCGCCCGTGCACTTGAGCTCATCAAGGACCGCACGCTGACCTGCGAGGTCCGCGACAGCAAATCCCTCGCGCCGCGAGTGCGCCGCGCGAAGACCGTCGACGAAGGCGGGCGCGGCTTGTCCGTCATCGCCCAGCTCACACAGATCTGGGGCGTCCGTTACTCCCCCTCCGATCGGGGGTGCCCTCGGTGTCGCTATGGCCGCTGTGGAGGGCGGAGCAAGGGTGCGGCCGGGAGAGTCTGCTCGGCCCAGACGGCTCTGTCCTTGGCCAGGGCAATCGTCTGGGTCCAGCAACGGCGTAGCGCGGCTGGTGCCATCAACTGGGGAACTCCGCCACTGCCTTGCCGAGGTTGCGTTCCAGTTCACCGGGCGTCTGGAGGCCCCGGTTCGTGAGGTAGTCCAGGCGCTCACGGCTTTCGGGCAGTGCAACCAGCCCGAGGAACATGGCCGAGTCAGATCGGACGTTCGCCGGCTGCGGCAGGGCCAGGTCATTGATCGCGCGCTTCGCGGCCTTGACTCCTGCGGGTGGGAAGCCAGCGATGCGCTTGGCCAGGCGCTCGACGAAGCCGTCCAGTTCGGCGTCAGGCAGGGCGCGGTTGATCCAGCCGTAGCGCTCTGCGAGGTCGGCGTCGAAGTCGTCGGCGCCGGTGATGGCTTCGATGGCGCGTGTTCGGCCGAGCCGCCGGGTCAGGTGCTGGATTCCGCCGGCGCCGGGCAGCGCGCCGGTGCCGGACTCGAACTGCCCGAAGACCGCGTTCTCACGCGCGGCGAAGATCATGTCGCAGGCGAGGGCGAGTTCGTTGGCGCCGCCGCGGGCCCTGCCGCGCACCTTGGCGATGGTGATCACCGGGACGTGCGCCAGCTTGTACAGGAACATACCGAGCGAGGCGTCACCAGGGCCGCCGGCCTTAGCGGCTTCTGCGGTGTACTGCGGGATCGCCGTGAGGTCCACGTGCGCCGAGAAGAATTCGGGTGAGGCGCTGTCGATGACGACGACCCGCACGTCGCCCGGGTCCGTGTGCAGCGTGCCGACAAGTGAGACGAGGTCACGGACGAGGTCGACACCGATGAGGTTGAGGGGGCCGGCATCGAGGGTGGCGAACAGGACACCGGCCTCGTCTCTGGTCCGAATCGACGAGTACGCGAAGCTCATGATCTTTCCTTTGAGTGAGGGGTGTTGCAAGGCGGAGGTTCTACAGAACCACTCCAGGGCCGTACGGGGTATGTCTCGAACTGCCCTATTGCGGCTTGAAGCGCCTGCCTGCCGGAGCACGAGACGTCCTGATCTGCAGCGCCCCTGCTTGGAACTCAGCAGCGTCCGCACCGGTGGTGCCCTGATGCTCGGCGATGAGCATCAGCAGCGAGGGTGTGAGTGAGCGCTCGTCGGCACTGACGTCGGCCATCGAGTGCTTGTGTGACATTCGAGTGCCTGCCAAGCCTCTCGCAGAAGCGGTTACACCGACTGCCGTACCGATTTCACCCGATTGCACTGGGTGAGCTGGCTCGGTGCCATGGACGCGTGAAGCTGATTGCGGTACAGCCTGACGGAAGGCGAGAACAGAATGAGTGCGGTCCATGGCATACGACGCCACAGACGGCGTCTCCACGGTGCGGCAGCTGGATTCGCCGTCGCCGTCCTGTGCGCGGCACCGGCTTCAGCGGAAGGCGGGGCAGGCAGCGTCAAGCCCACCATCGTGCTGGTACACGGTGCCTTCGCCGACGGGTCCAGCTGGAACGGGGTGATTACGCGCCTGCAGCAAGCGGGGTATCCGGTCATCGCTCCGGCGAACCCGCTGCGTGGACTGGCCAGCGACGCGGAGTACATCCACAGTGTGCTGAAGAGCGTGCACGGACCGGTCGTCCTCGTCGGTCACTCCTACGGCGGCGCTGTGATCAGCGAAGCTGCTGTCGGTGATGCCCATGTCAAAGCGTTGGTCTACGTCGCCGCCTTCGCCCCCGCGGAGGGGGAGAGTTCTCTGGAGCTGTCCAACAAGTTCCCCGGGAGCACTCTCGGCCCCACCCTCAAGAACGTACCCTTCCCCCTTCCGGGCGGGGGCACCGGCATCGACCAGTACATCAAGGCCGACAAGTTCCACGACCAGTTCGCCGCCGACGTGCCCAGATCGGTCACCGACCTGATGGCCGCCACCCAGCGTCCCGTGGCCGCCTCGGCCCTGCAGGAGAAGGCCACCAAGGCCGCCTGGAAGACCATCCCTTCCTGGACTCTGATAACGACCCAGGACCGCAACATCCCGCTGGCCTCACAACGCTTCATGGCCCAGCGCGCCCATGCACACACCGTCGAGGTCAAAGCGTCCCACGCCGTCGCGGTATCCCGGCCGGGCGCGGTCACCCGCCTGATCGAGCAGGCCTCCCAGGCCACCGGCACCACGACGACCGCGGCCGATCCTTCCGGCCCGACCCTCGCGAACACCGGCTCAGGACGGCAGACCACGCACGCCATCACCCTTGGCAGCGTAGCCGCCGTGTCGGTGGCCGCAGGTTCGGTCATCGTCCTCCTGGGTCGCCGGTGGCGATCGGAGAACAGCGGTCGCTGAGGCTTGTCCCGCAACCGCAGAGATGCAGTTCGCCGCATTCCGTCATCTCGAGAGCCGCCGCCGAGTACGCCCGGTCAGCAGCCGCGTCGTCCGCACGGCGCCGGTGTGGTCACGGGGAGGCGCAAGGTCACCGGCCTCCTTCGTCAGCAGGTGGTGTGGCGAGTGAAGCACCTTCTGACAGGGCTGCGGGGAGTTACCCCAGTACAGCCTTGACGACGTCGTCGTTCGACATGGGGGTCTCCGGCGGTGATCACCGTGGGCCGAGTGCGGCGGTGAGTTGGTCTGTGGTGACGATGGCCTGGGCGTAGGTGGGGCCGTTGAGTCGGTGAGCGGCGTGCATCATCTCGGGGCTGAGGGCCGCGGTGGCGTCGGTGACCAGCGTGACGTGGTAGCCAAGTTCCATGGCGTAGCGCGCGGTTGCTTCGATGCAGGTGTTGGCCAGGACGCCGACAAGAACGACATGGGTCACGCCGTGCTGCTTGAGCTGCATGTCCAGGTCCGTGTTGGCGAACCCGCTCGATCCCCAGTGTTCCAGCACGACGACCTCACCCGGCTGCGGACCAAGGTCGGGGTGGAACTCCCCGCCCCAGGAGCCCCGGGCGAAATGGTGGAGCTCCTGGATCTTCCGCTGTGAGGGGGTCGGGTGGTCCCACGTCTCGTAGTCGCCCGGCTCCCAGCGGCGGTGCGGTACGAACACCACGAGCACACCGTTTTCGCGGGCGGCGGTGATCACGGACCGGAGATGGTCCAGAAGATCGACGCTACGGGCCACGGGCTCCAGACGGGGCCAGACCTTGCCGCCCTCCGAGAGGAAGTCGTTGTAGGGGTCGACCAGCAGGACGGCCGTGTGGCGAGGATCGTAGGTTTCGGCCATGGTTCCTCCTCGTGCCGGCCCTATTCGGGGGGTTCGGTATGCAGCCGGCGGCGTGAGGCGGTCATCTGCAGCGTCCGGTGCAGAAGGCGGTCGCTCGCGGCCGCTCATCTGCTGGCCGCCGCCTCAGGGCCGCAGCCTGTCGCGCGCTGCAGGACGATGACGTAGTTGGTGCGCTCCCCGGCCGCTTGCTTCCGTGGGGTAGCAGCCCGATAGGGCGTCGACCGCCGCCGGGGTCACTGACCTTCAGGGCCTGACTGCCATTACCAGTAGTGGTGTCGACCGGCGACGGCGTGTCCCGTCGTGCCGAGGACCCACAGGATGGCTCCGACGACCGCCAGGATGATCCCGATGGTCCACAGGATGGATATGCCGGTGACGAAGCCGATGACGAGCAGAATGATGCCCAGGATGATCATGGTCATTCCTTTGGGGAGAGGTGCCGGTCCCTGCGGACTGTGAAAGTCTGCAAGGGGAGTTGAGGCGGGAACGGTCTGTCTCCTCCTTACTCCGCGCGGTGTGGTTTGTGGCGGGTGACGTGTAGGCGGACCTCGGTGGGTATGTCAGGCAGGCCGGTGGACCGGCGAGCGGTGCGGAGCGGGCCTTCGCAGAGGGCGCCGAGGGTGGCGATGGGCGCGCCCTCGGGGGTGAGGGTGAGCCTGATGTGGGTGCGGGAGTGGGCGGGTCGGCCGGTGATGTGGACGGCCGCATGCTCGACTCCCGGCAGGGCACCGGCTTCGGCCGCGATCGCGTCGCTGAGTGCGCGGTCGCGCAGTTCGACGCCGTCTTGCGGTGGTGGGCCGCCGACGGGCAGCACTCCGGGGCGGCGTCGCCTCAGCTGGGCGAGCAGCCACCACAGAGCGAGCAGGACGGCGAGGGCGAGAGCGGCGATGACCGCGGGCCACCACCACCAGCCCTGGCTGCTCCAGCGGGCCCGGTCGGCGGAGCCGAGCAGGACGTCATCCGGGGTGATCAGGGGCCAGCCTGTGGGCGGGGTCAGATCCCGTCGGCGGTAGAGGTCGAGCCCGGCGAAGAGGACCAGCAGCCCGCCGCCGAGCAGGACCAGTCCCGCGAGGGCCAGCAGACTGCGGTTGAGGGCGGATCGCGGTGTCATGGTGCGGGCTCCGGTCTGCGGATTTTTCGGTCAGTTGGTGCGTTGCCGCACCCGTACGACGATGCGGGCAGGGCGGGCGAGGGCCAGCTGGTTGCGTTCCTCGCAGAGGGCGGTGGTGAGGTCGTCCTTCACCTGTCGGGGGTCACGGAAGCGGACGTCCGCGCGCGCTGTGATGCGGTGCCGGCGCGCCCGGATGTGCGCAGTGCCGACTCCGGGGACCCGCATTGCGGCGTCACGCAGCAGGCGGGCGGCGCCGTCGCGGTCCAGCAAGGCCCGCAGCCGCGGGCAGCCGGTGGGGGAGCGCTGGGGCAGCCAGTGCCGTAGGCCGGGGGTGAGCGCCAGGACGATCAGCCAGAGGCCGGCGGCGGCGGCCACGGCGGCTCCTGTCAGCATCCACACGTCGTTCACGGAGCGGGTGGCAAGTTCGTCGGCCAGGTGCCGTCGCCAGGCCGCCGCCGGGCGTCCCGCCCGTACGGCGATGACGTCGCCCAGCGCCGCGACCGCAGCCACGAGGATCACTGCGGCGACCAGCGCCGCCGGCAAACGGCGCGCGGACCACGGCCGGCGGGTTCGGTGCCATCCGTCGCGGTTGCCGGCCGTGAGGTTCGGGGTGGTTACGCCGCGTTCGGGCGGATCGGGCTCCTTCGCCAGCGGCACGGTGGCACGCTGCGCGGACAGCGCGGAGCTGCGGCCGGGAGGAGAGGGGGCGGCTGTCATCGCCGGACTCCTTCCTGCACGGGAGGCCCGGCACCCCGGGCCGCGTGGCCGCTCAGCGGACCCGCCCCCGGCTCGCGTCGGCGGCGGTCACCAGCCGCCGGCCGGTCAGGGCCACCTCTCCGACCCGCAAGCCGGTCAGCTGAGCCACCCGTTGGGCGACGTCCTGCTGGATCCGCTCGCAGACATGGGGGATGTCGGTGGGGTAGGGCAGGTCCATGGTCAGATGCACCCGCACCGAACCGGTACGGACGGCGGCGGAGGCGCTCGGCGCCACTGGCGCGCTCCGGTCGGGCGGTACGGCGGCGCGCCGTGACTGGGCCGTGAGTGCGGCCTGGGCGGCGATGCGGGCTACCACCCTGTCCGGGATGACGGTGGCACCTCGCTCGGCAGGGGGCGGCAAGCCGGTGGCCCGCGCCGGTGGATCGGGCCCCTCGCCCGAGGGGCCGGGGGTCTTCACCGCTGCCTCCGGGCCCGGAAGTCGAGATCGCCCTGCACGGCGAGGCCGCCGATCAGCCCAGCCATGCCCAGGACCAGCACCAGCAGGAAGGCCCAGAAGCCGCCGAAGTAACCGGCGAAGCCCAGGGCCATGCCGGCCGCGAGGCCCGTCGTTGCTGCGTTCATCATGCACTCACCCGTCTCGCGAACGTACGTCACCGTCCACGTGATCACCCGCACGCCCCGACGACGCGGTGGTGGATCACCTCACGCGGCCCTCGTCCGGTCCCGGTTCTTCCTCCTCGTCGGGAAGGCGGACGTCGTCGACGGCGATGTTCACCTCGACGACCTCCAGTCCCGTCATCCGCTCCACGGCGCTGATGACGTTGATGCGTACTCCGCCGGCCACGTCGACGATGGAGACGCCGTACTCGACGACGACGTCCAGGTCGACCGCGGCCTGACGCTCGCCGACCTCGACCTTCACCCCTCGCGTGACGGCTCCTCCGCCCCCGCCGGGGACGCGCTCCCGCACGGCACCGAAGGCACGGGCCATCCCCGCTCCCAGGCTGTAGATGCCGGGTACCTCGCGGGCGGCCATGCCTGCGATCTTGGCCACCACCCCGTCGGCGATTGTGGTCTTGCCCCGTGTCTCGGCCGGAGCGTCGGCTCCGGTGCGGCCTTTCAATGCGCTCGCGCTCGCATCGGACCCGTTGCCCCCGCCGACGCTGGTGATGTTGTCCGTCATGGCGGTCGCCTCGATCGGTCGGTCGGGCACCGGTACGGCGCCCGTCGGAAGGTTGGACACACAGGGCGGCGCATTTCTCACACGCACCGAGTGTGATGTGCATCACATTCAATCTGTCGGGTACGCGGACGATCCGAGTCTTGTGCGGGAACGCCATGATCGAAAGTACTGCTTCCCCACCGCTGGGCCGCGACCTGCTGGAACGCGACCTGCCGGACGGACTGTTGGCCGCGCGGGCGGCCGAGGGGGACGAGGACTCCTTCGCCGCTCTCGTCCACCGGCACGGCTCGTCCCTCCTTGCCCTGGCCCGCTGCATGCTCGGCAACCATCAGGACGCCGAAGAGGCCGTTCAGGACGCGTTCGTCAGCGCCTGGCGACGACTGCCGGAATACCGCCACAGCGCGGAGTTCCGCACCTGGATGTACCGGATCACCGTCAACCGCTGCCTGACCATGCGCCGGCGCCGACCACCACCCCTCTCCCTCGACACCGTCGCCGAGCCCGCGGCGCAAGATGCCTGGAGCCAGCCCGCCCGGTCCGCCGAGCAGCACGCGGCCACCGCCGCCCTCTCCCACGCGCTCGCCGAACTGGACGCCGGGCAGCGGCTCTGCTGGATCCTGAGAGAAGTACAGGGCCTGCCCTACAAAGAGATCGCCCACGTCACGCGGACCAGCGAACAGACGGTGCGCGGCAGACTGTTCAGGGCACGCCGATCCCTGCAGGAGGCGATGGGCCCATGGCGCTAGACGACCCGCACACGCGGCCTCCCCAACCCCCCGGAGCCCACGGGCCCCCTCCCGGCCCAGCCGCCGCCGACCTTCCCCCGATCGCAGGTGATGAGGTACTACCCTGCGGCCGACTGCTCAGCCAAGTCTGGGAACAGGCCCAGGACGCGGCGCCGGCAACGAACCCGCACACCGCCTCCTGCCCGCACTGCCGCGAGGCCACCGAGCAACTGGCCACGGTGAACGCGGCCACCCGGGCGCTGCGCGCCGAGACTTTCGGCCTCCACGCACTCGCCGACCGCGTCATGAACATCGTCAGAGCAGAGGCACGGCTCGGGCGGCTGCTGCCCCTGGCCGACCCGGACCGTAACCTGCGAATCGCCGAGAGCGCCGCGGCAAAAATACTGCGGCAGGCCGCCGACACGGTCCCCGGCGCCAGAGCCGCGACCTGCCGGCTCGCACCCGAGGGCGAAGGCACCGACATACGGGTGACTATGACCCTGGCCGCCGCTCTCGACGGCCCGCTGCCCGACCGGGTCCACCAGGTACGCAGAGCGGTCCTCCACTCGGCCGTACACGACCTGGGTCTTGCCGTGACAGCCGTGGACATCACCGTGGTCGACGTCCTCGAGCCCGAGCCGCCCCTCCCGCCCGGCGGTGGTCCACCATGACCCTCATCCGCACGACCACCCTCCTCGGCGTAGCGGCCGAGGCGGCCCTCGCCGTTCCCGGCGTAACGGGCCTGCAACCCCGCCTCTCCCGTCGCCTCGCGGCAGCCGCCGCATCCCCCCTGAGGAACGCCACACCGTACGACACATCGCCCAAGGCGGGCATCCGCGCCGAACGAGCGCCAGGCAGTTCGGGATGGCACATCGAAGTGCGCTGCGTCCTGGCCGGGGGCCGGCGGACGCTGGACGTCGCCCAGAACGTCCATGACCGAGTAGCGGCCGCCGTCATCTCCCACCTCGCCGCCCTCGACGCCGTGGAGGAGGTCACCGTCGAGGTCACCGTGACCCGTATCGCCACCAGACGCGACGGGGGGTGAGTCCGGCTGCGCGTTCCCCGCCACAGGGCTGGCATAGGACGCCAGGTCCTTCTCCGCAACGTACCCGGACATGTCCATGCGCGAGCGTTCCGCCCGCCGCCTTCCGGTCGTCGAGGAGGGCCACCCGGTGGGGATCAACTCCATCGGCGACCTGGCGATCGAACGCGACGCACGCTCGGCACTCGGCGACATCAGCGCCGCCGAACCCAATCAGTAGGACACTCCATCCCCTACAGCGAGGAACGCCGGCAACTGCCCGCGGCTTCTCCTCGCGCGTGAAGCCAGGCCCGGTCCAGCTGCCAGGCCTGAGCAGTGACCATGCGGCACGGTTTGTCCAGCCCTGGTCTAGGAGCTTGCCCGCAGGCGCGCGGTGGACGGCCAGGCGGGCCGCCACCTCCTCGTCACCGATCGACCAGGCGGACATCGCTTCACCGGGAGGCGCCCCTGAACGTCAGGAGCGTGAGCACGGGCTCAGCCACTCGACAACACGGTCCAGCAACCGGCACCCGACCACCACACAAGCCGGTTCACTCGGCCGGATTGGTCCGCGCGCGTCGATTTGGCACGGCGGGGAGTATGGGCGGGTCGGCTGTTTGAAGGACACGTCACGGAGTAGTACCCGTTTGTCGAGAACCAGGGCCTGCCCAGCCTCAACATGGCCTTTTTGATCAGGAGAACACTGCGATGTCTTCGTCTCGGACCAAACGGATGACGATCGGTGACTTCCTGCTCCGCCGCATGGCGGAGGCCGGGATCGGCCACGTGTTCGGCGTCCCGGGTGACTACAACCTCGAACTGCTCCAGCAGATGCACGATGGCGGCGCGGTGGAGTGGGTCGGCAACTGCAACGAGCTCAACGCGGCCTACGCGGCTGACGGATACGCGCGGCTCAAGGGCATGGGTGCGTTCCTGGTCACCAACGCCGTGGGTGCGATGAGCGCGATCAACGGCGTCGCCGGCTGCTACGCCGAGCACGTCCCGGTCATCGCCGTCTGCGGATCGATTCCGCTCAGGTCGATCGAGCGGAATCTGGGCATGCACCACACGATGGCCGACGGCACCTGGGACCGTTTCCTCAGCGCCTTCGCGCAGGTTACGGTGGCCCAGGTCAGACTTACTCCGCGTAACGCGGCGATGGAGATCGACCGGTTGATCCTGACCGCGTGGCGGGAGAAGCTCCCGGTCTACATGGAGGTGCCCTCCGACATCGCCTACCTGGAGATCGAGGTCCCGGCCGAACCGCTGGTCCTCGAGCAGCCGCCGAGCGATCCTGAGCGGCTGCGCTCCTGTGTCGCCGCGGTCGCGAGCTTCCTGTCCGAGGCGAAGTCGGCGGCGATCCTGGTGGACCTGGACGTCAACCGGTTCGGCGTCGCGGCTGAGGTGATGGAGCTGGCCGAGAAGCTGGGGCTGCCGATCGCGACGTGCAGCACCGCCAAGGCAGTGATCACCGAGACCTTGCCCAACTACGTGGGCATCTACAACGGCAAGGCGAGCGCACCGGAGACGATCGAGGCGGTCGAGGGCAGCGAGCGCCTGCTGACCATCGGCTATCGTCCGATCGAGGTGACCACCGGCGACTTCTCGGCCAAGCTGCCGCCCGAGACCATTCACCTGCGCAGCCACTCGGCCGACGTCGGGGTCGCGAACTTCCAGGCAGTGAACCTCAAGGACGTGCTGCGCGGTGTCATCGACGCCGTCTCGCCGGCCGCCGAGCACACCATCCGCAAGCCCGCGGCGCCCAAGCCGCCCGCGGTAGACGGCTCCGCGAAGCTCACCCAGATGGCCTACTGGAAGGCGGTGCAGGAGTACGTCAAGCCCGGCGACGTGCTCCTGGTCGACAACGGCACCTCGTACGCGCTGTTCGGCATCGACCTGCCGCAGGGGTGCACCTTCGTCGGCTCGGTCAACTGGGGTTCGATCGGATTCTCGGTCGGGGCGCTGCTCGGCACGCTGACCGCTGCACCGGAGCGCCGCCACCTGCTGTTCGTGGGCGACGGCTCCTTCCAGGAGGCCGCGCAGGAGCTGTCGACCATCATGCGGCACGACCACAAGCCGGTGGTTCTGCTGATCAACAACGGCGGATACACCATCGAGCGCGGCTACCTCGGCCGGGACGAGCGTTACAACGACATCGCCACCTGGGCCTACGCGGAACTGCCCAAGGTGCTGTGTCCGAACACCACGGCGCGCTCCTTCGTCGTCAAGACCCCCGACGACCTGCAGAAGGCCATGAGCGCACCCAACGACAAGATGATCTTCATCGAGGCGGTCATGGACCCCCACGACATCCCCGCCCCGATCGCCGCCAGCAGCAACCACGGCGCCGACATCGACTACGGCCCCCGCGGCCCCCATCACCGCGACGGCGCCCAGCTCCTGTAACCCACAAGAAGCAGTGCGCTCACCCGTGAAGCGGGATCTGGGCGACCTCGCAGTGGCCCACCTGGCTTCAGATCACCCGAGCCGTCGAACGCAAGCTCACATCATGCATGCGAGTCAGTAGCCATTTACGCACGGCATTGGCCCCGCGTAGCAACTCCATGCGGGTGCCCCTTCGCACCTGCCGTCGCCCGTGTGAGTGGCTGCTGCGTACGGCCCTGACTCCGTCCACTGGCGATGGCCGAAAAGATGGTGGCTTTCCAAGCCGCCGTGTTCCGGTTTGCGAGCCCCTCCGAGGGAGTCGATCCTGAAGGTGAGGCATGCCAACCGATCGAGTGGACCATACGCAAGGCGCCGCGGAGCTTGCGGCACAGGCCGCCGGGACCGCGGCCCGCGCAGGGAGCGGGTTCCTGATGAGGCTTGTCGTCGATCTCAACCGGTGCCAGGGATTCGCACAGTGCGTCTTTCTCGCCCCGGACGTCTTCTCCCTCCACGGGGAAGAAGCGCTGCTGTTCTCCCCTCGCTTCGACGAGGCACAACGCGACCGGGTGGAGAAGGCCGCGGCCGCCTGCCCGGTCCAGGCCATCCTGGCCGACTACTCCGACGAGCCGACGAGGCGGGTCGAGCCCCATGTCGGCTGACACGGACGTCCAGGTCCTGCGGGGTCAGGGCCGCATCGTCGTGGTCGGTGCCTCGCTGGCGGGTCTGCGCGCGGCGGAGACCTTGCGCGAGCAGGGCTTCACCGGATCACTCACCATGATCGGCGACGAGCCGTACGAGCCCTACGACCGGCCGCCGCTGTCCAAGCAGGCACTGCTGGGGCGGGCACGGCCCGAGGACACCGCGCTGCCGCGGCGGCGCGACGTCGACGCCGAATGGCGTCTGGGTGTCGCCGCCGCAAGCCTGGACCGGGACGCCAAGCAGGTACGTCTGACGAACGGCGACACCGTCCCCTACGACCGCCTGCTGATCACGACCGGGACCAGGGCGCGGCCCTGGTTCCACCCGGAAGAGGCCGCGTTGGACGGGGTGTTCGTGCTGCGTACGCGCGACGACTCCGCGCGCCTGTTCCGGAAGCTGACCGGGGGCGTGTCCCGGGTGCTGGTGATCGGCGCCGGTTTCACGGGTTCGGAGGTCGCCTCCGCCTGCCGGGAGCTGGGCCTTGCGGTCACGGTCGCCGAGCGCGGTCCGGCGCCGCTGGTGGGCGCGCTCGGTGGGGTGATCGGCGCGGTCGCGGACCGGCTGCAACGCAAGCACGGGGTCGACCTGCGGTGCGGGGTCAGCGTCACCGCCCTGGAGGGCGACGATGTGGGACGGCTCAGGCGTGCGCATCTGTCGGACGGTGCGGCGATCGACGTGGACGTGGCCGTTGTCTCGCTCGGGGCCATGCGGAACACCGAATGGCTCGCCGGATCGGGGGTGGCCGCGGGTCCCCGGGGTATCGCGTGCGACGCCGGGTGCCGGGTGTTCGACGTCAACGGCATCGTCACCGACGACATCTACGCCGCCGGTGACGTCGCCCGCAGCCCCCACCCGCTCTTCGACTACCAGTTCCTGGCGCTGGAGCACTGGGGCAACGCGGTCGAACAGGCCGAGATCGCCGCCCACAACATGATCTGTGCGGGTCCGGACCGCCGTCCGCACCTGTGGCTGCCGATGTTCTGGTCCACCCAGTTCGGTGTCAACATCAAGTCGGTCGGTGTTCCCTCCCTGGGCGACCAACTGGTCGTCGCCCAAGGGGCGCTCGCCGAGGAGCGGTTCGTCGCGGTGTACGGCTACCGCGGCCGTGTCATCGCCGCGGCGTCCTTCGACGGAGCCAAGTGGCTGGGGTTCTACGAGCAGCAGATCGCGTCCGGCGCGCCGTTCCCGCCGGAGTACCGCACGGTCGACCGCCGGACCGAGACGCTGCATCCGGTCGACCCGGCCTTCCCCGATCCCCATCTGCCCACCCATGGGGCCACGGTCACGCTGACGGGTCACTCGCCGAGCGAGCGGCGTGTCGCGTTCGTTCCGGCACATGCCTGATCACCGGCCCTGCACCGCCCGGAGCCCTCAGGAGTCACCATGACGTCCGGCACCCTCCTCGCGCAGATCACCGACTACGCCAACCGGGCCGATCCGTACCCGCTCTACGCGGAACTGCGCAAGCAACCGGTCAGGCGGGAGGACGACGGCTCCTACCTGGTCAGCACCTATTACGAGGTGCGGAGCCTGGCCAACGACCCGCGGCTGAGCAACGACACGAGCAACCGCCCGTCCGGCTACGCCCGCGTCGGGCAACCGGACCCGCAGACCGGTTTGCCGCCCAGCTTCATCTTCACCGACCCGCCCGTGCACGACCGGCTGCGCGACACCATCAACCGGCCGTTCGGCCCCCCGCACAGCCCCAGATTCCTCGACGGCCTGCGCGGAGAGCTGGCCAAGGCGGTCACCGAGCTGCTCGACGCCTTCGAAGGCAAGGACCAGGTCGACATCGTCGAGGACTTCGCCTACCCCGTTCCCGTCACCGCCATCTGTAAGGTCCTCGGCGTCCCGCGCGAGGACGAACCGCGCTTCCACGGCTGGGCCGATGCCCTGGCGTCGTCAATCGATCCCCACTCCGGCGACGACGGCGGCCCGGAAAAGGCACAGCGGGCCCGCCAGGAGATGGGCGCCTACCTGACCGGTCTGATCGAGACCAAACGCCGTCACCCCGGCCCCGGGATACTCAGCGCGCTCGCCCCCGACATGACACCGGCCGACCTGGAGGCCACCGCGGTGCTGCTCCTGGTCGCCGGCCACGAGACCACGGTCAACGCGATCACCAACACGACCCTCACCCTGCTGCGCCACCCCGACCTCCTCCAGCGGTTCCAGAAGGACCCGGACCTGGCCGTCCCGCTCATCGAGGAAGTGCTGCGCTACGAGCCTCCGGTCCAGTTCGTCCCGTGGACCACCGCCCTGGCCGACATCGACGTCGCCAGCACCACGATCCCCAAGGGCTCGCCGGTCTGGCTCATGCTGGCCGCGGCCAACCGCGACCCCAAACGCTTCGATGACCCGGACCGGTTCGATCCCGACCGCAAGGACAACGAGCACCTGGGCTTCTACACCGGCATCCACTACTGCTTCGGCGCCCCTCTCGCCCGGATAGAACTTCACGTGGCCGTGCCCGAACTGTTCCGCCGGGTCAAGTTCGCCGGGCTGATCGAGGACCCGCCGCCCTACCGGGCCAACGCCGTGCTGCGCGGCCCCCGCCACCTCCCCGTGGCGATCGAGAGCCTTACGGCCTGAGCGCCGTAGAAGCCCTCGGACGAAGAGTGCGATGGTGCCGGTGTTCAGCGGCTGATGAGACCTGCGATCCCCGTCAGCGGATGGGGAAGGAACGCGATGTCATGTTCTCCGAACTTTTGGGCCGCCGGGTCGCCGGGCAACGGGACGCCACGAATGTGTCCGCCCAGATCGGACACGTAGGCGACGCCGGCGGCAGGGTCGACGCCCAGCCCGATCGCCTCGGCGAAGCCACTCGCCAAGATCTGAGGAGACCTGCCCGGCGCTCCCGGTGCCGGGATCGCCGCCCGGTTGAACGTGTTCCCGCCCGGCGGTGCGCCGCGGTCGGTCCAGTAGAGCCAGTCGCCGTCGAGGTGCAGGTCGATCGGCCAGGGCAGGTCGGACCAGAGCAGTTCGATGTCCGTGCGCCGCTCCGGGCTCTGCCCGGACGGGAGCTCCAGGCCGGCGCAAAAGGGGGCCCACGGCCACGCCCACGCATTCCTAGGAGATGTCGCCGGGCGGGTTGACCACCAGGTCGGTCAGGCCGCTGCCGTCCAACCGCACCCGGCTGATCCGGCGGCCCTCGCGGTCGCTCCAGTACAGGCACCCGGCGCCGTCCGAGGCCAGTTGCTTGCCGGTGGTGATCACACCGGGCGGTACCACGTCCCGCTGGCCACTGCCGTCGAGGCGCATGGCGCACTGCGCCACCCGACGCGATCCTGGCCAGCAACTCCTCCTCCTACGCGTCCAGCGAGTTCATCGACCGGGTTCAGCACCCCGAGCGGGTGCCCCCTGCGCGATCGGAACGCTGACCGGACCCCGTGCCGCACCGGGGATCGGACCCGTCCGCCACGTAGGCTCACGGCTGTTCCCCGTGGACGGTCGGTCGAGGAGGGGCCATGAGCGGCGAGGTGAGCGGTCCGGGTCGTCCCGGCAGGCCGGGCGGTCCGGGGCTGCGGCTGCGGCACGAGCAGGACGTCCTCGCGCGGATGCGAGGGACCGAGGACAAGATCGCGGACGCGATCACCGCCTTCGCCGGAACCATGCTGTTCGTCTACCTGCACGGCCTCTGGTTCACGGTCTGGATCCTGTGCAACGAGGGCGCGTTCGGCCAGGCGGCGATCTGGGACCCCTTCCCCTTCGGACTGCTCACCATGATCGTCAGCCTGGAGGCGATCTTCCTGTCGACCTTCGTGATGGTGAGCCAGAACCGCCAGGCCGCCCGCGAGAACGTCCGCGCCGACCTGGACTTCGAGACCAACGTGCGCTCGGAAGTGTGGTCGATCCACATGGGCCGCGCCCTGGGAGTCGACCCCGGGGAGGTCGAACGCAGCGTGCAGGAACTCCTCGCGGAGAACCGCGCCCGGATGAGCGGCTCCGGCCATTCTCCAAAGTGACGGCGCGGCGTTCCTGGCAGGACAGCCGCACGCACGCCGGGCCCGCCACGCGGTGGGACGATGAGGACGGGTGTCCGGGCCGGCCGGACGACATCCCCAGGGAAGTGAGCGCATGCGCCGTCCTCGCGTCCCCGCCGGTGGCCGGAGGTGACCGGGCACCGCGACACGATCCTGTCCTCCGACATCGTCGGCAAGGCGGACGGCCGGACGGCGCCGGTGATCGACGCACCCCCGCCGCGCGATGTGCGCCGGGCGGCCGATCTGTCGCGGCTGCTGGTGTCCCTGGCAATGCTCGGGCTGGCGGTGCTGGTGGCGGTCGTCACCCGTGAGTTCGCCCGCAGGGTGCAGCAGGGGCTGCTGTCCGCGGCGGCCGCGCTGCCTCCGGGCCTGCGCGACGGCCTGGTCGGCACGGTGCAGGTCGTCGCCCTGGCGGCGCCGGCCGCGGCGCTGGTCGTCCTCGTCGTACGCCGACGGAGCGACGCGGCGTTCAGGGTCCTGCCCGCAGCGGCACTGGGCGCGGCGACCGCCTGGGCGCTCACCCGCCTGGCGCTGGCACGCGGCCGGCCCGAGCTGTGGCCCGAGGTGCTGCTCGGCCGGGGCGGACTGGTCCGGGCGGGCTGGCCGTCCGCGGTGTACCTGGCGGCGTGCGCCGCTGCCGTGGTCGCCGCGGGGCCCTGGCTCGCGCGGCCGTGGCGGCGGGCGCTGTGGTCCCTGACCGCCGCGTGCGTGGTGGTGAGCGCCGTGGCCGCCGCCCTCGTGCCCCTGGAGGCCCTCGCCGCGCCGGCCGCGGGCGGCGCAGCAGGCGCGGCGGTCCTGCTCATCGCGGGCGGCCCGCCGGACCGCCCGCCGGCCCAGGCGGTCGCCGACGCGCTGGTCGCCTGCGGGATCCCGCTCGCCACCCTGCGCGAGCTGCCCACGCACGAGCAGCTGCCCGGCGAGGGGATCCGGTACAGCGCCGAGACCACCGCCGACGCCCGGCTGACCGTACGGGTCGTCGCCGCCGAGGACCAGGGCCGCGATCTGTTCCACCGGCTCGCCCGGCGTACGCTGCTGCGCCACCCGGCCGACCCCGGCGCGCAGACGCCGCTCACCGCCGTCGAGCACGAACTGCTCATGCTGGTCTTCGCCGCCCGCACCGGCGCCCAGGTCGACGAACCCGTGATCGCCTACCCGGTGGACGGCGAGGGCGCGCTCCTGGTGACCGTCGGTCAGGACGCCCGCCCGCTGTCCGCCCTGGAGGCCGAGGAGCTGACCGACCGGCTGCTGGGCGAGGTGTGGCAGTCCGTGGCCCGCCTGCAGGAGCACCGCCTCGCGCACCGGGCGCTGCGCACCGAACACGTCCTCGTAGATCCGCGCGGAGAGCCCCGGCTCACCGCGTTCGCCCGGGCCCGGCTCAACGCGCCGCCCGAGGTGCTCGGCAGCGACATCGCCGAACTGCTGGCCACGACCGCCGTACGCGTCGGCCCGCACCGCGCCACCGCGTGCGCGCTGACCGGCCTCGGCCCCGGCCTGCTGGCGAGCGCACTGCCGTATCTGCAACCGCTCGCGCTGATCGGCCCCGCACGGCGCGAGGTAGCACGTTTCGACCAGAACCGGGCCCGCGCCGCCGGCGGAGACGTCCGGCGCCGTGCGCGGCGCCCCGGCGGCCGGCCCAACCTGATGCACGACCTCGCCGGCGAGGTCCGTACGGCGTGCGAGGCGCCGTCCGTCCCGCCGGCCCGCCTGGCGCGCTTCACCTGGAAGAGCGTCCTGGGCCTGCTCGGCGCCTTCCTGGTGCTGCACCTCGTGCTGCCGCAGTTCGCCAACGCCCCGGCCGCCCTCCACGCGCTGCGCGACGCGAACTGGTGGTGGCTGCTCGCCGTCGTGCCCGTCACCTTCGTCTCGCAGGCGTTCTCGACCTGTCTGCAACTGGGCACGATCCCCGACCGGCTGCCGTTCTGGCCCACGTACCAGGTGCAGTTCGCCAGCTCGTTCCTGAACCGGATCACCCCGAACAATGTCGGCGGCATGGCGCTGAACCTGCGCTATCTGCAGAAGACGGGCATCGAGACCGGTGCGGCCACGGCCTCCGTCGGACTGCAGAGCCTGGCCGGAGCCGTGTCCAACGCCCTGGTCGCCGCGGTGTTCCTCGCCTGGGCCGGAGGGCACCACGCCGGAGTGCGTCTGGACGTGCCCGTCGGCCGGTACGTCCTGCCCGCCGTCGCGCTCACGCTCGCCGCCGGAGGGCTGATCGGCCTCACCCCGCCGGGGCGGCGCTTCCTGCACGAGAAGGTGTGGCCGTTCCTGAGCTCGGCCGGGTCGACCGTCAAGGGCATCGCCACCGACCCCGCGAAGATCGCCGTCGGCACCGTGGGCGCGCTCGGCCTGCCCCTCGTCCAGGTCGTGGGCCTCGCCCTGAGCGTCCACGCGCTCGGCGGCGACCTCCCCTTCGTCCAGGTGGGCGCCGCCTACATGGCGGCCCGACTGCTCGCCAACGCGGCCCCCGTCCCCGGCGGCCTGGGCGCGCTCGAAGCCGGACTCATCGCCGGCCTGACCGCGCTCGGCGTGCCCGCGGGCCCCGCCACCTCGGCCGTCCTGGTCTACCGGCTGCTCACGTTCTGGCTCAACGTCCCCCTGGGCGCGCTCGCGCTCGGTGTCGTGCGGCGACGCGGGTACGTGTGAAGCCGGCTCACAGCCAGGCGTCGGGCCGCTGGCCCACGGCGCCGTCGAGGACTTCGCGGACGACGTCGGTGTGTCCGGCGTGCCGATGGGGCTCGGCGATCATGTGGGTGAGGATCCGGTGGAGTGTCGTCCCGCTCGGCGTGCCCGGTATACGGCCGAGCGCGTCCAGGGGCAGCGACTCGATCGTCTCGTCGGAGTGCGCGCAGGCCCGCCCGTACAGGCCGACGATCTCCTCCCGCGTCTCGTCGGCCCGCGCTCATTCTCAGCCCCGTCCGCTCCATTCGCGCCAACGACTACCGCAGCGGTGTCGTACGAGCCATGGCCCTCTGGCGCCGCGACCCGAGAGCCAATGACCCTCCCACCAGGCTCGCCAGGCCATCGCCCTCAGCAGGACCGCCTAGCCCCAGCGGCGCAGGCGTCACTGGGCACCCGGCCTGCGAGGCAGGAACGAGGGGCCGGTTGTGGTCGGCGACTCCATGATCGATGCGGCGATTTGTGACGACGACACCGTCACCGCAAGCAAGATGGACAGCGCCGATCACGGCGACATCGTCGCTGCGCTCCTGGGCGACGAAGCCACGGTGCAAGTGCTGCGTCAGCAGGACGGGCGGGTGTGGCTCGAGCCGCGTAATCCGTCGTACGACCCGGCCCCAGGCGATGACACCCGCGCCCTCCGGTCCTCCGCAGCGGCGTCGGTGTCCTGTGCCTTCTGTTTGGTCGCGCGGCCGGCGTCGGTGAAGTGGCCGTCGGTGTCGATGAGTCCGCGTTCGCGCATGCCGTCCATGACCGCGGCCAGGCGCTCTTTCGGAAGGTGATGGATGCGTCCGAACGACTCTGGGGCCGACGGGTCGACCTGCACCTCACCGCCAGGATGATCCACCGTTTTGAGAGCGACCTGATCGACCGCGATCCGGCTCGTGCCGGGCTCGCACTGGGTGACCATACGTCTGGAATGCGACGCGGACATCGATCTGCTCATGGCATTGTCCGGCGGATCATGTGGCCGTGATGGCACCAAGTTCGTCCTCGTGGGCCGGACTGCGCCCTGTTGTGAGACGTTTCTGCCCCTCGGGCATGGGCAGGACGGCCAGTGCGGTGTCTGCAATGTTCCGCAGCGTCTCCGGGTCCAGGCCGGCCTTGCCTACCGCCTCGATACCGCGGACCACCGTCAGCAGCAGTGCCGCCAACCGCTCCGGATCCGCAGCGCTATCGATGTCGCCGTGGCGCTGGGCGGCGCTGATCTCCGTCCGCAGCAGGGCCAGCAGTGCCGTCATGGTCTCGGCCGACCGTCCGGCGACCGTCGGGTCGTGCTGGGCCAGTTCCGCCGCGCCCTTGGCCAACAGGCACCCGCGGCGTTCGGTGTCGGAGGCGGTGTTCTCCGCCATCAGGTGCACGTATCCCGACAGCCGGGCCAAGGCCCCTGCGTCCGGGCCACCTGCCAGGCGCCCTTCGGCCACCTCAACGACTGCGGTGCACCAGTCGCCAAACACACGGTGGAACAGCTTGGCCTTGTCGCCGAATGCGCCGTACAGGCTGCCCTTGCCCAGGCCGGTCGCCTGGGCGATGTCGTCCATCCGGGTTCCTGCATAGCCGGTCGCCCAGAACTGTTCCCTGGCCCGCTCCAGGACTTGGCGTTCGTCGAATGCGCGTGGTCTTGGCATGGTCTCAGCCTAGCCATTCTTGACTCAATCGTCCATTACTGCATACGTTATGGACGATCCATTCCACAACTGAAGGGGTTCGACATGTCAGGCGTGCTGCAGGAGAAGGTGGCCGTGATCACCGGAGGGACCAGCGGGATCGGGCTGGCCATCGCTCACCGCTTCGTCCGGGAGGGTGCACGGGTCTTCGTGACCGGCCGGGACATCGACCGCCTCGAAGCGGCAGTCAAGGAGATGGGCCCTGCGGCCACCGGCGTACGATCCGACGTCTCTGTCCTGGCCGACCTGGACGCGCTCTACGCGCGAGTCCGCGAGGAGGCCGGCCGCATCGACGTGCTGGTGGCCAACGCGGGGATCGTCGCGGACGCCGCGCTCGGCGCCCACACCGAGGCGAACGTCGACCTGACGCTCGCCGTCAACGTCAAGGGCCCACTGTTCACCGTTCAGAAGGCGCTTCCGCTGCTGGCGGAGAACGCCTCCATCCTGGTCGTCGGCTCGAGCAACAGCGTGCGGCCCAATGAGCATCTCGAGGTCTACAGCGCCTCGAAGGCGGCGGTGAGCAACCTCGTGCACAACTGGGCCCGGCAATCGCGGGAGCGCCGATTCCGGGTCAACGTCCTCAGCCCGGGACCCACGCGGACCCCTGCCCTGTTGCGCGCCGCGGGGCCGGACGTCGACCGGTTCGCCGAGGCCGTCGTGCCACTGGGGCGGCTGGCCGACGCCGAGGAAATCGCCGAGGCCGCCCTCTTCCTGGCTTCGGACGCCTCGTCGTTCGTCACCGGTGCCGAACTCTTCGCCGACGGCGGCTACACCCGGGCCTGAACGACGGCCGCGCGTGTGCGTCGTACGAGGCCCAGTGCGCCGGGAGCAACGAGATCGTGGCCGTGGCCTCTTTGGATGACGTCGGCCGCCACCCCGACTGCCGCTCCGGCAACGTCTACCCTCGCTCTCGAGTCATAGTGGCCGGAGCCGTACGCAGGTCCTCAACCGTTACGCCCATCGCATGCCGATGGGTTGGTCGATCCGTTCGGGGGAGAGCGTGGTGGCGAGGGTGCGTTGGTTGCCGATCCAGGCCCCGAGCTTGATGTCCCGCGAGCCCGCCGTAGACCCGGTTGGTGAGCATGTTGGCGGGTGTCTCGCCGGGTTCGAGCAGGACGGGTACGACGAGGGAGGCTGTCTTGCCCTCGCAGGGCTGTATGCGCAGCGCGCGGCCGACGGCCTGGACCAGATCGGGCATGGAGTATTAGGCACAGTGCCCGCGCCCTGGATTCCGGGGGTTCGGTTCCCCTATTTCCACATGTAGTCCTCTGCGGCGGCGACGATCAGGTTCTTGACCGCCTGCGGGTGGGAGATGAGGGACACGTGCGAGGAGTCGATCTCCACTGTCTTTCGGGCGTTCGCCCGCTTCGCCTCGAATCGCTCCAGGCTCGGGTTGATCGCCCGGTCCTGCTTGCCGACGAGAACGTACGCGGGTTTGTTCCGCCACGCGGCGCCGGTGAGCTTGTCCGCGAACGCCGACAACGCGATCGGGCGCTGTGTCGCTCCCAGGATGTCGGTCTGACTCGTGGGCAGGTCCGCGGCGAAATCCTGGTGCAGTCTGTCCGGCTGCACGTACACGTCCGTGCCGGTGGTGCCGTCACCGTCGCGGAAGGGCACCTGCTTCAGAGCCTTGCTTAGTTCGGCGGGAGCGTACTTCGCGGAGAGGCTGGAGAACGACTCTCCCGCGTCGGGCATGATCGCGTTGATGTACACGAGAGCCTTGACGTTGGCGTTTCCTACGGCGGCTTGCGAGATCACCTCTCCGCCGTAGGAATGACCGGCCAGCACGATCGGTCCCTCGATGGACTTCAGGAAGCTCGCGAGGTAGGCCGAGTCCTGGGGTATGCCGCGGAGCGGGATGGCCGGTGCGGCCACCGTGTAGCCGTTCTTCCGGAGGCGTTCCACGACACCGTTCCGGCTCGACGCGTCGGCGAAGGCGCCGTGCACGAGCACGATGGTGGGCTTCTCCCGGCCGGGGTCACCGCTCGGACCACCAGCCCGTGCCGTTACGGGTGCCAGGACGGAGGTGGTTCCCAATACCGCCAGAAGTGCCGCACCCCCACGGATGATGTTCAGGTGCTGGCGCGACTTGCAGGGTATTCGCATGCCACTCCTTCGGAGCGAGGGCGTCGAGCGACACCCGGGATTTCAGCTTCGAGGACATCTGCCGGTATGTCCCCGCGCACGGGCCAGCAGAGTGAACGCACTCCCGCTCGCTGCCGGGATGCCGTGACGCTGCAGAAGACCAGGCAGATGCGGAGAAGAAGCCGGCTGCGAAGAAGACGATGGCGCCACGTCCTGGCGCAGCCCGCAGCAGCACCGGCAGGGTGAAGATGGTGGTGCGGGTCTCCGTTCTGGGATCCCCCGAGTTGGAGGGAGAGAGACTGGCGTTCAGCACGCCAGAACACCTCATCCAGTGCATCCGACGCGGCCTGCGCCAGATCCAGTACCGCGGCGACCCCATAGACGGCTGCCTCGCCGAAACGGGTCTGATCATCAACACATGACCACCACGACAACACGTTCAACCTCATAGGCCCACCGATTGAGATGGGGTGACACGCCTGACCATCACGCAAAGACAGGCACTAAAACGTGCAATGTGGTGCAATATTGCATATTTGATCTCTCCGTAGGAGGAAATGCCATGGCGGGCAAGCCCAGCGTTGTCTTCGCCCACGGACTCTGGGCGGACGGGTCGTGCTTCAACAAGCTCATCCCCACACTCCAGGCCGAAGGGCACGAGGTTTTCGCCTCACAGCACGGCCTCGACTCGCTCGAAAGCGACGTCGCGTGCGTCAACTTCACGCTCAACCACGTCCCCGGGCCGATCGTGCTGGTCGGTCACTCCTACGGCGGGACCCTGATCACCAAAGCGGGCACCCACGACCGCGTCGGCGCTCTGGTGTACATCGCCGCGCTCGCCCCAGACGAGGACGAGACGTCGCAGGAACAGCTGGACAAATTCCCCCGCACGCCCATCTTCGAGCACGTGGACGTTGCTGACGGCCGTGTGTGGCTCAAGCCCTCGGGCGTCCCGCACTTCTGCGGCGACCTCCCGGAAGCGGAGCAGAAGCTCGTCCTGGCGACGGGCGCTGTGCCAGTGGCGGACCTGTTCAACCAGCAGGTCCCCGGCACCGCCTGGCGGACGAAGCCAAGCTGGTTCATCGTCGCCAACAACGACCGTACCGTGCCCCCCAACCTGGAGCGGTCCGCCGCCGAGCGCATGGGCGCCACTATCCGTCCCGTGGACAGCAGCCACGTTCCCATGCTCTCCCATCCTGACTTCGTCCTCGATGTGATCCGTGAGGCAGCGGAGTCCCTCGACGCCTAGGCCAAGCCGACCACGACCGGCAGCAGCGCAACACGCAAGGAGGCGGCCCCGGACCGACCGGGCCACCTCCTGGCAACGACATCACGCTTTCAAGCTCAGTAGTAGTGCTTTGTTGGCTGGTCAGGCAGCCTGCGCGAGACAGGGTTTCAGAAACGTCGAGTTCAGCGAGGCCGCTCCCCGATCCGCTCGGCAGCCTTTTCGGCGATCATGATCGTGGGTGCGTTGGTGTTTCCACTGATGACAGTCGGCATGACCGAGGCGTCGACGACACGCAGTCGCTCGACTCCGTAGACCTCCAGATCCGAATTGACGACGGAGTCGTGTCCGGTTCCCATGGCGCAGGTTCCCACTGGGTGATACGCCGTGGCACTCCATTTGCGGGCGTGCTCTTCTAGAGCGGCGTCGTCCAGACCGTCCAGGTCGTCACTGGCCGGCAGGTACGACCGCGCGAGGTATTCGGCGAACGGTGCGCGGTGGGCGATGTCCATGACCGCTCTGAGTCCGGCGACCATGACCGATGCATCCGCGGGCACGTCGAAGTACTTGGGATCGATCAGCGGTGGCGCCTGCGGATCAGGCGACGCGAGACGGACGGTGCCGCGAGTCTGCGGGTGCAGGGGGACGCAGTTCATCGTGAACACTGGCCGGTCAGGTTCCTTCTCACCGCTGAGAATGAGTGCTGTGGCCCCTCCCACCAGTTGGACGTCAGGACGGCTTTGGCCGTCGGTGACGTTGAGGAACGCGCCGACCTCGCCGTAGTTGGAGGCGAAGGGCCCGTCGCCGTGTGTGCGCCACCGTTCGAGGTTGTCCGGGGTGAGCAGGTCCCGGACGATATCAGTGGAGTTCCGGGTCTCCCACACGACGGGAGCCATCAAGTGGTCCTGCAGGTTACGCCCGACGCCGGGCAGGGGGACTCGGACGTCTATGCCCGCATCGTGCAGCTCGTCGGGATCGCCTATGCCCGACAGGAGCAGCAGCTGGGGGGAGTTGATGGATCCGCCGCAGAGCAGGATCTCCCTGTCGGCGTGGGCCGTCCATTCCTGTCCGTCCCGGAGATAGGTGATGCTGGCCGCGCGTGATCCGTCGAGTGTGATCTTTGTTGCCAGGGCGCTGGTGCGTACCGTGAGATTGGGCCGGCCGAGGGCCGGGCGCAGATAGGCGTCGGCCGTGGACCACCGTCGCCCGTGATGGCATGTCACCTGGTACAGGCCGGCGCCGGTAGGGGACGCACCCGCGAAGTCGTCGTTGCGCTCCAGTCCCCATTCCACGGCGGCGTCCATCCAGGATTGTGAGAGTTCGTGGGTGTAGGCGCGGTCCTCGACGTGCAGGGGTCCGTCCGAACCGTGGTAGGGCTCGCCGAGGCGGCGGTTGGACTCGGACTTCATGAAATAGGGCAGGACGTCGTCGTAGCCCCAGCCTTTCGCACCGTGCTCGTCACGCCAGCTGTCGTAGTCGTTCCGGTTGCCCCGGGTGTAGATCATGACGTTGGTGGATGATGAGCCGCCCAGTGTCCTTCCCCGGGGCCAGGAGAAGGTGCGGCCCGGCTGCGGCTGCTCGACCGTACGGTAGCTCCAGTCGGTATGCGATCCGAAGAGCATTCCGAGCGCGGCTGGGATGTGGATGAGTTCGTCGGTGTCGGGGCCGCCCGCTTCGAGGAGCAGCACCCGAGCGCGGTCGTCGCGGCTCAGGCGGTCTGCGAGTACGCAACCGGCGCTGCCGGCGCCCACGATGACGTAGTCGAATCCTTCGATTCCGGTGGAAGTCATGCTGGTTCCCTCGCCCGGCGAGCGGCCGTCGCTCGGACTCGCCGAGCCGGGCGACGGCTGTCGCATCAGGGGTGGTAGATCGATTGGAGTTGCTGGTATGCGTGAAGCCCCTCGGGCCCCAGTTCGCTGCCGAGTCCGCTGGCCTTTCTGCCCCCGTAGGGGGAGGTGAGGTCGGGCAGATAGCCGTTGAGCCCGACGGTGCCGGTCCTCAAACGTCGGGCCACCTGGGCACCATGGTCCAGGTCTGTGGTCCAGACGGTGCCGGCGAGGCCGTAGGCCGACTCGTTCGCCAGGCGCACTGCCTCGTCCTCGCCGTCGTAGGGCGTGATCGTGAGGACCGGGCCGAAGATTTCTTCCTGCGCGATGGTCGATGAGTTCTCGACGTCGGCGAATACGGTGGGTTCGACGAACCAGCCTCGATCGAGGCCGGTTGGCCGGCCTCCTCCGGTGGTGAGCCGGGCCCCTTCGTTGAGGCCGGTCTTGATGTATCCCAGGACCCGTTCGCGCTGGCGCTGGCTGACGAGCGGGCCGATCTGAGTGTCGGGGTCGAGCGCGTCACCGACGACGGCGTCACGGGTCATCGCCGTACAGAACTCGACCACTTCCCGATACCTGCTGCGGGGGGCCAGGATCCTGGTACTCGCGTAACAGGTCTGACCGTTGTTCAGCAGACTGGCCATGAAGAACTGCTCTGCGTTCGCGGCGAGGTCGGCGTCGTCGAGGACGACGGCGGCGGACTTGCCTCCCAGTTCCAGGGTCACCGGCCGCAGCAAGTCGGCGCATGCGGCAGCTACTTGGCGTCCCGCTCTGGTGGATCCGGTGAACGACACCTTGTCGATGTCAGGATGGGAGACCAGATAGGCGCCGGTGTCGCGGCCGCCCGGAACGATGTTGATCACGCCGTCGGGGATGCCCGCTTCCTCGACGGCCTCCGCCAGCAGCACCGAGTCGAGGACCGTCTCCGGAGCCGGTTTGAGGACGAGCGCGCAACCGGCCGCCAGAGCCGGGGCCACCTTGAAGAAGGCGATGGTCTGAGGGAAGTTCCAGGTCATGATGGCAGCTACGACGCCTGCGGGTTCCCGTCGGACCAGGGTGGTGCCACGGGGCAGTCCGGTACGCAGTTCCTCGGACGTCATGCTGTCGGCAAGACCCGCGTAGTAGCGCAGCAGGGCTGACGGCACCACACCTTCGAAGGACCGGGCGACAGTGATCGGCATGCCGTTCTGCGCGCTGACGGCGGCGGAGGTTGCCCCCGACCTGGCATCGAGTGCATCCGCGAGACGGATCATGGCTGCCGCGCGATGTTCAGGGCTCCAGAAGGACCAGCCGGTCGGTGCGTCGAATGCGGCACGAGCGGCTCCGACCGCCCGGTCGATGTCGTCCTGGGAACCGTCCGGCACGGCACCGAGATGATCGCCGGTACTCGCGGATGCGACGTTGATGACACGGGCACCGGACGTGTGCACCCAGCGTCCGCCGATGAACAGATGGTTGGGATACATGGTGAACTCTCCCCACGGCATGGCCTTGGGACCACGACATTCCGTGGTGTTCGATACGTGGATGACCAGCGGGCACGAGGGTGCTCAGCGCGGTACGCAGGCCGCTGCCGGTCATGACTTTCCTGCGCAGTGGCCCGGCGCGTCGAACCTGCGGGTGGGCCACATCTGCGATGCCCCTTGCGGCTGGTCCCGGCCCTGGGGGAGCGCTTTCATGATTCACAACTGAATGAATCCGACATTACACCCATCTGGGGTAACATGTCACCAGATGGGTGAAATACGTGAGTAAATGCTGTGGCCGTCGCCCGACGAGGGAGGGCCGGACCGGCGGCTCAAGACCTCACACGAGGCCACTGAGCATCGCGGTCGGCAGGCCGGCCCCCGGGTGCGTGACATCGCACCATGAGCAGCACGCCTCAAGGAGAGGTGGCACATCGTGAGGACATATGGCGGAGCCACGGCGGAACAGCGCGCTTCGCTCCGCCGTCGGCGCCTCATGGAAAGCGGACTCGAACTTTTCTCCACTCAGGGATATGCCCGCACATCGATCAGTGCGGTTCTCCGCCACGCCGGACTCAAAGACAGGTACTTCGCGGAGAGCTTCGCATCCCTCGACGATCTTATGGCAGCGCTCATGAGAGACATCTACGAGGAACAGATCACCCGGTGCAGCGAGGCGATCGCCACAGACCAGCCGCTGCGCGACCGGGCTCGAAACATGATCGACGTCATCACCGGGCTTCCTCTGGAAGACCCCAGAAAAGGGCGCGTCAAACTCGCAGAATCCCTGGGGGCCGGTCCCCTCACAGCACGCGAACGGCGTCTGGGCCTGCAGCGCATGAGCGGCCTCGTGGACTCCCTCCTGAGAGAAGAGCTTCATGATCCCCGGATCGACACCGCCACCCTGTCCGTGGCCGTCGTGGGCGCGGTCAGCGAGATGCTGCTGAGCTGGTTCAACGGAGATCTGGGCATCTCAAGGGAGGAACTGGTGGATCAGGGCCTCCTCCTCTTCGAGGCCATCACCGAGCACGCCTCGGCAACACCACGAGAATGACAGGGCAGCCACCGTCAACAGCTCCGAGAGACCACCCGGAGTCATGCGTTCACCACGCTCAGTCGACCGCATCCACCGGCATCCGCCTCCCCACCCGGCTTCCCGTCGGGTGGTCACTCAGGCGTTCACGACCGGGTCGTCGAGCCTCGTCGTCCCCGCGCGAGCTGGGTTGCTCGTCAGCTCAGCAGCGATCGAGGCCGTGCGGCCAGGATTGCCTCGGCCTCGTCACTGATCGTCCGGACCACTTCCGCGGCGGGACGGACGGCATCGACGAAGATCGCCGACTGGCCATAGAGAATCGCGCTCGTGTCAGGGTCGGGCGGGTCCTCAACGGGACTGATGTCCTTGGGGGGCGCGAATTCCTCTTTGCGGTCCCGCAGCGTCGCCTCGCGCTCTGACCACTCATTGGTGAACCGATTGCGGCGGACTCGTTCACCGATGGTCGCCGGCCACGGCAGCCCCGACACAATGTCGTAGGTCCGCGTCCATACGGTGTCGCTGCCATCACTCTCGACGATCAGGCGCTTGTGGACATCGTTTACCTCGATCGCTTCGGGCGTGGCGAGAAACGCCGTGCCCAGCCATGCGCCGTCCGCCCCGGCGGTGAGGACGGCCGCGAGTGTGCGGCCATCGCCAATGCCTCCTGCGGCCAGCACCGGAACATCGGGGTAGCGCCTCACGATCCCGGCCAGAAACGGCAGGAGGCCTATCGTCCCGGTATGGCCGCCGGCCTCGGTACCCTGCGCCACGAGGACATCGGCACCCGCGGCGACGGCCGTCTTTGCGTCATCGTAGTTCTGTACCTGGCACATCACCCGGGCTCCTGCGGCCTTGGCTCGAGCAAGCCACGGCTGCGGGTCGGCGAACGACAGCGCGATGACCTCTGGTCGCTCTTCCAGAGCGGCCTCGAAATGCGGTTCGGTGAAGGGGAGGAGCGGCGTGATGAAGCCGACTCCGAACGGGAGGCGAGTCGTGGCGCGAATGGTCGCGATCTCCGCACGGATCCAGTCAGGCCCTTTCCAGGGATGTGTTCCCCCGAAGGAGCCGAGCCCGCCGGCCGCGGAGACCGCGGCGGCGAGTGTTCCGCCGCTGTGCAAGCTCATCGGGGCTGCCATCACCGGGTAGGTGATACCGAACATTTCGGTGAATCTCGTATGCAACATGGGTAGACGCTAGCGAACACGGCGAGTCCGGCCCACCAGAAGCGCCGTCTCGCCCACGTGAATCTACTCGATCGCACAATGGAACCGCGGAGCGCCTGACCCGTCAGTCGGAGTGTTGGGTGGTGTCGTAAAGCGTGTAACACGATCTTGTTGAAGTGCTCTGGTGGGGCGTGAACGATGTGATGATTCGGCCGTTCGGGCGGCTGCGAGTACTCGGCCGTGGATCGTGGACGACGATTTGTGGTTCGACTGAGTCGCAACACACGGCAGGGGAAGGCCCGCGCTATTCTTCGCGGACGGTGCGGTGGACAAGCAAAAGTCTGCGCAACCGAGCGCACGGTGATGTTGTGAGGCTGATCAAGAACCAGCTCCGGGCAGCATCTGCGACAATTCGATCATGTTGCCCCACGGGTCGCGGAAGAACGCCAGTCGCCGGCTGATGTCCTCGATCTCGAAAGGTTCACCGATAAGGTCGACACCACGGCCAGCGAGCTCCGCACGTGCTTCGTCGACATCGTCGACATGGAAGCACATGTGCTGGTAGCCGCCGTGCTGCAGGCTGACTCCGAGGTCGTCGAGGACCTCGTTCGGGAGGGGTACCGGTCCGGCCAGCAGTTCTACGTGGAAGTTGTCATCGTTGGGCGGGCAGAGGTACGCGAGCTTCAGCTCACCGTAGGGCCACTCCTGGAGCACTCGGAAATCCAGTTTCTCCGTGTACCAGGCCTTCGCCGCGTCGTAGTCGGGAACGCGGATACCAACATGGTGACCACTGAAGGATGAAAAGGGGCTTGATGGGTTTTTCGGCGGGTGGGCCGGCATGGGCATCGCAATCACTCCTACCCTGCTGAACCATCAGGGGATGACGGGACGAACGAGACGGTTCAGCTTATCGCCCAGTTCGCTGCGGAATAACAAAGGTCGGGATATTCGTGATCAGGCTTGATGGCTCGCCGTGTAGAGCTTGTAACACGATTATGATCGGTGCTTCTTCAGTCGCATCCAGCAGATGAGGCTGCATGCCAAGGAAACGAAGGCGACGACTGCAGGCGGGATTCCGTCGCGCACCGCGAGCTCACTCATCCGCTCGGGATCGCACCTCACGGCGGGAGAGGTACCGCGTCGCTGAGCTCATCGCCGCGCATCTGCGAAGGACCGACGACTCCTGGACGACGCAGCTACAAGACGCCGCCGCACGGGCCGGGGGCGGCCCTGGTGAGCAACTCGTCGGACACTTTGACGCGCTGACGGACGCCTTCGAACGGCACGGCTTCTTCGGACGCCCGTTCGTCAGCGCGGCGGTCGAACCGGACCTGGACTCGGAGGGCCGGGCCGTCACCATGCAGCACACTCGACGGCGTCAGGCGAGGCTGACTGAGCTGTGCGAGAAGGCCGGCGCGGACGACGCCAGCGCGCTGGCCCGGCAGATCAGACTCCTGATTGACGGCGCCTTGGCCTCGGGACGCCTGCTGCAGGACCGCGCCGTCGTGGAGGAGGCGAAGTCGACGGCACGCCTGCTCATCGGCGGTCACCTCTGATCGCGGCCGGTGCACCACCGTGCCGGCCGCATACCCACACCAACGAAGACAGGAAAGAGGTGCAGTCGTGCGCGCAGCGGTTCTCCGAGAGTTCGGCACGCCGTTGGTCCTCGCTGAGATCGACAAGCCCGACGTCGGCCCGGGGCAGGTGCTGGTCAAGGTCGAGGCCAGCGGCGTCAACCCGTTGGACACCAAGATCCGGGCCGGCAAGGCGGCTCATGCCAGGCGCACGCTCCCGGCCGTTCTCGGCCTGGACCTGGCCGGCGTGGTCGAGGAGGTCGGCCCAGGTGTCCACGGCTTCACACCGGGCGACGAAGTCTTCGGCATGACCGGCGGTGTCGGTGACGTGCAGGGCTCGCTTGCCGAGTTCGCTGCCGTGGACGCGCGTCTGCTCGCGCGCAAGCCGGCCTCGCTCACAGCACGCGAGGCCGCGGCCCTGCCCCTGGTCGTCATCACGGCCTGGGAGGGACTGGTGGACCGGGCGCAGGTCCACGCGGGGCAGAGGGTCCTCATTCATGGCGGAGCCGGCGGCATCGGCCATGTGGCTGTGCAGATCACCCGTGCTAGCGGTGCCGAGGCCTTTGCCACCGCGTCGCCTCCGCGACTGGAGGTCGTCGAGCGCCTGGGGGCCATCCCGATCGACTACACCGCCGCCACCGTGGACGAATACGTCGCCGAGCACACCGGCGGCGAGGGCTTCGACGTCGTCTTCGACACCGTCGGTGGTTCTGTGCTCGACGACTCCTTCACCGCGGTACGCATTTACACGGGTCATGTCGTGAGCGCCTTGGGGTGGGGAACCCACAGCCTCGCGCCACTGTCGTTCCGCGGAGCGACCTACTCCGGTGTCTTCACCCTGCTGCCCCTGCTGACCGGGCGCGGGCGTGAACATCACGGAGAGATCATGCGCGAGGCAGCCGCACTGGCCGACGCCGGGGCACTCAAGCCGCTTCTCGACCCCCGGCATTTCACGCTCGCTGACGTCGCCGCCGCCCACGCCGCCGTGGAGAGCGGCACCGCCCAGGGCAAGGTCGTGATCGACATCGGCTGACACCCATCCGGACGATGACCGACCGAGCGAGGCAGGTCGCCGGACGTACATTCGTGCGCCGGGGGGTGCCCCTATGCCCTTCGTCAAGCTGTCGTGATGATGGCTGGCATGACGGATGAGGTTCAGGGCTCGGGCCGTGAAAGCCGCCGAGGATGGACGCCGCTGCATTTCGCGGCGGATGAGCAGGATGCCGCGGCGGTCAGCGCTCTCCTGGCGGCGGGTGTGGGAGTGGATGTCCCCGACGAGCAGGGCAATACGCCTTTGCGGGCAGCGGTGTTCACGTGTCGAGGTGATGGTGCGGTGCTGTTGCTGCTGGTCAGTGCCGGTGCCGATCCGGACATAAACCACCTTCATGGTGTGAGTCCGCGGTGCCTTGCCGACTGGCGTATTGGTTCAGATGCTGTGGTGCATCTCGGGATCGTCCCGTCTCGTAGTGCTGTTTATGCAGGTCAGGCGGCTTTGGCGGGCTGTGGCTCATAGAAGGTTCCGTCGCGGAGCATGGCGAAGAGGACATCGGCTCGGCGTCGGGCGAGGCAGAGCAGGGCCTGGGTGTGGTGCTTGCCCTGGCTGATCTTCCTGTCGTAGTAGACCCGCGAAGCCGGGTCGCTCAGGGCGGCGAACGCGGAAAGGAAGAAGGCCCGTTTGAGCTGCTTGTTTCCACGCCGGGAAGGTCGTTCGCCGCGGATCGAGGAGCCCGAGTTCCGGGTCCCCGGGCGAGACCGGCGTAAGCGGCGAGGTGGCCGGTGGTCGGGAAGGTGCTGCCGTCGCCGACCTCGATGAGGATCCTGGCCCCGGTCCTGACGCCGACTCCCGGCATGGACGTCAGGACCTTCAAAAGAGGGTGCCTTGATGGCCTTGGTGCAGGCGCTGGCGCGGTCCCGGCAGATGATCTCGGCGCCGGGATGCTCGGTGAGTCAGGCCGCGAACGTCTCCGAGGTGCGGTCGGGCAGTACGTCCACGACCCGGCCGGCCTCGACGTCGACCAGCACGTGCCGTAGGTGCAGCCCTTGCGGAAGGCGAACTCGTCCACCCCCAGCACCCGCGGCGCACGGTCCGGCACCGCCGGCGCCGTCAGTAGCCTGAGAAGCCGGGTCCGGCCCGCGGTCAGCCGCAGCCGGTGGCACAGCCGGGCGGCGGGACGGCCGCCGAGCTCGATTGCAGAGCCTTGGAAACGACCGGTGTTGCTCCTCGCCTCACTTGATCCAGTTCTCAATGACTGGGGAGGGTTGGCAGGTATCACGCCGGCGACAAGCCGGTGCCGCAAGGCTGGTCAGGTGCAGCCCGTGCTTGCGGCCCTGCTGAAGGCTGTACGAGGCTCTTCCGGGGGGCTTAGGCCTCTTCTGCTGGAATGGCCGGCCGTGCCGCGTAGCGGGTGCGCATCGCGTCGCTGGCTGCGGGGCCTGCGGTGAAGACGTAGGCGGCGCTGTCGTCGAGTCGGCGGCCGGTCTTGGCGTCGACGACGACGGGCTCGACTTCCTCGCCGGTGTGCGCGTTGACGAGGATCATGCTGCGCTCCGTCGGTGTGAGGCGGGAGTTGCCCCACGCGGCGAGGGCGACGATCACCGGGCGCAGGGAGCGCCCGAGTTCGGTCAGGACGTACTCGTGCCGGACGGGGCTGGTCTGGTAGGGCCGGCGCTCCAGCAGACCGTCGGCGACCAGGGTCTTCAGCCGGGTGGTGAGCATGCTGGAGGAGATGCCCAGGCTCTCCTGGAACTGGTCGAAGCGGGTGTAGCCGTCGAAGGCGTCGTGGAGGATCAGCAGTGTCCACCACTCGCCGACGTGTTCCACCGTCGTGGACAGCGGGCACTCCCGGTCCTCCAGCCTGATGCGGCTCGCCACGGCGACCATCCCCTCAGTTACTGCTAATGTCGAAGTTAATAGCTTCTATTTTAGCAGTCGAGACGGGAGCGGCTCCTCGTATACCCGCGCCCGGGAACGGAGCACAACGTGACCGCATCCATCAGCGAATCCCTCGAAGGCCGACGCGCTCTGGTCACCGGCGGCACCAAGGGCACCGGAGCCGCGATCGCCCGACGGCTCGCCGAGGCCGGCGCGACCGTGCTGGTCACCGCCCGCAGCCGCCCCGACGACGTCGAGGAGAAGACGTTCATCACCGCCGACCTGTCCACCGCCCAGGGCGCCGCCCACGTCGCCTCCGAGGTGGACGCCCGCATGGGAGGCGTCGACATCCTGGTCAACACCCTCGGCGGCTCCGAGGCACCGGCAGGAGGATTCGCCGCGCTCGGCGAGGACGACTGGGCCAGGGAGCTGAACACGAACCTGCTGGCCGCCGTCCGCCTGGACCGCGCACTCCTCCCGCACATGATCGCCACGGGCAAGGGCGCGGTCGTGCACGTCACCTCGATCCAGCGCCGCATGCCGCTGTGGAACGGCACCCTGGCCTACGCCGCCGCCAAGGCCGCCCTGACCACCTACAGCAAGGGTCTGGCCAACCAGGTCGCCCCGCACGGCGTCCGCGTCAACACCGTCTCGCCCGGCTTCGTCCAGACCTCGGCCGCCGACAACCTCGTCACCCGGATCGCCCACGACGCCGGCATCAGCCAGGAAGCGGCGCTGGGCCGGCTCATGGACTCCCTGGGAGGCATCCCGCTCGGCCGTCCCAACCGGCCCGAGGAGGTCGCCGAGCTCGTCGCCTTCCTCGTTTCCGACCGCGCCTCGGCCATCGTCGGCGCCGAACACGTCATCGACGGCGGCACCACCCCCACCGTCTGAACCCGCCCCCACCTTCAGGAGCGTCATGCACGACAACCAGCCCCGGACCATCACCCCGGACGACCTGCCCGCGGTGATCACCCGCTACCTCACAGCGCACCGCGCCCACGACACCGCCACCGCGGTCACGACGTTCACCGACGACGCCACAGTGATCGACGACGGCAACACCTACCAGGGAAGCGCCGCGATCGAGCGGTGGCTGGACCGATCCGCCACCGAATTCGCCTACACCGTCCACCTCACGAACGCCCAGCAGACCGACGCGGCCCACTACATCGCCACACACCACCTCGAAGGCAACTTCCCCGGCGGCACCATCGATCTCCGCTATCGGTTCACGCTGCGCGACGACCTCATCGAACACCTCGCCATCGAACCCTGAGTACCTGGCACCGAACCCGCTCCCACGCCACCTGTTCCCGCACACGAGAGAGACCCCACCCACCCCCGGACCGCCCCGTCCCAGCCCTCGTGCCCACCCAGCCACCCGGCCAAGAGCCAGCCCTCATCCCCCCAGGCCGCTCTGTGGGCTCTGATGCTGGAGGACGACGGCCGGCCGCGGAAGCTGACCAGCCACGGGGTACGCTGGCGCGGCCGTGACTACGTCGGTGCGGACCCGGCCAGGCAGGCCGCAGTGTCCGTATCCGCTACCTGCCCCATCACGACCACGAGATCGAGGTCTTCGACCCTGCCGGGCGCCATCTCGAGCCTGCCCACCTCCCCGACGCCGCCACGCCCGAGCAGCTCGACGCCCTGCGGCGTACCCGTACAGCCCGGGCCCGCCGCCTGCGTGAGGAAGCCAAGAAGGCTCAGGCTCTGCGCCGGCAGCGTTTCGCCCCTGCCACCACACCCACGGCCCCGCAGCGCCTGGGCGCCATGGCGGCAGCCGAAGCCGACCACGACCTCGAAGCCGCGGCCCACAGCGACATATCCACCCTCGCTCTGCCCGACCCGATCCCGCCCGCGCCACCGCCCGCGGACTGGAACACCCCGGGCGTGTAAGCGTTCCTTCGACGTTGTCCGGAGTGCCGGACGCCGGGCCGGACCTAGTGCTGGAATGGGTGCCCGCCGCTCTGTGGCCTGGCCAGCGCCTGCGGCCTGTCGGCGATGAGCTCGGCTCGGCGGGCTCTGGCGCCCGACGTATACATGCATGCCGCACCCCGGCGCGCTCCAGTGCGGCGTGCGCTCCCCATTCTTTTCCGCCGCAGCCCGTTGTAGCAGTGCTGCTTGCTGGTGGTCAGTGCATGAGCGGGACGGTGGAGCGGGCGTGTTCCCACATGCCGTGGAGTTGTTCGAGGGGCCGCTGTTGTTCGCCCTGCAGTGCGTTGAGCACCACCAGGCATCCGGTGAGAGCGGGCACTGCCCACTGCACGCAGGCGAGCTGGCGCTGGGCCTTGTCGGTGTCGAAGGGGTGCCGGGCCGCCTCCTCAAGGTCGTGGGGGTCGACGCAGGCCGCTGCCACCGTAGAGATGGGCGCCGATCGCGGCGGCACTGACCGGCATCCACTTCGTCCAGCCGGCCGACGCGATCCGCGCCTTGGCCGCATCCGTGGCGCCCTCCTGACGTGCCGCGCCGTTGAGACCGGCCGTGCCCATCAGGGAGCCGCCGAACCATGCCGCCAGTCCCAGGTCGTGCAGGCTGCGGAGGGCGATATGGCGTCCGGACATGGGGGTGCTCCTTCGGCGGCGCAAGCGGCAGAGAAGTCGAGACTCTGTCCCCCCTCACCCGGCCACGGGCCGGCCGCTATCCCTGGTGGCCCGGACGGGGGCATCCACGGGCCGTTGAGTCATCGCTTCACTTCAATGCGAATGAGCTGCTGCGTTGTCCCCCCTTGGCAGGAGCCGACACTGCTGGCCTTTCCCGCGTCGGCGGCCGCTGCGGCCCGGATGCTCGCAAGCATGACTGCTGACGGAACTGGAAACCCGGCTGCTTGGCGAAAGCCGTCACGGTTCGTAGAGAGGATCGGCCATGTCACAGGTTGAGGAATCCATCGAGGTCCACGTCCCGGTCAGCGCCGCCTACAACCAGTGGACGCAGTTTGAGGACTTTCCGCAGTTCATGGACGGTGTCGAGCGGATCGAGCAGCGCACGGACACGCTCACGCACTGGAAGACGAAGATCGGTGGGGTGGAGCGGGAGTTCGACGCGGAGATCACTGAGCAGATCCCGGACGAGCGGGTGGCCTGGAGCTCGGTCGGCGGGGAGGCCCACCAGGCCGGTGTCGTCACCTTCCACTACATCGACGACCAGACGACCAAGGTCATGCTGCAGCTCGACTTCGAGCCCGAGGGCCTGGCGGAGACCGTCGGGGACAAGCTCGGCTTCGTCAAGCGACAGGCCACCGGTGACCTGAAGCGGTTCAAGGGGTTCATCGAGTCCCGCGGCGGCACGGAGACCGGCGCGTGGCGCGGTGAGGTCTGAGTCCTGCCGGACAGCGATGAGCAGTGCAGAGAGCAGGGGCTGGCTGTCTCGGCCCTACGGGCTCCCGCGCCGCCTGCCAATGTGCTGCCGGTGGCCGTCACCAGGTCTAGCGGCTGGTGATGTCAGTGGGTGTCGTGAGGTGGTCGGCGCATGCCTCTTGGCCGGGGAGCCGTACGAGCGCGGGCTTGCCGCACGGAAAGCCGTGCACCCAGACTCGCCGGCCGTCGGCAAGATCTATCTCGCAAGCCACCAGACGCTGACAGCTGTCACTGTTGTCCATCGGAACCCCTGCTACTTCTGGCCCGGGACGTGGCGCGCCGGGAACTGGTCCGTTCAGCTGACCGACTCTACCTAGATGCACGTAGAACGGACATAAGGCTGTTCTGCTGGCGGACCGAGGGCGAGTGGTGGTGCACATCGTCATCATCCCGGCCGGGTGACTGCGGACGTATTTGGCGTCGCTTTCCGTGGCGCTTTCGTTCCGGTCGTGCACTGCCGGTGGGCGGCCGGTCAGGATGCGGCGCGCCCTCAGCGCGGCGGCGGTCCTCGCCACCCCCACCGCAGGCGCCCCGACTCCGCAAGCGCCTGCGGCGGACGGCCGGGCCGAAATCCTCGCCACCGGCCACCGGCACTGACTGCCCCGTAGCGTGTACCGGCATGCCACGTCGCGGCCGACGCGGTGGCCAGCGCTGCAAGGGCGCAGATCGCGAGGGTCCCGCAGATCCGTGCCGGCGGGATCAGCCGGCGCTCGTCGCTGATTCCAGGTTGTGGCTCATGCGTTCCAGGACACGGACGGCAGTGCGGTACTCGTCCAGGGAGATGCCTGTTGTGGACAGGTCGCGAAACGCGTCGACGCGTGCAGCGACGTCGGTCAGGCGCTGGTTGCCACCAGGGGTGAGGGTGAGCCGGCCCGGTGTTGAACGGTCCGCCCAGCCGTCGGCGAGAACGGTGTCGATGGCGGCGGTCAGCGTGGCGCTGTCGGCGTTGGCGGCGAGATGCGACAGGACTTCGGTGTCGGCGACCTCGGTGGTGTCGTGAATGACGTTGAGGGCCTGCCACGCGATGCGTGTGAGGCCGGACTCCTCCAGCATGTCGTTCATGTAGCGGGTGAGGGCCTTGTCGGTGCGGTTGAGCCAGTAGCCGATCGGTTTCATTGGCGTGTTCCTTCGCGTGTTACGTGTGGCTGGTGCCGGCGTCGCAGTTGCGCCGGAGGATGTCACTGATGCGCCGGCGTCGTGGACAGGACTGTGGGCCAGTCCTGGGCGACGGCCCAGTCGGTGAAGGTGTGCCAGCCGACTTCGGGGTAGTTGCGTCGCAGCCGTCTGCCACCTCCACGACGTCTCACTCGGCAACAAACCGAGGCTCCCGCAGCAATAGCTACTTCAAGCCTGACCAGCGAAGATTCCACATGAGGTTCGGATAGAGAACGGCCTCTAAGCCCATGGTCTGCTGGGGCGGGCGACGCGCAAGAACGGCTGGCAGTTCGCGGAATGGGCTGGGCGCGGCACTCCGGACGGCTTCCAGCGGCTGCTGAACAGCAGTGCGCCGAGGTGATCCACGGCTCACTTAGGTCCACGGCGCCGCGCCGGACGGGCCGACCGCCGGATACTGCGGCGAACACCGCAGGCGGCACTTGATGTCCGGGTCGGGTCCCTGACGTCGCCGTCGCCCTGCCTTACCCGAGTCCCGGGTGCTTCCGCTCTGCGCCGCCCCCACGGTCCCGCCGTCCGGGCCGGCGGCGGGACGCCAGGGCGCGCAGCAGCGCGTACCGGCCGCGGTCTGGGACCGTCCAGACAATCTCCCCGCGCACTCCCCACCGCTCCAGCAGGGCGTTGGCGGCGAGGAAGCCCGAGGTGGCTGCACGTTCCATCAGGGCCACGGGGAGGTCGGTGCGGACCAGGTCGCCGGCGACGACGACGGCCGGGTCGGGGGTGCGCACCGTGGGGCGGTGGGTGTACCCGCCGACGGGGAACAGGGGGCAGTCCGCCCGCCACTCGTGCCGCGCGGCGACGACTCGAGCCCGGCGCGTCTCCGGGTACACCCGGTGCATCTGCTCGACGAGATGTCGTTCGGTCGTGTCGCGGTCGGTGGTCGGCGGCACGGCGTAGGCGTGGAGTTCGACGACCGAACCTCCGGTGCGCGCGGCCCAGCGCGTCGCCTCGCACTCCCACCGGGACAGGATGCTGACGTTGTCCAGCGTCCCGTAGCCGCTGGTGCCCAGGAAGTGGGGCCGGGTGGGTTCGGGAGGGCTGTCCAGCCACAGCCGGGACACCAGGAACGGCGAGGCCGTGCGCAGCCGCGCGACCCGATCGCGCCACGGGCTGTCGCCGAGCCCCGGGGAGCGGCTCACCACCGCCTGCAGACCACCGGTGTCCATGGCCAGCACCACGGCGTCGAAGCGCCGACTCCCGGTCGCGTCCGCCACGAGGTGGCCGCCGTCCGGGCCGGGATGGACGGCCTCGACGGGCGTGGCGGTGCGCACCTCGGTGCCGTACCGCGCCAGGTGGCACGCCAGCGGTTCCCAAAGGGCCGTGGGGAACGGCTCGCGGGGCACGTCGAACAGCAGGCCCTCGCTCGAGCCGAGGAAGTAGATGTGGAACATCAGCGCCATCTCGGCTGCCGAGAGCTGCCGCGGGTCGGCGAAGAAGCTGCGGGAGAAGACCTCGAAAGCCAGATGCCGCGCGGCCCGCGGGAAGCGCACAGCGTCCAGGAAGGCGTCGGCGCTGACCTGGTCGAGGTCCTCGTGGACCCGGCGTGTGCGGACGTCCAACAGGGGGAGCGCGGAGCCGGGGCGCATGGCCAGCAGGTCCCTGAGTCGGAACGTAGGGCTGAGCGCGGCGAAGGCGAGCGCGTTCCACGGTGGCGTGCGTGGCACGTGGCGGAAGCTGTCGCACAGACCGCTGCTGTGCTGGAGGGGGTAGTCGGGCAGGCTGGTCAGCATGCCCAGCGCGGGATCCACCCGGCGCAACAGAGCCCGCAGGCTGTAGTACTGCCGGAAGAAGGCGTGGAAGCCCCGGCTCATCGTGGCGCGGCTGCCGTCGGGCAGGGTGATCGGCCATCCCGCCACCCGACCGCCCAGAAAAGGCTCGCGCTCGTACAGCACCACGCGAACGCCCCGCTCCGCAAGAACCGTGGCCGCGGCGAGACCGGCGATGCCGCCGCCGATCACCGCGGTGACTGGCGGATCATCCCGGACCCGGTCCGTTCCCGGCCGGACAGGCACGGCCTGCGCCCGCCGGTCCCGCCCGGGCGGCCGGCCGTCGACGCGGCCGTTCACCGAGCACCGCCGGGACGCTCGGGCGGCCGCCGGGCGACGAACGTGTACGTGATGCCCGTCTGCCAGCCCGGCAGCGGCAGCACGCGCACCTGGTCAAATCCGGCCCGGCTCATCCGGTCGCTGAACGCCGACGCGGTGTCGAACCGCGCGACACTGCGCCGCAGATGGCGGTAGAGCTCGCCGTTGCCGGTGGCTGCCCCGAGCGGCAGGATGACGCCCCCGCAGACAGCGGCCCACACCGCGCGGTCCACGCGTCGGCCGCTGAGCGCGTACTCGTGCACCGTGAGTCGGCCCCCCGGCGTCAGCAGCTCCAGCACCGTGCGCAGGACCGCGTCGGGATCAGCCAGGTTGCGGAACAGGTAGGCGGCGAAGACCGCGTCGAACGGGGCGCCCACGCCGGTCGTGCCCAGGTCCTCCGCCGGGGCGTGGACGAAACTCACCCGGGCTGGCCAGGCTTTGGCGGCGGCCCGGCGCAGTATGCCCGCCGAGGCGTCCACCCCGACGATCTCCGCGTGCGGCAGGGCGGCGGCCAGGGCCGCGGTCGAGGCACCTGTGCCGCAGCCGAGGTCGAGCACCCGGTGCCCGGCCGCGCCGACTGCCAGGGCGAGGCGCCGGGCGGAGCGGCGCAACTGAGCGTGGTAACCCGGGTTCAGTGTCACCAAGCGGTCGTAACTGCCGGCGCCCCGGTCGAACGCTGCGGCGAGCTCCGCGTCGTGCAGCAAGGTCATGACGAACTCCTCGGCGCCGGGCCGTCCGCCCCGGCCGATCGGTCGGGGGCGGGGGCGGGGGAGGGGCGGCGGGGCAGCCACAGCAGTTCCGCGGCCGTGCGCAGCATCGGGGCCACGGGGGCGCGTACACCGACCGCGAGGTCTTCGTGCAGCCGGGTGCGCCCGTCCAGAAACCGCAGCAGCCGCACCGTGGGGACGCGCTCGAACAGCCGGTAGAAGAAGTCGGGGCCGTCGATGCGGCCGGTGTCCAGGGCGCGCAGGAGAACGGCATCCATCATCCGGGCGCGTCTTCCGTGGGGTGGCGGTGGCACGGGACGGCGGCCCGCGCGGACGGCCCGGGCGACGGCCTCCGCCTGCCGTTGGATCGCGGCGAAGGTGTAGCCGGTGGACGCACGCGTGCAGCCGCCGGCGACTCCGATGGGGAACACCGTGCGTGCGGCGCAGTCGGTGAGCATGGCGTCGGTCATCGGAATCACCCCCTGTTCCGTCGCCTGGACCTGCACCGGGCCGGTGTCCAGCACGCGGCGGGTGTAGTGCTCCAGTGCGGCGTCGTAGGCGTCAACGGTCAGCGGTGCCGGGCCGAACTCGGTGTACTCGACCAGTGCGGTGTGCCGGCTGGTGGGCAGGACGTAACCGAACGACAGTCCACGCGTCGGCTGCGGCGTGCGGAAGTCCATCAGGTCGGCCACGTCCGGGTCGAACGTCGGCCGCCGGGTGCGGACGAACCAGCCGCGGAAGTGCTGAAGCAGGTGGGTGCGGGCGGCGGGCAGGCGGTGCGGGGGGCGGGAGTCGAACACCCAACGGGCGGCCAGATCGACGCGGGCACCGGAGGCGTCCGTAGCCGTCACGCGCGCCGTCCCGTCGGGGCAGGCGGCCACGTCGTGGACGATGGCGTGCAGTCGCCGGATCCGCGGCCGCTGCGCCAGGTCTTGGCCCACCAGCGCCTCGAAGTCAGCGGAGCGGATCATCTTGTAGCTCAGCGGTGCGATGTGGCGTCGTACGGCGGTTCCGTGCCGGCTGTGGACGCGCAGCCACTCCCAGGAGGCCGTCACCGCTGGGTCGTAGCGGCCAGGGCTTGTTTCCCAGAAGCACCACGTACGCCGCGGCGCCCGCAGGGGCCCCGCCGGCGCGTCGACCAGGACGACGGACACCGCCGGCCGCTGGGCCGTGTCCGTCGGCAACCAGTGCGCCAGGGAAAGACCCGCGGCACCGCCACCGACGATGACGAAGTCCCACTCGACCACGCCCTCCTCCTCGACTCCTCCTCGGCTTCTCCTCCACCCTCTGCGGGCGCGGCTGCTGCGGCGAGTATCCCGGCCCGGTCCGGCCGACGGATGCGCGCCACGCTGGTCCGGCCCGCGACGTTGCCCGTCGGCCAAGTGGCCGGCCGGGCAGGCCGTGATGCCGGGTGCAGGTCAGTTCCGCCACGGCGTAGTGTTCCGGCCCGGTCCCGCTGACGGATGCACGCCGGACTGGTCCGCCCTGCGACGCTGCCCGCCGAACGGGTGGCCGGCGGGGGCATTCTGTGCCCGGCCCGCGGCAGACCGGCCAGGGCGGGGAATGCATCGGCGCATGGTTCGCAGGCTTTCGGCGCGGGCGGACGGGGCGCGGGCGAGCTTCGGCGTCCGGCAGCGCGGCAAGGGGCGATCCCGAGTGCCCCGGGGTTGCCCAAGCGCGGTGTCGGGCGTCTTCGGATGCCCCGCGCGCCGCGGTCTTCCGCGCGCGGGGTCCCGGCAGTACATCCGCACCGGCATGCGCGGCCGGAGAAGCCCAGAACGCCCCTTTGAGCCGATTCCTATCGACGAGAGGAACCGGGATGCGCACCAGCAGGGCCCATGGCGTTTCGAATGGGATCCGGCGAGTACCGCTAAGCCCTGCCGAGGGCCAGCTCGCTCCGCCCGCTCCGCACCCGGCGGCCGTGGACGCCGACGTGCCGGCTGCCGTCAGGCGCTGTCTGGAGCAGATCATCGACGAGCGCCTCGCCCACTGCACGTCGCTCGACACCGTCTTCGGTGACGACCTGGCCACCCGGCTCGCCGGCTTCACCCTGCACGGAGGCAAGCGGAACCGGCCGCAGCTGCTGTGGTGGTCCTTCCGCGCCGCAGGGGGCGACGCCCGGCACACCGCGGTCGCACTGCGGATCGCGGCGGCCCTCGAACTGCTCCAGACCTGCGCGCTGGTGCACGACGACGTGATGGACGACTCCGCCCTACGCCGGGGCCGTCCCGCGCTGCACACCGACATCGGCCACCAGTACCCCACGGCAGGCCCCGACTTCGCCAAGGCCGCCGCGATCCTCGTCGGCGACCTCGCTCTGGCCTGGGCGGACGACATCGTCGCCGGTGCGGCCCTGCCGGCACCGGCCGCCGACGCCGTACGGGAGATCTGGCGGGTCATGCGCACCGAGATGGTGGCGGGGCAGTACCTGGACCTGCACGGCCAGGCGACCGCGGTGTCCTCTCCGGCCCGCGCCGTGCGGATCGCCTGCCTCAAGAGCGCGCTGTACTCGGTGGAACGGCCGATGGTGCTCGGTGCCGCGCTCGCCGGAGCCGACGCGCGGACCACCCGGATCCTGTCGGCGGCCGGACGCTGCGCGGGCATCGCCTTCCAGCTCCGTGACGACCTCCACGGAGTCTTCGGCGCACCGCACGCCACCGGCAAGCCCTCGGGCGACGACATCCGGCAGGGCAAACCGACCTACCTGGTCGCCGTGGCCCGGGCCAGGGCCGGGGCGAGCGGCGACACCGAGGCGCTGGTCGTGCTGGACGGGTGTGTGGGCGCCGACAGGCTGACCGAGAGCCGGCTCGCCGAGGTACAGCGGGTGCTGGAGCGCACCGGAGCCCGCCAGGTGGTGGAACGCCGGGCGGAGCGGCTCGGCGGAGGCAGCGTGCGGCGGCTGGCGGACGCCGCCCTGCGCGAGCCCGCCGCCGAGCGGCTGCGGGAGCTGCTGCGGGCGGCGGCGGGCTGCCGGTCCGGTCCGCATACCTGCGCAGCGGACAACGGTTGGATGCTCCTCGGAACCGGGCGGGGACAACGATGAGGACGGTGCGCGGTCGAACGGACCACGTCGTGGTCGTGGGCGCCGGCCTGTCGGGCCTGTCGGCGGCCCTGCACCTGCTGGGCTCCGGCCGGCGCGTGACCGTCGTCGAGCGCGATGCACTGCCCGGAGGCCGGGCCGGACGACGGGACCTCGGCGGCTACCTCATCGACACCGGACCGACCGTGCTGACGATGCCGCAGCTGGCCGACGAAGCGTTCGCGGCGGTCGGCGAGCGACTCGCCGACCGCGTCGACCTCATCCCCCTGCACCCCGCCTACCGGGCCTGCTTCGCGGACGGAAGCACCCTGGACGTGCACACCGACGCCGCCGCGATGGAGGCGGAGGTCGAGCGGTTCGCCGGAACCCGCGAAGCGGCGGGCTACCGGCGGCTGCGAACATGGCTCGAGCGGCTGTACGCGGTGCAGATGCGGCGGTTCATCGACGTCAACTTCGACTCCCCGCTGGGCCTGCTGACGCCCGACCTGGCGCGGCTCGCCGCCCTCGGCGGCTTCGGCCGGCTGGACGGACGCATCGCACGGTTCCTCACCGACGAGCGCCTGCGGCGGGTGTTCTCCTTCCAGGCCCTCTACGCAGGTGTCGCCCCGGCCCGTGCCCTGGCCGCCTACGCCGTCATCGCGTACATGGACACCGTGGCCGGCGTGTACTTCCCGCGGGGCGGGATGCACGCACTGCCCCGTGCCATGGCCGCCGCCGCTGCCGACGCCGGCGCCGAGCTGTGCTTCGGCCATGAGGTCACGCACCTGGAAAGGCGGGGGGAGCGGGTCACCGCGGTCCGCACGGCGCATGAACGCATCCCCTGCGACGCCGTCGTCCTCACCCCCGACCTGCCGGTCGCTCACCGGCTCCTGGGCCGCCGTCCGCGCCGCCCGGTCCCCCTGCGCTACGCCCCGTCGGCCGTCGTCCTGCATATCGGCACCACCCGCACCTGGTCGCACCTCGCCCACCACACGCTGTCTTTCGGCGCCGCTTGGGAGCGCACCTTCGAGGAACTGACCAGGACCGGCTCGCTGATGACCGATCCCTCCCTGCTCATCACCCGGCCCACCGCCGGCGACCCCGGCCTGGCACCCGAGGGACGGCACCTGCACTACGTCTTGGCCCCCTGCCCCAACACCGAGGTCGGGATGCCCGCCGCGTCCTGGGCCGGGCTCGCTCCGCGGTACCGCGACGACCTCCTGGCCACCCTGGAGCGCCGGGGAATGACCGGTATCGCCTCCGCCATCGAAGAGGAGTGCCTGCTGACACCCGCCGACTGGACTGAGCAGGGCCACGCCGCAGGCACACCCTTCTCGGCCGCCCACACCTTCGCCCAGACCGGTCCCTTCCGCCCCCGCAACCTGGTGCGCGGCGTCGACAACGTCGTGTTGGCCGGCTGCGGCACCACCCCCGGCGTCGGGGTACCGACCGTGCTGGTCTCCGGCAGACTGGCCGCGGCACGGATCACCGGATCTCCACCTCCGCGCCGCCGGCCGGCGCGCGCCGCGGCCGTGCGAGGCGAGGCCCGGTGAGCCGCCGTGAACTCGACGCCGCCGGCATCACCGACCCGGCCCTGCGCGCCGCCTACGAGCGGTGCCGTCGGCTCAACGCCCGTCACGGCCGCACCTACTTCCTGGCCACCCGGCTGCTGCCCGCGGCACGCAGGCCGGCCGTGCACGCGTTGTACGGCTTCGCGCGGTGGGCCGACGACATCGTCGACGACCTCGGCCGTGCGGCCACGCCCGCGCAGCGCGCGGCAGCCCTGGACCGGCTCGAGGGACGGCTGCGGCGAGCGCTCGACGGCTTCCCGCCGGCCGGTGAACCGGTGGTGCTCGCCGTTGCCGACACCGCTGCCCGCTACGCCATCGACCCGGCCCACTTCACCGACTTCATGGCGTCGATGCGCACTGATCTCAACGTGGGCGCGTACGCCACCTACGACAGCCTGTGTCAGTACATGCATGGTTCCGCCGCGGTCATCGGACTGCAGATGCTGCCCGTGCTCGGCACCGTCGTGCCCCGGGCCGAGGCGGCGCCGCACGCGGCAGCGTTGGGTGTGGCCTTCCAGCTGACCAACTTCCTGCGTGACGTCGGTGAGGACCTGGACCGGGGCCGCGTCTACCTGCCCGAGGACCTGCTCGCCGCGCACGGCGTCGACCGGGACCTGCTGCTCTGGAGCAGGAGCACCGGGCGAGGGGACCGGCGCATCGAGGCCGCGCTGCGAGCCGGGGAGGAGCTGACCCGGGCCGTCTACCGGCAGGCCGCACCAGGCCTTGCCATGCTGGACCCGGTGGCGCGCCCCTGCATCCGGGCCGCCTATGTGCTCTACGGAAGCATCCTCGACGCCATCGCCGACGACGGGTACGCGGTACTGCACCGGCGCGCGGTGGTCTCCCGGCGCCGGCGCGCAGCCGTCGCCGCGGACGGACTCACCCGGCTTGCGGCCGCCCGGTTCGCCGCGCGCCACCGCGCCAGGTCCGCCTCCACCGGTACGGCCAGTGCCTGCCCGGTCACCGCGCAGAAGCCCGCATGAGCCCCGACCCGCGCCCGGGCAGAGCCTTGTCCCTGCTGCGTCTGCGGCACCGCCCGGTGCGCTGGGAGCACCAGGCGCCCACATGGCGGCAGGCACGGCCCGCCGTCATCGCGGGAGCACTCCGGCGCGCCCTGGCCCGCCCGTCGGGCAACTGGTACGTGGTGGGCGCCACCGCGGACGTCACGCCCACCCGCCCGCTGTCGGGCACCATCGCGGGTACGGAGGTCGTCGTCTGGCGCGACGCACGCGGACGCCTGGTGGGCGGCCCGGGACAGTGCCCCCATCTGGGCGCGCCGCTGGCGGACAGCCCTGTGCACTGCGGCACCCTGGTGTGCCACTGGCACGGTCTGTCCCTCGACGGATCGGCGTACGCCGGCTGGGAGCCGTTGCCCGTCCACGACGACGGCGTGCTGACGTGGGTGAGGCTGGACGCGGTCGGCGGCGAAGAGCCCACGCGCGCTCCGGTGGTGCCGTTCAGGCCCGCGCTCACGGCATCCGTGCACGCGGTCTGGACGGGCGTGGGGACCTGTGAGCCGAGGGATGTGGTGGCAAACCGCCTCGACCCGTGGCACGGCGCGTGGTTGCACCCGTACTCGTTCGTGGACCTCAGCGTTGTGAGGGCGCCTGGCGACCCCGAGGACGACGAAGCCTTCGTCGTCGACGTCTCCTTCCGCCTCGCCCGGCGCATCGTGGTGCCGGTGAGGGCGGAGTTCACCGCTCCCGAGCCGCGTACGGTGCTCATGCGGATCACCGACGGTGAGGGGCTCGGATCCGTGGTGGAGACGCACGCCACCCCTCTGGGTCCGGACGAACTCGGCCGGCCGCGTACCGCCGTGGTGGAAGCCGTCGTCGCTACCTCGAAGCGGCCTGGCTTCGCCCTGGCCCGCGCCCTGGCCCCGGTCCTGCGCCCGCTGATGCGCACGGCGGCGGGCCGCCTCTGGCGCGACGACCTCGCCTACTCCGAACGCCGTCGGCACCTGCGCGAGACCGGCCGGTCACCCGACCGACCGGGATGAATCTGCCTCGGAGTCCCTACGGCCGGTCAACCGCCGACGCCGGGCCACGTCCACGTGTGGGTACTGAACCACCAAGCGACGACATCGACGAAGACCAGAACGAAGAGGCCCACGAACACTATGCAGCCGCACACAGCAGGCAGCACCCACGCCCGCAGCCCCCGGCCATCGAGGTCCGGTCGGCGCGACGCCGCTTCTGCGGTCGGTCCTGGCCCGGACGGTAGAGATGAGTCCGGCATGACTTCATGGTCTGCCCCCAGCCTGCGTGCCGCACCTCGGGCAGCGCATCGCCGGGCTGCACCCCTCGACGGAGGCACGGCGAGGCAGTGACATGTTCGGCGCACGCAAGACGCCCGGTGTGCCGACAGCGTTCGCTGCCGACGAGTGCTCGTCCCGTTCACCGATGTCGGCCGGATCCGGGCCGGGCGGGTCTGACGCTTCGGGGCGGGCCATCTCGGTTGGGGGGCCGGTCCGCAAGAGCGGTACAGCGTGCTCTTCTGCCGGCCGCTGCCGCCGGGCAGCCCGCATTCGAGCACCCGGTGCGCGGCCAGCGACGAGGCCGCTTACGAGGCCAAGGTCGAGGCGTTGGCGGGTGTGATCAACGAGATCGGGCCCGATCTGCTGGGTGCGCAGGAGGTCGGCGGCCAGGAGGCGTTGGGCGACCTGGTGGCCAAGCTGCCGGGAACCTGGCACGCCACGGTTTCGGAGCACCCCGACGCCCGCGGCATCCGGGTGGGCGTGATCAGCCGCTGGCCGCTGCTGGACATCCAGCAGCGCATCAACTTCCCCGGTCACGTGGGCCCGGTCCAGGTCGAGGACGATGGCACCACCATCGCCGAGATGGGCCGCGGCGGTCTGGCCGTCCGCGTGGAGCCGGCCCCCGGCAAGAGCCTTCATGTGGCCGTCTGTCACCTCAAATCCAAACTGCTGGCCTCCGGAAACCAGCACAGCACCCACGACGAAGGCCTGCGCGCCCGCTACGCCGCCTACGCCCTCTTCCGCCGCGGCGCCGAGGCCGTCACCATGCGCGACCTGGCCGACGAACTCCTCCAGGGCGACGGCATCAACCGTGACGTGATCGTGCTGGGCGACTTCAACGACGACTGGCAGGCCGCCACCACCCAGATCCTCTACGGCCCGCCCGGCTCCCAGATCGACACCGGCGGCTTCGACCACCCCGACCAGGGCGACGCCAAGCGGTTGTGGAACCTCGCCCCGCGCATCCTCAAAGAGGGCGGCTACTCCTGCACCTTCGAAGGCCAGCCCGAGCTGATCGACCACATCCTCATCAGCCACTCGCTGCTGGCCAAGCTCCAGGAAGTCCACACCGCAACCAACAAGCTGCCCACCGTCACAGGCACACAGCCGGCCGCGCCGCACGACCAGCCCTCCGACCACTCACCCGTCGTGGCCACATTCAACTTCTAGATCGGCACGTGAGGACGGCCCGCTGCGCAGATTCGCAGAGGTCTGCTTGTGGCACGAATGATCTGCGGGCCATCGCGTCCTGCTGCGCTGCGTGATGCCGCGAGGCGAAACGGGTGCCAGTCGGCTTTGCGGAGAGCCGGGGATCCCGGCGTTAAGGGACGGGCATTGCGTAGTCAGTGCCGTCGAGTAGTTTCTCTCCGTTCGGCCCGACAGGCGGGCCGCCGAACTGGGAGGACTCGTCGCCGTGAGCATCCACATGCACATGCGCGCCGTCGCGGAATCCGAGATCCGGGACGACCACACCTGGCTTGCAGCGTTCATGTGGGAGGCTTGGGAGAACCATCCCGACGAGTACGCAGCGGGCATCGCCGAGTCGATCGACAAGTTCTGGGGCTCTGTCAATGACCTCTACGCCGCTGCCGATGTCCTCGATGCGGATGCCGACGACTCTTGGGAACTACCGATTTACGGCGGGCGGTCAGTGGCACACAGCGCCGATGCGGACCCTTCCAACCCGCCCCTGGGGATTCTGGAGCCGCCTGGGGTGTCACAGGCCGCAGGCTTCCTCGCACGTGCCTCGTTCGACGAGCTGTGGAACGTCGCCGGTGCCAAGCTCGTCTGGACCGGCTGGGACGAGGAGCAGGTCAGGCAGGAGTTCCTCGACGGTCACAGGGGCCTGCAAGGGTTCTATGGGCGGGCGGCAGCAGCGGGCCACGCCGTGGTCAGGGCGGTGTGGGCTTGAGACGTGGTCGCGTGCCGGTCACAGCCATTCGTTGATGGCGGCGACCAGCAATGTTGCTTCCTAGCGGACAGCAAGTTTGATGCCCCTATGGATGTCAAGTTGCCAGGGCTTCTTGGACGTGATCTCGATCCAGGTCTGCGGGCCGTCGCAGTAGTGAGGATTCACCACACTGGTGGCCTCGCCGTCCTCCCAGTCGGCACGGTCGTTGATGTCAGCACCGTCCTGGTCTGCTACATCGTCGGTGGCTACGGGCTGCTCCGTGTCACTTGCCGACGACGTCGGAAGCTCCTCATCCGCGATTGCGGTGCCCATGGTGCCCAGGCAGAGCAACAGCGCGGCACCGGACGCGATGGCAGTTCGGCGCATGCCGAGGGTCATTCGTATTCCCCCATGGTTCCCATCCGCCCTGGTCACAGGCGGAGGCGGTGCTCTGGACACTACGGTCCGGTCATGCCCGCATCAAGTAGATGATCTTTTTCTGAGCTGAACTTGAGGTGAGCCGCCAAGCTGCGCAGTGCCCACCCGCTGCTGCCCGCCGGATGCAGCCGTCCCGGCTCGGCACACCTCGCCTCGCCTCAGGGCAGGTATGAGCGACAGGAAGCAGTCCGGAGTCGACAGGCCCGGGGCACCGTGCCGTTGGCAACGCCGCGCGCACCAGTCTGCCGACATGTCACCGCTGTGTGGGCGATGCGGGGACGACAAGGCCGCCATCCTCACGGACGGCCAGTGGCGCGGCACCGGCAGCGAGAAGAGACCCCGAGGGGCACCGATGGTTGTGCTGCACCTCGGGACCGCTCGTCGGCCGGCTCCCTGCGTAGATTTGAGTTGCCGCTTCCAGCAACCGGCCCGTAGCGGCGTTCCGGGAACAGACTCTTGGCCAGAGGTCGGGCCGACATAATGAGATCTATGACCGGTGGGGTTGAGCGGCGGCGTGAGCCGTTGGATTCCTCGCCCGGCATGGGCGGGGATGCGGTGGTGGCGGAGTTTGCTCAGGGTGAGGCCTGGGTGGTCGTTGTCCGCGGGGAGTTCGATCTGAACACTTCGGGTGCGTTGGCTGAAGCGCTGGGGGCTGCCGCGCGGGCGCGTCCCCGGGTGGTGGTGGATGCTGCGGGGGTGTCGTTTGCGGATTCGGTGTTCTTGACGCTGCTGCTGCGCGTTCACGGTCAGACGGATCTGCGGGTGGCTGCGCCGTCGCCGCAGCTGGTGCGTGTGCTGGAGCTGACCGGGGCTGACAGGGTTCTGGATGTGCGTGTGACGGTCGAGGACGCCGTTGTGGAGTGAGCGGTCCCCTCTGTGCTGATGAGTTGGCGGTCGCTGGCTGCGCCGGCATCGGCTGCGGCCCCTTGCCACATCAAGAGGGCCGCAGCCGTGCCGACGGCCCGGGCAGGACTGGTTGGTCGGTTGTTGGTTGGGGCGATGCGGCTTACATCCGGGCGAGGATCTCGGCCTTCTTTGCGGCGAATTCATCCTCCGTCAGGATGCCGGCGTCGCGCAGCTGGGCGAGCTGCTTGAGCTGTTCGACGGCGCCGCCCGCCTGCGGGCTGGGGGCCGCGGGTTGAGCGGGCGGGGGAGGAGTCTGTCCGGGGGCGGGGACCTTGCCGAGTACCAGGTCGGTCAGAAGGGACTTGATGCGGGGTGCCGAGTCGTGGGGCACGCGGAAGTCGATGGTGTTGCCCGAGGCGACCACCACCACCTTGGTGTACATGAACCCGTCCCGTTTGGTGACCACGCTGGAGATGTTCTTCACCGGGATCATCTCGGTACCCGCGTCGGAGCCCCGGACTCCGGTGGCCAGGAGCGACATCCCGCCGGTCAGGAATCCCGCCGTGAGCTTCTTGCCGCTCACGCCACGGTTGCGTGCCCACTCGATCCGGTCGTGGTAGACGGACACATCGGCGTTCTTGCCCTCGATGTGGCTCTTGAAGGTCATCAGCGCAGTGCTGTTCATGTGGTGCTCCTGTGTGTGCAAGCGGAATGATGCTTCCCGCTTGCGGTTGGACACGCGGAGCTGGGTGAAGGTTGTACGACCTGAACGACGTTCGGCCCCTGACCTGGGCGTTGACGTGTTCGTGCGCGTGAGCCCGGTCGGCGACCGTCTCCTATGGCGCGTTAGAAGGCTCATGACGAGGTGGCGTCCTCGCCGAACAGCTGTACCTGCGCCACGTCGACGTCCGTGCGGATGCGGTGGGGCCGGGCCGGGTGCCGCCCGCGTCCCGCGCTGTCCCCGGGCGATGTCGATGGCCACCTCCATCACGACCTCGGGCTGCACCAGGTGGGCCTCGAGGGTGCGTGGTGTTCCCCAGCGTGCTGAGAACGTCTGCCTCCTGGCATCACTTTGCACCTCTTCACCCTGAGTTCGGATCGGTACGCCCGGCACTCGTCAGAGCACGGGGATAAGGGAGGCGGCTCGCTGCTGAGCTTCTCCACGGCGGGGCGCGAACACGTCGCGGAGCCGGGGCTGTCGTAATCGGTGTGGCGGCCGCGGACGATGACACCGTCCTCGCCTGACAAGCGATGCGGGCCAGGATGCGGGCCACCGTGCAAGCAGACCGGACTGCCGGACGCCCGGCGATTCGGGTGTTGCTCCTGGGCCTGCGCGGCGACAGTACCGCTCGTTCACCCTATGTGACGATCCGATCGATTAGTTGTCGCAGGGCGGGGCAGAGGGCCCTGTGAAAGGCGGTGATTTTGTGGACGAGAGGATTCGCAGGTATTTCATCCGTGCCTCGCTGATGGGGCTGCTGACCGGAGCTGTGTTCGGCTTCGCCTCGGGAGGCATCTTCGGTGCTGTGGTGGGCGCGGGAATCGGCTTTGCCCTGGCAGCAGGCAGCGTCCTGTACTGGGGTGAACATGGTGGTGCGCGCCGCCGTCAGCCGGCAGGTGAGGTGCCACCAGGTCGTTCGGACGGTCGGCACCTCAGGAGGGCTCGCCGGGTACCCAACCAGAGGACGGGCACGTCGACTGGTTGGCCGCACCTGAACCACTGACCTCGCCAGCGAGGCTCGTCGTCGTGCTGCAGCTGCTCGCGGGCACCGGCCTGACCGCCGCCATCGTGGTCGGCCTGATCACCGGGTCCGCCAGCTGATGGATGCGGGCCGTTCTCCGGGCCCTGCTCGCCCCGGCTGCGTGAGGGGACGGTCGTGTGCCGTCCCGAGAAGCCGCTCACCATCAGCAACAAGGCGCTGCGCGAACTGCAGGAGTGGCTGCGAGAACAACGATCCGGTACCCGCCAGGGCTACGGCGCCCTGGCGGGTACGGGCCGGCTGCCACCCCCACGACCCTCCAGCGGGCCGCCTCCGGCGACACTGTGCCCAAGCTGCAGACCGTGCTCAACTACGCCCGGGCATGCGACGCTCCTCCTGAGGAAGCCCGGCTCGCTTGCCCCTGGCCCCGCTCAGCCCGTTCTGCCTGACGTCCAGGGGGTGAGCGGGGGCCCGCCACATCGGCCGGCTTGACTCACCGGGCTTCCGACAGTTGGGGAGCCTGGCTCCGTTCAGCACCGGCCGTCGTGAGCCAACTACGCTGCAGCAGCTGTCCACTTCGCAGGAACGCCGGAAGCGATTCGCACTTCAGGCCGAAGCCGGCGTGCAAGCCAGTTACTCAGACTGTTCCCGCGGAAGAGCACGGCTGTTGATCGCGTCGGCGATGGCGTAGGCGGTGCGGACGAAGGACTCTGCCTGCTGCGCCGACAGGTTCAGCGCGGAGGTCTCCTCCAGGGCCCGCCACATGGCTGCCAGGGGCTCGCGCATGGCACGGCCCCTGTCGGTGAGGTGGACGACCATGACGCGCCGGTCGTGTTCGGCCGGCTCGCGGACGAGCAGGCCGGCGTCCTGCATGCGGCGCAGGGACTTTGAGACCGTGGAGTGGTCCAGGCCGACGCTTTCGAGCAGCTCGGACTGGGTCTGGCCGTCCCGGTCCAGCAGTTGCATCAGCAGCAGTTCCTGTCCGGGATGCAGGTCCATCTCGCGGAGCATGGCGGCGGCGCGGGCCCGGTGAGCACGGGCGAGCTGAAAGATCGCGTAGCTCATCGGCCCCTCGCTGGCCGTGCTGGGGATGCGGGGTGTGGGGACGGACATGCGGTTCCTCAGACGGTGTAGGTGGGGTAATCCGTGTAGCCGGCCACTCCGCCGCCGTAGAAGGTCGCCGGGTCGGGGGTGTTCAGCGGCGCGTCAGAGCGTAGCCGCTCGACCAGGTCCGGGTTGGCCAGCGCGAGGGCGCCGACGGAGACGAGGTCGGCCGTGCCGTCGTCGATGTCCTTGGCGCGGGTGGGCATATCGGTGCCGGCCCGGTTGAGGATCAGCGTGGTCGGCCACAGCTCACGCAGGGTGCCCAGCAGCTCCTCGTCGCCCGCGTGCATCACGTGGAGATAGGCCAGACCGAGCGGGCTGAGGGCGCGCAGGAGCGCCGGATACAGCTCGGCGGTGTCGGACTCGGCCATGTCGTTGTAGGGGTTGCCAGGAGAGATACGGATACCGGTGCGGTCGGCGCCGATCTCCTCGGCCACCGCGGCGGCTACCTCGACGGCGAAGCGGATTCGGCCCTCGAGCGAGCCGCCGTAGTGGTCGGTGCGCTGGTTGGTGTTGTCGGACAGGAACTGGTGCACCAGGTAGCCGTTGGCGCCGTGGATCTCCACGCCGTCGGCGCCTGCCGCGACGGCGGCCGCTGCGGCGCGGCGGAAGTCCTCCACGGTCGCCGCGACCTCCTGCGTCGACAGAGCACGGGGTGTCGGCATCTCCTGGGGCCCGGACGCGGTGAACATCGCGCCCTGCGGCCGGATCGCCGAAGGGGCGACCGGCTGGCGCCCGTGGGGGGTGTTGTCGGGGTGGGCGATGCGTCCGGTGTGCATCAGCTGGATGACGATCCGGCCGTCCGCCGCGTGCACGGCGTCGGTGACCTTGCGCCACCCGGCGATCTGCTCGTCATTGTGGATGCCGGGAGTGAGGAGATAGCCCTGGCCGTCGGCGTTCGGCTGGGTGCCCTCGGTGATGATGAGCGCGTGCGAGGCCCGCTGGGCGTAGTACTCGGCGTTCAGCTCGGTGGGGACGCCTTCAGGGGTGGAGCGGTCACGGGTCATGGGGGCCATGACCAGGCGGTGCGGCAGGGAGAGGGCACCGACGGTGGTCGGTGTCCACAGGGCGTTCAGCATGAATGGTCCTTCGATGCGGTGATGAAGAGGTGATGATCGGGAAAGCGGGGCGTGGCGGAGGGAGAGGCGGGCGTGATCAGTCGACGGTGAGGACGAGCTTGCCCCGGACATGACCGGCGTCGCTGACCTGCTGGGCCGTGGCGGCCTGGTCGAGCGGGTATGCGGTGACGGTCGTGACGACCTTGCCGGTAGCGGCATCCTGCGCCAGGGCGGCCAGGCGGGCGGCCGAGCGTTCCTGGGGACCGTTGGAGAAGGTGATGCCGAGCTGGTGTGCGCGGAAGTCGGCGATGGTGACGATGCGCTCGGTGCCGCCGCGCAGGGCGATGGAGTCCTCGAGGGCTCCCTTCCCGGCCAGGTCGAACACCGCGTCCACGCCGTCGGGGGCGAGGGCACGGACCCGCTCGACCAGGCCCTCGCCGTACACGGTCGCGGTGGCGCCGAGCGAGGCGAGGTAGTCCTGGTTGGCGGGGCCGGCGGTGCCGATGACACGCGCTCCGCGGGCCGTGGCGAGCTGGACCGCCAGGGTTCCGACCGCTCCGGCCGCGCCGTGCATCAGCACCGTCTCACCGGCGGTGACGCCGAGCAGGTTCAGGACCCGCTCGGCCGTCTCGCCCGCCACCGGCAGCGAGACCGCGTGCTGCCAGTCGAGGCCGGTGGGCTTGGGGGCCACGGTGGTGGCCAGCGCGTACTCGGCGTACGAGCCGGTGTCCGACCAGCCCAGCACCTCGTCACCCACCTGCACTTCCCGCACGCCCTCACCCAGGGCGTCCACCACGCCGGCGAGCTCGTGACCGGGGACGGAGGGGAGCGACGTGGGGAACACGGCCTCCAGCGCCCCGGAGCGGATCTTGCCGTCCAGCGCGTTCAGCCCGGCGGCCCTGACGCGGACGCGGACCTGCCCGGGGCCGGGCCGCGGAACCTCGATGTCCGCCTCGCGCAGCACTTCCGTGCCTCCGAAACGGTCGAACAGGATGGCTTTCATGACGACTCCTCTCGTGCCCCACCCATTTAGGTGGCTGGCCACATAATTAGGGTAACAGCAACATGTGGCTAGCCAAGTATTTACTGCCGCTCGAGCTGCACAAGATCGGTGGCGGCCGCGTCGGTCTCCTCAGGACGGGCGGTCGAGGCGGGAGGCGCCCCGCCGGAGCGCGCCTTGCGCGGCCAAGGGCTTACCTCGACCGGAAGCTGGACGACCGGGCCGGCCAGACCCTAGCGGTCCGCGGTTCCCTTCTGGTTCAGGGCCCGGGTCAGCTCTCGGTTGGCCGCCCGGGCAGCCTCCAGCTCCGCGTCCCTCTCTTCCAGCCGCGCCAACAGCTCGGTGTTCGCCTGCTCCATGCGGGAGACCCGACGCTGCAGCTCTTCCTGGCCGGCGGGGGCACCGAGGCCCGACTCCCGCCACGCCTGCTCACCCAGCAGCTCGGACAGCCGTCGCTCCAGACGCCGGGTCTGAGTGACGAGCCGGGAGTTGCGGGCGCGTGCGTTGGCGAGGTCGGCCTGGAGCGAGGCGAGGCTGACCGGGGTGCCAGCTCCGGGGTCCGAGGCCGCCGTTCGGCCGCCGTTCGGGCTTCCTTCAGCTGCCCCGTGAGCCGCTCTTGCACCGCGTGCCACCCGGACCAGCCGTCGAATGTCTCGGCAAGGTCCTTCTGCGCCTCCACCCATGCACGCTGCGCTGGTGCTTCGGACGCTGTGGACGCGCAGCGGGCTGTCAAGGGCGAACTCGCACGGCGCTCCTGCCCGGTGGTGGTTGTAAGCGGTGCCCATCTGCTGCGGACCGAGGCTCTGCAGTACGTGTATGCGCTGTGGAGCTTGTTCCAGGAGCGTGAACGCCGGATGCCTGTCGTCCTGGTGGGACCCGAGCGGATCCGGTCCGTGCTGTGCCGGCCGTCACTCGCGAGCCTGGAGAGTTGCATCTTCATCTGGCACCGCCTCACCCTCTGACGGCACGAGACCCCGGACCGCGGCGAGCTGGGGGACCGCGTCCGTCGCCTGTACAGCTCGGCTAATCGGGTGGGGCCTGGTGCTGTCCTCGATGCGGAGGTCGGTGGCCGATCGGCCAGATGCTCCAGGCCATGGCCCGGAGCCGACTATGAGGTGTTGTTCGCCGCCGTGGTTCCGGTGCAGCCGAAAGGGCGAGTGTGATGCGGCCCTCCGTTGCGTCACACTTCGGGCGGCTCGGGGGGCTGGCTCACCGCTCTCTGATCATCGTATGCGAGGTCCTTCGGGGGCGGCTCCGCGTGCTTCGCGGGGCGGCCTTTACGATGCCCTGACTGCGGCGCACGCCAGGTGCGTCGAGGGGGAGGGAATCCAGTCTGATGGTGAACAGACGTACCTTGCACGGTGGTTGGAAAGCGGGAGCGCTTCTGGTCGCGGTCGTGGTGGGTGCTCCGCTGCTGTCGGCTACGCCTGCGGCGGCTGTCCACGGGGCGGTGCCGGGCGACTTCAACGGTGATGGTTACCGTGACGCCGTGCTCCCTGCGCCGGGGGCGAACGTGGCCGGCAAACATGGAGCCGGTGCGGTGGTCGTGCTCTACGGATCGAATGCGGGGCTGTCGACGTCCCGGCGGGCGACGATCACGCAGAACACCGCGGGGGTGCCGGGCACGGCCGAGGCGGACGACGGCTTCGGCGCCGCCACCGCGACAGCGGACCTGAACCGGGACGGCTATGCGGATCTGGTGGTCTCCGCCCCGTACGAGGACACCGCGCGGGGCAAGGACGCCGGCACGGTGACCATCTTGTGGGGCAGCAGGAACGGACTGACGTCCGGCACCGACCTGCCGGCGACGACTCCCGGCGCGTACTACGGCCTTGACGTGGCAGCGCTCAGCACCGGCCCGGGCGCGAAGACCAAGGTGCTCGTCGCCGGGTATGAGGGGACGATGCGCTTCACGGGGCCGTTCAGCCGCCGCGGCACCTACGGCGAGGCCGTGGAGAACCGGGACACCGCTTCGGTTGGAAGCGTCGCGCTGGGTGACTTCGCCAGGACCGGCTCTCCAGACGATGTTTCCCTCACCGTCCGGCTGAGCGGGCTGAGCGGCGGCGAGGTGTACATCGACCCCGTCATCGGCGGCGCACAGCAGACGGGCAACGGCCTGATCGCGGCCACCGGGGACGTCAACGGCGACGGATACGCCGATCTCGTGGTCGGAGACCCCGACGAGCCGGACAGGGCCGGAGTGGACGGCGCGCTCGGCGGCCGGGTGCTCCTGTGGTACGGCTCGGCGCACGGCATCGCGCGGGACGCGAAACCGGTGCAGCTGACCCAGAACACCCCTGGTGTTCCTGGTGCGAGCGAGAAGGAGGACAGATTCGGCGGTGCCCTCACGGTGGCCGACCTCAACCGTGACGGGCTGGCGGACATCGTGGTCGGCTCACCGATGGAGGACACGGGCCGCAGGAACGCCGGTCAGGTGACGGTCATCCCCGGCCGCCGCGCCGGGGCCCTGGGCGGCGGCGCCTACGCCTTCACTGAGGACACCGCCCACCTCCCCGGAGTCGGCGAGGGCGAGGACGCGTTCGGCACCACCGTCGCCGTCGGCGACATCAACAAGGACGGCAAACCGGAACTCTTCATCAGCGCCGCGGAGAAGAACAGCTCCACCGGCGCCGTCTGGGTCCTCCCCGGCGGCACCAACGGCCCCACCACCGAGGGCAGCCGTATGATCACCGCGCCGTCCGTCGGCTTCCCGCAGAGGGACAGCACCCTCCTGGGCGGGTACGGCCTCCTCGGAGTCATCTGAAGCGGGACGCGTTCACGCGGTGCCGGCCGCTCGCCCCTTGCGCACGGGCTCACCGCGTGCCCTTGCGGTGCTGTACCGGAGAGCCGCGGCGGCGGACAGGCTGCGCCGGCTACCGCGGCGGGCACCGCCACTGAACCCTCGGTCGGCACCCGGCGCCGACCGGTGAATGAGCATGCGCTTCAGGCCAGGACCCCGCCCCGGGGTCCTGGCCGTCTCTCAGCCGGACGCGGGCCAGAACTGCACGAGGTAGTGCTCGACGCCCTCCGGCACCCCTTCCTGCGCCAGACGCCGCACCTCACGGCGGCCTTCGCAGTACACCCGCACCCGCCACATGCCGTCCTTGTCGGACAAGCGCAGGTAGGTCTCCCGCGGACCGGCCGTGACCCCCCATACCGCCAGCTCACCCGACGGGCAGTGCAGCACGGCCTCCCCCCGCTCCTCCCACTCCCCGCGGTCATCAGCGGCCGGCGGCTCGACGTCCCACACCTCGGCAGCCAGGGTGGCGGTGTGGGTGTGCCCGGCACTCTCAACGTCCAAGCGCCCCTCAAACACGGTCAGGAACGCACCCCGGTTTCACGGCCCTCGGGGTACTCGAGCGGCACCTGCGTGTCATCGACGTCCTGCAGAGCAAAGCCATAGAAGTCGACCTCCACATCCAGCTCCTGCTGCCGGATCAACTCAGCCACCACTGCTCCCAGAGCCCGATCACCATGCTGGACACTGGCAATGATCGTATCGGCCCAGCAGCTTGCTGGGCAGGCAGTCACCGGCCACCCCTACGACCGCCGCTCAGCCCTGACCGCCCACCTTGGCGAACTGGGCCAGCCCACGAGACCGGCGCACACTCGCCGCCAGGCAGGGTGCCCCGCACTCCCGCACAACCAGGGGGGCGGGGCCCTCTTCCGCTGAAAGAGGGCCCCATGCTGCTGCGTGAAGTGACATTCACCGTCGACCTCGGCGAACACGGCTACCTCATCGGCTTCGACGACGACTACAAATTCCCGCCCGAAATGCCGTTCGGCTGGCGCTGCGGCCCGGCCGGCGAAGCCACCGCCGTCGTGCTCCCCACCACCGACACCGGCTCGCTCCAGATGACCGTCCAAGTGCACGACAGCCGGCCCGCTCCCGAAGCGGATGACCGGTGGGAGGCGGCGGAGGAGATGAGCCTGCGCACCGACCTCCCCACCCTCTGCCTGGCCACCATCGGACAGGGCGACTTCTGGGACGCCTGGCCCGAAGACGAACCCGCACTGGAGATGCCACCCCGCGCCATCGCTGGCGAGTGGGTGCGCATGCGCCTGTACTGCCACGCCGACGACCCCGAACCCGGCATCGGCGACCACGGCGAACACCACCTCATCCAGCTCTGGCACGCCCCAGCAACCCCCGCCCTGCACCCTCCACTCAGCGAGGAAGACCGCAAGGCACGCGAAGAGTACGCCGCGCACCAGCTGGGCACCGTGGAGGAATACACCATCGAGTATCCCCCGGGACGCTGAACTGACCGGCCCGTGTCCGAGTCCCCGCAGCCGGCTCACACGCGTTCTGTTTACGCGTGGCCACACCTTTCCGTGGACCGCGCAGCGGCAACTGCTGCCTGCACCCGTGATCGGCCGCCGCGGCACGCGTCGCTCGTGCGGACCTGCCACATGCCCGTCCTGCGGCCGAGTGCGCGCCTCTCGTCCGGAGGGCGCGCCGCCGGTCCGCCGGGCGGGGCGGACGAAAGGCCTGCCTCGAGGGCTCCTGCCGGGCATCCAGACTGCCGTGCATGCGCGCCCCCGTCTGCCCGTTGCTACCGCACGATCACCTGCGGGATCGGGCGTCCGCCGGGCGGCGGCCCCATGCCGAGATGGTCATTTGAGGAATGTCAATGACCCGTGGATCCTTCAATAGACTGGCGAATTCGCTGAGGTCAGTGTCGGTGATGAGGCCACTGGCCAGGAGAGCGGGGGCAGCTCGGTCGATGAGTGGAGCCCAGCGGTCTTTTTCGAGCCCACCCATGCAGCCTAGGTTTCCGGAGTAGCTCACCTCGTTGAGTGCGTTGCGGGCGAGGAGGGAGGGCAGGCTGCGGGCCCAGGACATGTCGGCGCCGTGTTCTCGGTAGGTGTGTTGGTAGGCGGAGAGAATGCGCTGGATAAGGGGAAAGGGGGAGTGGGCGGCCGGCAGGTCGTAGGGCTCTTCGACGATGAGCCAGCCGCCGGGAGAAAGCCAACTGGCGGCCCGTGTGACCATGTCGTCGCGGTTGCGAAGGTGGCAGAACAGGTAGCGGGCGTGGATGAGATCGAAGGTGCCGGGCGTGTAGTCCTCTTGTGTGATATCGGCTTCCTGGATTTCCAGGTTCGCGGCACGGTCGGCGTCGAGGTGGCGGGTGTCCAGATCGACCGCGACGACTCGGCCGTCCGGGCAGCGTGCGGCGAGCCAGTAGGCGATGGAGCCGGCGCCTGCACCAAGTTCCAGGCAATTCCAGGATGGCTGGATGCCAAGGTGATCGAGGATGCCGGTGGTGAAGGTGTCGACGCTGCCTTGGATGGACTCTAAGCGGTCACGTTCGCGGGGGGCGTCGTTGCTCAGAATGCCAGTGCGGTAGGGAGTGGTGGCGGGGCGCTGTGTCACGGGTGTCGCCTATTCGTGGAAGTCGTGGGGGATAGTCGGGACTTGCTGATCACTGCCGTCGTCATGGCGGAATCGGCGGTGGGCTGCGCGTCGAAGGAGCGTACGGCGGGAAGGGCGCGGCTCGGAGAACGGCGAGCAGGAAGTTGGACTCAGCTGTCGCCCGTCGCGCCGGCCGCGCCCCCGCCGAGGACACCGCGCTCCTCCACGACGACCTCCGCCTGAGTATCGACCGCATCGCTTCCATCACTGGCACTGATCCTGCCTGGGTTACCGTGCTCCTGGCCGCCGTCCGCCGCATCCACCAACAGCCGACCCCAGACCCGTGCCTGCGCACTGAGTCTCCGCAGGATCCCGTCAGGGACTGGGAAGCGGTCCGAGCGGGTCGTCAGCGCCGGTGGCGCCAGTGCTGGTGCGTTTTCAAGACCTCGTAGCTCCACGTGGTGCGGTGCTGGGAAGCCGAGTGTCCCGTAGGGAGGCCGAGCTGTTCGGCGATCGCCGGGAAGCGGGGGTGCATCTGTCGGTCGCCGACCGTGACCAGCGCCGACAGCAGCGGTTCGCCTCCCTGACGATCCTCATCGACCAGCCAGAGGATCACGCTTTCATCGTCACGGTGGAGACGGGGCAGCTCCGGCAGGCGCTTGCGGATCGCGGGCCAGCTGGTGGTGGCGCCGGCGCGGGCGGTCTGCTCGAGCAGCGGCCGCAGTTCGGTCGCAATCTCCCACAACTGCCCGGCCTCCAGCAGCGCAGGCTCCGCCGTACGCGATGACGGCCGTGAACCAACGACCGCAGGCGCTGCCTGTGTGCCCGGGCGGCGTGCAGGCAAAGTCGCCGCCGGAACCTCGGGGCTGGCATCCGGCGACCACACTTCAGCGGAAGGCGCAGGCGCGGGCTCCACTACCGGCCGGGGCCGGGGCACCACGCGCCGCTGCGGACGCGGTGAGGACTTCGGCGATGGGCTTGCTGCCTGGCCCCGCTCCTCCTCCTGCCAGCGACGGGAGCCCAGGACCTCCTTGTACGACGCCAGCCGTGCGCGCTGCTCCCTGGTTTCGCTTGGCGGCGCCTGCGCTGCCTGCTGCCAGGTCAGGGCATACAGGTCGGCCGCCTCCGCCACCCTGTGATTGTCGATGGCCCGCTGAAGCTCGGTCAGGGTGTGGTTCAGCGTGCGGCGGACTGTGGCTATTTCCATGGCCGTGCGCACCGGACGGCCTGTGGTCCGGCGCCGAAAATCCGTCTGCCAGTCAGAGCCGCCACTGAGCCGTACCCGAGCCTTCGACAACAGCGTTCCCCTCTCAAACCGGGCCGTGAGCCTCTGGGGTGCCACGGCGCAAAAACCAGGTTGGGCACCGCCCGGGCATGGCACAAGAGCACCGGACAACAAAGGACTTGGTGCCTTGTACGGGGCAGCGGCCTGCGGCGCAGAAATCAGCCCTGGGAGATCGAAACGACACCACCTCGGACTCGTGTGCATCGCCCGAGACGGCGATCCTCAACCTCGGTGTCCGTAGACGTCAGTTGTCCGTAGCCGACGGAGGCTCAGTTCACTGGCCGCAGATGCACCTGTCCGCCCTCCGGAGTCAACACCTCCAGATGCCACGCGGCTGTGATGCCGGCCGGCCGCGGCCGCCGTAGTGTGGCTGTGCTGTGCAGACGCAGCTGCCCTGGCACGGAGGCCGCCTAGTGGATCTTCAGGTCCGCTTCCTTCACCCGCCGGCCGACCGGACACTTCATGCTCTCTCTGTCATGAATACCGGCCCCTGTGCCAGGGCGCGCACGCTGGTTCCTGTCGGCCGTTTTCCGCGTGCCGACGTCATGAAGCTGAAGGTCGGGGCTTGGACCAGCCGAGGGGTGCTGGACCGGCTGCATGTGTGATCACCGGCTCGGCTCCGTGTGCTGGTATGCCGATCCGGCAATCACACCATGTGTGCTGGGGTGAGTTTCTCCGACTTGGCGCCCCGGCTGTGGGTGGTGCCGTAACCGATTGCCGAGCCAGCTGCGGCACCACCAGGATCCCGCTCTTGTGCTCGAGCCGAGGATCGTTTCTACAAGTGTCGTCCTGGCAGAGGGCCGGACTGCCGCTCCGCGCCGCTGGTAGCGGCCTGCACCCGTCCACGGCCCGGAGCATGGCCCTGGCCGAGCTGCGCTCACCCCCGACCATGAGGCCGACCACAGGTCCGGCCGCGCCGTGCCCAGCCCCGACCATGGCTGGTCAGCGCGTTACGTCTGCCGGTACGCACGCCCGATCCAAGGGGCTCGCTGGTCGGGGTCGTGGACGGGACGCCACACGGGTGCGGAGGGGCCATGCTGGAGTAGGTCGGCCAGCGGCGCCGCGAGGACGGGGACGTCGTACGGGAAGCGGGACGGTGCCAGCAGCCCGGCCCCCGCGCGCAGGGCGCTGATCCGGTTCTCGTCAGGAACTGGGTGACGACAACGGTCGGTTCAGCGGCTGAGTGCTTTCCGCACCGGGGAACCGGGCGAGCCGCTGCTCTTCCACCGGGAGCGCCTCACCCGGCTCACGGCACAGTGAGCGGCGCCCTCGCCGTGGAGAGCAGGAAGTCCACGAAGTACTGCGCGAGCGGCAGGCGCAGCAGCGGCTCCAGGAACAGGAACTGGCCCTGGGGGTTCACCTCGAGCCAGACCGGTTCCCCGTCCGGGGTCAGCTTGATGTCGATGGCACCCATGCGCAGACCGAGCGCGCGGAGCACCGCGGTGACCCCCTCGGCCAGTTCGTCGGGCACCGGCCACGACGAGATCGGGATGGTGAGGTCCGCACGCCAGTCGAGCGTCTCGGTCTTCAGGAGCGCCGCGTACATGCGCTCGCCGAAGCAGTTCAGCCTGATGTGTTCGTCCCCTTCGATGTACTCCTGGTACATGGCGGGGCAGGCTTCGTACGAGGGGGCCGGGATTGAATCTGGCTGATCGAGGTACTGCGTGAAGAGCAACGGCCCGGACGTGCCGACCACCGGCTTGACGATCACCCGTCCGACTTCCCCCAGGAACGACATGACCTCCTCGCGCGACTGCGTGACGAGGGTTCTGGGCACCCGGAAGCCGTTCCGCCGTGCGACGGCCAGTTGGTACAGCTTGTCCGACGCGCGGTCCGTCGCCTCGGGATGGGAGACCCATTCCCCCTGGAACGCCGCGCAGAGAATACCGGTGAGGGCCCCGCGGCAGTCGTTGTTGATGAGGTTCCGCTCCGAGGTGCTGTCTCTGGACTCTGCGTCCCTCTGGGCGGCCCGCACGCGTCGCCACCAGACCAGCGAGGCGTCCTCCAGCCTCACTCGCTGCCCGTCGGAGGCGCGCAGTACGGTAGGGGAGCTTCCGTGCGAGTCCCACGACAGACTCTGCCGCCCGCTCAGTTCGTCGCACTCGATGATGTGGAAGTCCCGGTGTCCGCGTCTGCGCGCCTCGTTCCGGACCGCGAGGGCGTGAATGTCGTCCCGCAGCGAGATGGTGAGGATCATTGCGCCTCGGGGCAGACGTCACTCTTGTCGGAGCATCCGCACGAACAGCCCTCGGTACCGGTGGCTCTCAGGTCGCTGGCCGACATATCCAGGCCCGTCGTCTGCTTGACGAGGGATTCCCAGACGCGCAGTTCCTCCGGGGTCTCCAGCCGGACGAAGGAGTCGGGCTGGCATTCCATGACGACGGGAGGAGGCTGCTTCTCGAGGAGTCTGTCTTCGACGGGCTTGCCGAGCCGTATTTCCGCCATTGCCCTCAACTCCAATGACACGGATACAATTACATTTCATGCTAATCCGCCATACCTGATGCGCAACTGGAGAATATGAGGGCGTGCGGAGTTGACGCCTCGTCATGGCCGACGGCGGCCAGGCTCCAGGAGGTCGGGGAGGGTGCTGGGGATTCGGCCTTCGCTCAGGCTCTCGCGGCCCTACGGCGCCACGACCGGTAGGTGTTCGTCCCGGCCGGCCGAGGGCATGACCCGCTGCAGCCAAAGTCATCGGCCGCACACAGGCCAAGGGACGCCGCCAGCCGTCAGGACAGAGATCCGCCGCCAGCGGCCGGGCGAGGCGGAGCCGGTGCCGGGTGCCGAAGACGATCAGGATGTCGCGGTCGCCCGGCCCCCCGGATGGCCCCTGTCGATGAGGTCCTCGACCACTCAGCGGACCTGGGCAGCGGGGACCTCGGCGACATCGTTGGGCTGCCCCAGCCGCAGCGCGTCGCCCCTGCGGCTGCGTGCAGTTGGCTGTTCCGAGTGGTAAGCCGCGGAAGCGTGCCGCACCATGGGAAGTGCAGGTGCGTCTGCGCAAACCCAAGGGTCGCGTGCATCGCCGTCTCTAAGGGCCGCGCGCCTTGACTTCTTCATTTCCTCTCCGCCCGTCCCGCGCAGCCGCACGCCCTGAGGACGTGACGACCGGGCCGGAGAAGCGTGATGAACCCCGGGATAGAAAATGGGCATCCTTCCGCACATCAAGCATGTTTCGCAACCAGTCCCCGAGACCATCTACGGGTACGTGTCGGCGCAGTCGCAGGGCGGTGTGCCCGTGACCGAGGCGGAGGACATCGACCGTCAGTCCCCCAAGGCCTTCCATGCCGCCCCTTCGGCACTTGACCGCGCCAAGGAGCAGGCGGAGCGGGCCGGACTGAGCGTGATCGCCGAGAGCCGGCTCGGCTTCGCCGTGTCCGGCCCGAAGGAGGCGTACGAGGAACTGACGGGCGGCCGGATCGAGCCGTTCGAGGCCCTGCAAAGGGTGCAGGGCGGGCGCGCCCGCTATGTCACCCATCTGGACATCGTCGGGGAGGGGCAGCCCGAAGAGCCGGGCGTCGGTGCGACAGGCAGTGGCAGTCCGATCGAGGCGGTGGTGCTCGACCAGCCGCGTACACCCATGCGGTTGTCACCCACCGCGCAACCACCCAACGTGGCCAAGTACCACCTCCGGCTTCCCGGAGACGTCGCCATGCTCCTGGGGGCCAGCCTCGCCCATCGGCAGGGCCAGGTGGGTGGGGGGGTGCGCGTCGCCATGGTCGACACCGGCCAGTACGCGCACACCTACTTCATGCTGCACGACTATCAGGTGGAGCCGACCGTCGCCGTCGTGCCGGGGACGAATCCCGCGGAGGACCCGGTCGGTCATGGTACGGGCGAGTCCGCGAACATCTTCGCCGTCGCCCCGGGCGCCGTTCTGTTTCCGTACCGCGCCAGCAGCACCAATGGGCTGCTGACCAGTGCGATGCCCGGGTTTCTGCGAGCGAAGCAGGACCGGCCCCAGATCATCACCAACTCCTGGGGAGGTGACCTGCCGTATCCGCCGCACGGCCCGCTGCCCGCCGCGTTCCGGCCGTGGGCGGCCGAGATTCTGGACGCGGTGGAGCAGGGCATCGTCGTGGTCTTCTCGGCCGGCAACGGTCACTTCTCAACCGAACCCCAAGTCCCGGGCGTGATCGCAGCCGGAGGGGTGTTCGCCGGGCCCGAGCTGGAACTGCGTGCCTCCGACTATGCGAGCGGCTACGCCAGTCCCTGGTTCCCGGACGTCATCGTACCCACCGTCAGCGGCCTGGTCGGCATGATGCCCCGAGCGCAGTACCTGATGCTGCCCATTCCGCCTGGCTGCGAGATCGACATCAGCGAAAGCCAGGCCAGCGACGGCGAGTTCCCCGATCCGCCGGACGGCACCCTGCGGGACGACGGGTGGGCTCTGTTCTCCGGCACGTCCGCAGCTGCACCCCAGATCGCCGGGGCAGCCGCAGTGCTGCTGGGCTTCCGGCCCGAGCTCACCCCAGAGCAGGTGACGGAGGCACTGTGCATGACCGCCACGGACATCACCAGCGGCCACAACAGTCCCCGGTTCAACGCTCAGGCCAGGCCGGGACGGGACGAGGCCACCGGGTACGGTCTGGTGAACGTCGGCGCTGCGCTGGCTTACGTGCGGGACCGGTTCTGATCCGACAGTCGTCGGTGACCGCGACGCGGACGGCCCGGGCGGGGGCCCGGACCGTCGTATGGGCGCGCCGGGGACGGCACCAAACCGGAGGATGTGCCACCGTGCTTGGTCACGGCGTCGGTGCCCGTGCGGGGCCGTTGAAGCTGACGCTGACGAAGGCATCGTTGCCAGGGCCAGGACGGCGTTGCTCGCGGCCGTCGGTCTCGTTGTCGTCGCCGATCAGGCGGACGGAGAACCGGTTGTCGCCAGATCCACAACCGCGATCACCCTGGCCAGCGGACTCATCTGGCTCGACACATGATCGGCGAGACGTTCCCTAACGAGCTCGTGCACGGTAGGCGGTGAGGTGTCGAGGGTGGCGTGGGGCTCGGTGTTCACATCTGCCGTGCCGACGTCAGGTCCGCGGTCTGCTGATGGGACAGCAGGCCGGCGACGGCTTGGACGATGTCGCTCATGTGCTCGCGGCGGCCGAGATGGCGAGCCAGGCACGCCAGTTCTTCATGTGCGCAATGCCGTGCTCGACCCGGATGCGTCGTGAGGAGTGCGCGCCTTACGCTGTCGCTCGTGCATTTCCTCGTACCAGTCCGGGGCGTTCTTCTTGAACTTGCGGTGCGGAGGGGTGACCGCACGACCGCCGGTCTGGGCACCCAGGCCCTGGTAGCCGGCATCGGCGAGGATCTCCAAGGCGGGACCGTCGGCCAGGAGCTTGACCAGCCCTAACTGGCGGGCGTGGGTGATGTCCGCGCAGTTTCCGGGCCTGGTCGGACTGCAGAACAGCATCCGGCCGTCCGCGTCGGTGAGCACCATGGTCTTGACGGCGTTCTGCTTGCTCTTGCCAGAGATGAACTTGTCTCGGTCCTTGCGTCCGGCGGCCGGCCGCCGGACCCGGATCTCAGTGCCGTCGATGATCCCGGTCTTCCTGCTGGTACCGAGATGGTCGACGACCTCGGTCAGAGTCCGCAGCCGCACGCCGGGGCTCACAGTGCATCCTCGCTCGGCGAGCAGCGGCCGTACCTCGCCGATGGCGCGGGTGATGGTGGAGCGGTCCACGTTGAACGGCGAGGCTCGGGATGAGCTGCGCGGTGCGCGGCGGCTTGGGCGGCGGGCGCGATGAGCGGGCCGGCGGCGAACGTGATCACGCACAGGGTGAAGGCAGCACGGCGGGCAGCGTCTCCACCCAGATGACGGCCGCGTCTACGTGGCCGACTGCGCCGGCTCCGCCGAGGGGTCCTCCTCGAGGACCTGCAGCAGATCGGTGTACATCCGCAGCCGCACACCGGACTGGCCGGCGTGTTGGGTCGTGCGCTCGGCAATCGACGTCACCGGAGGCTGCAACCGGTACCACGCGAGCGCCGACGCTGACGTATGGGGCCCGGATGATGCGAAGTCCTACGCCGTCTGCCAGCGGAAGACCGAAGGTGACGATGCCAACGGCCTCCCCGGCAAGGTCAGTCATCGGGGACAAGCCACCATGAAGGCGGCTCCTGGCAGGTGCGTCTCGGCATCCGGGGCCTCGGCGCGTGCAACTGGCGCAGGCACGGCCTCACTCAGCTCCACAGCCCAAGCGTCGTCGGGCAGGGCGTAGTGCAACTGGACGGCGTAGTGACGCCCTGCGTGTTGATCGTGTCCCATGAAGTGGTGTAGCCGGCAGGGTCCCGGAACGCGCGGGTGTCTGCCCGGGGCGTGCATCCGCTGGCGGTGCATGCTCTCTGAGCAAGGGCAGGCCATCGCGCAAGTCTCCCTGGTGAACGGGTACGACGCCGGCGGCATCCACCTTAGCCGCCCCGCTCACGGCTCGGTGGCTGTGCGGTTGGAGAGATCAGGTCCGCGAGTCGCGTCGTGGAGCCGGTGCGGCGGTCAGGTCGTCCGTGGGCCACGGCAGGTGGTAGAGGCTGAGCGGGGCCGGAGGCGGCAAGGGACGGGTCGGGTCGGCGAGATCGGCTCGGAAGGAGTGAAGCAGAAAGGCAACCAGTCGGCGGGATGCCGCCAATGCGGCATCGGTGGACGCGGCGGTGATGCCGCTGTTGGCCATGAAGGCGAGCGAGAGATCCATCCGGTCGAAGTCACTGCGCAGGCGCCCCGCGTCCTTGGCGCGCTGCGTGAGCACGGCGAATCCTTCCTCGGCACGGATGCGCGCCGCCTCGAACTCCGTCGCGTCCGGAAACTCCGTCAGGAAAGCAGCGGTGAATCCGCGGTCGATCACATTCATCGCGCACACCTTCTCTATCACCGAGCAGAAGCCTTCCCACGGGTCGGGTCCGGCGAGTGCGTCATCGATGGTTCCCGCGCATACCGCGAACTGGTCGGCGAACACCGTCGTGATCAGTGACTCTCGTGTGGGAAAGCGCCGGTAGAGCGTGGCGACTCCGACACCCGCGTGGCGGGCGACCGCGGCCATGGGTACGTTGAGACCGCGTGTGGCGAACAAGGTGCGGGCTGCTTCGAGAATGCGGCCGCGGTTGAGTCGTGCGTCCGCGCGCAGGTCGGGAGCCTCGGACACCGTGGCCTGAGGGGGCGTCATCCGAGAGGAAGCGGCAGGCATGTTTCTCACATTAACTCAAGTGGACGGTCCCATCCGTTTATGGCGTTAGCGTGACGGTCCGTGGCGGCTCGGCGTCGATCCGGCGTCCGGCCTCGGATGACGGATGGGGCAGTGGGAACAGTGAGTGAGATGCGTGCGGCGCTGTACGACAGCTATGGCCCGCCGGAAGTGCTGTACGAAGGCAGCGTGCCGAAGCCGGTCGCCGACCCGGGTGAGGTCGTCGTGCGGGTCCACGCCGCCAGTGTCAATGGAGGTGAGCTGGCGGGGCGGGCAGGAAAGGTCCGGCTGGTGACCGAGATCGTGGGACGGGGATTTCCCAAGCGGACCGGCATGGACTTCGCTGGCGAAATCGCCGACCCGGGGTCGCCCGATTCCGGTCTTGCGGTGGGAGACCGGGTATGGGGGCTTCTGCCGCGCAGTCGGATGTTCGGCAGCGCCGCGGAGTTCGTGGCTGTGCCCCCGCATCGGTTGGCCCTGGCGCCGAGCGGCCTCGATCTGGTCCAGGCGGCGGCGCTGCCCGCCGTCGGCACGACGGCGATCACCGCCCTGCGGGACAAGGCCCGTGTCACCGCAGGCGACCGGTTGCTCGTCCGTGGGGCAAGCGGAGGCGTCGGCAGCGTCGCCGTCCAACTCGGCAAGGTCTACGGTGCCCACGTCACCGCTCTCGCCGGTGGCAGGAACCTCGACTTCGTCCGCAGCCTGGGCGCCGACGACGCCTTCGACTACGCCACCACCAGCGCGGCCGACCTCGGCCCCTTCGACGTGGTCCTCGACACCGTCGGCACCCAACTGCGCACCTATCGCCGCCTTCTGGCCCCCGAAGGGCGCATGGTGGCGATTGCCTTCGACGCCAGGAACCCCGCCGCCTCGGTCTCCTACCTGCTCGCCTCGACGGTGTTCGGTTCCCGTCGCGTACGGTTCTTCAGCGGCAATCCCACCCGCAGGCTGTTCGCCGAGCTGACGCGTCTGACCGAGAGCGGAGCCGTTCGCCCCGTGGTGGACACCGTGTATCCCCTGGCCGACATCGCTGCCGCACACCGCGCACTGGAACAAGGAGGCAGCCGCGGCAAACACGTCATCCAGATCCTGTGAGCCCCGCCGCCCCAGAACGACGGATCCGGCCGTGGGCGTCCCGCCAGGCGGGCTCGTGGTCGGCCGACCAGGGCGCCGGCCACGACGCTGCTGGGGTCAGCGCAGCCGCCGGTCGCGGCCTCCACGAGATCGGGGTCGATGTCCACGCTCGTCACGAGCTTGTCGCCGAGCCGGCGGCAGGCCAAGGCGGTGCCGTATCCGGTCCCCGTGGTCGCCAGCATGCAGGAGCCCTGACCGAGCATCGCGTGCCGGTACATCGTCATGATCAGGATGACACGACGCGCCAGTGCGCTGAGCCGTTGTGCTAGGGCCTGTGTGAGGTCGTGATCATTTGGTCCGCAGGGTGTCATTGAGAGCCGCGACCAGGTGCGCCGCGGTGATGACCTGGGCGGAGAGGTGGTCGCCGAGCTCGCCGGTCAGGAACCGCTGGAACACCTCACGTTCGCGCTCGGTGAGCCGTTCCCGGGCCTCTGCCGCCTGGACGGCGATCCGCTCGCCCACGGCCGCGACGTCGTGGGAACCGTGGTCGTCGATCAGGCGGCATACCTTGATCCCGGCGCGTTCCTCCAGTTGCGCGTCGTAACCGCCGGCCAGCTGGTCGCGCAGGTCGGTGTGCCGGTTGAGCAGGGTGCTGTCCGACACCTCGCCTTTCGGGCGGCCGAGGGCCTGCTGTACCGCATCGGCCAGTGCCTGTAGCGCGCGCAGACGGCTGCGGACGTCCGAGCCGGGATCGTCCACCACGTCCTCGGGCAGTGAGGACCGGTCCAGCCCGGCGCCGCGCACCACCTCCAGTCGGCCGAGTGCGTTGCGAAGGGCGCCGCCGGCTGCGATAACTGCCGTCTCCTGGGCGGTCAGGTCCTCGCGCAGGCGCTTCTCCTCCTCTTCCGCGCGCACGCGCCGGTCGTGCAGATCGTTCCGGATACGTTGTGTTGCCGGGACGGCCTGGACGGCGTGCGCGATGCGCTGTCTGGTTTCCTGCTCGCGGGTGAGGATCTCTTCTTCGGTCGCCCCGATGGCTTCCTCGCGGGTGCGCAGGTCCTGTTGCGCGGTACGCAGCCCGGTGAGGCGAAGCCGGTAGTCTCCTCCGCAGCCAGGCGTTCTGTACGGGCGCGTTCGTACCGCTCGGCATCGGCGTGATGGGTGCCGAGCCGCTCGCCCGTGCTGCCGATCGCTCGGCGAAGATGCCCGATGCCGGTGAGAAGGGCAGCCAGCGCGGTGCGTACGCGTTCCAGCTCGGCGGGGTCGCTGGGCAGGTCATGGGCGGTGGCGGTGGCGTCTGCCTCGGCGCGTGCGGTTACGGCGAGAGCGCGGGCTTCCTCGGCCAGCCGTGCCGTGAACTGCACGAACAGCGTGCTGACCCGTTCCAGCCCGTCCTGCGGTTCGATGCCGCCGGGCGCGGTCACGAACTCGGCCAGCTCCCTGAGCCCGCGCTCGACCAGGGCGAGCAGCTCGTTGCTCACCTCCCGGGCGGCGTCCGCCTCGGCCAGGACGCCATCGGCGTCCCGCTGGATGCGCTCGCCCAACTTCGACAGCTGGTAGCGGGCACGGGACCGCTGGTACTCGCTGATGCTGGACGCCTTCACCGTGTGGCTGCTGCGCAGCAGGTTGCCCCACTTCACCAGCTCTTCGAGCCGGACGGTGAGGGCGTCGGCGTCGAGCCCGGCGGCAGGGCCCCCGGCCTGGCGCAGCTTTGCCAGGACGTCCGGGACGGCCAGGTCCGCCAGCAGGGTCCCGCAGAAGACCCGCATGATCGCCAGGTGCTCCAGCCGCTCGGGGGCGCTGAGGTAGGTGTAGGCGTCCAGCCGGCGGCGCGCTTCGTACTGGACATCCTGCGTTGCGGCGTTTTGCGCTGCGCCGGGCGCGGGTGCCTCTATGCCTGCGAGATTACGCGGCGCATCCTGCCGCCGCCGGTGTGTGGCCGAAAATGCCACGGACACCGTCACGCAACGGCTCGGCTCACGCTCACGAACCGGATTCGGCTGCTCCCGTCGGCGATCGGCCATGTCAGGCACTGTGGGTCGCGGTCTGGGGCTGGGGGAGGCCCCTGGTGCTGAGCTGGCCGGGCCCGGTCTCCAGTGGTTGGGGGAGTCAGAAGCTGTTGTCTTTCCGGGCGTGATCGCCGGGTTTCCGCTGGTAGGAGCGGCATCGGATCTGTGTTCTCCCATCTGCCGAGGCGATCATGCCTGGCTTCAGGGCCGCTACAAAATCCGGTTCAGCTCACTGCTTCGACAGGACAGCAGTGCCTCGGGCGGCCCTCAACCATGCGCCTTGGCCGGGGGCCGCCCGCCGCCTGGCCGACCGCCATGGCTGGCCTCCGCATGATTAGGCGATCGCGAAGCCAGATCACGGCGTAGCGAAGATCGCGTATGTGGATGGGCGCTGACCTGGCAAAGCTGGGGGCTGGGGATTTCCTGGGTGTTTGCCGGTGCTCCCCCTTGCTCCCCGCTGCGCGCCACCTGACCGGGCACGTGGGGGACACGCGCATCCTTCACTTCATCGTTGAGCCTGAGGTGCTGGATGATGTCGCTAGCCGGGGGATGAGCTCCACTTGGACACCGCCGATGGTCGAAGCCCATGCTTGACCGCTCTCCAGCGCTTTCGCGCCCTCATCCAGCATTTGGATCTTCATGGCATCGGCCGATGTCTTCAGCTCATGCCACGGTCGGTCGGAGTCGAAGGCACGTCGGGACCGTGCCACCGAGATGTCCAGTGCTCGAGTGCCGTTCAGCTCCAGGAAGCCGCTGATCAGGTCCTCGCCGACGTAAGTCGCTCGGTGCTCGTCGTGGACTGCGCGGCACTGGAGTTCTGCGACTCGTCCGGGATCGGCTGCCTCATGCGGTTGTACCAGCCTCTTTCCGCACGAGGCGGAGTACTGCGGCTCCCGCCGTGCCTGCGCCTGTTGCGCGGGTCTTCGCGTTGACCGTTCCCGGAAGCGATCAGCGTGACCTGTGGCCCTCGTTGAATGGCGGCATCTACGGCCACCGGTCTGCACCGCCGGGGCCGTAGCCAGTCCCAGCTTCGGGAGGTGGTGCTCCGCGGACTCGTTCGCCAGCTCGCGGTCATCCGGCCATTGCTGGTGGCCGAAGTGCCGGTTATGGCGTGAGGAGACCCGCGAGAACATCCGACTATGGTGTCCAGACCGGTGGCGATGTGCTGAGTGGTGCCGCCCTGGCAAGGTCTTGCCGATGAAGTAGTCGGTAACTGGCCGGGCGGGAGCCACCCCGTGGTGGTCGCCGTCGCCCCCTCCCTTTGGTCAGCACGGTGATCCAAACTAAAGTCCCTAGGCGGGGCTGGTACCGGCCGCTCTCGCCTCTGCGACGGTACGCGGCGCACGAGTGCGGTGTCCGTCGGCACCAATAATTCACGAACGTCCATCGTCTCCTCGTTGTGGCGTCTGGCCCGAAGCACTGGCTCTGTCGTCGCTCGCCGGATGGCGCGGCGCTGAGCGGCTGTGGTGGCGCCCCAGATGCCGTCGTCCTCGCCGTGGTCGAGCGCCCACGTGCGGCAGTCGATGATCACAGGACAGCGGCGACATATCGCTCGGGCCCGGGCGGCTTCCTCGCCGGACACCGAAAGGCCCGAGAGAGGGAAGAAGATGTCGGGATCTTCTCCGACGCATGCTGCTTGATGGCGCCAGTCGGGTGCTGGCGGGTCTCCGTTTGACGCGCGGGTCATGATCAACCCCTCACCCCATCCAGGGGCTGTCTGCGAGCATGGCGAACTGAGGTCACGACGCAATAGCGTCGCAGTTCCGGCAAGGGTTTGGAGAATATTAAACAGTTATGTCCTGATTGTGGTAGAGGGTGCTGGCCCACCACCCCGACCGACCGTCGGACCCGCCTGGCCGCAGGACAGTGCTGATGCCTTCTGGCGACACAGCCGATAGGCCACTACGACCAGGCTGCCGGGTGCGGAAGGCCGACCAGAAGATTGACCATGCGCACCGGCCAGTGCCGGGGGTGCATCAGAGCCTGGCTCAGGCCGGCGCCTCCAGCTGGCGGAGGGTATCTGCGAGGCCCTTCTTAGCCCTCGGTGGGGATTTGCACGACGAAGTCGTGACCGCGCGGGCGGGGCGAGGCCTTTGCCGCGTTCGGCCCGGCCTGCGCCCAGGGCACAAGGAGGTACGCGCGCGGGGGCTGCCAGGACTCCTCACTGGGTTCGCCTGTCCGGGCGGCCCGCGCGGCTGCCCAGCACGCGCCGGTGTGCACGGCGTCTATGAGCGTGATCGGCTCCAGCGCGGACAACGCACTCGCCGAGTCCTTCAACGCGACGTCCAAACGCGAGACGCTCCAAGGCCGCAAGACCTGGTGCAGCGAACGCGAGGCCCGCCTCGACGTTTTCGGCTGGCTCAACCGCTGCAACTCCCGACGCCGTCACTCCCGCCTCGGACAACGCAGCCCCATCGTCTACGAGACAGCACTCGACACAACATCAACAACCCGTGCCCAAGCCGCATAGCCCGTGTCCAAGATTCCGGGTCAAGGCCCGGTTCGCATCCCGCGGATCGGGCCGGGCAGGCCGCGCAAGAAGCATGACAGCCGCGCGGCGTTATAAGGCTTCCAGCAACGGCCTCTGCCGCAATTGTCTGCGGAGCCTGGGTATCCGGCACACGATTCCGGAGAAGACCGACAGCCAGGCCGCCCGCCGGCTGAGGGCGAAGGTGAAGACGGGGACGGTGGTGATTAGGGCGCGCAGGATCGCGGTGGTGCCGGTGCTGGCGACGGCGCAGACGGCAAGGGGCAGCACAGCCGCCGGAATAGCGGGCCGACTCCGCACGTCGCGGCCGACGGCCGCCTCGCCCCCCGCCGAGCCGCGCCGTCCACACATCGGGGTCTCCGCCGCACCAGGTGATCAGCGGGGGGTCCTCACAGTCGACGTCATCCGCCTCGATGCCGGCCCTGTGGCTTCGGCGTGCGCGGTGATGGCCGCCTGTACCGTCTCGGAGGCCTCGCGCCAGCGTCGCCACTGGGCGTCGTACTCGTCACCGGTGAGGCCCGCGAGCTTCGCGCGTTCTTCCTCGGCGGATCAGCCTCGATGACGCTCGTGAGGACCGGCTGTTGGCCGAAGCGGCCATTGACCGCGTTCTGGACAAGTTCGGCCCCCGCGTCATCGGCCCGCCGCCGCTTTCCGCCGCGCCTCGTGACCCGATCTGCTGCTGTCCGTTAAGGGCAGGCCCGTGTGAGGTGCAGGCCGTCTTGGCCCCCGAGCCGGGGGAGTGCCGCGTGCGTCTGGGCTCGAGCGACACCGATTGTGATGACGGCCTGGCACAGGACCGCTGAGGCGACGCTGGCCGCCCGCCCGCGCGGGCCGCCGCCAAGGTGCACGACGCTGCCCCGAGCGGAAGCATCGTGCAGGGGGAAACGCGCTGTGATGCCGCACGGGGCTCACCCATTACCGGTTGCTCGGGATCCGTCCGAGCTGGGGGAAACGCCCGTTCTGGCGTTCAACCGGAGTATTGCCATGTTGACCAAGCACATCCTCAACCATCCCGTTCGATCCACGGAACCGGTGGCGCATCCCGCCGACACCGCCACCGAGAGCACGACTGCCATGACGAGCGCCGCCGACGGGGGCCTGCTGCTCCTCAGGCTGACCTTCGGCCTGTTGATGGCCGCCCACGGTGCTCAGAAACTCTTCGGGCTCTTCGGGGGCCACGGCCTGACCGCGACCGGCAAGGGGTTCGCGGCCCTGGGCTATCACCCGGGCAAGCTCTTCGCCACGATCGGGGGGCTGTCCGAGTTCCTCGGCGGCCTCGGCCTGGCCGTCGGCCTGCTGACCCCGCTGGCGGCTGCCGCCCTGATCGGCGTCATGGTCAATGCCATGGTCACCGTCACCGGCGCCCATGGCCTGTGGGACACCGACGGTGGCGTGGAGTACAGCGTCTGCATCGCCGTCGTCGCCCTCGCGGTTGCTGCCATCGGCCCTGGCCGGCTGGCCGTCGACCGCTACTTCGCCTGGGGTGCGGGCGGCTGGAAACAAGCAGCCTTCGCCCTCGGCCTCGGCGGTCTAGGCGCCGCGATCACCCTGAGTATTTGATCGGCGGCCCCGCCGGCGCCCCTTCGACGTCCCGGGTAGGTACTCGTACGGCCTTGGGGACGTCGAGGAGAAACGTGTAAGCGCGGCGGCTGCGGAGGGGAGTAGCCCTGCGATACCGGTCGTCCAGAGCCCAGCGTCGGATTCCCGCTGACCGGGCCCGCATCGTGATGCGGGCGTCGACGTGGCCGGGGTAACCGCGCTGGCGGTCACCGCCATGAACCTGCCCGAGGGGAGGGTTGTGGTCGAGAATCCCCCGCCGCAGCTGCCGCGGGTCTTGGAGATGTTCTGGCCGGGCCTGGACCGGATCGAGGTGGCTCTGTGATGAGCACGGTGACCACCCACGAGGCGTTCGTGCACCCTGCCCTGTTCTACCGCACCGAGTTCTACCGCACCGAGCAGGAGTACACGCAGCAGACGGCGGCGTTCCTGCGCGAGGGACTGACCAACGGCGAGCCGATGGCCGTGGCGGTCCCCGGCCCCAACCTGGAGCTGATCAAGGCAGGTCTGGGCGGGGACGCCGAGGGCATCCTGTTCCTGGACATGACCCAGGTCGGCCGCAACCCGGGGCGGATCATCCCCCAGGTGCTGCGCGGATTCGCCGACGCCCACCCGAACGGGCGCGTGCGGATCATCGGCGAGCCGATCTGGGCCGGGCGCAGCGCGGTGGAGTACCCGGCGTGCGCGCAGCACGAGGCGCTGATCAACGCCGCGTTCGAGGGCCGGGCGGTGACGATCCTGTGCCCCTACGACGAGGTGCGGCTGGACCCGGAGGTGATCGCCGATGCGCGGGTTACCCACCCGGCCCTCATCAGCGGGGATGGACGTGAGTCGGTCAGCGACACCTACGACTGGCAGGCGGTCGTCGACCGGTACAACCAGGCGCTGGCGCCTGCACCGGACGCCGCAGCCTTCTCCTACGGTGCTGAGGACCTTCCGGCGATCCGCCAGTTCGCTCTCGCTCAGGCGACGCGGCTGGGCCTGGCCGGTGAGCGGCTGATGGATGTGGAGCTGGCGGTCGCGGAGCTGACCACCAACAGCGTGGTCCACGGCGGAGGCCGCGGGACACTCGCGGTCTGGGCCGAGCAGGGGCAGCTGGTGTGTGAGGTCCGCGATGCGGGTCGACTGACCGACCCACTGGCCGGCCGCCGCCCGCCGGAGCGCGACCAGTTGGGCGGCCGGGGCCTGATGCTGGTCCACTACGTAGCCGACCTTGTGCGGCTGCACACCGGCGACGACGGCACGACTGTGCGCTTCTACCTCAGCTTGTGACGGCGCGGGCGGCCACCCTGGGCGCTGACGGTGGCCCAGTGGTGCCGTCAGAGGTGGCGCAGCGGGTCGGTGCGGCCCGGTGTGTGATGTTCGCGCGGGAGTGGCCAACCGCCTGCCGCCGCTGCCAGGTGGACGGGGTTCCGGAGTTCCTGGACGGGACGGGAGGCGTGGACGGGGCCCGCTTGCCGTCGGCGAAGGCAATGCGCGGCGGGGAGCTCGTGCCGAACGTGCCTGGCAGCTCCTCGGACAAGGCTACCCGTGCTCCCTACGCGTTGACCGGGGCTGGTCGCCGGGAGGCGAGGTAGGCGTTCCAGTCGCGGGCTGCGCGGCGGGTCGATTGCAGGGCGGAGGTGATGCTGCCCGGCTCTCCCCGCTCAAGCACGCCAACCTCAACGTGCTGGGCCGCTACAGCGTCCGCGCTTCGGTCCCGGCCGATGGCGGCCTGTGCCCGCTGCGCGACCTGGACGCCGGCGAGCACGCCGAAGACTGAACCGCCCCGAGGCGCCTGGCCGTTCGTTGTACCACCGCGCAGGCCGGGCTTTGCCGGGGAGCGACGCGAGAGGCTGGCGAAGGAGCGGTTCAGACGGCGTCGGGGGCGTCCTGGTGGGCGCTGAGCGCGTCGGCGGTGCTCGGGTAGTGGGGCAGGAGGCTGTCCACTCCGGTGAGGGTGAGCATGCGCATCAGCCGGTCGGGGACGGCTGCCAGCGTCAGGGAGCCGCCGGCGTCCTGGGCGCCGTGCCAGATGCCGATCAGTGCGCTGAGGCCGGCGGAGTCACAGAAGCCCACACCGGACAGGTCCAGGATCAAGTGGTGGTGGCCCTGGTCGATCAATTCCAGCGCGCGGGTACGCAAGCCGGGTGCGGTGTGCTGGTCGATCTCGCCGGTGACGGTGGCGACCGCTGCGGGACCGGGGGTGGCGGTCAGGGTCAGCTCGATGTCGTCGGTCATGGCGGTCAGTGCTCCTCGCCGGCGGGCGCGGCGGTGGTGTGGGCGGTGGATCTGGCCCCCGTCGCGGCGGTGGCCTGGTCGGGAGCGGGAACCGACAGAGCCAGCAGGGCGACGTCGTCACTCGCTCCCTCGGGCAGGGCGTGCAGCAGACCGACGGTGTCCTGGACCAACTGCGCCGCCCCGCACGAGGCGGGACGAGCGGTGAGGAAGGCCGTCAGGCCCTCGTCGCCGAGCATGGTGCCGGTGCTGGTGTGTGCCTCGGTCAGGCCGTCGGTGTAGAGGAGCAGGGCCTGGCCAGGGGCGAGGTGGAGGGTGGTGGAGGAGAAGCGGGCGCCGGGGAAGGCCCCGATGAGCATGCCGCCCTTGGGATGAACCGCTTCCACCCGCGTGTGCGTGGCGGGCCCGGCTTCGGGCGGGGCGGGGCTGAGGTGGTAGGCCGGGGGGTGGCCACCGGTGGCCAGCTCCACGGTGAAGCCCCCGGCCGCATCAGGGGTGAGGGTGGCGAAGAAAGCTGTGCAGAACCGGCTGCCCGCCCACACGTCGGCCAGCAGGGCGCTGTTCAGGGCCTCAAGTACCGCGACGGGGTCGTCTGTGTGCTGGGCGGAGGCGCGCAGGGTGTAGCGGGCCAGGGAGGTGATAGTGGCCGCCTCGGCGCCCTTGCCGCACACGTCCCCCAGGAACATTCCCCACTTTCCGGCGGGCAGGGGGAAGACGTCGTAGAAGTCGCCGCCCACGTCGTGCACGGACGCGGTGTGGTAGTGACAGGCCAGCTCCAGGCCGGGCACTGTCGGCAGTGCCGGCGGCAGCAGAGTGCGCTGCAAGGTGGAGGCGAAGGAGGCGATCGCCGCCTTGTCCCTCTCCGCCTGTTCCCGGGCCGCCCGCTCAGCCTCGGCGGACTGCTGCTCCTGGCGCACGGTGCGCAGCGCGGACAGGCGCAGCTCCATCTCGTCCATCACGATCGCGGCCAGATCGGTCAGGGTGGCAGTCTGTTCGGAGGTGATGGAGCGGGGCTTGGTGTCCAGGACGTTGAGGGTGCCGAGCTTGTGCCCGTCCGTCGTGGTGATCGGCGCGGCGGCATAGAAGCGCACGCCGAGCGGCCCGGTGACCAGCGGGTTGCCGCAGGCGACGTCGTCGAGCAGAGTGTCGGCAATCACCAGCGCATCGTCCCGCAGGACCGCAGAGCCGCACAGGCCCGGGTCCCGGCCGATCTCGCTAACCCCGTCCAGGCCGTGCGCGGCCTTGAACCAGATCCGGTCCTCGTCCACGATCGTCACCGTCGCCACGGGGACGTCGAACAGGCGGGCTGCCAGCGCAGCCACCCGGTCGAACGCGCCGTCGGGCGGGGTGTCGAGGATGTCGTAGCGGCGCACCGCCTCCATCCGGCCGGCCTCGACGACCTCGTCGGGCACCAGATGCAGGCGCTTGTCAGTAGCGCCGTCCTCGGATGCCGAAGCCTGCTCGGGCATCGGCCTTCCACCTCCTTGACCTCCCACAGCCACCGGGCGCGGCGCGGGCCAGCGGCAAGCCTAAGCGCAACGAGTGGGCGAAGGGCCATCGGGTGGAACCTCACAGGATCACCACCGATATCGACGCGCGATGCTGCCCGGTGAAACCCGGCGACGGCACCGCGCTGGACTGCGCTCCCCCTCCTCCGGGAGCCCCCGCGCTGGGTGCCCCGCCCTTCCATGCGATGCATTGAATGCATCATCGATGCGCCATGCCGAGTGATCAGGCAGAAGGCCACCCTGATGCCGTATCGCTACGTCTCAGATCGCCCTGACCAGGGCTTCCACCGGGTTCCTCGAACTTCGGCACTTGCATCGGATGCATCTCCGCCCGGAAACGGTGCCAGCGTGCCGGGTGGCGCCAGCGGCCGGAGGCGTCGCGGGCGACGTCGACGCCGACTTCCACCACCAGCTTGGGTTCGACCAGCGTGACGTTCAACTTTTCCTGGCTGCCCCACCCGGCGGAGAACGACCAGCCTGCCCACGGATGTCCCCGCCGTCCCTGAGCGAGCAGATCGGCGAACGCCGCACCTGCTGCCTGGGCGAGGGTGGTGGTGCGGCCGACGTACTGAAAGCCCAGGCGCGTGGCCGCATCGGAGGACGACATGCTCCTCAACGTGACGGATACCGGGAGCGGCCCCCGGGTTCCTGAGCCGCCGGGGTGGTTATGGAGACGTGATCCCGCAATCGCCCCTTTCAAGGCCCCAACTGGAGTCCCTCAGCGGCCGGTGGGGCCTCTTCTGGGTGACGTCCCGCCCCTCTGTCCCCCGTGCGAGCTACAAGCGAGTGTCCACTGCACGGTGACGATTCCCCAACATCGAATCCGTAGTGTTCGAATCACCGCGGAACGCCGGGCCGCGGACCGGAGAAGGAACCGGAGTCGGAACCGGCAAGGGGAGCCCACGTCATGAAAGCCTGGAAGATAGTCCTGCAGGTAGTCGTCGTCTTCGCGGTCTATGCGGTGTGCGGCGGTCTCACCAACGGGGTGAAGGACAACCCCTGGCTTTCGCTCCTGGTGGGCGCCCTCACCGTGGCCGTGATGACCTTCGTCTACCGGTGGGCCGTGCGGCGCACCGAGAACCGCGAGGTGACCGAACTGCGGGGGAAGGAAGCGACGGGCGCCACCTTCTGGGGCCTGGTCTTCGGCACGCTGATGTTCCTCTGCGTCATCGGCAACATCTACTTCCTCGGTGACTACAAGGTCCACGGCATCGACTCGGTGAGCGGGGCCATCGGGCTGATCGGCTTCATGGCGGCCGCCGCCTCGACGGAGGAGATCATCTTTCGCGGACTGCTGTTCCGGCTGCTGGAACGCGGCACGGGCACGTACATCGCCCTGGTACTGTCCGGCCTCGTGTTCGGCGCCATGCACCTCCTCAACGAGGACGCCACCGGCGCCGGCGCCCTGGCCATCGCCATCGAGGCCGGCGCCATGCTCGCCGCCGGTTACGCCGCCACCCGCAACCTGTGGCTGCCGATGGGCGTGCACTTCGCCTGGAACTTCATGGAGTCCGGCGTCTTCAGCACCCAGGTCTCGGGCAACGGCGACACTCACGGTTTGCTGGACGCCACCCTGTCAGGCAACCATCTGGTCACGGGCGGCGAGTTCGGTCCCGAGGCGAGCATCTACTCGGTGGTCTTCGGCACGCTGCTGACGGTCTGCTTCCTGGTCGTGGCCCACCGCCGCGGCAACATCGTCCCCCGGTGCCGCGCCGAGCGCGTCGACACCCTCGCGGCGCTCGCCCGATGATGGAACAGCGATCCGCCGGTTCGCCGGAGCACTGGACGGACGGAGCCGGACACCGCGAGAGCGGTGCCGGGCACCGGCCGACCGGGCTCCGGCTCCGGCCGTTGGTGAACCGGGCCTGCCTGGACGGCATCCGACACCGTCTGGACAGCACCCGGAAGCGGCTCGGTGGAGTCTGGTACCGGCTGGACGTCGTCGTCCGGGACCTTCCCTTCGGGCTCCTCCTCCTGATCGGTTCCTTCCTCCCGGCGCTCCGCAGCAACGGAACGGTCATCGGGGGTGTCCCCGACCGCCCGCACGACGCGGTGGCCGTCGTGGTGATCCTCCTCGAGACCCTGCCCCTGGCGGTGCGCCGGCGGTGGCCGGCCCTCTCCCTGGCCCTGGTGTCCGGCGGGTTCGCCGTCGACCAGCTCCTCGGCTACCACACCTTCGCGGCCACCGCGATGGGCGTCGTGCTGGTGAGCACCGGCTCGCACCTGGAACGGCACCGCCGGAGCTTCGTGGCCGGCCTCACCGTGGCGTACGTGGCGCTGTCGATGGGTCTCTCCCACCTCGGCACGGGCGAGACCACCACGGAGTTCACGACCTTCTACATGGCGCTGGGCCTGGCCTGGGGCGCCGGAAGCTGGCTGCGCACCACCCGGCAGGCGGAGGCCGAACGTCGCAAGCGGGTCGCGGTGGAGACACGGAACGCCGAACGCACCCGGATAGCGAGGGAGTTGCACGACGTCGTGACCCACCACGTGACGGCGATGGTGGTGCAGGCGGAGGCCGCCCGCTATCTGACCGCCGCGCCCGAGCGGCTGGAGCAGTCCCTGAGCGCCGTCTCCGACACCGGGCGCCGGGCGATCACTGATCTGCGGCACCTGCTGGACCTGCTCAACCCCGATCACGGCACCGGGAACGGCGGCGATGCCGCGGCCGAGCCGAGGACACCGGCCGTCGGCCGCGTCCTGACCCTCGTGGAGCAGACCCGCCGGGCGGGCCAGCCGGTGGAGTTCACCGAGGAGGGCGCCCCGCCGGAGTCCACCGGCAGTTCCGACCTCGTGGCCTACCGGGTGGTGCAGGAAGCACTCACCAACGCCCTCAAGTACGCTCACGGCAGCCGCACTTCGGTCACCGTGCGGCACGGCGAGAGGGAGATCACCGTGGAGGTCAGCACGGACGGCACCGGCTCACGGGCCGCCGCCGTAGGTGGCAGCGGACGGGGGCTGGCCGGTCTGCGCGAGCGGGTCGACATGCTCGGCGGGGACTTCAGCGCGGGTGCCGTCGCGGGCGGCGGCTTCGTCGTCCGGGCGCGGATACCGGCCGGGGGCCGCTCGTGAACACACCTCCGCCGTCCGGGTCCGCGCCGACCCGGGTGCTCGTCTGCGACGACCAGGCGCTGATCCGCATGGGCCTGGTCACCATCATCGACGCCCAGCCCGACATGGAGGTGGTGGGCGAGTGCGGTGACGGCCGGAAAGGCGTCGACCTCGCCCGCGAGCTCGACCCGGACGTCGTGGTCATGGACATCCGCATGCCGGTCCTCGACGGCCTCGAAGCCACCCGCCTGCTGGCGGGGGCCGGGGTCGCCCACCCCGTCAAGGTCCTCGTGGTCACCACGTTCAACCTCGACGAGTACGTCTACGAGGCGCTGCGCGCCGGCGCGAGCGGCTTCCTCCTCAAGGACGCCCCGCCCGACCACCTGCTGCACGGCATCCGCACGGTCGCCATGGGCGCGGCGCTCCTCGACCCCGAGGTCACCCGCCAGCTCGTCGGCCGGTACGCGACCCGCATCCGCCCCACCGACGGCGCCCCCGAGGACATTCCGCTCACCCCCCGCGAGCTGGAGGTGCTGCGGCTGATCGCGGACGGCCTGTCCAACAGCGAGATCGCCGCCGCCCTCGTCATCAGCCAGGAGACGGTGAAGACGTTCGTCTCCCGCATACTCACCAAGCTGAACCTGCGCGACCGCGTCCAGGCGGTCGTCTACGCGTTCCGTCACGGCCTGGCGAGCTGAGCCCCCACGGGCCTGGACGGCCGGGGGCCAGGGTCTTTCGTCCGGATCAGGCCTGATCAGGGCGCGGTGCCAGACCCCGCGAGCCCGGCATGATCCGAACGAGAGGCCCTAAACGACGTCCCGTAAGCCCTGATCAGGCATGTGATGATCTTGGCGTGGGTGCGGTGGTGACGGCGGCAGAGCCGCAGTGGGTGGGCCTGTTCGCCGGACTGAACGGACGTCAGTTCCGCAGGCTCGTGGGACTCGTACGGCGCCGGGGCGGCGGCAAGCCCACCGGCGGACGGCCGTGGGCCTTGTCATGGGAAGACCGCATACTGCTGGTGGCGGCTTACTGGCGGACGAACCTCACGACGCGGCAGCTCGGCCCCTTGTTCGGGATCTCAGAATCCGCCGCTGACCGGGTCATCGACGACATCGCCCCGCTTCTCGCGCTGTCCCCCGTCCGGGGCCGGCACCCGGCGGGCGCAATAGCGTCATTCTCCGGATCGCAGGGAAGGAGGAGCGAACGCGTCCCAGCGAGGCCGATGCCCTGGTCGGAGAGTTCCTGGTCAACACGCCCTTCGTGCGTGGCGCCCTCAAGACCTGGGTCTTCCCCGAGGACCTGCGGCAGTGGCAGCAGGCCCTGGACTCGCTCGACGCGGGACAGAACATCGCCTGGTGCGAGGGGAAACGCAGCCCGTGGCTGTTCATCGAACTCAACGAGGACGATGACCGGTGCCAGGTCACGATCAAGGACCACTCAATGTCCCTGACGACGGTGACGACCACTGTCCCACTGGTCGATGCCTGGTTCGACGACGCATGCCGACGCCTCGGCTTCGTCTGCGAGACCTGGCTCATGACCGGCTGAGCCACGGCTATCGATGGGTTGATCCACAGGTCTTGACTATTACTCGTCACCGAGACCCGCGACCGCTCCGGCGCCTTCTACACCCTCGCCGAATGCATCCGCTCCTGGGGCGGCGAAACGTCCCACCAGCTCCTCGAGCGTCTCCACCGCGACCTGATCGCCTACAGCGGCGGTGAACTCGACGACGACATCGCCGCCCTCGTCGCCCGGCGGCGCACGAGCCACTGAGCCTGCGATGAGGCTCTGACCTGGGCAGACGCCCTGGAACTCGTTCGAGACGCGTGTGGCCGGGCACCCCGAGGTGCCGCCAACCGGCCCCGAACGCCTGCTGCTTGGCGCCCTCGCGACCCGCGTCTGCAAGGACGGGCGGCCCCGGCGATGCACCGAAGTGGTCAACCGGAGAAGGCCTGTTCAGGAACAACGCTGTGCGGAAGAAACCCTTTGGCTCTCTGTCTCGTCTTGCTTTCCGGCCGCAGCGAAACTGACCGGAAAGCAGGGACACTTGCCCAGACGGATTTCTCCCCTCATAGGACGTGGTACGGCCGTGGCTGCCGCTTTCGGGCTCGTTGCGTTCGCCGGGTCGCAGACGGCCGGCGCGGCGCCGGCCGTCGCGGTCACCGGGCCCGCCGCCCTCCACTGGTCCACCTGCCCTGCGGGCTCCGACGCGCCCCGCGGTACGTACTGCTCCACCATCAAGGTGCCCCTCGACCACGGCAGGCCGGACGGCCGGCAGATCAAGCTCACCCTGTCGATCGCCGGCGATCTGAACGCCCCGCGCACCCTCGTGGTCAACCCGGGCGGGCCGGGCGAGTCGGGTATCGGCACGGCCAAGCTGGTGTGGAGCTCGATGCCCGGCGACGTCGGGGCGAAGTACAACGTGGTCAGCTTCGACCCGCGCGGCGTCGGTGCAAGCACCCCGGTCTCCTGTGGGGACACGAAGAAACTGATCAAGCATCCCGCCGCGCCGTACACGCCCGCGACCGATGCGCAGGAGCAGGCGCGGCGCACCGTGGCCCGCAAGGTCGCCGAGCAGTGCGACGCGAACGCCAAGGCGCTGTTGCCGTACATCACCACTGAGAACGCCGCCCGCGACATGGACCGGATCCGTACCGCTTTCCACCGCGACAAGCTGGACTACCTCGGCTATTCGTACGGGACGAGGCTCGGCGCCACGTACGCGACGCTGTTCCCGTCGCACACCGGCCGCATGATCCTCGACAGCGTCGTCGATCCGAGCGTCACCACCTACGCCTCGCAGTTCGACCAGAATCCGGCGCTCCAGCACCGGGCGGACCAGTTCTTCGCGTGGGCCGCCAGGAAGGACGGGACGTATCACCTGGGCGCCAGCGGAGCGGAGGTGTCGGCCGCGTGGGACGCCGTCCGCAAGAAGCTGGACGCTCACCCTGCCGGCGGCAGAGCGGGCAGCGCCGAGCTGGACGATCTGCTTGCCTCCGCCATGTACACGGATCTGACCTGGGCAGACGTGGCCCAGGACGTCTCCGCATACCGGCGCGGGGATGCGAGCGCGCTGCTCGACGCCACCGACCAGCTCGCCTTCGGCGGCGTCAACCCGGCCCAACTCGCCTACAACTGCGTGGACGACGCGTGGCCCCGCGACTGGTCGGCCTGGCACCGGGACACGACGGCGTCGGCCCCCAAGGCTCCGCTGTTCGCCTGGCTGAACACCTGGTACAGCGCGCCCTGCGCGTTCTGGAAAGCCCCGACGGCCCGGCCCGTGAAGATCGGCTCGGTGCAGGTGCCGCCGGTCCTGCTGCTCCAGGCGAAGGACGACCCCGCGACTCCGGTCCAGGGCGCACGGCGCATGCACCAGGCGCTGGCCGGTTCCCGCCTCGTCGTCGCGGGCGGCGGCAACCACGGCCAGTACCTGTTCGACGGCAACACCTGCATGGACCGGCACGGCAGCCAGTACCTGCTCACCGGGCGTCTGCCGGCCGCCGACGCCACATGCCCGGCGACCCCGGCACCGTGAGGACCCACACCCGAACCCTGGGGCGCATTCGGACGGTCGGCGGCTGAGCCGCGACGCGGCGGTGGTTCGGCTGGAGAGCCGTACCACCGCCGCGTCCGCAGGCACGAGTTCCGCCCTACGGCACGGGCAGGTCCTCGGCCTGCCGGACGAGCTCGCGGACGAACCCTTCATCACCCGGCAGCAGATGCGACCGCGCCCCAGACAGGTGCCGATCGGTCTTTGCCACAGCGGGGCCGCTGCCGGCGGGAGCGGGCCGTGGGGGAGAGGACTGGTGGAGGCAGCGGGCCAGCGCGCCGATCCGTCGAAAGATCGCCCTCTCCCGCCCCGGTGCCAAAACGGTGCCGTGCAGCGGTGGGCCCGGCACCGCGGTGAGGACCACCGCCCGCAGGGTCTCGTCGGCGGCGACCAGCCGGGGCGCGGCCGCCCCCAGCTCCGGCGCCCACGTCCGTAGCCCTCGCACCTCCATGTGGTGGAAGCGCTCGTTTTGGTGCACCTTCACGTATCAGGTGCAGCCCTGGACACCGTGGACCCGCCACACGCGGCTCTCCTCGTGCGCCCATTTGGACTCGGAACTCATCCCGGCACCTCCGACGGTGCCGGCTTGCGAACGGACCGGACTCGGTGCCCGTTCCCGGTCGATGTGCGCACGCCGTTCACCAGCCCAACTGGGAGTAGACACGGCCCTCGGCGATGCCGGCCAGAGCCGTCCGGGTATAGGGGACGAGCCGCTCCGGGAGCTCATGCAGCGGCCACCACTGCCAGGCCAGGCACTTGTCGGTCTCCAGGACCTTCGGCTCTCCCCTCCAGCGGCGCGCGCGGAACACGAGCTGCAGCAACGGCTGGCCGCCCGGGGTGTCGACGACGTGCATGACGTGCGCGAGATCCACATCCGCAGGCTCGATGACCAGTCCCGCCTCCTCCCGAGCCTCCCGCACCAGGCACGCGACCGCGGGCTCCTGCTCGCACCTGTCGGCCAGGTAGTGCCACGTGTTTCCCGCGTACGCCGAGTCGGGGTGGCGCAGGCCCAGGAGCACCCGCCCCTCGTCGTCCTCCAGGTGGAGGTGGACACCGACACCGTTCAGCACGGTCCGGCTGCCCCCGTCCCAGGGGGCAGGAACCGCAGCTGGCCCGCCGCCCGGCGCGTTCTCGGCCGCGTGCCGGCGAATGAGGTCGCGCGTCGCGAAGCTCAGGCGGAGCCGGTTCAGTACGTCGGGGGTGAACCACCTCAGCAGCACGCCCTCGTGCAGCTGGAGCCGATCGGGGTTCCCGCGCCACCGGCCCGTGAACACCTGGACCGGGACGCTGAGACCGTCGACGCTGGTGGCCGCCTCCACGGCGTACGGCTCCAGGCCCTCCTGGCGGAGGTCGGGGACCTCCTCGGACAGCTCCCGCAGCAGCGTGCCCTCAAGGCCCTGGTCGTCGTGCGTGCGGCCCCCGCCGAGAAGGGCGAACGCTCCCTACTCCAGATGACACCGGGCTTGTGGTCGTGCAGACGGAGCAGGTACCGCCCGTGCCCGTCGTGGATGAGCGCGGACGCGTTCACCGGCTCCGGCCGGCCGTCCAGCCGCGCCGCGAGGAGTTTCGCGCGCAGTGTCGGCGAGGTGACCTCCGGCTGCGGGAGCCACTGGGCGCCGGAGACTTCGTCGTCCTGCAGCGCGATCGCGGGCGGCTCCTCGCTGGTGAGGAAGAAGACGTAGCGGACGTCGTAGGCGTCGATGCCGTGGACGTCGATGCCGTGGACGTCGATGTCGATCGGAGAGCCGAGCAGTTGCCGGGTCAGACACAGGGCGCCCGGCGCGATCCCGGCCTCCTCCGCCGCCTCGCGCAGCGCCGCGGCAAGCAGCGTGCGGTCCCCGGGTTCGATGTGGCCGCCGGGAGTGAGTATCAGGTCGCCGGTGGCCCGGTGCCGGATGTGCAGGACCCGTCCCTGCCGGTCGACGACGACGGCGCTGCACGTGACGTGCCCGGGCAGCGTTGTCCGGGCGGTCGCGTCGATGGGCCGGTCCAGCGCGGCGAGGAGGCCGGCCAGGGCGTCATGCTCGCCGGGGTGCCGGCCGAGGTACGCCTCGACGGTGCTGCGGACAGCGGTGGAGCTGGGTGGCATGGGCGTCGTCTCGCTTTCGATGTCGTGGGGGCGGGGGGCGAGCGGGCTGGGGAAAGGGGAGGTCGCTCGGGTGGATCAGCTCGCCGTCTCGTGGCCGGACAGCTGGGCGCCGCGGGGGCCGGGAACGCCGTCGGGTGCCGGCGCGATCCCATACTGCGCGGCCTGGGCGGTGAACATCCCCTGGTACAGACCGCCCTTGCGGGACATCAGCACCTCGTGGGTGCCGTCCTCGACGACACATCCCTGATCGAGGACGTAGATGTGGTCGGCGTGCATGGTCGCGGCGAGCCGGTGGGTGACGAGCACGACCGCGTGCCCCTCCTCGGCCAGGGACCACAGCCCCTCGAACGCCGCGATCTCCGCATGAGGGTCAAGGGCGCTGGTCGGCTCGTCTACCAGCAGGAACGGCGCCTGCCGGTACCTAGTGCGAGCGGACCCCAGCTTCTGCCACTGTCCGCCCGAGAGCTGGACACCTCGCTCGTAGCCCTTGAACACGATCGAGTCCCAGCCGTGCGGCAGGCCCTCGATCAGCTCGAGCACGCCCGCCTCACCGGCGGCCTTGCGGATGCGGGCCATGTCCCGGGGACGGTCGCCGGCACCGATGGCCACGTTCGCGGCCGCCGTCATCTCCCAGCGCGGGAAGTCCTGCGACAACAACCCGACTTCGGCGAAGATCTGGGCGCGCGCCGCCTCACGCAGCTCGACCCGCTCGCCCGACTCGCCCACCCACCACACGTCCCCCTCGGCGGGGAGCAGCAGTCCGGCCAGCACCTTCGTGAGGGTGGTCTTACCCGAACCGTTCGCACCCACCAGGGCTGTCACCTTCCCCCGCGGAACGCGCACGCTCACGCCCTTCAGGGAGGGGCCGTCGGCACCCGGATAGGTGAACGAGACCGCCTCCGTCCTCACCTCCCGCACGGGCGCGGGCAGCGGGGTACCGGCGAGCGGGATCGCGTTCTCGCTCGCCACGTTGATGGCGTCCTCGGTGTCGGTGAGGAACAACAGTTCCTCGTACAGCCGGTTGACCTGCTGCACCAGCGATGTGAGGCGCGCCGTCGACGTGCGGATGGCGATGACCGCGGTCCCGCCGACGGCGAGCGGCAGACCTCCGGTCGACAGTAGCCACCACAGCACCCCGTAGCAGGCCAGCGATGCCATACCGGCGAACGCGCCCGCGACCAGGTCCGTGGATGCCTGCGCCCGGGCCAGGCGCCGCTGCTCGGCCTCCGTCTGCCTCGACATCTCCTCGTAGCTGGAGAGCAGCTTCGTGCCGGCGGCGTGCACGCGGAGCTCACCGGCGGCGTGCGGGCGGGTCAGGTAGGCGAGCAGGGAGGCGATCGCCCTACGGTGGTCGACCCAGGTCATCCGGGAGAGGTAGTCACGGCGTGCGGAGCGGACTGCGCCCCACCCCTTGGGCAGGGCGATCGCCAGCAGCATCGGGAGCAGCGCCCAGTGCAGCGCGGCGAGCACGACCGCGGCCGCTGCCATGCCGATCACCACGTTGCCCACGCCGACCGACAGCCGCAGCATGCTGCGGGCCGAGTCTGTGCCGAACTTCCCCGCCTCCAGGATCCGCTGGACCTCAGGCCGCTCGGTCGCTTCCACCTCCACCCCGGTGACGGCCGTGTAGTAGCGGGCAGAGACCGCCCGCTCCACCTGGGGCTCCAGCCGGCCCGACATGGCCGTCGACCAGGCCGACAGCACGGCGCCGGCCACCGCCGCGACCGCGAGAACTACCAGGGACGGCAGAGCGTCGCTGAGCTTGTCCACGGTCGGACCGTCGGCGAACAGCTGCGTCAGGACGCCGTTGACCGCCACCAAACCCCACGCGGCCGTCACGCCCTGCCCGACTTCGGCCGCCACGACCCCCATCAGCGCGTGCCGGTCCGCCTTCCAGCCGGTGCGCAGCACCATGCCCACCATCCGCGGCAGCGCGGCCGCCATGTGCCCGAACTTCAGCCGGGTCAGCGGCCCTTCATGCCGGACGAAGGACTGGTCGTAGCGCAGCCGGCCCCCGTAAAGCTCCCGCTCGGCATCCGAGATGTTGTCCGCGGCTCCGGCCTGCGGATCGCTCGCGATCTTGCCGCTGTCTGGTTCGACTGGCGTCACTGCGTTCCCCCTCGTGGACGTGGTGGTGCTGCCGATGTGTTCAACGACGCCGCATGATTTCGAGCGCCTGTTCCTTTCGGACGGGTTGTGTGCCCTGTGATTTAGCGGTTTTCCGAGGGTGCGCAGTGCATCGACCCTTGCCGCGCAAGGGCCTGCGGTTCGGGGGCGATTGGCCGAAACGCCGACGTTCGGGCGCTGCAGCAGTTGCCGGTCAGTCGGAGCTCGTAGCTGGGCCTCACCCTGTTCGCCTGGGTGGAGGGCAGGCCCAGGCACAGCGTCATGACTGCGTCGTCGGTCAGCCCCGACGACCTGCTTCGGGTGGGTCAGCTCGGCAGATGATCGCCATGCTGTCCTCCGGGCCTTCGGCCGGCCCTGAGTGCCCTGCTGCTCAGCAGGCCCGGACAGTCGAGTTCGCTGTCCGGGCCTGCGGCTTGCGTGGCCATGAGGGTCATGAACTCAGCGAAGAGCGTCACGCAGGGCCTCCTCCAAGACAGGTAGCCGGTCAAGCAGCATCAGCGCTGCCTCGTGCCGCAGCCGTCCGTAGGCCTCAAGTGCGGCGTCGACGATGTGCGGTCGTTCCACTGGTACCGACAGCGGAGAGGCCGAGCAGAGCATGGCTGCACAGCCGACACGAAGCGAGGACAAGAGATCGTCCGCGGACGCCTTCGGGTTGGCCTCCTGGTAGGCCAGGGTGAGATCGGTGTATCCGGTGAGCCAGCTCTCCGCACTGTTGTCCAGCACGCTCTTGGGGGCACAGCCAAGACGCGCGATCTCCCAGGCGAGGTACGGGTGTGGGCGGTCGGAAGTCCACGATCGCACCGCGCCGCCTGCAAGCCCGACCACGGCTCACAACGAAACCCCACGCGTTCCCGTCAACCCCGTCAACCACCTGGCCCCAAACCCGTACAACCCGCGGGCCACCCTCGCGGCCATAGAGGAGATGGCGGACAGCCTCACAGGCAAGGGCATCATCCAGCCCCTTACCGTCGTCACCCGGGACGCCTTCCTTGCAGCCCATCCCGAGCACGCCTCGGACCTCACGAAGGCGCACTACGTCGTCGTCGACGGCAACCGTCGCCTCGCCGGCACCCAGCTCGCAGGCCTTGATGACGTCCCTGTCCACGTCGACGACTCCCTCGCCGGAGACGCCGACACCCTTCTGGAGACCGCGCTCACCGCGGCCGTCCAACACGAGGACCTCGAGCCCCTCGACGAAGCACGAGCCTTGCAGCGCCTGGTGCGAAGTGCACGGCTCTCAGCGGGCAGTCGCCCGGTCGCTCGGCAAGTCCAGCGGATGGGTCACCCAGAGACTTGCCCTCCTCAACCTGACCCCCGAGCTCAAGCAGGCCGTCTCCGAGAAGACGATTCCCCCGGATGTCGCCCGCACAGTCGGACAGCTTCCTGAACAGCAGCAGCGCAGCGCCGCGGGGGTGACCCGTCGCGGGTGCTTACGACGTAAGCACCCGCCTGTGGCCGGAGGCCCGACACCCATGGCCGGAGGCCCGATGTCCTGTCTCGCTCAATCGAGTCGTTTTCTCAGTGAACCGCGTCGTTCGGGCTTCTGTCTCAGCGAACCTAGTCGCGCGACTGAGGGGGCTGGGGGGTGCTGGATGGCTGTACCGGCTGGGGTGGATTCTGGAGGGGCTGTCCCTAGTGGGGGCCTCAGTCGCTTTGGGCGACCGGCTCGGGGTCGGCGTCGAGCGCATCGAGCACTGCGTCGCCGTTCGCCCTCGCCCACTCGGTCAGCATGTGGATCGGATCGATCAGTGTCGTCCCGAGCGGGGTGAGCTCGTACTCGACGCGGGGCGGCACCTCGGCGTAGGCGTGGCGGCGGATGAGTCCATGCGCCTCGAGCCGTCGAAGCGTCTGGGTGAGCATCTTGCGGGAGATGCCGCCGATCAGCTCGATCAGCTGGCCATGGCGCACCGGGCCCCTGCTGAGGCCGTAGAGCACGACCACCGTCCACTTGTCGGCGATCAGCTCGACCGCAAGACGCGCCGGACAGTCGGCGAGAAAGGAATCCCCGGGACCGAAACCGTTCATGGCGCCAAAGGTACCTGCGCCGAAGGTACCTGCTGGTTCCTATCAAATTCATAGCCTGGGTCCTCTCCCCCTTCCAAAGCCAGGAGAGTCATGCGAGTCATCACCCAGCAGACGCTCGGCGGTCCCGAGGTGCTCACCATCGTGGACGCGCCCGAGCCCCAGCCCCTTCCGACCGAGGTTCTCGTCCGCGTCAAGGCGATCGGGCTGAACCCGCTGGAGGCGCGCCTGCGCGCCGGCGAGTTCCCGTTGATCGGCCAGCCGCCGTTCATTCTGGGCTGGGACATCAGCGGCGTGGTAGAGGAGGCACCGGGGACGTGGCGGTTCAGGCCCGGCGACGAGGTGTTCGGGATGCCGCTGTTCCCGCGGGCGGCGAGCGCGTACGCCGAGGTCGTGTCGGCGCCGGCGTTGCACCTGGCACGCAAGCCGGCGTCGCTCTCGCACGTCGAGGCGTCGGCGCTGCCGGTCGTCGGGCTGACGGCGTGGCAGGGCCTCGTCGACCTCGGCGGCGTGAGGGAGGGCGACCGCGTCCTGGTCCACGGCGGTGGTGGCGGGGTCGGCCACGTCGCGATCCAGATCGCGAAAGCGCTCGGCGCGCACGTGATCACCACCGCCAGCGGAAGCAAGCGGAAGTTCGTCGAGGGGTTCGGCGCCGACGAGGTGATCGACTACACGGCGGTCGACTTCACCGAGGCGGTCCGCGACATCGACGTCGTGCTCGACACGATCGGCGGCGACACCGTCGAGCGGTCGCTCGAAGTGCTCCGCCCGGGCGGTCACCTGGTGACGGCGGTCGCCGAGGAGGATTCGGAGCTCATCGCCAGGTACGAGGCGGCCGGCATGCGCTTCAGCGGCATCGCGGTCGAACCCGATCCGGTCGCCCTGCGAGGTCTCGTCGAACTCGTCGACCAGGGCAGGCTCCGGGTCCACGTGCAGGAGACGTTCCCGTTCGAGCGCGTCGCCGACGCGCACCGGCTGCTCGACGGCGGTCACCTCCAGGGCAAGCTCGTCCTCACCGTCTGATCCCGTGGTGGGGGGGGGGGGGGCGCCCGGCCCCCCCCCGGGGGGGCCGGGGGGCCCCCCCCCCCGGGCCCCCCCTAGGGGACAACAAGACCAACCCCCACGCTCAAAACAAACACACCCCCCCCCGCACCCCCCGCCG
>NZ_JBIAVX010000008.1:338801-465881 GCF_042894725.1 Streptomyces sp. NPDC001480 | reverse complement strand
GATCCGTCGGCGTTGTTCGCGATGGTGCGCGAGGAGCGGGTGGCGGTGCTGGAGGTCGTGCCGTCGTTGCTGCGGGCGGCTTTGGACGCGTGGGACGTGGAGGGGCCGGCGGGGGGTGCGCCTGAGCTGCCGGGGTTGCGGTGGCTGATGGTGACGGGTGAGGCGTTGCCGGCCGATCTGTGTGAGCGCTGGCATGCGCGGTATCCGCGGGTGCCGTTGATGAACGCCTATGGTCCGACGGAGTGTTCGGATGATGTGACGCATGCGGTGATCCGGGCGGGCGACGCTCTGGACGGTCGGGTGCCGATCGGTGGGGCGGTGCGCAACACGCGGCTGTATGTGCTCGGTGATGAGCTCCAGCCGGTTCCGGTGGGTGTTCCGGGTGAGCTGTACGTCGGCGGCGCCGGCGTCGGCCGGGGGTATCTGGGGGATCCGGCGCGTACGGCGGGCACGTTCATGGCGGATCCGTTCGCCGGGGCCGGGACGCGGATGTACCGCACGGGTGACCGGGTGGTGCAGCGGGCCGACGGGCAGCTGGAGTTCATCGAGCGGCGCGACCACCAGGTCAAGATCCGCGGCCGGCGCGTCGAACTCGGGGAGATCGAGGCCGCGCTGCGCGGGCTGGAAACGGTCGCCGACGCTGCCGTCGCCGTGCTGCCCGACGCCTCCGGCAACCCGCGACTGGTGGGCTACCTGACCGGACCGGACGCCCACCCGCTCGGCGTGCAGGCGGAGCTCAGCGAGCTGCTGCCCGCCTACATGGTCCCGTCGGCCTGGCTGGTCCTCGCGGAGCTGCCGCTCACCGCGAACGGCAAGCTCGACCGCAAGGCACTGCCCCGGCCGGAGCGGACCGACGAGACGCCCGTGCGTGAGGCGGGAACCGAGCGCGAGGGGGTGCTGTGCGCGCTGCTCGCGGAGGTGCTCGGAATGCCGTCCGTCGGTGTCGACGAGGACTTCTTCGCGCTCGGCGGCGACAGCATCCGCTCCATCCAGCTCGTCAGCCGCGCCCGCGCCGCCGGCCTCGCCCTGACCACCAGGGACGTCTTCACCCACCGCACCGCCGCCGCCCTCGCCCGGGCCGCGCACCGGGTCGAGGAGGAGGTCCCGGCGCAGCCCGAGGGCGAACTGATCGAGCTCAGCGACGAAGAACTCGCCGATCTGGAATTCGAGTTGAGTGAGGACCTGTCGTGACCGTGCCCAGAACCGGATCGAAGATCAGCGAGGTGCTGCCGCTCTCGCCGCTCCAGCAGGGGTTGCTCTTCCTGTCCACGTACGACCGCACGGTCCCCGATCTCTACACGCTCCAGTTCGTCGCGGACCTGACCGGCGACGGCGCCGACCTGGAGCGCCGGCTGCGCACGGCCTCGGCCGCGCTGCTGGGCCGCCACCCCAATCTGCGGGCCTGCTTCCGCACCCGCAGGAACGGCGAGCCGGTGCAGGTCGTCCTCAAGGACGACGAGGTACGGCCGCGCTGGACGGTCCACGACCTCACCCACCTGCCGGAGGACGAGCGCGAGGCCGAGGCGGACCGGCTGACGGATGCCGACCGGCTGCGCCGGATCGACCCGGCGCGGCCCCCGCTGATGCGGTTCTCCCTCCTCACGCTCGGCGAAGGCAGGCACCGGCTGGTGTGGTCCGTGCACCACATCCTGGTCGACGGCTGGTCGCTGCCCCTCGCGGTGCGCGAACTGACCCTGCTGGCGCAGCAGGCCGACACGGGTGAGCGGGCCGCGACGGCCGGGCTTCCCGACCCCGCGCCCTACCGTTCCTTCCTGACCTGGCTCGGCACCCGGGACCGGGAGGCGGCGCGGGCGGCCTGGGCGCGGCTGCTGGACGGCCTCGAGGGCCCCCTGCGGGTCGCGTCCGGGACGGACGGCGCCGAGCTGCCCGCCCTGGTCACCGACTCCCTGTCCGCGCAGCACACGGCCGCCCTCACGGCGTGGGCCCGCGGACGGGGGCTGACGCTGAACTCCGTGGTCCAGGGCTGCTGGGCGGTGCTGCTGGGCCGGCTCACCGGACGTGACGACGTCGTCTTCGGCGCGGTCACCTCGGGCCGGCCCGCCGAGGTGGCCGGTGTCGAGTCGATGATCGGGCTGTTCGCCAACACCCTGCCCGTACGGGCCGACGTGCGTCCCGGCCGGCGGGCGGCCGAACTGTTCGCGGACCTGGCCGCGCAGCAGCTCGCGATGATGCCGCACGAGCACCTGCCGCTGGCCGAGGCACAGTCCGCCGCCGGGCTCCAGGGCGAGCTCTTCGACACCGTCCTGGCCTTCCAGAACTACCCGCTGGACGAGGAGGGGCTGCGCCACGAGACCGGGGGCGCGGTGACCTCGACCCGGGTGCGCTCGGCGACGCACTACCCGCTGCACCTGACCGTGTTCCCCGGCGAGCGTCTCCGGCTGGACCTCGCTCACCGGCCCTCGGCGTTCACCCGCGAGGACGCCGAGGGCCTTCTCGGCCGGCTGGTGCGGGTGCTGGGCGAGGTCGCCGAGGACCCGGAGGTCCTGCTGGCCGGGCTCGGCGGCCCGGACGAGGCCGAGCTGCGACGCCTGCTGAGCGAGGACGCCGCCCCGCGGCCGTACGCCCGGGACGTGACGCTGCCCGAGCTGTTCGCCGCCCAGGCCGCCCGCACCCCGGACGCCGTGGCGGTCACCGTGCCCGGCGAGGCAGGCCTCACCTACCGCGAGCTCGACGAACGGGCGGGCCGGCTCGCCCAGCTGATCGCCGGGCGCGGGGCCGGCCCGGAGAGCTTCGTCGCCGTCGCCCTGCCGCGCGGCGCCGACCTGATCGTCGCCGTCCTCGCGGTCCTCAAGGCGGGCGCCGCCTACCTGCCCCTGGAGCCCGGTCATCCGGCCGGGCGTCTCGCCCACACCCTGGCGGACGCGCGGCCGGTGCTGCTGCTGACCTCCGCCTGCGCCGGCCTGCCGGAGCTGCCCGAGGCGGCCGACGTGCCGCGGATCGACCTCGACGCCGAGGAGACCCGCGGCGCCCTGGCAGCCCTTCCGGCCACCGCCCCCGCCGTGTCGCTGACGCCGGAGCACCCGGCGTACGTCATCTTCACCTCCGGCTCCACCGGACGCCCCAAGGGTGTGGTCGTGCCGCACCGCAACGTGGTGCGGCTGCTGGACGCCACCGACCACTGGTTCGGTTTCGGTCCCGACGACGTGTGGACCCTGTTCCACTCCATCGCCTTCGACTTCACCGTCTGGGAGCTGTGGGGTGCCCTGCTGTACGGCGGGCGGCTGGTCGTCGTGCCGTACGACGTGTCCCGCTCGCCCGACGCGTTCCTGCGGCTGCTCGCCGCGGAGCGGGTCACCGTCCTCAACCAGACACCGTCCGCCTTCTACCAGCTGATGCGCGCCGACGGCGAGGACCCGGGCCGTGAACTCGCCCTGAGGTACGTCGTGTTCGGCGGCGAGGCACTGGACGTGGGCCGGCTCGCCGACTGGTACGCCCGGCACGCCGACGACGCGCCTCGCCTGGTCAACATGTACGGCATCACCGAGACCACCGTGCACGTCACCCACCAGGAGCTCGACGCGGCCCGCGCCGCCGCGGGCGGGGCGAGCGTCATCGGCGGCCCCATTCCCGACCTGCGGGTGCACGTCCTCGACAGCGCGCTGCGGCCCGCCCCAACGGGCGTCCCCGGCGAGCTGTACGTCACCGGCCCCGGCCTGGCCCGCGGCTACCTCGGCCGGCCCGACCTGACCGCGGCACGCTTCGTGGCCTGCCCGTTCGGGCCGTCCGGCGCGCGCATGTACCGCACCGGCGACCTGGGCCGACGGCACGCCGACGGCACGCTCGAGTACCTGGGGCGCGCCGACGAGCAGGTCCAGCTGCGCGGCTTCCGCGTCGAACCGGGCGAGATCGCCACCGTCCTCGGCCGCCACCCCGACCTCGCCGAGACGGCCGTCGTCGCCCGCGAGGACCGGCCCGGCGACCAGCGGCTGGTCGCCTACGCAGTCACCCGCGAAGGCCGCGAACTCCCTGCCGACCTGCGGACGTTCCTCGCCGAGCGGCTGCCCGACCACATGGTCCCGTCCGCCGTCGTACGGCTGCCCGCCCTGCCGCTGACCGCCAACGGCAAGCTCGACCGGCGCGCCCTGCCCGCTCCCGAGTACACGGTCTCCGGGCGCGCCCCGCGCACCCCCCAGGAGGAGACGCTGTGCGCCGTCTTCGCCGAGGCGCTGGGCCTGGAGCGGGTCGGCGCCGACGACGACTTCTTCTCCCTCGGCGGGCACTCCCTGCTCGCCACCCGCATCGTCAACCGGGTCCGCACCGAGCTCGGCGCCGAACTCCAGGTCCGGGACCTGTTCGAAGCCCCGTCCCCGGCCGCGCTCGCCGCCCGTACGACCGCCGCCGACCGTGCCAGGGCCCCGCTGACGGCCCGTCCGCGCCCGGCGGTGCTGCCCTTGTCGTACGCCCAGCAGCGGCTGTGGTTCATCGAACGGCTCGGCGTTCCGGGCGGGCTGTACGCCATCCCGCTCGCCGTCCGTCTCACCGGCGACCTGGACATCCCCGCCCTGGAGGCCGCCCTGCGGGACGTCGTGGGCCGGCACGAGGCGCTGCGCACGGTGTTCCCGGCTCGGGCGGAGACGGAGGGGCCCGCCGGCCGCCCGGCGGGGGCGGAGGGACTCTCCGGCCGCCCTGCGGACGGCACGGCGAGCCCCGTCGACGCCTCCGGAGGTGCCGCCTCCGGGGCATGGACCGCCGGCACCGGGCACCCCCCCGTCCCCGGTGCCGGCGTCCCGGACGGTGTCGGTCCGGCCGAGCAGCGGGTGCTCGCGCCGGCCGACACCCTCCTCACGCTGCCGGTGAGCGTGACGACGGAGACGGAGCTGCCCGGCGCCCTGACCGCCGAGGCGGAGCGCGGCTTCGACCTGGAGCGGGAGATCCCGCTGCGGGCCCACCTGTTCGCGCTCGCCCCCGGCGAGCACGTGCTCTCGCTCGTCGTGCACCACATCGCCGCCGACCGCTGGTCCCTGGCCCCGCTCAGCCGCGACCTGACGGCCGCCTACCGGGCCCGGTCGCAGGGGCGGGCGCCGGAGTGGCGTCCGCTCGCCGTGCAGTACGCCGACTACACCCTCTGGCAGCGTGACCTGCTCGGCGCCGACGACGACCCGCGCAGCGAGATATCCCGCCAACTCGGCCACTGGAAGCGGGCGCTGGCGGGCATGCCGGAGGAGCTGCGGCTGCCGCACGACGCCCCGCGCGGGGCCCGCACCGGGCACCGGGGCGCCGCCGTGCACCTGGCCGCGCCCGATGAGCCGGTGCGGGAGCTGCGGAGGCTGGCGGCCGACTGGGGCGTCAGCGTCTTCATGGTGCTCCAGTCCGTGCTCGCGGCGACCCTCGGCCGGTTCGGCGCGGGTGACGACATTCCACTGGGCACCCCGGTGGCGGGCCGGGGCGACGAGCGGCTGCACGACGTCGTCGGTATGTTCGTCAACACCCTGGTCCTGCGCACCGACCTCTCCGGCGACCCGAGCCTCCGCGAACTCGTCAACCGGGTAAGGGACTTCGACCTGGCCGCCTACCACAACCAGGACCTGCCCTTCGAGAAGCTGGTGGAGGCCCTCAACCCCGAGCGGTCCACCGCCCGCCACCCCCTGTTCCAGGTCATGCTCGCCTTCGAACAGCGCGACCACATCACCGGGCAGGCCCCGGGGCTCGCGATGCGGCAGGAGCCGGTGACCCAGGACACGGCCAAATGGGACCTGTTCTTCCAGTTCGCCGAGACCGGCCCGGAGGGGCTCGACCTGCGTCTGGAGTACGACGCCGACCTGTTCGAGCCCGCCACCGCCCGCCGTCTCGCCGAGGCCTGCCTGCGCCTGCTGGCCGCCGCCCTCACCGAGCCCGGACGCCCACTGTCGGCACTGGCCGTCCTCACCCCCCAGGAGCGCGCCGACCTGCTGGAACGCGGCACCCGTCGCACGAAGACACCGCCCACCACGATCACCGAGCTGGTGGCGCGGCAGGTCGCCGCCGCCCCGGACGCGACCGCCCTCGTGCACACGGACTCCGGCGCCCTCGCCACCACGACGTACGCGGAACTCGACGCCGCGGCCAACCGGCTGGCGCGCCTGCTCCTCGCGCACGGAGTGCGGCGCGGTGACCTTGTCGCCCTGTGCCTGGAGCGCGGCCCGGCCACCGTGACCGCGCTGCTCGCCGTCGCCAAGGCCGGCGCCGCCTACCTGCCGATCGACCCCGCCTACCCGCGCGACCGGATCCGCGCCATGCTCGACGACGGCGCCCGTCTGCTGCTCACCGAGGAGTCGCTGCGGGAGCGCCTGGCGGACACCGGCGTCACCCTCCTGGCCCTCGACGCCCCCGCCGTCCGCGAGGCCCTCGCGGACCTCCCGGCCACCGAGCCGGACGTGCGGCGGCCCGGTCCCGACGACCTGCTCTACGTCATCCACACCTCCGGTTCCACCGGCCGCCCCAAGGGCGTCGCCGTCTCCCACCGGGCCGCCGTGCGCCTCGTCCGGTCACTGCCCGAGCTGCGCTTCACCGCCGACGACACGTTCCTGTACTTCGCACCGGTCGCCTTCGACGCGTCGACCTTCGAGATCTGGGGGCCGCTCACCCACGGCGCGCGCCTCGCCGTCTGCCCGCCCGGACCCGCCGACCCGGCGACGCTGGGCGCGTTCCTGGAACGGGCCGGCGTGACCGTCGCCTTCCTCACCACCCAGTTCGTCAACGCGGTCGCCGACACCCGGCCGACCGCCCTCGCCCCGCTGCGCACCCTGCTCACCGGCGGCGAGGCCCAGTCCCGCGCCCATCTGGACCGGCTGCGGGCCGCCCTGCCGGGCACGGCCGTCCACAACGTGTACGGCCCCACCGAGACCACCACCTTCGCCACCCTCCAGAACACCGCCGAGGCCGTCGACGCCCCGGCCGGCGTACCCATCGGCCTGCCCATCGGCGGCACCTGCGCCTACGTGCTGGACGACAGGCTGCGCCCGGTGCCCCAGGGCGTGGTGGGGGAGCTCTACCTGGCGGGCGACGGCCTGGCTCGCGGCTATCTGGGGCGGCCCGGCCCGACCGCGGAGCGCTTCGTGGCCGACCCGTTCGGACCGCCCGGGACCCGCATGTACCGCACCGGCGACCTGGTGCGCTGGGACAGCCGCGGCCGCATCGACTACGTGGGGCGCGCCGACCAGCAGGTCAAGGTCCGCGGCTACCGCATCGAGCTCGGCGAGATCGAACGTCACCTCACCGCCCACCCGTCGCTCGCCCGGGCCGCGGTCCTGGCTCCCGCGGACGCCGTCGGCCAGCGCAGCCTGGTCGCCTACGTGGTCCCGGCCCCCGGCCTGACCGCACCCGACCCGACCGACCTGAGGGCCCATCTGGCCCGCGCCCTGCCCGCCCACATGGTCCCCGCCTCCTACGTCCCGCTGCCCGCCCTGCCGCTGACGCCGAACGGCAAGCTCGACGTGAAAGCCCTGCCGCGCCCGCAACAGCCCGCCGCCACCCCGGCACGCGCCCCGCGCACGGAGGCGGAACGGGTGCTGTGCCGGGCGGCCGCGGAGGTGCTCGGCCTCACCACACCCACGCCCGACACCGGCAGCCCGACACCGACCCCGACCGGTGACGCGGCCCTTCCCGCCCCGGCCCTTGCGGGCTCGGCCCCGGCCCTCCCCAGCCCCGAGCACAACTTCTTCGCGCTCGGCGGGGACAGCCTCAAAGCCATCCGTCTCGTCGACGCGGCCGCGCGGGCCGGGCTGCGGATCGGCCTCGCCGATGTGTTCGAGCAGCCGACGCTGGCCGCGCTCGCCGCGAGCGCGGGTGGCGTCGGGCGCCGGCTGGACCTGCTCGGGCCCGTCCTGCCGATCCGCGCCACCGGCGGCCGCCCCCCGCTGTTCTGCGTCCACGGCGGCCTCGGCTTCGGCATCCCGTTCGCCGCGCTCGCCGAGCACCTCGACCCCGACCAGCCGCTCTACGCCCTCCAGGCCCGCGGCCTGGCCGACCGCCAGGAGCTGCCGGCCGACCTCGGTGAGGTCGCCGCGGAGTACGTGGACCGGGTACGGGCCGTGCAGCCGTCCGGCCCGTACCACCTGCTCGGCTGGTCCTTCGGCGGAGTCGTCGCCCACGAGATGGCGCGGCGGCTGCGCGCGGCGGGCGAGGAGGTGGCGTACCTGGCGAACCTGGACGCCTTCCCCGACGACGCGCACGGCGCCCGCCCCACGGACGAGGAGTTCCTCGCCGACTTCCTCACCGAGGCCGGCGTCGAGCCGGACGGCACCGGCCCGCTCACCCCGCGCGCCGTGGCCGACCGCCTCGCCCGCTCCGGCGGCCCGCTCGCCGCGCTGGACCGGGCCACCCTGGAGCGGCTGCTGGACGTCATGCGCAACAACCTCGAACTGTTCCAGCGCTTCACCCCGGGCCGGTTCGACGGCTGCCCGATGACGCTGTTCCTGGCCACCGGCGACGGCCGCACCGCCGAGGAACGCGCCCTGAAGGCCAAGAGCTGGGAGCCGTACACCGGGCTCCCCACCGAGGTCCACCCCGTGGACAGCGGCCACCAGCAGATGCTGCGCCCGGCCGCGGCGGCGGTCATCGGCCGCGCCGTCGAGCACCGGCTGTCGGCGCTGGCGGCCACCCGCTGAACCACCCGGTCCCACTTCCCCGCCCACCCACGCGAGATCTGGAGAACGTCATGGCCAACCCCTTCGACAACGAAGACGGCACCTTCCTCGTCCTCGTCAACGACGAGGGGCAGCACTCCCTGTGGCCGTCCTTCGCCGCCGTGCCCGACGGCTGGCACGTCGCCCTCGACGCGACCGACCGGGCCACCGCCGTCGCCCACGTGGAGAGCAACTGGACCGACCTGCGTCCGCTCTCCCTCCAGCGGCAGGCGGGCTGACCGTGCCCTCCTCCGACATCGCCGTCCTCGCGGAGGGGCTCGAGAAGACCTACCGCTCCCACACGGCGCTGCGCGGCATCGACCTGTCCGTGCCGGCCGGCACCGTCCTCGGCGTGCTCGGGCCCAACGGCGCCGGCAAGACGACCACCGTCCGCATCCTGGCCACCCTGGTCGAGCCGACCGCCGGCCGGGCCACGGTCGCGGGGTACGACGTGGTGAGCCGGAGCAAGGAGGTCAAGCGCCGCATCGGCCTCGCCGGACAGTACGCGGCCGTGGACGAGCTGCTCACCGGCCGGGAGAACATCGTCCTGCTGGCCCGGCTGCTGAAGTTCGGCCGGCGCGGCGCGGCCCGCCGGGCCGTCGAACTGCTGGAGCGCTTCGAACTCACCGACGCCGCCGACCGGCCGGTGAGCACCTACTCGGGCGGCATGCGCCGCCGCCTGGACCTCGCCACCTGCGTCATCGGCGACCCCGAGGTGCTCTTCCTCGACGAACCCACCACCGGTCTGGACCCCACCAGCCGCAGCGTGCTGTGGGACGTGGTGCGCGCACTCGTCGCCGACGGCGTCACGATCCTGCTCACCACCCAGTACCTGGAGGAGGCCGACGAACTCGCCGACCGCATCGCGGTCATCGACGCCGGCCGGGTGATCGCCGAGGGCACGCCCGACCACCTCAAGCGCCAGGTCGGAAGCGAACGCCTGGAGGTGACCGTGGCCCGCCCGGAGAGCCTCGGCGACGCGGCGGCGGCCCTCGCCGCACTGGGCGGTCCGCAGCCGCCGGCCGTCGACGAGACGGCCCGGCGGGTGTCGGTACAACTCGGCACCGACGGCCTGGACGACGTGGCCCGCGCCGCCCTCGCGCTGCGCGAGAAGGGCGTGGCCACCGTCGACTTCGAAGTGCGCAAGCCCACGCTCGACGACGTCTTCTTCGACCTCACCGGCACCGGCCCCAAGGATGCGGGCGGCCAGGGTGAGGAGGCCGAGAACGACAAGGGGGAGTCCCACCCGTGACGGCCACCACTGCCACCGCCACCACCGCCACCCGCCCCGCCCCGGGCGCGCTGCGCGGCCACCTCGGCGACGTCCTCGCCCTGGCCGGCCGCCACCTCACCCATCTGCGCCGCTCACCCGGCCGGCTCGTGCTGGTCACCATGAACCCGCTGGTGATGCTGATCGCCGTCGGCTACCTCTTCCGGGCGTCCATGCACGTCCCCGGAGGGGTCGCCTACGAGGACTTCATCATGGCCGGCATCGCCATCCAGGTCGGCCTGACCAGCGTCGGGCCCACCGCGATCGGCGTCGCCGTCGACCTCCAGCACGGCCTGGTGGACCGCTTCCGCTCGCTGCCGATCGCACCGGCCTCGGTCCTCCTCGGGCGCACCCTGTCCGACCTTTGCGTCGGCGCGGTCAGCCTGACCGCGGTGTCGCTGGTCGGCCTCGCCGTCGGCTGGCGGCCGCACGACGGCGTCCTGCGCACCGCGGCCGGATTCGCGGTGCTGCTCGCCTTCGTCTACACGATGCTCTGGGTCGGCGTCCTGCTCGGCACCACCCAGAAGAACGTCGAGTCCATCGACGGCACCGGCGCGCTCGTGCTCGTCGTGTTCAGCTTCCTGTCCAACGCCTACGTGTCGGTGAGCGGACTTCCCGGCTGGCTGCGCCCGGTCGCCGAATGGAACCCGGTCACCTCCGTCATCACCACCTGCCGCCGCCTGTGGGGCAACGACCCGGCAGGCGCGGCCGGCGGCGGATTCCCCGCTCACCACCCCGGCCTCGTCACCGCCATCACCCTGACGACGATGCTGCTCCTGTCGGTCCTCGGCAGCGTCCGCGGATTCAACCGAGCAGTGGGCCGGTGACCGCCGAGCCCCGTCAGTGACGGGTCAGTTGGACGTCAGTGGCCAGTCATCGGCCCTGACTACTTTTTCGAGCAAGGCCAGACCAGAAACAGAGGAGCCAGCCATGACGACGGTCGCGCCCGAGCGCCTCAGCCGCATCCGGGAAATCATCGCCGAGAACATCGACGTCGACATCGAGCGCATGTCCGACACCGCCCTCTTCATCGACGAGCTGGGCGCCGACTCGCTGAAGCTCATCGACGTCCTCAGCGCCCTGGAGATGGAGTACTCCATCGTCATCGACATGAACGAACTGCCCAAGATGGTCAACGTCGAGGCCGCCTACCAGGTGACCGCGGCCGCCGCCGGCTGGTGAGGACGCCCGGCCCGCCGCCCACAGGCACCCCACTGCTCTAAGGAGTCCCATGTCCACCGCACCAGCACCGGCCCCGCCCGCGGCCTCCGCGCCGGCGGACCGCCGCCGGGTCGTCCTCACCGGGTTCGGAGTGATCTCCAGCATCGGCACGGGGGTCGAGGAGTACACGGCGGGGCTGCGGGCCGGCCGCTCCGGCGCACGGCCGATCACCGTGTTCGACACGGAGGGCTTCGGCCAGAACATCGCCTGCGAGGTCCCCGACTTCGACCCGCGGGCGTGGATCCGCAACATCCCCCTCGACGACGTGGGCCGGGCCGGCCAGTTCGCCGTCTCCGCCGCCCGGATGGCCGTGGAGGACGCCGGACTCACCGAGGCCGACCTCGGCGACCGGCAGGCCGTCATCACCGTGGGCACCACCGACGGCGAGTCCCACGACATCGCCCTGCTGCTGGAGCAGGAACTCGCCGCCGGCGACCCGGAGGCGATGGACCCGGCGCTCTCCCGCCGGATCAACGCCGGCCGACTGTCCACCGCCATCGCCCGCGAACTGCGCATGCCCAACGTCGAGGCGGTCACCGTCACCACGGCCTGCGCGGCCGGCAACTACTCCATCGGCTACGGCCTGGACGCCATCCGCTCCGGTGAGGTCGACATCGCGCTGTGCGGCGGCGCCGACGCGGTGTGCCGCAAGGCCTTCGCCCTCTTCAAACGGTTCGGCGCGCTCACCCCGGACGTGGTGCGCCCCTTCGACAAGGACCGCCAGGGCATCCTCACCGGCGAGGGCGCCGGCATCCTCGTCCTCGAAAGCCTGGAGTCCGCCCTCGCCCGCGGCGCCCGCATCCACGCCGAGGTCCTCGGCTACGGCCTCAGCTGCGACGCCGCCCACCCCACCGCGCCCAACCGGGAGGGCATCGCCCGCGGCATCCGGCGCGCCCTGGACGACGCCGGCGTCAAGGAACAGGAGATCGACTTCATCTCCGCGCACGGCACCGGCACCAAGGCCAACGACCGCACCGAGTCCGCCGCCATCCTCGACGTCTACGGCGACGCCGCGCCCCGCACGGTCGCCGTGAAATCCATGCTCGGCCACTCGATGGGCGCCGCCAGCGCCCTCGGCGCGATCGCCTGCGGACTGGCCATCGAGCACGGGTTCATCCCGCCCACCATCAACCACCGCGAGACCGACCCGGAATGCCCGCTCGACGTGGTGCCCAACGAGGCCGTCGACGCCGACGTACGGGTCGTGCAGAACAACTCCAGCGCCTTCGCCGGCAACAACGCCGTCCTGATACTCGGCACCTACGGGGAGCGAGTGAGCCCATGACCACTGCACCAGTCACCCCGGGGGCCACGCTGCCGCCCGGCACACCCGTCATCACCGGCTGGTCGGCGGTCTCGCCGTACGGAATCGGCCGCGAGGCGTTCACCGCGGGCGTCCGCTCCGGAGCCAAGACGGCCGCACATGCCGACGTGTCCCTCGGTCCGCTCCCCACCTCCGACGTGTGCGCGGTGCCCGGCTTCGACATCCCGGAACTGCTGGGCAAGCGCGGCACCGCCAAGATGGACCGGCTCACCGCCCTCGTCCTGGTCGCCTCCGACGGGCTGCTGCTCGACGCGGACGGCGAGCGGGCGGTGCGCACCGACGACCGGACCGGCGTCGTCCTCGGCATCACCATGGGCAGCCTGGAGAACGTCACCGGTTTCCTGCGCCAGTCGTACACCAACGAACGGCCCTTCTACGTCGACGCGGGCCGCATCCCCTTCGGCAGCCTCAACCACGCGGCCGGCGCCACAGCCATCCGCCATGACCTCAAGGGCCCCAACACCACCGTCGCGGGCGGCCGGGTCAGCGGACTGCTCGCCCTGAACTACGCCCGCCGGCTGATGAGCCAGGGCCGGGCCACCAAGTACCTGGTGGGCAGCGCCGAGGAGTTCTCCGCCGCACACGCCTGGTACGAGTACACCGCGGCCCCGGGCGACCCGGCCGCGCTGCTCGGCGAGGGCTGCGGACTGTTCGTCCTGGAACCGGCCGAGTCCGCCGAACACCCGCCGCTGGCCGCCGTGCTGAGCGTGCAGAGCCGTATCGACGTCGACGACGACCCGCAGGCCGCCGTCGCCGCCTGCGCCCGCCGCGCCCTGGAACGCGCCGGCGTCACCGCCGGTGAACTGTGGGCGGCCGTCCCCTGCGCCGCGCCCTCCCCGGCCGGCCGGGCCGAACACGAGGCGCTGGCGGCGCTGGTGCCCGCCGACGCCCTCGCGCGGATACCGTCCATGGAACTGCTCGGCGACACCAGCGCCGCGTCGGCGTCCTTCCAGATCGCCGCCGTCCTCGCGGTCGCCGGGGACGACCCCGAAGCGGCCGGCCGCACCGCCCTGGTCTCCGCCGTGGACCGGGACGGCGCGGTGGCCTGCGCCGTACTGCGACTGACCGGGGCGAGCCAGTGACGGCCCTGGTCAGCGGCGGCTCCCGGGGCATCGGCCGGGCCGTCGTGCTGCGCCTCGCCCAGGACGGCCACGACGTGGCGTTCTGCTACCGCTCCGACCAGGACGCGGCCGAGCGGCTCGTCAAGGAGGCGGCCGAGTACGGCACCCAGGTGGTCGCCACCCGCTGCGACGTCGCCGACGCCGACGACGTCCGCGACTGGTACGCCCGTACCGAGGCCGAACTGGGAGCCGTCGACGCGGTCGTCACCTCCGCCGGCATCACCCGCGACCGGCCACTGGTGCTGATGCCCGAGGACGACTGGAACCAGGTGCTGCGCACCAATCTCGACGGCGTCTACCACGTGTGCCGCGCCGCCGCGTTCTCCATGAGCAAGCGCCGCCGCGGCGCCATCGTCAACCTGTCCTCCGTGGCCGGCGTGTACGGCAACACGGGACAGGCCAACTACGCGGCCTCCAAGGCGGGCATCATCGGCTTCACCAAGTCCCTCGCCAGGGAGGCGGGCCCGCGCGGCGTACGCGCCAACGTGGTCGCCCCCGGCCTCATCGAGACCGACATGGTCGGCGACATGACCGAGGCGGCCCGCGAACGCCAGCTGAAGAACGTGGCCCTGGGCCGGCTCGGCCGCCCCGAGGAGGTCGCCGACCTGGTCGCCTTCCTGCTCTCCGAGCGAGCGGCGTACATCACCGGAGCGGTCCTCGAGATCCACGGCGGCGGAACGTTCTGATGGCCCACACGACAACCCGGCCGCAGCGCGGCGGCCCCGACCTGCGTGAACACTACGACGCCATCGTGGTCGGCAGCGGTGTCGGCGGCCTGGTCACCGCCGCCTACCTGGCAGCCGACGGCCGCAGCGTCCTCGTCCTCGAACAGCACGACGTGGCCGGCGGCAACGCCCATGTCTTCCGCCGCCGCCGCAAGTACGAGTTCGACGTCGGCACCCACTACCTGGGCGACTGCGGACCCGACGGGATGCTGCCCGCCGTGCTCTCCGGGCTCGGCGTCGCCGACCGGGTGCGCTTCCTGCCGATGGACAACGAGGGCGGATTCGACCGGATCGTCACCCCCACGGTCACCCTTGACGTGCCCGCCGGCTGGGCCGCCTACCGTGACCGTCTCAAACGGGCGGTGCCCGAGGACGCGGCCGGTATCGACCGGTTCATCGACCTGTCGGAGGCGGTGGCGGCCACCAGCAGGGCCGGACTGACCGGCAAGTCCATGGTGAACCTGTTCCGCGAGTCCCCGCAGACGATGCGCTTCAGCCGCCGCTCCCTGGCGAAGGTCCTCGACCACTGCGGGCTGACGCCCCGGGGACGCACCCTCGTCGCCGCCCAGGCCGGCAACTACGGCGCCATGCCCGACAGCATCACCTTCGCCGAGCACGCCAACATCACCGACCACTACCTGCGCGGCGCCTACTACCCCGAGGGCGGCGGGATGACCCTGGTCGCCGCCTTCGTGGAGGCCCTGGAGGCGTACGGCGGCGAACTGCACACCCGGTGCCCGGTGCGCCGCATCCTCGTCGAGGACGGCCGCGCCACCGGCGTCGAACTCGACGACGGGCGCCGGATCTCCGCACCGCTGGTGGTGTCCAACGCCGACTACCGCCGCACGGTCCTCGAACTGTGCGGCGGCGAGCGCAGCTTCCCCGCCGAGGTCGTCGAACGCACCCGCGCGGCAACCATGCGCGGCGCCATCGTCGCCGTCTACGTGGCCCTGGACACCGAGCTGACCGGACTGCCCAACGCCAACATCTGGTGGCACGCCGACGACGACATGGAGGGCGCGCACGCGCGGATGCTGGAGCAGTACGCGCGGGACGGCTCGATGCCCGCCCTCACGCACCTGACGTTCTCCTTCGCCTCCCTCAAGGACGCGGGGGCGCCCGCGGTGTGCCCGCCCGGGCACAGCAACTTCCAGATCATGACGGGCTGCCCGCCCGGCTACGGCTTCTGGGGCGTCGAGGGCGGCCCCGTCGACGGCAAGCCCTACCGCCGCGACCCCGCCTACCTGCGCCGCAAGCACGAGATGACCCAGCTGATCGTGGACACCGCCGAGAAGGTCATCGGCCCGTTCCGGGACCGGATCACCCACCTGGAGACGGCGACCCCGCTCAGCAACGAGCGCTACATCGGCGCCAGCGGCGGCACCCCCTACGGCCTGGCCTCCTGGGGCTCCTTCGGCCGGCGCCCCGACGTACGCACCGAGGTGGAGGGCCTGTACGTCGTCGGCCAGAGCGTCCGCCACGGCAGCGGCATCGGCGGCGTCGCCCGGGGCGGGATCCACGCGGCCGCGACCATCCTGGACCGCCCGCTGCTCGCCGAGGCATACGCCGGCACGCGCCTCGGCGACCCGGCCCGGCTGCCCGACCGCGGCCCCGACTGGGACCCACTGGCCGTCTCCCGCGGACGCGCCCGGCAGCGCGCCAAGGGCCTGGCCCGGATCGGCTGACTCCGCCCGCCCTCCACCCCCCTTTTTTTCCGGCCCTCTTCCCGGCCCCTCTCCCAGGAGCAGTGTTTCCCATGACCCAGGTCCCCGACTTCGCCGTCGTCCCCGGCGCCCAGGTGCACGAGGCACTCACCGGCCACGAGGACACCGTGATCGCCGCCGTCGAGGCCGCCTACCGGCTGCACGGCGAAGGCGAGACCGTCAACCCCGACTCCTACTTCCTGCGGTTCCCGGACCGCCCTTCCTCCCGGATCATCGCGCTGCCCGCCTCCGTCAGGGGCGAGGTCGGCGTGCACGGCATCAAATGGATCTCCAGCTTCCCGGAGAACGTGGCCGCCGGGATCCCGCGCGCCTCCGCCGTCCTCGTCCTCAACGACGCGGAAACCGGCTACCCGTTCGCCTGCCTGGAATCCTCCATCATCAGCGCCGCCCGCACCGCGGCCTCCGCCGCCCTCGCGGCCGACCGGATCAGCGCCGCCCGCGGCCCGCGCCCCGCCCGCGTCGGCTTCTTCGGCGTCGGCCTCATCGCCCGCTACATCCACACCTACCTCAAAGCGGCCGGCTTCTCCTTCGAGGAGATCGGCGTGCACGACCTGTCAGCCGAACACGCCGACGGCTTCAGCGACTACCTGCGGCGCACCGAGAACGACGGCGTCCGCATCACCGTGCACGACAAGGCCGAGGACCTGATCCGCTCCAGCGACCTGATCGTCTTCGCGACCGTCGCCGGCGAACCCCACGTCACCGACCCCGGATGGTTCACCCACAACCCGCTCGTCCTGCACGTCTCGCTGCGCGACCTGTCACCCGAGATCGTGCTGTCGGCGTGGAACGCCGTCGACGACATCGACCACTGCCTGAAGGCGAACACCTCGCTCCACCTGGCCGAACAGCGCACCGGCAACCGCGACTTCGTCGCCGGCACCCTCTACGACATGCTCACCGGCACCATCGCCCCGCCCACCGACCGGCCGGCGATCTTCTCCCCGTTCGGCCTCGGCGTACTCGACCTCGCCGTCGCCAAACACGTCTACGACCGCGTCCACGAGGCCGGCGGCCTGCACACCGTCCCCGGCTTCTTCCACGAGCTCAAGCGCTACGGCTGAGCCCGAGGCCACGACAGAAGCGACTGCCATGAGATCTTTCGCCAACCTGGACGAGTTCACCGCCGCCGTGGGAGAGCACCTCGGCCACAGCCCCTGGCAGGAAATCGGCCAGGAACAGGTCGACCAGTTCGCCGGCGCCACCGGCGACCTCCAGTGGATCCACGTCGACCCCGAACGGGCGTCGACCGGCCCCTTCGGCGGGACCATCCTGCACGGCTACATGACCCTCGCCCTGCTGCCCGCCATGATGCGCGCCATCTTCGACATCGAGAAGATCGAACTCGGCGTCAACTTCGGCCTGGACAAGGTACGTTTCCCGCACCCCGTGCCGGTCGGCGCCCGGGTGCGCGGCGGCGCGAAACTGACCGGCGTGCGCGAGACACCCGTCGGTCATCTCGCCGCCGTCCGCATGACCGTCGAGGTCGAGGGGCAGCCTCGGCCCGCATGCATAGCGGACACCCTGTCCCTGTTCGTCGGGCCCTGACCCAGCCCCCGCGGCCGGCCGGGAGGGGAGGAACCACCACCTTCCGGCTCGCCAAGAGGGGAGTTAATACCACCGATTTCCAGGGCCCCTCGCCGCCACAATGAACGAGGGCCGGAGATCCGGTCCCACGGACCGCCAGGGAACAGGCAAGGCCAGGAAGGAGCGAGTCCCATGGACCGCACGATGCAGCTCTCAGAGCGTCGCGACCCGGGTGGGATCAGAGGATTCTCGGTCGCCGCAGGATTACTGGGACTGAGCCGCGCACTGACCCTGTGCTGGATGTCCATCGCCGCCTTCGGCCGCTCCCTGGCCGTCTCCGGTGCCATCTCCCTGCCGGCCCCCGGCCTCGGCGTGGTGCCGCGCGCCATGGAGGGCGTACGCAACCTCGCCGCGCGCCAGCGCGAACTGGCCCTGCGCTGGTCGGGGGTGAGCATCCCCGGCCCGCCCGGACCACTGCCGCCGGCCCCCGCGCAGGCATCCGGGACGGTCGCCCGCTACCGGTGGATCATGAGCGACCCGCAGACCCGCCGCGAGTACGTGTGGATCCTGGTCGACCCGATAGCCGGCGGACTGCTCGCCTTCGTGCCGTTCGCCCTCCTGCTCAGCGGCGTATGGGGCGTCTTCCTCGCCTTCTTCGGCGTCCCGCTGTCCCACGAATGGGACGGCCTGTGGTACCAGTTCATCCCCATCGAGGGCCACGCCACCGCGACCCTCGCCGGCGTCCTGGGCGTCCTCCAGGTCCCCCTCGCCATGTGGGCCGCACCCCGGATCGTGCGACGGCACGCCCTCTACACCCGGGCCATGCTGGCGCCGAGCGAAAGCGAACTGATGGCCAGCCGCATCCAGCACCTGGCCAGCACCCGCTCCGACGCCGTCGACACACAGATGGCCGAGATCCGCCGCATCGAACGCGACCTGCACGACGGCGCCCAGGCCCGCCTCGTCGCCATGGGCATGACCCTGGACGCCGCCGACCACCTCCTGGAGACCAACCCGCAGGCCGTGCGCGCCCTGCTCGCGGAGGCCCGCGAGTCCTCCTCCAAAGCCCTCCAGGAACTGCGCGACCTCGTACGCGGCATCCACCCGCCCATCCTCGCCGACCGCGGACTCGCCGACGCCGTAAGGGCGCTGGCCATCGAATGCCCCGTCCGCACCGAGGTCACCGTCGACCTGCCCGGCCGCCCGCCGATGCCCGTCGAATCCGCCGCGTACTTCGCCATCTCCGAGATCCTCACCAACGTCGCCAAGCACTCCGGCGCCGTCCGCGCCTGGATCGACATCCGTTACGATCGCGGGATGCTGCGCATCACCGTCACCGACGACGGCCACGGCGGTGCGGACGCGTCCCGGGGCACCGGACTGCGAGGCATCGAGCGCCGACTCGCCACCTTCGACGGAATCCTGGCCGTCAACAGCCCCGTCAACGGCCCGACCATGGTGACGATGGAGCTCCCGTGCGGATTGTCCTCGCCGAAGACCACTTCCTCCTGAGGGACGGCCTCATCCGCCTCCTCGGCGCCTACGGCCACGAGGTCGTGGCCGCCGTCGACAACGGGCCCGAACTCCTCAAGGCCCTCACCCGCGAGCAGCCGGACGTCGCCGTCGTCGACGTCCGGCTGCCGCCGGATTTCACCGACGAAGGCCTCAGAGCCGTCCTCGCCGCCCGCCGCGAGATGCCCGACCTGCCCGTACTGCTGCTGTCCCAGTACGTCGAACCCCTCTACGCGCGCGAGCTGCTCGCCAGCGGCGGCCGCGGCGTCGGCTACATGCTCAAGGACCGCGTCACCAACGGCAGCCAGTTCCTCGACTCCATCCAGCGCGTCGCCGACGGCGGCACCGCCATGGACCCCGAGGTCATCACGAAACTCCTCGCCCGCAAGGACCGCGACGAAGCCGTCGGCAGCCTCTCCGAACGCGAACGCGAAGTCCTCGAACAGCTCGCCCAGGGCCGCTCCAACGCCGGCATCGCCCAAGGGCTGTTCATCACGGAGAAAGCCGTCGCCAAGCACATCGGCAACATCTTCACCAAGCTGGGACTGCACGCCACGGACACCGACAACCGTCGCGTCCTGGCCGTGCTCGCCTACCTGGACCAGTGATCCCCGCGGCACACCACCGCGGGGCGGGAGACACCCGGGCCTCCCACCCCGCGACGGTCGGTCGCACCACTCCGCGTCAGGGACGGTCCTCGTCCCGCGCGGACTCCTCCGCCTCCTTCGCCTGTACCTCGGGATCGAGCGGAGCGCCGTCCACCGACGCCAGCCGACCCGACTCGGGCACCTCCGTCGCGGCGGGCGGTTCCACCAGCCAGTCGGGATTGGCCTGCTTGTCCCACCACTTCCAGGCCGCGAAAGCACCACCGGCCACCGCGCCCGCCACGGCCAGCGCCTTGGCGATACGACCGGCCCTGGCCCGCCGCCGGTGCTTGCGAGCCAGCTTCTGGATCTCCTTGGGCGAGACCTGGCCACGCAGCGCGGCCAGCGCCGCGGCACCCCGCGCCGCCGCCTCGTCGCGCACCGGCCCGGCCGCGGCCACGGCCTGCTCGATCTTCGGCCGCGAGTACTCCGCCGCCTGCCGGGCGGCCTTGCGGGTGCGGACCGCCGCCTCACGGGCGGCCTGGTCGACGTTCGGCGGGACATGGGCCATGGCCTGCGCCCGGGCCAGCTCAAGCCGTGGCGCGAGACGGGCGTCGTACTGGACGCGGGCCTGTTCGGCGGCCTGCGACACCTTGGGCGCGAGCCGTACGCGTGCCTCCTGCGCGTAGTGCGCGGCACGCTCCTTGGCCGTGTCGGCGTAGGGCGCCACCACTTCCGCGGCGTGCAGCACGCTGTCCTTCGCCGAGCCGGTCGCGGCGCGCACGCTGTCGATGCGGGTCACGGGTTCCTCCTCCTCGGTGGCGTACGGTATTTCGACTTTCCACCCTTTTACGGATCATGCCTGTCAACGGGACATGGGGCATGCGAGGACGGGCATACGGGTGCCGAACGAGCCGCTCACACCCCACGCCCCACACGAAGAGCGGATGAATACGGGGCAACACGAGCCTGTCGACGACAATCCCGACAATGCCACGAATCGCCGCCGCGCGCGCCCGCCCCGGGACGATTCGCGCCCACTGGACACGGTCGGGCGACGCGCGCCCTGGAGCGTGCGAGGATCAGAGGGTCACAGGAAGACAACGGAAGGCAGATCGTGGCCGAGCAGCTCTACGCCACCCTGAAGACCAACCACGGCGACATCGAGGTCCGGCTCTTCCCGAACCACGCGCCCAAGACGGTCAAGAACTTCGTCGAGCTCGCCCAGGGCGAGCGCGAGTGGAAGCACCCGGCCACCGGCGAGGCGAGCCACGACAAGCTCTACGACGGCACGGTCTTCCACCGGGTGATCGGCGGCTTCATGATCCAGGGCGGCGACCCGCTCGGCAACGGCATCGGCGGCCCCGGCTACGAGTTCGAGGACGAGTTCCACCCCGACCTGTCCTTCAACAAGCCCTACCTGCTCGCCATGGCCAACGCCGGCCCCGGCACCAACGGCTCGCAGTTCTTCATCACCGTCTCCCCGACGCCGCACCTGAACCGCAAGCACACCATCTTCGGCGAGGTCACCGGTCCGGCCGGCCAGAAGGTCGTGGACGCCATCGCCGCCGTCCCCACCACCAAGCCCAACAACCGTCCGGTCAACGACGTCGTCATCGAGACCGTCGTCATCGAGCGCCGCCAGGTCTGACCGGCCCCCGACGGGCCGGGAACCAATGACCCCGCTCGTCCGTAAGGATGAGCGGGGTGGTGCAGTGTCCACGAGACGACCGAGGTGACCGGCATGGACCAGGAGGCCGCAGGCAGCACGCAGGACGCCAGGAGCGTGCCCGTGTGCTACCGGCACCCGGACCGCGAGACCGGCGTCCGCTGCACCCGCTGTGAGCGCCCCATCTGCCCCGAGTGCATGGTCAGCGCTTCCGTGGGCTTCCAGTGCCCGGATTGCGTACGCGGCGCTTCCGGCCCCGGGCAGCCCCGTGCCGCGTCCCGGCCGCGCACCGTGGCGGGGGGCACGGTCACCGCGGACCCACGGCTGGTCACCAAGATCCTCATCGGCTTGAACCTGGCCGCGTACCTGGTCCAGCTGTCCATCGGTGACCGCTTCACCAACCGGTTCGAACTCCTCGGCCAGGCTTACGTGCCGCTGCTCGGTTCCGCCGAGGGCATCGCCCAGGGCCAGTGGTACCGGCTGGTGACCGCCATGTTCCTGCACGGCGGCTACGTCCACATCCTGTTCAACATGCTCAGCCTGTGGTGGATCGGCGGCCCCCTGGAAGCAGCCCTCGGCCGCGCCCGCTACCTCACCCTCTACTTCGTCTCGGGCCTGGCCGGCAGCGCGCTCACCTACCTGATCGCCGAACCCAATCAGCCCTCGCTCGGCGCCTCCGGCGCGATCTTCGGCCTCTTCGGCGCCACGGCCGTCCTGATGCGCCGGCTCAACTACGACATGCGGCCGGTCATCGCCCTGCTGGTGATCAACCTCATCTTCACCTTCGGGTTCAGCGGCATCGCCTGGCAGGCCCACATCGGCGGCCTCGTCGCAGGCGTCGTGTGCGGCTACGCCATGGTCCACGCCCCGCGCAAGAACCGCGCCCTGATCCAGTACGGCACCTGTGCGCTGGTCCTGGCCGTGGTGGTGGTCCTGACGCTGGTCAGGACGGCTCAGCTCACCTGATACCGAACCGTTGTCCACAGTCTGTGCCGGATCTTGTGCACAGTGTGTGGCAACAGCTGCGCCCCCTGCCGCTCAGGTGTGTTTCCCCAGGTCGGGCAGGGGGCGAGGGTTACGCGTCAACCGGTACGTCTGTCATACCGGCGTCAACCTCCGACGGGTTATCCACAGATCGTCTTTCTTTTGTCCCCAGCGTGTGGACAGTGCCTGTGGATAACTCAGCGGATAGCCCTGGGCAGAGCTGCGTTCACCCGGAAGCAGTCGTTACTTCCACTGGGTGGAGACGCCGAATCCCGCCGCGATGAAGCCGAAGCCCACCACGATGTTCCAGTTGTCCAGCTTGTCGATCGGCAGCGAACCGTCGGTCACGTAGAAGACGACGATCCAGGCCAGGCCGATGAGGAACATCGCCAGCATGACGGGCGCGACCCAGGCACGATTGGTCAGCTTGATGGCCGTGGCCTGCTTCGACGGCGGCGGCGTGTAGTCGGCCTTCTTGCGGATACGTGACTTCGGCACGAGGGTCTCTCCTGTCGATGCGCTGCGTGGCCGCGCAGGTAACTGGGTCGGGCTCCGGGGCAGCGTACAAGGGGACAGTAAGGGCAGACTGAGCACTCCCCCGGGCGTCCGTTAGCGTAGTGCTTCCGCGGCGCCGAAGGAGATAAGGGTACGTTGAGCAATTCTGCCGACTCCCCCGGGACGGGATCAACGGGTTCCGGCCCTGTCCCCCCTGCCGGCGGGTCCCGTTTTCGGCCGGTGCGGGTGCTGACCGCGGCGGTCTTCGCTCTCGCCGGGCTGATCTTCTTCACCAGCTTCAACACCGCCAAGGGCACCGACATCCGTACGGACTCGTCCTTGTTGAAGCTGTCCGACCTCATCCAGGAGCGCAGCCACAAGAACAAGGGGCTGGACGAGTCCAACGCGGCGCTGCGGGACGACGTCGAGTCGCTGGCCGAGCGGGACGACGGCAGCACCAAGGCGCAGGACGAGAAGCTCTCCGGGCTGGAGAAGAACGCGGGGACGGAGAAGCTCAAGGGCAAGGCGATCACGGTCACGCTCAACGACGCCCCGCCGAACGCCACGGCCAAGCTGCCCGGCTATCCCGAGCCGCAGCCCGACTACCTGGTCATCCACCAGCAGGACCTCCAGGCCGTGGTGAACGCGCTGTGGCAGGGCGGGGCCAAGGGCATCAAGGTCATGGACCAGCGGCTGATCTCCACCAGTGCCGTGCGCTGCGTGGGGAACACGCTGATCCTCCAGGGCCGTGTCTACTCGCCGCCGTACAAGATCACGGCGGTCGGTGATCCGGCGAAGATGCAGCAGGCGCTGGCGGCGTCCCAGGCGATCCAGACCTACATGGTGTACGTGAACGTCTACGGCCTCGGCTGGAAAGTCACCGAGGACGGGACGGTGACTCTGCCCGGCTACTCGGGCACAGTGGACCTGCACTACGCGAAGCCCGTGAAGTAGGTGCCCTCACCAGGAGCCGCCGGTGCGCGTGTTCGTCAGGACCGTCAGCGAGCTCTGCATCACGGTCGGCACCTTGATCGTGCTGTTCGTGGTCTATGTGCTGTTCTGGACCGGCGTCAAGGCCGACAGTGAGATGAACGACCAGATCGACCAGCTGCACCAGCAGTGGTCGAAGGGGGCCGTGCATCCCACGGCCGCCGCGTCGCGGGGGGCGGGCAAGGCGGCGCCGACGCCCGCTCCGGAGCCCGGGCCGTACACGTACGGCAGGCCTTTCGCGATCATGTACGTCCCGCGGCTCGGTTTCACGTGGAACAAGCCGGTGCTCGAGGGCACCGGCACCGACGTGCTGAAGAAGGGGCTCGCCCACTACGCGCGCACCGCGCGACTGGGCCAGGAGGGCAACTTCGCCGTCGCGGGTCATCGGCGGACGTACGGCGACCCCTTCAAGGACTTCCCGAAGCTGAGGGCCGGTGACGCGGTCGTGCTGACGGACGGAACGACCTGGTTCACCTATCGGATCGACAAAGGGCCTTACAAAACGGTTCCGAGCGACGTTGAAGTGATCGACCCTGTGCCACGTAAGTCGGGGTACACGCGTCCGGGCCGGTATCTGACGCTGACCACGTGCGATCCCGAATGGGGTCACAGTCATCGGCTGATCGTCTGGGCGCACCTCGACTCCACACAGCCTGTGGAGGCAGGCGAACCGAAGGCTCTGCGCCGTTAGTCTGGTGACGTACGGCGGGAGTCTGGTGCCGTGGTGGAACGGAAGGGACGGCATGTACGGCTGGATCTGGCGGCATCTGCCGGGAAACACGTGGGTGAAGGCGCTGACCTCACTCCTGCTGGTTCTGGCCGTGGTCTACATCCTCTTCCAGTACGTGTTCCCCTGGGCCGAACCGCTGCTGCCCTTCAACGATGTGACGGTGGACAACCAGTGAGTGCGCGGATTCTCGTCGTCGACAACTACGACAGCTTCGTCTTCAACCTGGTCCAGTACCTCTACCAGCTGGGCGCCGAGTGCGAGGTGCTGCGCAACGACGAGGTGTCGACGGCGCACGCCCAGGACGGTTTCGACGGTGTGCTGCTGTCCCCGGGCCCCGGTACGCCGGAGGAGGCGGGGGTCTGCGTGGACATGGTCCGGCACTGCGCCGCGACCGGGGTGCCCGTCTTCGGTGTCTGTCTGGGTATGCAGTCGATGCAGGTGGCGTACGGCGGGGTGGTGGACCGTGCGCCCGAGCTGCTGCACGGCAAGACCTCGCCGGTGGAGCACGAGGGCAGGGGCGTCTTCGCCGGGCTGCCCTCTCCCTTCACCGCGACCCGCTACCACTCGCTGGCCGCGGAGCCGGCCACCGTCCCGGCGGAGCTGGAGGTCACGGCCCGGACGCACGACGGGATCATCATGGGTCTGCGCCACCGCGAGCTCCCGGTCGAGGGCGTGCAGTTCCACCCCGAGTCGGTGCTGACCGAGCACGGGCACCGGATGCTGGCCAACTGGCTGGTGGAGTGCGGCGACCAGGGTGCCGTGGCGAGGTCGGCGGGGCTCGCCCCGGTGGTGGGCAGGGCCACGGCGTGACCGCGCTGCGCCCCGAGCGCGAGGACTCGTACGGCGGCGCGTCGTACGGCTCCTACGGCATGCCGCCGCACGAGGCTCCCATCGATGAGGAGACGGTGGCGCTGCGGCTGCCGGAGCCACCGCCTGTGTCGTCCTCTGCGGCCCCTTCGGCCTCGCCCGCCACTCGAACCACACCGGGCGGCCGAGCGGCCCGTAGAAAGGCCGCCAAGCGGCGTGGCGGGCGTCATGGCGGTGCGCGGGAGGCCGCGCAGGAGCCGTCCGGGGAGCCGAGGTCCGGGGCGCCGCTGTCGCGGGTCGAGGCCCGGCGGCAGGAGCGGGCCCGCAAGCCGGGCCCGGCGGTCGTCGCGAGCCGGGCGATCGGTGAAATCTTCATCACCACGGGTGTGCTGATGCTGCTGTTCGTCACCTACCAGCTGTGGTGGACGAACGTCCGGGCGCACGCCCAGGCCGGCCAGGAGGCGAACAGCCTCCAGCAGGACTGGGCGAGCGGCAAGCGCGCGCCGGGGACCTTCGAGCCGGGGCAGGGCTTCGCGATCCTGCACATTCCGGAGCTGGACGTGGTGGCGCCGATCGCGGAGGGCGTCAGCAACAAGAAGGTGCTCGACAAGGGCATGGTCGGCCACTACGGCGAGGGCGCGCTGAAGACGGCGATGCCGGACGCGAAGACCGGCAACTTCGGCCTGGCCGCGCACCGCAACACGCACGGGGAGCCCTTCCGGTACATCAACCGGCTCAAGAAGGGCGACGCGGTCGTCGTCGAGACGCAGGACACGTACTACGTCTACAAGATGACGTCGATGCTGCCGGTGACGGCGCCCTCCAACACGAGCGTGCTGGACCCCGTCCCGAAGGGGTCGGGCTTCACCAAGCCGGGCCGCTACATCACCCTCACCACGTGCACGCCGGAGTTCACGAGCAAGTACCGGCTGATCGTCTGGGGCAAGATGGTCGAGGAACGGCCGCGCAGCAAGGGCAAGCCGGATGCGCTCGTCGAGTAAGGGCAGATGAACAGTGGCAGCGACCGCCGACGACACCGAAGAACACACGGGGGCGCCCGCGGCGGCGCCCGCGCCACGGCGCCGGGGCACCGGCCCGATCGCCACGGCGGTCAGCTTTTTCGGTGAACTCCTCATCACGGCGGGCCTCGTGCTCGGCCTCTTCGTCGTCTACTCCCTGTGGTGGACGAACGTCGTCGCCGACCGTACGGCGCACAAGGAGGCCGACAAGGTCCGGGACAGCTGGGCCCACGGCTCGTCGGGCGGCCCGGGGGCGCTGGACACCAAGGACGGCATCGGCTTCCTGCACGTTCCCTCGATGAAGAACGGGGAGGTCCTGGTCGAGAAGGGCACGTCGACGGACGTCCTGAACGACGGCGTCGCCGGCTACTACACGGACCCCGTCAAGGCCACGCTGCCGACCTCCGGCAAGAAGGGCAACTTCACTCTCGCGGCCCATCGTGACGGTCACGGCGCCAAGTTCCACAACATCGACAAGGTGGAGAAGGGCGACCCGATCGTCTTCGAGACGAAGGACAAGTGGTACGTCTACAAGGCCTTCGCCATCCTCCCGGAGACCTCGAAGTACAACGTCAAGGTCCTGACCTCGGTCCCGAAGGAGGCAGGCGTCAAGAAGCCCGGCCACTACATCACCCTGACGACGTGCACGCCGGTGTACACGTCGCGGTACCGCTACGTGGTGTGGGGCGAACTGGTCCGCGTGGACAAGGTCGACGGCAAGCGGACGCCGCCGAAGGTACTGAGCTGACTGGGCTCAGCGCAGCACCTTCACGCGGTCCAGCACGTCCGTGCGGTCCAGCACGCTGTCGCGCGGGGACTTCGATCCCAGCAGCGCCGATTCGGTGATCACGTTCTTTGCGTGCGCTGCGTACGAAAGAGCCCCGGCACCCATCTCACACGGGTGCCGGGGCTCTTTCGGTATGCGGTCAGCCGCCGACACCGCCGAGGAAGTTGGTGCCGCCGTTGTTGTTGCCGCCGTTGTTGTTGTTTCCGCCCTGGCCGACCGTGACCACGTTGACCGAGGTGCCCTGGTCGACCGGGTTGCCCGCACCGGGGTCGGAGGTGAAGACGATGGCGTTGTCGTCCTGGGACCCGGTGACGTTGCCGAGCTGGAGGCCCGCCTGCTGGAGCAGGGTCTTGGCGTTCTTCAGCGTCTGGCCCTGGAGGTTCGGAACCTGCGTCTGCTGGTTCTGCTTGGCCTTGCCGATCTGGATCTGCACCGTCGAGTTCTTGCTGACCTGTGTGTTGGCCGGCGGGTCGGTCGAGATGACCTTGCCGACCTTGGAGTTGTCGTCGGTCTCGACCTCGGTGCAGTTGCCGACCAGGTTGTTGGCCGTCATCTGGGCCTTGGCCTCGTCGCAGGACTTGCCGCTGACGTCGGGGACGGTCGACTTGGCTTCGGCCTTGGCGACGGTGAGGGTGATCGTCGAGCCCTTCTCCTTCGATGTGCCGGCGTCAGGGTTCTGGGCGGTGACGACGCCCGGTGTCCGGGTGGACACCTCGATCTTCTTCTCGACCACGAAGCCCTTGTCCTCGAGCTGGGACTTGGCGTCGTCGAACTGGGCGCCGAGGACGTCCGGCACGATGACCTTCGGCGTGCCCGTCGACACGGTCAGGGTGACGGTGTCGCCCTTCTTCACGTCCGTGTCCGGGGTGGGGTTCTGAGCGCAGACCGTTTTCGTCGGCTTGCCGCAGGCCTTCCTGGTGACCGAAACCTTGAGGTCGACGTTCCTGGCCATGCTCCTCGCGTCGGACTCTGTGTGGTCGACGAAGTTCGGAGCCTTGAAGGTGTCGTCCCCCGAGTTGTTCCCGGGGAACGCCCACTTCCCGATCAGGATCGCGCCGACCAGGACCAGGATGCCCGCCACGACGAGCAGGATCGTGGAGGTGTGGTTCTTCTTCTGCTGGCGGCGGCGGTCGGGGCGGTCGTCGTAGCCGTAGCCGCCGTCGTCCGGGTTCATCGGCGGCAGCATGGTCGTGGCGCCGCCGCCCGCGTCGGAGCGGAGGGCCGTCGTCGGCTGGTCGTCCGGGTAGCCGCCGTAGCCGACGGCGCCCAGGGCCGCCGTCGCCGCGACGGGCTGGCCGTCGAGGCAGGCCTCGATGTCGGCGCGCATCTCGTCGGCGGACTGGTAGCGGTAGTCGGGGTCCTTGACCAGTGCCTTGAGGACGATGGAGTCGATGTCGGGCGTGATCTCGGGGTCGAAGACCGAAGGAGGCTGCGGTTCCTCGCGGACGTGCTGGTAGGCCACCGCGACCGGGGAGTCGCCCACGAAGGGCGGGCGGACCGTCAGCAGCTCGTAGAGGAGACAGCCGGTCGAATAGAGGTCCGAGCGGGCGTCGACCTGCTCGCCCTTGGCCTGCTCCGGGGAGAGGTACTGCGCGGTGCCGATGACCGCCGCGGTCTGCGTCATGGTCATGCCGGAGTCGCCCATCGCACGGGCGATGCCGAAGTCCATGACCTTGACCTGGCCGTTGCGGGTCAGCATGACGTTCGCCGGCTTGATGTCGCGGTGGACGATGCCGCTGCGGTGGGCGTACTCCAGGCCCTGGAGGATGCCGATGGTCATCTCCATCGACCGCTCCGGCAGCAGCTTGCGGCCGCTGTGCAGAAGCTCACGGAGCGTGGAGCCGTCGACGTACTCCATCACGATGTACGGGATCGAGACCCCGTCGATGTAGTCCTCGCCCGTGTCGTAGACCGCGACGATCGCGGGATGGTTGAGCGAGGCGGCCGACTGGGCCTCCCGGCGGAAGCGGGCCTGGAAAGACGGATCGCGCGCGAGGTCGGCGCGCAGCGTCTTCACCGCCACGGTGCGGCCGAGGCGCGTGTCATGCGCGAGGTAGACCTCGGCCATGCCACCACGTCCGAGCACCTGGCCCAGCTCGTACCGGCCGCCGAGGCGACGCGGCTCTTCCATAGTTCCCTACCAGCCCTCTCCGTCGGTCCCGGCCGGCACGTGGGTGTGCGACCGGAGGCTGTCGTCCGGGCCTACCGTACCCGGCTCGCTCTGTGTGACCTGGCCAAGCCCGTCACCCGATACAGGACCGGTATCGCAACGTGCACCGATGCGTGGGAGACGTGAGCGGAGTCACTTCTTGGACTTGATGACCGCCTCCATCACGCTCTTCGCGATCGGGGCCGCGAGGCCGCCGCCGGAGATGTCGTCGCGGCTCGCCTGGTCGTCCTCGATCACGGTGGCCACCGCGACCGGCGAGCTGCCGTCCGGGAGCTTCGCGTAGGAGATGAACCAGGCATACGGGTTCTTGCTGTTCGCGACGCCGTGCTGGGCGGTACCGGTCTTGCCGCCGACCGTGGCGCCGCTGATCTGCGCCTTCGTACCCGTGCCCTCCTTGACGACCGTCTCCATCATGTCCTGGAGGATCTGGGCGTTCTTCGGCGACAGCGGCTGGCTCAGTTCCTCCGGCTGGGTCTTGGCGACCGGGTCGAGGCTGGGGGACTGGAGCGAGTCGACCATGTACGGCTTCATCAGCTTGCCGTCGTTGGCGACGGCGGAGGCGACCATCGCCATCTGGAGCGGGGTCGCGGCGGTGTTGTACTGGCCGATCGAGGACAGCGCGGTCTGCGACGCGTTCATCTTGTCGGAGAACACCGAGGCGTTGGATCGGACCGGGGTGAACTGCTCGGCGTCGAAGCCGAACTTCTTGGCCTCTTCCAGCATCTTGTCGTTGCCGAGGTCCGCGCCGATCTTGCCGAAGACGGAGTTGCAGGAGACCTTGAGCGCGACCCGCATGGGCGCGTTCTTGCAGGGGATGTTGCCCTCGTTCTTCAGCGGGGTGGTGGTGCCCGGCATGATCCACGGCAGCGGCGACCTGGTGTTCTCGTCGGCCGAGGTGTACAGCCCGTTCTCCAGCGCGGCCGCCGCGGTGACCACCTTGAAGGTGGAGCCCGGCGGGTAGGTCTCGCGCAGCGCCCGGTTCAGGGTCGGGTCGGCGGGGTTGTTCTCCTTCTTCAGCGCGGTCCAGGCCTTGGTGTCCGTGGTGAGGCTGTTGCCCGCGAAGGAGGAGGGGTCGTACGACGGGTAGGAGGCCAGGGCCAGGATCTTGCCGGTGGACGGTTCGAGGGCGACCACGGCGCCCTTGCCGCCCTGCTGCTTCAGGCCGTTGTACGCGGCCTTCTGCGCGGCCGCGTTGAGCGTGGTGACGACGTTTCCGCCCTGCTGGGGCTTGCCCGTGATCATGTCGAGGGTCTTGCGGAAGAAGAGCCGGTCGTCGTTGCCGGTGAGTATGCCGTCGTCGATGGACTCCAGCTGGGTGGCGCCGAAGGCCTGGGAGGCGTACCCGGTGACCGGCGCCCACATGGCGCCGTCCTTGTAGGTGCGCTTGTACTTCAGGTCGCCGCTGCTCGTCTTGACGGACCCGGTGATGGGGTTGCCGTCGACGATGATGTCGCCGCGCGGGGTGGCGTAGCGGGCGATGGTGACGCGGCGGTTGTTGGTGTCGTCCTTGAGGCTGTCGGCCTTGACGTACTGGAGCCAGTTGTCGCGCAGGAGCAGCGTGAGGACGAGGAGACCGCAGAAGATCGCGATCCGGCGCAGGGGCTTGTTCACGGGCGGACCACCTGGGTCATCTCGGCGTCGGGGCTGGCGGCGGGGGCGGGCGCCGGACGTCTGGCGGTGTCGCTGATGCGGATCAGGATGCCGATCAGGGCCCAGTTGGCCAGCACGGAGGAACCGCCGTACGCGACGAACGGCATCGTCATACCGGTCAGCGGGATGAGGCCCATCACACCGCCGGCCACGACGAACACCTGGAGCGCGAAGGCGCCGGACAGGCCGACGGCGAGGAGCTTGCCGAAGGGGTCGCGGGCGGCGAGGGCGGTGCGCACGCCGCGCTCCACGATCAGGCCGTAGAGCAGCAGGATCGCCATGATGCCGGCCAGGCCGAGCTCCTCGCCGAAGGTGGCGAGGATGAAGTCGGAGTTGGCGGCGAACTTGATCAGGTCGGAGTGGCCCTGGCCGAGGCCGGTGCCGAGGGTGCCGCCGGAGCCGAAGGCCCACAGGGCCTGCTGCAACTGGTCGGAGTGGAGGATGCCGTCGTGGGTCACCATGCGGCTGAGCTTGTACTCGCGCATCGGGTTGAGCCAGGCCTGGACACGGGTCTGGATGTGCGGCTCGAAGCTGGCCACGCCGACGGCGCCGACCGCGGACATCAGCAGGCCGAAGACGATCCAGCTGGTCCGCTCGGTGGCGACGTACAGCATGATCACGAACATGCCGAAGAACAGCAGCGAGGTGCCGAGGTCGGTCTCGAAGACCAGGATGAGGATCGAGAGCACCCAGACGACCAGGATGGGGCCGAGGTCGCGGCCGCGCGGCAGGTAGAGGCCCATGAAGCGGCGGCTGGCCAGCGCCAGCGCGTCGCGCTTCACCATCAGGTAGCCCGCGAAGAAGATGGCGAGGGCGATCTTCGCGAACTCGCCGGGCTGGAGGGAGCCGAGGCCGGGAACCCTGATCCAGATCTTGGCGCCGTAGATGTTGGCGCCGAGGCCGGGCACCAGCGGCAGGATGAGCAGGACCAGTGCGCCGAACATGGAGATGTAGGTGTAGCGCTGAAGGACGCGGTGGTCCTTGAGGAAGATCAGCACGACGACGAACATCGCGATGCCCAGCGCGGTGTAGAGCAGCTGCCGGGGCGCGGCCGCGGTGAAGTGGGGCAGCGACTGGAGGAGCTTCGACTGGTCGAGCCGCCAGATGATGACGAGCCCGAGGCCGTTGAGGAGGGTGGCGATGGGCAGCAGCAGCGGGTCCGCGTATGCGGCGAACTTTCTTACAGCGAGGTGGCCGACGCCGGCCAGCAGGCCGAGGCCGAGGCCGTAGCTCAGCAGTCCGGCGGGTACCTGGTCGTTGATGGCCAGGCCCACGTTGGCGTAGGCGAACACCGGGATGGCGACGGCGAACACCAGGAGCGCCAGCTCGGTGTTGCGTCTGCTCGGTGCGCCGATGGCGCCGATGGTGGACGTGTGGTGCGTCGACGGGTTGGTAGTGCTCATCGTGTGACGGGGCCTCTCACGGCTTGCCTACTGCTTACCGCACAGCGAGACGACCTTCTGCTCATCCTCCGAGAGGGTGGGGCCGGGGCTGGGGGTCGCGGGCGGGGTCGTGGACGGAGACTTCGAGTTCGAAGGGGACGGCGCCTTGCTGCCGGACGGGTTCGGTGTCGGCGAGGCCTTGGACGTGAAGGAGGTGTTGGTGGTTCCCGTGGTGCCCGAGGTCTTGCCCTGGCCGGTCTTGCTGTTGCTCTTGTCGGCGGCCGTCTGGCGCTCGGTCTCCTTCTTGCAGGCGGAGGCCTGTACAAAGAGTTCGTCGATCTTCGACTGGGCGTCCTTGAGGCCGCCCTCCGCGATCGTGTTCTTGACCTGCTTCTGCTGGTAGGGCGGCAGGTACTTGAGTTCGATCTCGGGGTGGTCCTTCTCGACCTTCGACAGTGACACCCAGGCGAGGTCCTGGCTGATGCCCCGGTACAGGGCGACGTGCTCGTCCTTGGTGCCGACGTAGTACTGGGTCTGGGTCCAGCGGTAGCCGCCGTAGAGGCCGCCGCCGATGACGGCGAGGGCGAGGGCGCTGTAGACGGAGCGCTTGAGCCACCTGCGGCCTCTGCGGGGTTTGACGAAGTCCTCGTCGGTGTAGTCGCCGAAGCTGCCGCCGGGGACGTAGCCGGTGGTGTCGCCGCTGCCGGGCGGGCCGAACTCGCCGCCGCCCTGGCCGTGGCCCTGGCGGCCGAGGCCGGAGGCGCGGCCGGCCGGGGTCTGCATGATGTTGTTGTCGTGCAGGTGGTTCTGGTTCTCGGCGACGGCGCCGACCACCACGGGGGTGTCGGACAGCTGTCCGGCGAGGGTGTCGCCGGTGTCCAGGTCGAGGACGTCGGCGATGATCACGGTGATGTTGTCGGGGCCGCCGCCGCGCAGGGCGAGCTGGATCAGCTCCTGCACGGTCTCCTGCGGGCCCTGGTAGCTGGCGAGGGTCTCCTCCATCGTCTGGTGGGAGACGACGCCGGAGAGGCCGTCGGAGCAGATCAGGTAGCGGTCGCCGGCCCGTACCTCGCGGATCGACAGGTCGGGCTCCACGTGGTCGCCGCTGCCGAGGGCGCGCATGAGCAGGGACCGCTGGGGGTGGGTGGTGGCCTCTTCCTCGGTGATCCGGCCCTCGTCGACGAGCCGCTGGACCCAGGTGTGGTCCTGGGTGATCTGGGTGAGGACGCCGTCGCGCAGCAGGTAGGCGCGGGAGTCGCCGACGTGGACGAGGCCGAGCCGCTGTCCGGTCCACAGCAGGGCGGTGAGGGTGGTGCCCATGCCCTCGAGCTGGGGGTCCTCCTCGACCATGGAGCGCAGCTGGTCGTTGGCGCGCTGCACGGCGTGGCCGAGGGAGGTGAGGATGTCGGAGCCGGGCACGTCGTCGTCGAGCGTGACCAGGGTGGAGATGACCTCGGAGGAGGCGACCTCGCCGGCCGCCTGGCCGCCCATGCCGTCGGCGATGGCGAGCAGGCGCGGACCGGCGTAACCGGAGTCCTCGTTACCCTCCCGGATCATGCCCTTGTGCGATCCGGCGGCGAAGCGCAGTGACAGACTCATGCGCACCTCGCCCGTCGGCTCCGGGTACAGCCGGTCGTGTCGAGCCACACTGCCCACCCTCCGGTCGGGAGCGCGCCGGAGACCGGGGTGCGGTCCGCCGTTGCGTGCTCGCTCCGCTCGCGCTCAGTCATGATGTAGCACTACTTCCGCAGCTCGATGACGGTCTTGCCGATGCGGATCGGCGCGCCCGGCGCGATCGGTGTGGGAGTCGTCAGCCGGGACCGGTCCAGGTATGTGCCGTTGGTGGAGCCGAGGTCCTCGACGATCCACTGGCCGTCGCGGTCCGGGTAGATCCTGGCATGACGGCTGGAGGCGTAGTCGTCGTCCAGCACGATCGTGGAGTCGTGGGCGCGGCCCAGGGTGATGGTCTGGCCCTGGAGTGCGACGGTGGTGCCGGTCAGTGTGCCCTCGGTCACGACCAGTTTGGTGGGGGCGTTGCGGCGCTGCCGGCCGCCGCCCTGCTGGCCGCGCTGCTGCGGGGGCGCGGCCTGCTGCCGGGCCGCGGCCTGCTGCGGGCGCGCGGCCTCCCTGCGCGCGCCGCGCTGGGTGACGCGCGTACCGAACAGGTCGCTGCGGATGACCTGCACGGCCACGATCACGAACAGCCACAGTACGGCCAGGAAACCCAGCCGCATGACCGTGAGGGTCAGCTCTGACATTGCCCCCGCTTCACCCTTCGGCTTGCCGGTAAATGATGGTGCTGCTGCCCACGACGATCCGCGAGCCGTCGCGGAGCGTAGCGCGGGTGGTGTGCTGCCCGTCCACCACGATGCCGTTGGTGGAGCCGAGATCCTGGATCGTCGAGGGCGTTCCGGTCCGGATCTCGCAGTGCCGGCGGGAGACGCCGGGGTCGTCGATCCGCACGTCGGCCTCGGTGCTGCGGCCCAGCACCAGCGTCGCGCGGGAGATCTGATGGCGGGTGCCGTTGATCTCGATCCAGTAGCGGGTGCGTCCGCCGCTCATCGGGGCGGCCGCGGGCCGCTGGGTGGCGGGCTGCGGGTAGCCGTATCCGCCGGGGCGCGCGCCGGGGGGCGGCGCGGAAGGCATGGGCGGGGCGGCGGCGGGCGGGTAGCCGTATCCACCGCCGGGGGCGCTCGGGCCGGGCCGTCCGGTGGGCGGAGCCGCCGAGGGCGCCGCGGGTGCGGAGGGGGCCTGCTGGCTGCTCGACGAGGCGAGCGTGCGGCTGCGCACCCGGTACAGGCCGGTGTCGAGGTCGTCGGCCTTCTCCAGGTTGACCTTGATCGGGCCCATGAAGGTGTAGCGCTGCTGCTTGGCGTAGTCGCGCACCATGCCGGCGAGCTCGTCGCCGAGCTGGCCGGAGTAGGGGCTGAGGCGTTCGTGGTCCGGCGCGCTCAGCTCCACGATGAAGTCGTTGGGTACGACGGTCCGGTCGCGGTTCCAGATGGTGGCGTTGTTGTCGCACTCCCGCTGGAGCGCGCCGGCGATCTCCACCGGCTGGACCTCGGACTTGAACACCTTGGCGAAGGTGCCGTTGACCAGACCTTCGAGGCGCTGCTCGAACTTCTTCAGGACTCCCATGGGGCACCTCCTCCGTAGCTGTCGTCCTGCCTTGCCGTACTGCGGTTCCGTACTGCCTTGCCTGGTACTGCTTACTGATCGTATCCACGCGGCCCGGCAATCAGCCGGTTCCCCGAGCGGCTCCCCTTCGAACTCCTCTTGTCAAGGATCGTAGAGGGGCGTGAAGACCAGTGTCCCGCACCTGGCTGTGGACCTGGCCGCCTCCTGGAGAGATGACCGTGACCGGTACGAGGTTGATACGTGAACAGGGTCTCCTTGATACGTGGTCCCAGGGAGCGGGGCGCGGGCGGGGAACGGATGTGAATCGGCCCTGTCCGGCGTGCTAATGTTCTGGGTGTCGGAAGGGGCCAGCCCGAAAGGGCCGGAACCGGAAGGCACACCCAATGCGCGGGTGGCGGAATAGGCAGACGCGCTGGATTCAGGTTCCAGTGCCCGCAAGGGCGTGGGGGTTCAACTCCCCCCTCGCGCACAGAGGCTACGGGCCCATCGTGTTCATCACGGTGGGCCCGTTGCCGTTGGTGGAGCGACGGCGTGCGGTGTGACGAGTCTCTCAGGTCGTGCGGCGGTGCGCCGCGAGTGCGGCCGGTACGACGGAGGCCGTCACCGCGAGGAGTGCGCAGGCGCTCGCGGTGGTGCCGAGCGCGGCCCAGGGGAGGCGTACGGCGGCCGGGGCGGACAGCAGGTGCAGGGCGGCGCCGAGCCCCCACAGGTTGAGGGCGGTGACCAGCAGTCCGAGGAGTGTGCCGACCGCGACCACCGTCAGGGCCTCCGCCGCCACCAGCCGCAGCGCCTGTGCCCGGGTCGCGCCGGTCAGGCGCAGGACGGCCAGGTCGCGCCGCCGGTCCGAGGTGGCCATCACCGCGGTGTTGGCCACCGAGACGGCGGTGCACAACAGGGCGATGCCCAGGACCAGCAGGAGCCCGAGGCGGGTGGTGCGGTCGGTGCCCGGGGTGTTCGCCCGCAGCCACTGCTCCTTGGTCAGCACCTGGCCCCCCGAGGCGTTCACGGCCGTGCGCAGTCCCGCGGCCACGGTGTGCGCGTCGGCGCCGGGCGTGAGGGCGATGTCGACCCGGTCGACCGGTGCGCCGGGGGCGTTGCGCGGGGTGACGTAGACGCCGTTGTCGCCGGTGCCGGTGGTCATGACGGCGGCGATCCGCAGCGTCTTCGGGGTGCCGTCGCCGAGCCGGACCCGGACGCGCTGCCCGACGGTGTGCCGCCGCCACTCCTGGTTGACGATGATCGAGCCGTCGTCGAGGTCGGCGATACGTCCGGCGGTCAGCGGGAGCCGGGCGGTGGCGGCCAGCCGTGCCGGGTCGGCGGCGTGGGCCTCGGATCTGATCAGTGCCACGCCGTCCTCGAGGACGTACACCGCGGTCGAGGAGATCGCCGTCACGCGAGCGCCGGGCACCGCGCGCAGGCGGCTGAGCGTCGCCGTGTCGAAGCCCACGCCGTCGGCCGGTCCGTCGGCCGGGCCGTCGCTTGGCGCGTCGGCCCGGGCGTCCGGGGTGATCACGAACGCGGCGGTCGTCCGGGCGCGCGTCTCGGCGGCCTTCGTCGCGTTCAGCGTCGCGGTGGCGCCCAGCAGTGAGCCCGCGAGAGCGACGGTGACCAGCACCGGGGCGGCGACCGCGGCGGTGCGCCGCACATCGGCGGCCGCGCTCTGCCGCACCAGCATGCCGGTGACGCCGGGCAGCCGGACCAGCGCACGCACCACGGGCCGCACCACGGCGGGTGTGAGCAGCGCGACCGCGGTGATCAGCAGCATGGGTCGGCTCACGTACGACTTGCGGTGCAGCAGGTCGCCCGGGTCGCCGGCCAGGGTCAGGCACAGTGTGGCGGCGGCCGTCAGCAGCAGTGCCGTACCGCACAGCCACCGGCTGGCGGTCATCACCCGGCCGTCCACGGACGCCCGGCGCAGCGCCTGGAGCGGCCCGGTGCGCCCCGCCCGCCAGGAGGCGGCCAGCGCCCCGCACACCGCGACCAGCAGGCCCGTCCAGAAGGCCAGGTGGTACGGCCAGACACTGTCGCCGATCGTGAACCAGCGCGGGGCGAGACCCTCGTCGACGACCCGTCCGGCGAGCCAGGGCGCCCCGTACGCGCCGGCCGCGCAGCCGGCCGCCGAGGCGAGCACGCCGACCGTCAGGGCCTCGGCGAGCACCGTCCGGCGGATCTGCCCGGCACTCGCCCCGACGGCGCGCAGCAGCCCGAACTCCCGGCGCCGCAGGGTGACGCAGAAGGCGAAGGTGGAGGCCACGACGAACACCGACACGAAGGCGGTGACCCCGCCGGCCGTGCCGAACAGGGCGTTCAGCGCGGTGAGGGCGTCGCGGTCCCGGTCGGGGTCGGCGTCGGCGAGGCGGCGGGCGTCGCCGGTGAGGACCTGGACGTCCGTGCCGTGGGTGTTGTGGGTGCCGTGGGCGCCCTCTGTGGTTCGTATCACCTCCTGTACGGCTGCGGGGTCGGCGTCGACGGTCAACTGGGTGCTGGTCGGGGAGAGTCGGGCGGCCCGGGCGTCGGTGTAGAAGACGGCGTGCTCGAAGTCGTTGCGTGCGGTGACGGTTCCGACGACCCGGACGGTGCCGTGGCCGGTGCGGACGCGCTCGCCCGGACGCGCCCAGCGGCCGCTGGTGACGACCTCGTCCGCGGTACGGGGCGCGCGGCCCGCGGTGAGGGTGTACGGAGCGAACGCGGCCGTGGACCAGGGGTGGCCGACCAGATCGCCGGGTCCGCTGTCCGCTCGTACGGGGAACGAGCGGTCCTCGACGACGGTTCCCAGCTCCCTCAATCGGGTGATGGCCGCCGCGGGGACGGGGCGCGGCCGGGCGAGTTTCCGCACCCGGTCCCCGGCCGGGGTGGCCACGCGCAGGGTGTCCGCCCCCTTGACCACGACCGGCGCGGCGGCGAACCGCTCGGGGGCGCGGTGGGGTGCGTGCAGGGACGCGGCGAGGGTCAGGCCCGTCACGGTGAGGAGGGTGACACCGAGGAAGAGGGCGATGAAGCCGCCGGTGAAGGTGGTCCAGCGGGTGCGCAGGGTGCTCAGGGCGAGGGTCAGCACGCGGCGCCCTCCAGTCCGGTCATGCGGGCGGCGATCCGGCCCGCGTCCGCGCCGTCGAGTTCGCCGGTGAGGCGGCCGTCGACGAGGAAGACCACGCGGTCCGCGCAGGCGGCGGCCACCGGGTCGTGGGTGACCATGACCACGGTCCGGCCGTCCTGGTCGACCATGTCGCGCAGCAGTCGCAGTACTTCGCGGCCGGTGCGGGAGTCGAGGGCGCCGGTCGGTTCGTCGCCGAAGAGCACCTCGGGGCGGGTGATGAGGGCGCGGGCCAGGGCGACCCGCTGTTGCTGGCCGCCGGACAGTTCGCCCGGGTGGTGCCGGGCGCGGTCGGCGAGGCCGACCCGGTCGAGCGCCTCGCGGACCCGCGCGCGGGAGGGGCGGCGGCCGGCCAGGCGCAGGGGGAGGGCCACGTTCTGTTCGGCGGTCAGGGACGGCAGCAGGTTGAACGCCTGGAAGACGAACCCGATGCGGTCGCGCCGCAACAGGGTCAGCCGTCTCTCGCTCAGCCCCGCGAGTTCGGTCCCGCCGACCCTCACCGACCCGGAGGTGGGCCGGTCCAGCCCCGCCGCGCACTGCAACAGCGTCGACTTGCCCGAGCCGGAGGGGCCCATGACGGCGGTGAAGCTGCCGCGCGGGAAGCCGAGGGTGACCCCGTCGAGCCCGGTCACCGTCCCGTCGCCCGTGCCGTATTGCCTGCTGACCGCCCGTAGCGTGATCGCGTCGGTGCTCATCGGTCCCCCTGGGGTCGTCGCCGGTCGACGGCGCCATGAATCGGTGGCTCCACCTGGTGGCTTCATCGGGTGGCTCCATCTGGTGGCTCCACGAAACCGTCGGCGGCCCCCTCGGCGCAGTGCGGCAGGACCGAGAACCGGGGTAGGGCCAGGCATACCCCGACTCCCCTGCCTGGACGGATGGTCCGGGCCGCACCGGCCTCCTACGGTGATCCGCATGCAGCCCCCTCGGAACGTGTGGCAGGCCATGGCCCGGCCCGGCTTCCCGCTGTCGGCCTGGCCGTGGCGCTCGGCCCTCTACCTGCTCTCCGGCGCGCTGACCGGCGCCGTCACCCTCGTGCTGCTCGCGGTCACGGCGGTGGCCGGCGGTGTCCTGGCGGTCGTGCTCGTGGGGCTGCCGCTGCTGCTCGCCACCGCCCTCGCGGGGATCTGGGTGGCCGCGGTGGAGCGGCGCAGGCTGCGCCTGGTCGATGCCGTGCCGGTCGCCGACCCGCACCGGGCGCCGGCGGCCGCCGGGTTGCGGGCCTGGCTGGTGACGCGGCTGCGGGAGCGGGCCACGTGGCGCGAGCTCGGGTACGCGCTGCTGTTCGCGGGCCTGCTGTGGCCGGTCGACGCGCTCGCGGCCGGCGTCGCCCTGGGCGGGCCGCTGTCCCTCGTCGCCACCCCGCTGTTGATGGCCACCGTCGGTGAGGGCCGTGAGGCGAAAGTGCTCAAGCAGTGGACGGTGACCGGCTGGCCGGAGGCGTGCGGGGTGGCCGTGCTCGGCCTCGTCCTGCTGGCCGCGGGCGCCTATGCGCTGGGCGTCACGGCGGGCGCCCGGGCCGCCCTGGCGCGGCTGCTGCTGTCCCCCGAGCCGAGTGAGACGGTGACCGAACTCACCCGCTCCCGCGCGCGGTTGGTGGACGCCTTCGAAGCCGAACGGCGGCGCATCGAGCGCGATCTGCACGACGGTGCCCAACAGCGCCTGGTCGCCCTGACGATGACGCTCGGCCTGGCCCGCCTGGACGCCCCGCCCGGGCCCCTCGCCGACCAACTCGCCAAGGCCCACCAGGAGGCCGGCACCGCGCTGGCCCAACTCCGCGAGCTGATCCACGGCATCCACCCCAAGGTCCTCGCCGACTACGGTCTGGAGGCCGCCGTCGCCGACGCGGCGGACCGCTGCGCGATCCCCGTCGACGTGGACCTGGAACTGCCCGGACGGCTGCCCCGACCGGTCGAGGCGGCCGCGTACTTCGTGGTGTGCGAGGCCCTCGCCAACGTCGACCGGCACAGCGCGGCCACCCGCGCGCGCGTGAGCGGCGAACACCGCGCCGGGCGGCTGGTCCTGCGGGTGCGCGACGACGGCCGGGGCGGCGCCGAGGCCGGCCGGGGCAGCGGGCTGACCGGACTCGCCGACCGGGTGTCGGTCCTCGATGGCACACTCTCCCTGTCCAGCCCCGTGGGCGGACCGACCCTGCTGCGTGTGGAGATTCCTTGCGAACCTTGCCGGCCACGCCCGCCCCGGGAGGGGGCCGAGCGCTGCGCGTAGTGCTGGCCGAGGACAGCGTGCTGCTGCGGGAGGGCCTGACCGGCCTGCTGACCCGTTTCGGCCACGAGGTCGCGGCGGCCGTCGGCGAAGCGGAGGCGCTCGTCGCCGCGGTGGCCGAGCACCGCCCGGACATCGTGGTGACGGACGTCCGCATGCCCCCCGGCTTCCAGGACGAGGGCCTGCACACGGCGGTCCGGCTGCGCGAGCACCGGCCCACGCTGCCCGTCCTCGTACTGAGCCAGTACGTGCAGCGGGCCTACGCCTCCGACCTGCTCGACTCCGGCGACGGAACGGGCGTCGGCTACCTGCTGAAGGACCGTGTCGGACAGGTCGAGGAGTTCGTCTCGGCGCTGGAGGAGGTCGCGTCCGGCGGCACGGTGGTCGACCCCGAGGTCGTACGGCAACTGCTGCGCCGGCGCCGGGATCCGCTGCAACGGCTCACCCCGCGCGAGCGGGAGGTGCTCGCGCTGATCGCCGAGGGCAGGTCGAACAGCGCGGTCGCCCGGCACCTGGTGGTCTCCGAGGCGGCCGTCGGCAAGCACATCGGCAGCATCCTCACCAAGCTGGACCTGCCGCCCGCCGAGGAGACGCACCGGAGGGTGCTGGCGGTGCTGGCGTATCTGCGCGGGTGAGGACGTCCCCCGGCGGGCGGTTCGACCGGCGGTCCGACCGGTGGTGCGACCGGCGGGACCGGCGGGTTTTCCACAGGCTCGGAGTTGTCCACAGGGCCTGACGCGTTTCGGCCACCGGCTGTACGGTCGGCAGGCGTTGATGTTCGTACGAGTGGGTTCGGGGGAGGCGGTCGCGATGACCGAGACCGGTGCTGGAGTGGTGGGGACGGAGACCGGAGCGGCGCGCCGGCTGCCGCGGGTGCGGGGGTTCGCCGACTGGCCGGCGGAGGGTTCGCCGAAGGCGGAGGGCAAGGCGCTGCGGGCGAGCGTCCCGCGCCGCGCGCACAGCGCCCTGGAGCTCGGCGGCTCGCGCCCGGACGCGGTCAGCGCCGTGGAGGAGTCGAGCCTCGGCCGCATCCCGGAACTCACCCCGATCCGGGTCGGCAGGATGGCGGCGACACCGTTCGCGTTCCTGCGGGGCTCGGCGGGCCTCATGGCGTACGACCTCGCCCGCACTCCCACGACCCGCATAGGCACCCAGATATGCGGTGACGCGCACGCGGCCAACTTCGGGCTGTACGGGGACGCGCGAGGCGGTCTGGTCATCGACCTCAACGACTTCGACGAGACGGTGCACGGCCCCTGGGAGTGGGACCTCAAGCGGCTCGCCGCCTCGCTGGTACTGGCCGGCCGGGAGGCGGGCGCCGACGAGGACACGTGCCGTCTGGCGGCACACGGCGCGGTGGGCGCCTACCGGCGCACCATGCGGCTGCTCGCCAAGCTGCCGGTGCTGGACGCCTGGAACGCCATCGCTGACGAGGAACTGGTCTCGCACACCGACGCGCACGATCTGCTCGGCACGCTGGAGCGGGTCTCCGAGAAGGCGCGGGCCAACACCAGCGGGCGGTTCGCGGCCAAGTCGACCGAGGCCGCCGAGGACGGCGGGCGCCGCTTCGTAGACGCCTCGCCGGTGCTGCGCCGCATCCCGGACGCGGAGGCCGCGGCGGTGGCGGCGTCCCTGGAGCGGTACGTCACGACCCTTTCCGAGGACCGCCTGCCGCTGCTGGCCCGCCACACGGTGCACGACGTCGCGTTCCGGGTGGTCGGCACGGGCAGCGTGGGCACCCGGTCGTACGTCGTGCTGCTCCTGGACCACCGCGGCGAACCACTGGTCCTCCAGGTGAAGGAGGCCCGTCCCTCCGCGCTGGTCCCGCACCTGGCGACGGCCGGGTTCGAAGCGCCGGCCGTCGACCACGAGGGCCGGCGGGTGGTGCTGGGCCAGAAGCGCATGCAGGTCGTCAGCGACATCCTGCTGGGCTGGACGACGGTGGACGGGCGGCCGTTCCAGGTGCGGCAGTTCCGCAACCGCAAGGGCAGTGTCGATCCCGCCGCGCTCGCCGCCGACCAGGTCGACGACTACGGCCGGATGACCGGTGCCCTGCTGGCCCGCGCCCACTCCCACAGTGCCGATCCCCGTCTGATCGCCGGCTACTGCGGCAAGAACGAGGAACTGGACGAGGCCATGGCCGCGTTCGCGGTCGCCTACGCCGACCGCACGGAGGCGGACCACGCGGATCTGGTGGCGGCGGTGCGGTCGGGGCGGATAGCGGCGGAGCTGGGCGTGTGAGGCAGGGCACTTGGCACGGGGCGGGCTGCGGACGCCGCACGGGTCCCGGGGCCGACCGTCGTAGGCCACCAGCCCCCGGCCCCGGCTCGGCGGTCCCGGCTCGGCGGCAGGCGTCTCGTCCGGGGTGTCCGATCGGCGGCGGGAGGCGCTTTCGCAGTGGATGACCAGGACCTCAGTGGGGTGGGCTGAGAGGTGGGCCGGGGCCGGGGGCTGGTGGCCTACGCTGGTCGGGTGACGACCCCGGAAGCTGAGCAGTCCCAGCCGCCCCGGCCCGAGGAGCGGCTCGAGCGGGCCGTGCGGGCCGCCGAGCAGGCCCTGATCGAGTTCGAGATCGCGGTGGAGACCTTCCGCGTCGAGGTCGAGAACTTCTCCCGGCTGCACGAGCAGCGGCTCGGCCCGATGTACGCCAGGCTCGAGGAACTGGAGGCGCGGATCGCCGAGGCCAGGGCCGCTCGCACCGGTGATCCCGAGGACGTGCGGCGGGCCGAGGAGGCGCGGGCCCGGGTGATGCCCATCCCGGGTGTCGAGGAACTGCTGCACGGCTGGATGGACGGCCACGGGCTGTTCCCGGAGGCCGCCGCGATGCTCACCGAGCAGGAGGTACGGCCCCCGCAGCGGGTCCGCCCCAGCGAGGAGGCCCGCAAGCTCTACCGCGAGCTGGCCCGCAAGGCCCACCCGGACCTGGCGCAGGAGGAGCCCGAGCGGGCGCGGCGCGAGGAGTTCCTCACCCGCGTCAACGCCGCCTACGCCCGTGGCGACGAGACGCTGCTGCGGGAGCTGGCCGAGGAGTGGGCCGCGGGGCCGGCGCTCGCCGAGCGGCTCCCCAGTCGCAGCGAGGAGCTCTACGCCCGCCTGGAGTGGCTGGCCGAGCGCAAGGAACTGCTAGCCCTGGTCGCCCGCGAACTGGAGGACAGTGCGATCGCCTCGATGCTCCGCCTGGCCCCCGACGACCCCGACGCCCTCCTGGAGGAGATCGCCGAGAAGCTCCGCAAGGACGTGGCGGAGCGGGAGGCGGAGCTGGCGGAGCTGCTCGCGCAGGAGTAGCCCGGATGGTTCCGGGAGCCTCTTCGGGTAGCGTCGGCTGCATGAGTTTCGGAGCTGGTGTGCCCACGGTCGAGGTCTCGGACCTCAAGGACGACGACTTCCTGCTGGACGTCCGGGAGGACGACGAGTGGCAGGCGGGTCACGCCGAGGGGGCGCTGCACATCCCCATCAGTGAGTTCGTGGCCCGGTACGGTGAGCTGACCGAGGCCGCTCCGCAGGACGGCCGGGTCCATGTGATCTGCCGCTCCGGTGGCCGTTCCGCCCAGGTCACGATGTATCTGGTGCAGCAGGGCCTCGACGCGGTCAACGTGGACGGCGGCATGCAGGTGTGGGCGGCCGCGGGCCGTCCCGTCGTCACGGATCAGGGACAGCCCGGGCACGTGCTGTAGCTTCACCGCCGGGCCGGGCGGTCAGCCCAGGGGATGGGTGGCCAGCAGGTCGCCCAGCGTCTCCTCGTACGCCGCCGCCGGACCGAGCGACAGCTCCAGCTGCTTGGCCCAGGCGTGGTAGCGGTGCAGGGGGTAGTCGGTGTCGGCGCCGAACCCGCCGTGCAGGTGCTGCGCGGTCTGCACGACCCGCCGTACGCCCTCCGCGGCCCAGATCTTCGCCACGGCCACGTCCCCGGCGGCGGGCAGTGTGCCCGGCGCGCCCGAGGCGATGCGCCATGCGGCCTGCCACAGCGTGGCCTCCATGGCCCGCAGGTCGATGTACCGGTCGGCGGACTGCACGGCGACCGCCTGGAAGGTCGCGATCGGGTGGCCGAACTGCTCACGCCTGCCGGTGTAGTCGCTGGTCATCCGCAGCACCCGCTCGCCCAGCCCGAGGGCGAGCGCGCACGTCCCGGTGGCCAGCAGCGCGCGCAGCCACTCCCAGGCGCCGTCGGCCTCGATGACGTCCCCGGCCAGGATCCGCGCGGACCGCAGACGCAGTTCGCCCAGCCGCTCCCCGGAGGTGGAGACCTGCTCGGCGAGCACGACGCCGTCGTGGCCCGGGGGGACCAGCGCGAGGACGGTCCGGTCGGCATCGGTGTGCGCCGGTACGACGATGAGGTCGGCGCCGTACGCCCACGCCACCCCGGTCTGCACCCCTTCCAGCACCCATGCCTCGCCGTCCCGCCGTGCCGTCACGGCGAGTTCGGCCGGATCGTGACCGGTGCGTCCGTGCGCCGCGACGGTGAGCACGAGCTCGCCCCGCCCGGCACGCGGCAGCAGCCGGGACCGCAACTCCTCGCCGCCGTGGGCCTGTACGGCCGCGGCCGCCGCGCTGCTCTCCAGCAGCGGCACCCGCGCCAGCACCTTCGCGGACTCCCGCAGCACCTGGCACAGCGCGATGGCGTCCAGGCCCGCGCCGCCGTGCTCGGCGTCGAGCAGCAGGCTCAGCAGGTCCGCGTCGGCGAGCCTGGACCACAGCGTCCGGTCGAAGTCCTCGGCCACGGCACCCGCGGTCAGTGCGGGACTCGGCACCGCGTCCGGCGCGGCCCCGGCGAACACCCCCCTGGCCGCCTCGGCCGCCGCCAACTGCTCCTCGGTGAAGGTGAAGTCCACGGTCCTGTCCTCCCGGCGGATCCGCCCGTACGACGGTGCTGATCTGACGGTCCGTCAAGATAGAACAGGTTCTAGAAGAAGGGAACGGTACTTCAAGGGAACAGTGCTTCAAGGGAACAGTGCGGTCTGCCCCGGCCGGTGCTTCAGCGGTCGAAGTCCAGCTCCACCTTCTCCGTCACCGGGTGCGACTGGCAGGCCAGCACATACCCGGCCTCCGTCTCCTCCGCCTCCAGCGCGAAGTTGCGGTCCATGCGCACCTCGCCCGCGACCAGGAAGGCCCGGCATGTTCCGCACACCCCGCCCTTGCAGGCGTAGGGCGCGTCGGGCCGGTTGCGCAGCACCGTCTCCAGGAGCGATTCGCCGTCCCGGACCGGCCAGGTGCCGCCGCGCCCGTCGAGCCGGGCGGTCACGGTGCTGTGCTCGGGGGCCACGGTGACCGTCGCCGGCGCGGCGCCCGCGTCCACGTGGAAGATCTCCTCGTGGATCCGGGTCCGGTCCACCCCGAGCCCGCGCAGTGCCCGCTCCGCGCCCTGCACCAGCCCGTAGGGCCCGCACAGGAACCAGCCCGCCACCTCGCCCACCGGCAACAGCGCCGGCAGCAGTCCTGTCAGCCGCTCCTGATCCAGCCGCCCGGACGGCAGCCCCGCCTGCTGCTCCTCCCGGGACAGCACCGTAACCAGCTGCAACCGCTCCGGGTAACGGTCCTTCAGGTCGGCGACCTCCTCCAGGAACATCGTGGAGGAGGCCGTGCGGTCGCTGCGTATCAGGCAGAACCGGGCGCGGGGCTCGCGCGCAAGCAGTGTGGAGACGATCGACAGCACGGGGGTGATCCCGCTGCCGCCGACGACCGCGGCGTACAGTCCGGGCGCGGGGTCGAGGGTGAACCGCCCGGCCGGGGTCATCACCTCCAGCTCGTCCCCGACGTTCACCTCCTTCAGCGCGTACGTCGAGAACGCCCCGGCCTCGACCAGCCGTACCCCGACCTTCAGGGTGCGCGGCCCCTCGCCGCCGGGATCCGGCGCCGGTGAGCAGATCGAGTACGTCCGCCGTATCTCGACCCCGTCGGCCCGGCGCCGCAGCGCGAGGTGCTGGCCCGGCGCGTGCCGGTACTCCTCGCGCAGCTCCGGCGGGACGGTGAAGGTGAGGGCCACGGAGTCGTCGGTGAGCCGGTCGACCGCGGCCACCGGGAGCGGGTGGAAGCGGGCCATCACAGCTCCTTGAAGTGGTCGAACGGTTCCCGGCAGGCCAGACAGCGGCGCAGCGCCTTGCAGGCGGTGGACGAGAACCGGCTCAGCAGCTCGGTGTCCGCGGATCCGCAGTGCGGGCAGCGGACGGGGTCGGTCGCGGGCATCGCGTCGGCCGCGTCGGGTCGGCCGGTGCGGGTGCGGGTCGGCCCCAGCTCCAGGGCCACCGGTCCGGCGTCCCGTCCCGCCCGCGGGGGCGCTATCCCGAAGTCCCGCAGCTTGCGCCGCCCTTCGTCGGAGATGTCGTCCGTCGACCAGGCGGGCGTGAGCACCGTGCGTACCGTGACCTCCCGCATGCCGTGCTCGCGCAGCACCCGCTCTATGTCCAGCGACATCGCCTCGATCGCCGGGCAGCCGGTGTAGGTCGGCGTCAGCTCGACCTCCACGGCGTCCGTGCCGCGCACCCGCACCGCGCGCACCACGCCCAGCTCCTGGAGGGTGAGCACGGGCAGTTCGGGGTCGGGGACGGAGCCCGCGAGGCGGAGCAGCTCGGTCTCCAGGGGGGTCGTCGCGGTCACCATGACGCCCCCGGATGGCTGCGGTGCAGGTGCTGCATCTCGGCGAGCATCCGCCCGAACGGCTCGGTGTGCAGTCCCTGACGGCCGGCGCCCGCCGACCACCCCCCGGCCCTCGGCCCCTCGGGCACCGTCAGGGTGGCCCGGCGCAGCACGTCCCCGACCGACTCCAGCCAGGCCGCCTCCAGGGCCGCCCGGTCGACGTCCACACCCTCCACCGGCTGGAACATCTCCCCGGTGAACCGCCACAGCGCCGCGCACGCCCGCCGCATCCGCTCGTGACTGGCCTCCGTGCCGTCGCCGAGTCGCAGGGTCCACTGCTCGGCGTGGTCGCGGTGGTAGGCGACCTCCTTGACGGCCTTCGCCGCGAGCGGGGCGAACGGCCCGCTCCCGGCGGCCAGTTCGCCGTAGAGCAGGTGCTGGTAGGTCGAGAAGTACAGCTGGCGGACGATGGTGTGCGCGAAGTCGCCGTTCGGCTGCTCCACGAGCTGGAGGTTGGTGAAGGCGCGTTCCTCGCGCAGGTAGGCCAGTTCGTCCTCGTCCCCGGCCATCGACAGCAGGACCCGGGCCTGGCCCAGCAGGTCCAGCGCGATGTTGGCGAGGGCGACCTCCTCCTCCAGGACGGGCGCGTGGCCCGCCCATTCGCCCAGGCGGTGGGAGAGCACCAGGGCGTCGTCGCCGAGGGCGAGGGCGGCTGTCATGGGCACGGTGGTCGCCGTCACAGGTGCTTCACCCCCTCCGGGATGTCGAAGAAGGTCGGGTGCCGGTACGGCTTGTCGGCGGCCGGTTCGAAGAACGGGTCCTTCTCGTCGGGGGAGGACGCCGTGATCGCGGAGGCGGGGACGACCCATATGGAGACGCCCTCGCCGCGCCGGGTGTACAGATCGCGGGCGTTGCGCAGGGCCAGCTCCGCGTCCGGGGCGTGCAGGCTGCCGGCGTGGGTGTGGGAGAGCCCGCGGCGGGAGCGCACGAAGACCTCCCACAAGGGCCAGTCGGTGGTGGTCATGCTCGGCTCGCTCCTGTCCCACCGGGGTGCTTCTCACCGGTGTGCTTGGCCGCGTACGCCGCGGCCGCCTCCCGTACCCACGCGCCCTCGTCGTGTGCGCGGCGGCGCTGGGTGATCCGCTGTTCGTTGCACGGGCCGTTGCCCGCCAGGACCTCCTGGAACTCCGTCCAGTCGATGTCGCCGAAGTCGTGGTGCCCGCGTTCCTCGTTCCACTTCAGGTCCGGGTCCGGCAGGGTCAGGCCCAGCGACTCGGCCTGCGGGACGCAGATGTCGACGAAGCGCTGGCGCAGCTCGTCGTTGGAGTGGCGCTTGATCTTCCACGCCATCGACTGCGCGGAATGCCGTGAGGCGTCGTCGGGCGGACCGAACATCATCAGGGACGGCCACCACCAGCGGTCCACGGCGTCCTGCGCCATCGCGTGCTGCTCCGGCGTGCCGCGGCTGAGGGCGAGCAGCAGTTCGTACCCCTGGCGCTGGTGGAAGGACTCCTCCTTGCAGACGCGGACCATCGCGCGCGCGTACGGACCGTAGGAGCAGCGGCACAGGGGCACCTGGTTGGTGATGGCGGCGCCGTCCACGAGCCAGCCGATCGCACCGACGTCGGCCCAGGTCAGGGTGGGGTAGTTGAAGATCGAGGAGTACTTCTGGCGGCCGCTGTGCAGCTTGTCGAGGAGTTCCTCCCGGCTGGTGCCGAGGGTCTCGGCGGCGCTGTACAGGTACAGGCCGTGGCCCGCCTCGTCCTGGACCTTGGCCATGAGGATGGCCTTGCGGCGCAGCGAGGGGGCGCGGGTGATCCAGTTGGCCTCCGGCTGCATGCCGATGATCTCGGAGTGGGCGTGCTGGGCGATCTGCCTGACCAGGGTCGCGCGGTAGGCGTCGGGCATCCAGTCGCGCGGCTCGATGCGCTCGTCCGCGGCCACGGCGGCGTCGAAGGCGCGCTCGTACGCCTCCGTGCCGACGGTTGGCTGCGCGGCTGCTGTGGCCATGCGGTCCCCCTGACCTCGGGCTCTGCTGGAGCACTCTCCCGACCGATCGTTCGGTCCGTGTGGATTCAATGGTGGGGCGAGGCGCCGCGAGGTGTCAACCGCTGTGGAAAATCGCCCCCACAGCCTGTGGACAACCTCGCTCGTCACGCTGTGCCCCACCGTGCCGTACCGCATCGGGAGTGCCTCGGGGCTGCGCCGGACGGGTGAGGCTGAGTACCGTTCCGTGCGGGCGCCGACGAGACGTGCGGTGTCCATGGGCCATACGGCGGTGACAGGGAACGGGGCGGCATGGACGCGTACGACGAGGACTCGACGGCCCCGCCGGGGCCTGACGGCCCGGGCGGGACGCGTCACCGGCCCGGGCCGTCAGGCCCCGGCGGATCGGCCGAGGAGCAGAACGGGCAGAAGGAGCGGACGGAGCAGGAGGAGCCAGAGGAGCAGGAGGAGCCGGAGGAGCCAGAGGAGCAGGAGGAGCCGGAGGAGCCAGAGGAGCAGGAGGAGCCGGAGGAGCAGGAGGGGCAGGAGGAGCTGGAGAACCGTCCGCGCACCGGCCTGGCCGCGCTCTCCCTCCGTTACCAGGTCGGCGCCGCCCTCGCGGTGGCGGTCGTCGCGGTGGCCGTCGGCGTGCATCTCGGCATGGTGTTCCTGCACGTCGCGCCGGCGAACACGGTGACGAAGCAGCACGGCCGGGCGATCGACGAGTGGATCTACCCGGAGTTCGAGCAGAACTGGAAACTGTTCGCGCCGAATCCGCTTCAGCAGAACATCGCGGTGCAGGTCCGCGCCGAGGTCCGGGCGGCGGACGGCACGGTCACGGCCACGGGGTGGTACGACCTGTCCGCGCAGGACGGCGAGGCGATAGACGGCAGTCTGCTGCCCAGCCACACCCGGCAGAACGAGCTGCGCCGGGCCTGGGACTTCTTCGGCTCCACGCACGGCCCCGACAACCGTCCGGTGGGCCTGCGCGGCTCCCTCTCCGAGCAGTATCTGCGCCGCATCGTGGTCCGGCGTCTGTACGCCGAGGACGGCATCGGCCGGGAGGGCGTGATCCGCCGCGTGGAGGTCCGCTCCCGCACGACCAACGTGCCGCCGCCCTCATGGAGTCACGAGCAGGTCTCCGACACCCCGGTCTACCGGGTGCTGCCCTGGTGGACGGTGACGCACGACGAGGCGGCCGGGGGTGTGCGGTGAACCGTCTGGCGCTGTCGGTCTCCCGCGGTGTCGCCCGCGTCACCGAGTCGGCCCTCGGCCCCTACCAGTCCGCCGTGATCCGCATCGGCTCCGCCGGGACCTGGCTGCTGTTCCTGTTGCGCGAGTTCCCCCACCGTGAGCAGCTCTACGGCCCCGACGGTCCCTGGAGCTGGGCCATGGCCCACCGCCTGACCTCGGACAACGGCGCCTTCTCGGCGCTGATGTGGACGGACGGGCGGCCCTGGTTCGAGGCGTTCTACGTGCTCGCCGTCGTCGCGAGCGCCCTGCTCCTGCTGGGCTGGCGCACCCGCACGGCGTCCGTACTGTTCATGGTCGGCGTGCTCTCCCTCCAGAACCGCAGCGTGTTCGTGGGCGACGGCGGCGACAACGTGCTGCACCTGATGTCGATCTACCTGGTGTTCACCCGTTGCGGCCAGGTGTGGTCCTTGGACGCGCGGCGGGCCCGGCGCGCGGCGGCGGCACGCGCGCGCGGGGAGCGGGTGGCCGACCGGGTCGGCCCCCTGCTGTGGGGGGTGCTCGGTCTCGCGCTGGCCGTGGTGACACTGACCGGCAGCATGCACAGCGACCTGTTCGTCCCCGTGCTGCTGTGGACGGTCTGGCTGGTGCAGGGCCTGTGGTGGGTGGTGGGGCGCCGGGCGCGCTCCGCGGAGCCCCGGATCCTGCTGGACGTGGTCGCCAACATCGTGCACAACGGCGCCCTCTTCGTGATCATGGCGGAGGCCTGCCTGATCTACGCCACGGCCGGCTGGTACAAGATCCAGGGCTCGCGCTGGCAGGACGGCACGGCCGTCTACTACCCGCTGCACCTGGACTACTTCTCGCCCTGGCCCGCCCTCGCCGATCTACTGTCGGCCAACGGCACCCTGCTCATGCTGGTGACGTACGGGACGGTCGTCGCGCAGGTCGCCTTCCCGTTCACGCTGTTCAACCGGCGGGTCAAGAACGTGCTGCTGGCCGTGATGATGACCGAGCACGCCGTGATCGCGGTCGTCCTCGGGCTGCCCTTCTTCTCGCTGGCGATGATCGCCGCGGACTCGGTGTTCCTGCCGACGTCCTTCCTGCTCCGGCTCGGTGGCTGGGCGGCACGCGCGCGTGAGCGGCTGATGCGGCGCGGCGGCCGGGACCTGCCCCCGCCGCACCTGTCGGAGGACGGTGAGACCGCCCGCGTAGGCTTCGGGGCATGACCGGCCCCGTGACCCGCTGGCGCGAGCGCGCCGCCGCCTGTGTGCTGCTCGACGGCTTCCACGCCCTCAAGCACGCGCTGCGTTTCGGGGCCGGGGTACCGGTCGCGGTCACCACCGACCGGTCGGCGGCGCTCGCCCTCGCCGACGAGCTGGCCCCGGACGTCCGGGACACGCTGGGCACCCTCCTGGCCGAGGTGCCGGAGGCGACGTACGCCACCCTCGTGCCGCGCCCGCACCCCACCGGCGTGGCCGCCCTGGCCGTACGGCCGTCCCGTGCGGCCAACCTGGAGAAGCTGGCGCACGCTCCGCGCAGCGCGCCCGTCGTGGTCCTCGACAACCCGCGCAATCTCGGAAACGCGGGGGCCGTCATCCGCCTGGCCGCCGGCTTCGGGGCGACCGGCGTCGTCACCACGGGCACCCTCGACCCGTGGCATCCCACGGTGGTGCGCGGTGGGGCGGGGCTGCACTTCGCGACCGCCGTGGAGCGGCTGACCGTCACCGAACTGCCGCCCGGCCCCCTGTTCGCCCTCGACCCGGAGGGCGAGGACCTGCGGGGCATGAAGCTGCCGGACGACGCGGTGCTCGCCTTCGGCTCGGAGCGCAGCGGGCTGTCCGCCGAGCTGCGCGCCCGTACCGACCACCTGGTGTCCCTGCCGATGCGCCCCCAGGTCTCCAGCTACAACCTCGCGACCAGTGTGGCCATGACGCTGTACCACTGGAGCGCCACCGGGGGCGCGCCCGCCTGAGCCGGCCTGTTCCGGACGAGAGGCCCTAGACCTCCCGGCGGACCTCCACCACCCGGAAGCGGCCCGCCACGAAGGCGCCGTCGCACAGGGCCGCGTTGGCCGCCGGGTTGCCGCCGGAGCCGTGGAAGTCGGAGAAGGCGGCCGTCTGGTTCACGTACACCCCGCCGGTGAGGTTGAGCGACAGCTGGGCGGCCTCCTCCAGGCAGGCCTCCTCGATCGCCTGCTCGACCTGCGCGTCGGTGGTGTAGGCGCCGACCGTCATCGCGCCCTTCTCGCGGACCGTGCGCCGCAGCAGTTCCACCGCGTCGGCGGCCGAGTCGACGGCGACGGCGAAGGAGACGGGGCCGAAGCACTCGTTCATGAAGGCGGCCTCGTCATCCGCCCCGTCCCAGTACTTCCGCGCGCCGTCCAGCTTGACGATCACCGGGGTGCGGACGACCGCGCCCGGGAACTCCGGGTTGGCGACCTCGCGCGAGGCGAGCGCGACCTCGCCGAGTCCTGCCGCGGCCTCCAGGCGGGCCTTCACGTCCGGGTTGACGATCGCGCCGAGCAGGGCGTTCGCGCGCGCGTCGTCCCCGAGCAGGCCGTCGACCGCACGCGCGAGGTCGGCGACCACCTCGTCGTAGGACTTGGGACCCTGGTCGGTGCGGATGCCGTCGCGGGGGACGAGCAGGTTCTGCGGGGTGGTGCACATCTGGCCGCTGTACAGGGACAGCGAGAAGGCCAGATTCGAGAGCATCGCCTTGTAGTCGTCCGTCGACTCCACGATCACCGTGTTGACGCCGGCCTTCTCCGTGTACACCTGCGCCTGGCGGGCGTTGGCCTCCAGCCAGTCACCGAACGCCGTCGAGCCCGTGTAGTCGATGATCCTGATCTCGGGGCGGGTGGCCAGCGTCTTGGCGATGCCCTCGCCGGGGCGCTCGGCGGCGAGGGCGACCAGGTTCGGGTCGAAGCCGGCCTCGGCGAGTACCTGGCGGGCCGTCTGGACGGTGAGGGCGAGCGGCAGCACCGCGCGCGGGTGGGGCTTGACCAGCACCGCGTTGCCGGTGGCCAGGGAGGCGAACAGGCCCGGGTAGCCGTTCCACGTCGGGAAGGTGTTGCAGCCGATGACCAGCGCGGTCCCGCGCGGGACCGGCGTGAAGCGCTTGACGAGGGCCAGCGGGTCGCGCTTGCCCTGCGGCTTGGTCCACTCCGCGGTGTCGGGGGTGCGCACCTGCTCCGCGTAGGCGTACGCCACCGCCTCCAGGCCGCGGTCCTGGGCGTGCGGGCCGCCGGCCTGGAACGCCATCATGAACGCCTGGCCGGAGGTGTGCATGACCGCGTGCGCGAACTCGTGCGTCCGGTCGCTGATCCGCTTGAGGATCTCCAGGCAGACCACGGCCCGGGTCTCCGCGCCCGCGTCCCGCCACGCGCCCTGCCCCGCCCGCATCGCGGGCAGCAGGGTGTCGACGTCCGCGTGCGGGTAGGTGACGCCGAGCTCGATGCCGTAGGGGGAGACCTCGCCGCCCACCCAGTCGTCGGTGCCGGGCTGGCCCAGGTCGAGGCGGGTGCCGAGGAGGGCGTCGAAGGCGGCCTTGCCCGCGGCCGCGTCCAGGCTGCCGTTCTCGCCGTACGCCTTCGGGTGCTCGGGGTGCGGGGACCAGTACGCGCGTGTGCGGATCGCCTCCAGCGCCTGGTCGAGGGTGGGCCGGTGCTTGGCGATCAGCTCGTGCGCGGTCAGTTCGGCGGCCATGCGGGACCAACTCCTCGTCTCAAGAGCTCTCCGTCGAGCTCATGACCTGGGCAGAAACAGCAGAACCATGGGCAGGAACAGCCGGACAGAGTTAGAGTAACCGAACGATCGGTCGGGACAAGGGGGTCCGCCGCATCTGTGGAAAACCCCGTGCGGGAGGATCGCGCCCATGACAGCACTCGACCTCAGCAGCCCCGTGGCCGTGGTCGGCACCGGCACCATGGGCCAGGGCATCGCCCAGGTCGCGCTGGTCGCGGGCCATCCCGTACGGCTGTACGACGCCGTGCCCGGGCGCGCCCAGGAGGCGGCCGCCGCGATCGGCGCCCGGCTGGACCGGCTCGTGGCGAAGGACCGGCTCACCGGCGCCGAACGGGACGCCGCCCGTGACCGGCTCCGGCCGGCCGCGAGCCTGGCCGAGCTCGCCGACTGCGCCCTGGTGGTCGAGGCCGTCCTGGAGCGGCTGGAGGTCAAGCAGGAGCTCTTCCGCGAGCTGGAGGACATCGTCGCCGAGGACTGCCTGCTCGCCACCAACACCTCCTCCCTTTCGGTGACCGCCATCGGCGGCGCACTGCGGGGCGCCGGACGGTTCGTGGGCCTGCACTTCTTCAACCCCGCCCCGCTGATGCCGCTGGTCGAGGTCGTCTCCGGGTTCGCCACCGACGTCACCTCGGCCACGCGCGCGTACGAGACCGCCCGCGCCTGGGGGAAGACCCCGGTGGCCTGCGCCGACACCCCGGGCTTCATCGTCAACCGCATAGCCCGGCCCTTCTACGCCGAGGCCTTCGCCGTCTACGAGGCCCAGGCCGCCGACCCGGCCACCATCGACGCCGTCCTGCGCGAGTGCGGCGGCTTCCGGATGGGAGCGTTCGAACTGACCGACCTCATCGGGCAGGACGTCAACGAGTCCGTCACGCACTCCGTGTGGCGGTCCTTCTTCCAGGACGTCCGCTTCACGCCGTCGCTCGCCCAGCGCCGGCTGGTCGAGTCCGGCCGCCTCGGCCGCAAGACGGGCCGCGGCTGGTACGACTACGCCGAGGACGGCGACCGTCCCGAGCCGCACACCGCGGAGAAGGCGCAGGCGCCCGCCTACGTCGTCGCGGAGGGCGGCCTGGGTCCGGCGGCCGAACTGCTCCCGCTGATCCGCGAGGCGGGCATCCAGGTCCGCGAAGAGGAGGAGGACCACGGCACCCGCCTGGTCCTGCCCAGTGGCGGCCAGCTGGTCCTCGCCGACGGCCAGACCTCCGTGGAGTTCCGCGACGTCGTCTACTTCGACCTCGCCCTCGACTACCGCCGGGCCACCCGTATCGCCCTGTCCGCCTCCCAGGACACCTCCCCGCAGACCCTCCAGGAGGCCACCGGCCTCTTCCAGGCGCTCGGCAAGGACGTCAGCCTCATCGGGGACGCCCCCGGCATGATCGTCGCCCGTACGGTCGCCCGCATCGTCGACTTCGCGCACGACGCCGTCGCCAAGGGCGTGGCCACCGAGGAGGACATCGACACCGCGATGTGCCTGGGCGTCAACTACCCCCTCGGCCCCTTCGAGTGGAGCCGCAGGCTCGGCCGCGGCTGGGCCTACGACCTCCTGGACGACCTGCACCTGCGCGACCCCTCCGGGCGCTACGCCCCGTCCCTCGCGCTCTACCGGCACGCGTACGCCACCGAGAGGCGGGAGGGCGCCTGATGACCACCGCCAAGCGGGACACCTACACCCCCGAGACCCTGCTCTCGGTCGCCGTGCGGGTCTTCAACGAGCGCGGCTACGACGGCACCTCCATGGAGCACCTGTCCAAGGCCGCAGGCATCTCCAAGTCGTCGATCTACCACCACGTGACCGGCAAGGAGGAGCTGCTGCGCCGCGCCGTCAGCCGGGCGCTGGACGGCCTCTTCGGAATCCTCGACGAGGACCGCGCGCGCGTGGGGCGGGCCGCGGACCGCCTGGAGTACGTCGTCCGGCGCATGGTCGAGGTACTGATATCCGAGCTTCCCTACGTGACGCTGCTGCTGCGCGTGCGCGGGAACACCGCCACCGAGCGCTGGGCGCTGGAGCGGCGGCGCGACTTCGACCACCGGGTGGCCGACCTGCTGAAGGCGGCCGCCGACGACGGGGAGGTGCGCGGCGACGTGGAGGTGCGCCTGGCGACCAGGCTGGTCTTCGGCATGATCAACTCGATCGTGGAGTGGTACCGGCCGGACGGCCGCGGCATGGGCGAGCGCGAAGTGGCCGACGCGGTGGTACGGCTGGTCTTCTCGGGGCTGCGCCAGGCCGACTGAGGGCACGCTTCGGCGTGAGTACGCGCGCGTGGCGGGCATGAGTACCGCAGCGGATGTCCCACCGGGCCTGTCGGCGATGGGGTGGAGCACATGATCCGAACCGCTGCGCGCCGTCACGCGACCTGGTGGAAGGCGCCCCTCGTGGCCTCGCTGCTCGGCCTGCCGTTCCTCGCCCTGGAGTACCGGTGGTTCGGTTCCCATCACGAGACCGGCGCCTTCGGCGGCGTCCTCTACTGGGCGTGCGGCCTGCTCGCGCTCGCCTGGCTGCTGCCGCGCCGCCGGTCCCTGCGCACGTCGCGCATACTGGCCGCCGGCGCCGGACTCGGCTTCGCGCTGCTTCCGGCGCTGTGGCTGATGGTCGCGATCGCGGTGACGCCCTCGTCCTGACGGCCGGCCGGGCGGTCAGGACTCCGGTTCGAGGTCCTCTTCCTCGAACACCAGCAGCGTCCGGGTGCTGAGCACCTCCGGGATGGCCTGGAGCCGGGTGAGCACCAGCTCGCGCAGGGCCCTGTTGTCCGGCGTGTGCACCAGCAGCAGGACGTCGAAGTCGCCGCCCACCAGAGCGATGTGCGAGGCGCCCGGCAGCTGTCTGAGCTGCTCGCGCACGGTGCGCCAGGTGTTCTGCACGATCTTCAGGGTGATGTAGGCCGAGGTGCCGTGCCCCGCCCGTTCGTGGTCGACGCGGGCGCCGAAACCCCGGATGACACCGTCCTCGATGAGGCGGTTGATGCGCGCGTAGGCGTTCGCGCGCGAGACATGGACCCGCTCGGCGACCGACCGTATGGACGCGCGGCCGTCCGCCTGGAGCATCCGCAGGATGTCCTGGTCGATGGCGTCCAGCGGACGCGGCGGTGGCAGAGTGGCACCGGACTCCGGGCTCTCGGCCTCCGGGCTCTCGGCCATTTGTTCAGATGCCATGTCCCCCCGCCTTCCCGCCGTGGACGACCTGCGTTCATTCCAGGGTGTGGAGAACCGTTTGTCCACAGCCTCGGGGGCCCCGTAGCCAAAATGTGTCGACGACCGAACAATCGGTAGGTGAGGCGGGTCACTGACGACACGCCTCCCGTAGCCGCTCCCACGAGGAGGTGCCGTCATGACGGTCATGGAGCAGCGGGACGCGTACCGGCCATCGCCGCCGCCCGCTTGGCAGCCCCGTACCGACCCCGCGCCGTTGCTGCCCGACCCCCAGCCGTACCGCGTCCTCGGCACCGAGGCGGCCGCCGAGGCCGACCCGGAGCTGCTGCGCCGGCTCTACGCCCACCTGGTGCGCGGCCGCCGGTACAACACGCAGGCCACCGCGCTCACCAAGCAGGGCCGGCTCGCCGTCTACCCCTCCAGCACCGGCCAGGAGGCCTGCGAGGTCGCCGCCGCGCTCGCCCTCGCGGAACAGGACTGGCTCTTCCCCAGCTACCGCGACACGCTCGCCGCCGTGGCCCGCGGCGTGGACCCCGTCGAGGCGCTCACCCTGCTGCGCGGTGACTGGCACACCGGCTACGACCCCTACGAGCACCGTGTCGCCCCGCTGAGCACACCGCTCGCCACCCAGCTCCCGCACGCCGTCGGCCTCGCCCACGCCGCCCGCCTCAAGGGCGACGACGTGGTCGCGCTCGCCCTGGTCGGCGACGGCGGCACCAGCGAGGGCGACTTCCACGAGGCGCTGAACTTCGCAGCCGTCTGGCAGGCCCCGGTCGTCTTCCTGGTCCAGAACAACGGCTTCGCCATCTCCGTCCCGCTCGCCAAGCAGACCGCCGCCCCCTCCCTGGCCCACAAGGCCGTCGGGTACGGCATGCCGGGCCGCCTGGTGGACGGCAACGACGCGGCCGCCGTGCACGAGGTCCTCAGCGACGCCGTACGCCACGCGCGCGCGGGCGGCGGCCCCACCCTGGTCGAGGCGGTGACGTACCGCATCGACGCCCACACCAACGCCGACGACGCCACCCGCTACCGCGGCGACGCCGAAGTGGAGACCTGGCGCGGACACGACCCCGTACAGCTGCTGGAACGCGAACTGACCGAACGTGGCCTCCTCGACGGGGACGGCGTACGCGCCGCGCGCGAGGACGCCGAGGCGATGGCCGCCGACCTGCGCGAACGCATGAACCGGGACGCGGAACTCGACCCCATGGACCTCTTCGCCCACGTGTACGCCGAGCCCACCCCGCAACTGCGGGAGCAGCGCGACCTGCTGCGGGCCGAGCTGGAGGCCGAGCAGGAAGGCGGTCATCGATGACCACCGTCGCCGTCAAGCCCGCCACCATGGCACAGGCCCTCACGCGCGCGCTGCGCGACGCGATGGCCGCCGACCCCGCCGTGCACGTCATGGGCGAGGACGTCGGCACCCTCGGCGGGGTCTTCCGGGTCACCGACGGGCTCGCCAAGGAGTTCGGCGAGGACCGCTGCACGGACACCCCGCTGGCCGAGGCGGGCATCCTCGGCACGGCCGTCGGTATGGCCATGTACGGGCTGCGCCCGGTCGTGGAGATGCAGTTCGACGCCTTCGCCTACCCCGCCTTCGAACAGCTGATCAGCCATGTCTCGCGGATGCGCAACCGCACCCGCGGCCGGATGCCCCTGCCGATCACCGTCCGTGTCCCCTACGGCGGCGGCATCGGCGGTGTCGAGCACCACAGCGACTCCTCCGAGGCGTACTACATGGCGACTCCGGGGCTCCATGTCGTCACGCCCGCCACCGTCGCCGACGCCTACGGACTGCTGCGCGCGGCCATCGCCTCGGACGACCCGGTCGTCTTCCTCGAGCCCAAGCGGCTGTACTGGTCCAAGGACTCCTGGAACCCGGAGGACCCGGGGACCGTTGAGCCGATAGGCCGTGCGGTGGTGCGGCGCACGGGCCGCAGTGCCACGCTCATCACCTACGGGCCGTCCGTACCCGTCTGCCTCGAGGCCGCCGAGGCGGCACGGGCCGAGGGCTGGGACCTCGAAGTCGTCGACCTGCGCTCCCTGGTGCCGTTCGACGACGAGACGGTCGCCGCGTCGGTGCGGCGCACCGGGCGCGCGGTCGTCGTGCACGAGTCGGGCGGGTTCGGCGGACCGGGCGGTGAGATCGCGGCCCGTGTCACGGAGCGCTGTTTCCACCATCTGGAGGCGCCGGTGCTGCGCGTGGCCGGGTTCGACATCCCCTACCCGCCGCCGATGCTGGAGCGGCACCACCTGCCCGGCGTCGACCGGATCCTGGACGCCGTGGCGCGTCTTCAGTGGGAGGCCGAGGGCTGATGGCACACGCTTCTCATATGCACAGCCTGGAGTTCAGGCTCCCCGACCTCGGGGAGGGGCTGACCGAGGCAGAGATCGTCCGCTGGCTGGTCGAGGTCGGAGACCTCGTAGCCATCGACCAGCCGGTCGTCGAGGTCGAGACGGCCAAGGCGATGGTGGAGGTCCCCTGCCCGTACGGCGGCGTGGTCACCGCCCGCTTCGGCGAGGAGGGCACGGAACTGCCGGTGGGAGCGCCGCTGTTGACGGTGGCGGTGGGGCCGCCGGCGGACGGCGGGAACACCGAGGGTTCGGGCAACGTCCTGGTCGGTTACGGCACCTCGGAAGCACCGGCGCGGCGCCGGAGGGTGCGGTCGGCCGCCGCCGACGGGAAGGCCACGGCCCCCGCTCCGGCGCCGTCCGCCCCCGTGCCATCCGCCACCGCGCCCGTCGACGGCCCGGTCCCCGTGATCTCGCCGTTGGTGCGCCGGCTGGCCCGGGACAACGGCCTCGACCTGCGGCAGCTGTGCGGGTCCGGTCCCGACGGGCTGATCCTGCGGGCCGATGTCGAGAACGCCCTGCGGACCAAGGCCGCCCCCGCCCCCGTGGCGGAGGAAGCCCCCGCCCCTGCCCCGGCCTCCGCCGTCCGCAACGGCGTCCGCACCCCCCTCAAGGGCGTCCGCGGTGCCGTCGCCGACAAGCTCTCCCGCAGCCGGCGGGAGATCCCGGACGCCACCTGCTGGGTCGACGCCGACGCCACCGAGCTCATGCGCGCGCGGGCCGCGATGAACGCGGGCACGGGACCGAAGATCTCCCTGCTCGCACTGCTCGCCCGTATCTGCACCGCGGCCCTCGCCCGGTACCCCGAGCTGAACTCCTACGTCGACACCGACGCCCGCGAACTCGTCCGACTCGACCACGTCCACCTCGGGTTCGCCGCGCAGACCGAACGCGGCCTGGTCGTACCGGTCGTCCGGGACGCCCACGCGCGCGACGCCGAATCCCTCGGCGCCGAGTTCGCCCGGCTGACCGATGCCGCCCGGTCCGGGACGCTGACGCCCGGGGAACTCACCGGCGGCACCTTCACGTTGAACAACTACGGGGTGTTCGGCGTCGACGGCTCCACCCCGATCATCAACCACCCCGAGGCGGCCATGCTCGGCGTAGGCCGCATCGTGCCCAAACCCTGGGTGCACGAGGGCGAGCTGGCCGTACGCCAGGTCGTCCAGCTGTCGCTCACCTTCGACCACCGGGTGTGCGACGGCGGCACGGCGGGCGGCTTCCTGCGGTACGTGGCGGACTGCGTGGAACAGCCGGCGGTACTGCTGCGCACCCTGTGACATCCGCGATGTCCGGAAGAAAGGACACACAGGACATACTCGGAGGGTGACCGACAACCTCCCGGCCGCCGGACCCGCCCTGCCGTACGACGCCGTCGTGCTGGCCGGCGGCGCCGCCCGGCGGCTCGGCGGGGCCGACAAGCCCGGCCTGCGGGTCGGGGGACGCCCACTGCTCGACCGGGTGCTCGCGGCCTGCGCCGACGCGGCCACGACCGTCGTCGTGGCCGACCCCCGCGCCACCGCCCGCCCGGTGCGGTGGGCCCGCGAGGAACCCCCGGGCGCCGGGCCGGTCGCCGCGCTCGACGCCGGGCTGCGGCACACCACGGCGGAGCACCTGGTCCTGCTCTCCGCCGACCTGCCGTTCCTCGAAGCGGCCACCGTGGGGCGGCTGCTGGCGGCGCTGCGCACCACCGCCGCCGAAGGCGTGCTGCTCACCGACGCGGACGGACGCGACCAGCCGCTGGTGGCCGCGTACCGCACGGCCGCGCTGCGCCGTGAGCTGACGACGCTCACCGACGCCCACGGCGGCCTCACCGGGCTGCCCCTGCGCCGGCTGACCGGCGCGCTGGACCTCACCCGCGTCCCGGACCCCGTCGCCTCCTTCGACTGCGACACCTGGGACGACATCGCCGCCGCCAGGGCACGGATCAGGGAGCATGGGCACGTGTTGGATGAATGGATCTCCGCAGTCAAGGACGAGCTGGGCATCGACCTGGACGTCGACACCGGCGTCCTGCTCGACCTCGCCCGTGATGCCGCGCACGGCGTGGCCAGGCCCGCCGCACCGCTGACCACCTTCCTCGTCGGCTATGCCGCGGCCCAGGGCAAGGGCGGCCCCGAGGCGGTCGCCGAGGCCGCCCGGAAGGCCGCGGCACTGGCCCTGCGCTGGGAGGAAGAGAGCAACCCCGCCCAGCCCGCCCCGGGTCCGGACGCCGGATGACCGCCCGCGCCACCCGGACCGGCGGGTACGCCGAGCACGCCGAGGAAACGGACGACCTCGACGTCGAGGAGGCGCTCGCCCTCGTGAGGGAACCCCGCGAAGACAACGGCCCCGCCGCAGGCGGCCCCACCCGCGGCGGCCAGGTCCCCGCGCCCGCCGCCGAGGCGGGGCACGCCTGCGACGACCGGCACCACAAGGCCTCCCCCTGGCCCCAGGCGCGCGAGACCGCCGCCCGCGCGGCCCGGGCCGGTGCCCGCCGTGCCCCGGTCGCCGTCTCCCTCGGGGACGCCCTGGGCCTCGCCCTCGCCGCCCCCCTCGACGCCCTCACCGACCTCCCCTCCTTCGACACCTCCGCGATGGACGGCTGGGCCGTGGCGGGCCCGGGCCCCTGGGACGTCCGGGAGGAGGGCGTCCTGGCCGGTCACGGCCCTGCCGAGCCGCTGACGGACGGAGAGGCGGTACGGATCGCCACCGGTGCCCGCATCCCGCCGGACACCACCGCCGTCCTGCGCAGCGAGCACGGCCGCACCGACGGCAAGGGCCGACTGCACCCCACCCGCGACACCGTCCACGGCCAGGACATCCGCCCGCGCGGCCAGGAATGCCGCAGCGGAGACCAGCTGCTGCCCGTCGGCACCCTGGTCACCCCCGCCGTCCTGGGGCTCGCGGCCGCCGCCGGATACGACACGGTCACCGCGGTCCCCCGTCCCCGGGCGGAAGTCCTGGTCCTCGGCGACGAGTTGCTCACCGAGGGCCTCCCGCACGACGGGCTCATCCGTGACGCGCTCGGCCCGATGCTGCCGCCCTGGCTGCGCGCCCTGGGCGCCGAGGTCACCCGGGTGCGCCGACTCGGCGACGACGCCAAGGCCCTGCACAAGGCCGTCACCTCGTCCGACGCCGATCTCATCGTCACCACCGGCGGCACCGCCTCCGGCCCCGTCGACCACGTCCACCCCATCCTGCGCCGCATCGGTGCCGAACTCCTCGTCGACGGCGTCAAGGTGCGCCCCGGCCACCCCATGCTGCTGGCCCGCACCAAGGAAGGGCAGCACCTCGTCGGCCTGCCCGGCAACCCCCTCGCGGCCGTCTCCGGTCTGCTCACGCTCGCCGAGCCCCTGCTGCGGACCCTCGCCGCCCGCCCGGCCCCCGAGCCGTACACGCTGCCGTTGAAGGACGCGGTGCACGGGCATCCGCACGACACCCGGCTCATCCCCGTCGTGCTGCGCGGCGATCACGCCGTGCCGCTGCACTACAACGGCCCGGCGATGCTGCGCGGCATCGCCGCCGCCGACGCGCTCGCGGTCGTACCGCCGGGCGGTGCCCGTCAGGGGCAGGAGGCCGAGCTGCTCGACCTGCCATGGGCGGCCGCCGGGATCGGGGTGTGTTTCACGTGAAACCCCGGGACCGGGCCGGCCACGACCGGGTGGCCCTCGACCGCTCGGCTCCCGGCGAGGAGTAGCGTCGCCGCCATGTATGCGATCACGATTCCCGAACCCGGTGGACCCGAGGCGCTGGTCTGGGACGAGGTCCCCGATCCGGTGCCCGGGGAAGGCGAAGTGCTGGTCGAGGTGGTGGCCGGCGCCGTCAACCGTGCCGACATCATGCAACGGCAGGGCTTCTACGACCCGCCCCCCGGTGCGTCCGTGTACCCGGGCCTCGAGTGCTCCGGCCGGATCGCCGCGCTGGGGCCCGGTGTGGCCGGCTGGTCGGTCGGTGACGAGGTGTGCGCGCTGCTCTCGGGCGGCGGCTACGCCGAGAAGGTCGCCGTCCCGGCCGGGCAGCTGCTGCCCGTGCCCAAGGGCGTCGGCCTGAAGCAGGCGGCGGGGCTGCCCGAGGTGGTCTGCACCGTCTGGTCCAACGTCTTCATGGTCGCCCATCTGCGCCCCGGTGAGACGCTGCTCGTGCACGGCGGTTCCAGTGGCATCGGCACGATGGCGATCCAGCTCGCCAAGGCGGTCGGCGCCAAGGTCGCCGTCACGGCCGGCACCAAGGAGAAACTGGACTTCTGCGCCGAACTGGGCGCCGACATCCTGATCAACTACCGGGAGCAGGACTTCGTCGCCGAGGTCAAGGAGGCCACGGGCGGCGCGGGTGCCGACGTCATCCTCGACAACATGGGCGCCAAGTACCTGGACCGCAACGTCAGGGCCCTCGCCGTCAACGGCAGGATCGCCGTCATCGGCCTCCAGGGCGGAGTCAAGGGGGAGTTGAACCTGGGCGCGCTGCTCACCAAGCGGGCCGCGATCAGCGCGACCTCGCTGCGCGCCCGTCCGCTCGGCGAGAAGGCGGCCATCGTCGCGGCCGTACGCGAGCACGTCTGGCCACTGCTCGACGGCGGCCACGTCCGGCCGGTCATCGACCGCGAGCTGCCGATGCCCGAGGCGGCCGAGGCCCACCGGGTGGTGGAGGAGAGCGGTCACATCGGCAAGGTGCTGCTGACGGTGCCCGAGCGGAGCTAGGACAGGCTCTGGTACGGGTACGGGTGCCTGACTAACCGCGCCGCACCCGCAGTCCCACGAACGCGAGCCCCAGGCCCAGCCCGACGAGGATGAGGCCGCTGCCCAGCGGCAGGATCCGCACGAAGGGCTCGGCGGCGTCCTCGCGGCCCCGGGCGACGGTCCGGTCCTGGTCCTGCGGCGGCGCGGAGGGGACCGGTACCGCCTGCCCCGGCGACTCGGAGACGGCGGGGGGCTCCGTGCCGCCGTCCTGCGGCTCCTGTGCCTCCTCCGCCTCGTCCTGCGGGTCCACGTCCTGTGGATCCGCGTCCTGGGCGGGGGCGGTGTCGTCGTCCCCCTCGATCCGCGCGGCGGGCTCCTCCAGCCGCCCGGGCCGCCGGCGCCCTTCACCGGCCCGGCTGCCGGCCCGGGAGGGACTGGCGGAGGGCGAGGAGGAGCGGCCGGGGGCGGGGGAGTGCGTGGCGGAGCCCGAGGGCGTGGGCTGGGCGCCGTACGACGCGGTGGCGCCGTACGGCAGCACGACCGCCGCGAGGAGAAGCGGCAGCGGTGCCACGCGAAGTGTGAAGCGCAGCCATGGAGTCACGTCGGTGACCTCCCGAGCCCAGTCGGCAAGACCGTCGCCGACAAGCCTCACATTCACCTCTCAACCAGGCATTCCGGATTACTCCGGAGGGTCTAAGGGGGGCCCGAGGCGGGTCGAAAAGGTGGATCAGCGGCGTCGGGGGGCACGACGGTGATGAGGTGTACACGTGCGAGAGAATGGCGGCATGGAGATGCCGAGGAACGATAGGTCGCCGGAGAACCCGCAGATCCTGGTCGTGGGCCAGGACGGGACGGCGCTCGGTGGCGGTGGGGACGAGGGCTCCCGTGAGATCCCGGTGACGGAGCAGGTGGAGCAGCCCGCCAAGGTCATGCGGATCGGCAGCATGATCAAGCAGCTGCTGGAGGAGGTCCGGGTGGCGCCTCTGGACGAGGCCAGCCGGGTCCGGCTCAAGGAGATCCACGCGAGCTCGGTGAAGGAGCTGGAGGACGGCCTGGCGCCGGAGCTCGTCGAGGAGCTGGAGCGGCTCTCCCTGCCGTTCACCGACGAGGTGACCCCCAGCGACGCGGAACTGCGGATCGCGCAGGCCCAGTTGGTGGGCTGGCTGGAGGGACTCTTCCACGGTATCCAGACGACCCTGTTCGCCCAGCAGATGGCCGCGCGGGCCCAGCTGGAGCAGATGCGCCGCGCCCTGCCGCCGGGCATGAGCCAGGAAGGCGCCGACGATCCCCGTGCGGGCGGCCGCTCGGGTGGCCCGTATCTGTAGACGACCGCAGCGTAGAGCGCCGCAGTGTAGACGGCCGTAGCGAGACGGCCTCAGCCATAGAGGGCCGCAGCCGTAGACGGCCTCAGCACGAAGGGCCCGGCCAGGAGGCCGGGCCCTTTCCGATGCGCATGGCGGCTCAGCCGGTCGCCGGGTTGCCGGTGGAGACCCTGATCTCGATCGTCGGCATGTCCTTCGGGGAGACGTCCGTGCCGGCGGTGGGGAACTGCCCCATGACCGCGCCCTCGCCGTAGGTGTTCTCGTCGACCTTGACTTCCTTCATCTGCCAGCCGGCGGCCTGGAAGCACGCCTTGACCGACTTGATGTACTTGAACTTGAAGTCCGGGACCTGGATCTTTTTCGGGTCGTTGTAGGACTCCTCCGGCTCCGTGCACTCGGTCGTCTCGACCGTCTTCGACGTGTCCGGTCCGCGGTGACCCACCGCGTCGGAAGGCGAGGCCGAGGTGCTGGAGCCCCCGCCCTTGGCGTCGTCGTCGCTGCCGCCGGTGTTCATCACCAGTGCCACGATGAGGCCGACGACCGCGACCAGGGACACCGCGATCGAGCCGATGATCACCGGTCGGTTGCCCTTGCCGCCGCCCGGCCCGGAGGACTGGACGGAGGTCTGGGGCGTGATGTTGTACGGCGGCGGGGTGCCGGGCGCCTGCTGCCCGTAGCCCATCGGCGCCGTCTGGTAGCCGCCCTGCTGGGGGTAGCCGTAGGACGGGGCGCCGTACGGAGCCGGCGCCGGGACAGGCTGGTACGGCGTCTGCACGGGCCCGGTGGGTGCCGGGGTGGCCTGGTCGACCGGCGGGAACACCGCGGAGCCGACGCCCGCGCCGCTCTGCGTCGGGCCGGCGCCGGGCACGATGCTCGGCGCGGCCGTCTGGAGGGAGGCGGCGACGCGCAGGCACTCGTCACGCATGGACTCGGCGGTCGGGAAGCGCTCGTTCGGGTTCTTCTTCAGCGCACGGGTGATCAGCGCGTCCACCGCGGGCGGCAGGGAACGGTTGATCGAGGAGGGCACCACCGGCTCCTCCTGCACATGCGCGTACGCGATCGCCAGCGGCGAGTCCGCCTCGAACGGCAGCCTCCCGGTGACCAGCTGGAACAGCATGATGCCGACCGAGTACAGGTCGGAGCGGGCGTCCACCCCACGGCCGAGCGCCTGCTCCGGCGACAGGTACTGCGGGGTGCCGACGACCATGCCGGTCTGCGTCATCGAGGTGACCCCGGACTGCATCGCGCGGGCGATGCCGAAGTCCATGACCTTGACGACACCGCGCTTGGTCATCATCACGTTGCCCGGCTTGATGTCCCGGTGGACCAGGCTCATCTCGTGGCTGATCTCCAGCGCGGCCAGCACATCGGCGGTGATCTTCAGCGCCTTGTCGGCGGGCATCGCGCCGTACTGCCGGACGTCCTCGTCGAGGACCGAGCCCAGCGGGCGGCCCTCGACGAACTCCATGACGATGTACGGCGTGGTCATCCCGTCGAGGGAGTCCTCGCCCGTGTCGAAGACCGAGACGATGTTGGTGTGCGTGAGCTTGGCCACTGCCTGGGCCTCGCGGCGGAAGCGCTCGCGGAAGGCCTGTTCCCGGCCGAGTTCGGTGTGCAGTGTCTTGATGGCGACCTGGCGGTCCAGCACGGTGTCGTACGCCAGGTGCACCGAGGCCATGCCGCCTTCGCCGAGCAAGTCGCGCAGCTGGTAGCGGCCGGCGGCGAGAGACCGCCCCGCGTACCGGCCCTGAGCGCCGTCCTGGCTCATGTTCTGCGTCCCCCATAGGCGCCGGTGACCGTGCAGCCGGTGACCCGAAGCCGGTGATCCAATGTGCTATTCCCGGCCAAGTCTGCCCCAGGGCGGTGACACGTCAAGCTCGGTGCCCGATCCGTGACCGTAAGCGAAAGAAGCGTCGCGGAAGCGTTACAGCGGGCGTACCTCCGGTACACAGAATTTGCACGACAGCGCGTGCTAGAGGTTTCATGGCCGGTCCGTCTCGGGCCGGTCCCGGATCCGATCCCGGACCGGAGGCTTGCGCGGAGGCTGTAGCGTGGCCGACGGAGACCGTAACAACACCGCGCGCACCGCGGGCAGAAACGACGGCGAGGACCGATGGCACAGACGCACAGCGCCCAGGGCCCGTCCGACCCCGAGGCGTCTGGCGGCGGCATGTCAGAGACGCCGGAGATGTGGGGCAACGGAGGGCTCGTCGGCGACGGCCGGTACCGGCTGACCCACCGGCTCGGCCGGGGCGGCATGGCCGAGGTGTTCGCGGCCGAGGACGTCCGCCTGGGCCGGACGGTCGCCGTGAAGCTGCTGCGCGCGGACCTGGCCGAGGACCCGGTGTCCAAGGCCCGCTTCACCCGCGAGGCACAGTCGGTGGCCGGGCTCAACCACCACGCGATCGTCGCCGTGTACGACTCCGGTGAAGACTTCGTGGGCGGCCAGTCCGTGCCGTACATCGTGATGGAGCTGGTCGAGGGCCGCACCATCCGCGACCTGCTGCTCAACGCGGAAGCGCCGGGCCCCGAGCAGGCCCTGATCATCGTCTCCGGCGTCCTGGAGGCGCTGGCCTACTCGCACCAGCACGGCATCGTGCACCGCGACATCAAGCCCGCCAACGTCATCATCACCGACAACGGCGCCGTCAAGGTGATGGACTTCGGCATCGCCCGCGCCCTGCACGGCGCGTCCACGACGATGACGCAGACCGGCATGGTCATGGGCACCCCGCAGTACCTCTCCCCGGAGCAGGCGCTCGGCAAGGCCGTCGACCACCGCTCCGACCTGTACGCGACGGGCTGTCTGCTGTACGAACTCCTCGCGCTGCGGCCCCCGTTCACGGGTGAGACCCCGCTGTCGGTGGTCTACCAGCACGTCCAGGACATTCCGGTGCCGCCGTCGCAGACCTCGGAGGGGACCTGCCCGCCGGAGCTGGACGGCCTCGTCATGCGCTCCCTCGCCAAGGAGCCGGACGACCGCTTCCAGACGGCCGAGGAGATGCGCGGGCTGGTCCAGTACGCGCTCCAGATGCTGTACGACCAGGGCGGCCACACCGGCACCTGGAACACCGGCCCGGTGGACACGCACGACGGCCGGCACACCCCGGCGGCCGGTTTCGCCGGGACGACCGTCATGCCGCACCCCGCGGACGCCTCGGGCACCACACAGATCCCGCAGACGATCCTGCCCGCCGGGTACGGCAACGGCGACGACGGCGGCTTCGAGGGGCACGGCAACAAGGGCAGCGGCCGCGGCAAGCTGTGGATCCTCGCCGTGCTCGCGGTGATCGCCATCGCGGCGGGCGTGGCACTGGCGCTTCAGCACAAGGGGACCAACACCGACGATCCGGGCACCAAGACGTCGCCGACCAGCTCGCACTCCTCCAAGGAGACGAAGAAGGCCGAGAGCCCGACCGACGAGCCCACCGACGAGCCCACCGACACGTCCACGGACGACAATTCGGACAACGGCAGCGGCGGGAACTGGCAGCCCTCGTCGCCCACGCCGTCGTACACCCAGTCCGACACGGCCAGCAGCGACCCGACCGACGAGCCGACGGATCCGCAGACCTCCCAGGAGCAGCCGACGGACCCGGGGACCGAGACCCAGACGCAGCCGTCGGACCCGGCCACGGACCCGGGCACCGGCACGGACGACGGCGGGGCCACGGACGGCGGCGCCGGGGGCGGTGCCCCTTGAAGGACACCCACACCGACTGACGCGGGTGCGCCGGCCCACTGAGCCGCGACCGGCCGCGCCGCGTCACTCCACGAACGCGTCGCACACCGCGTCGTACTCCCGCGTCCACCACACGGCGAGCGCCGAGGCCGCCGGGAACTGCGGGTCGGCGCGGGTGTCGCCGCGTTCGTAGTGCCAGCGCAGCATCCAGAAGTCGTTGAGGCGCTCCCACCACACCCGGTGCACCGCCGCGGCCAGTTCGGAGGGCGTGGCCCCGGCCGCGCGCCGGTACGCGCGCGCGTACGCCCGCACTTTCGGCAGGTCGAGGGCTCCCATGGGCCGTACGAAGAAGATCGCGGCGGCGCGGACGGCCTCCTCCGCGCGGGGCTGCACGCCGAGCCGGTCCCAGTCGACGATCGCGGCCGGCGCATCGCCCTTGTAGAGCAGGTTGAAGGGGTGGAAGTCGCCGTGCACCCAGCCCACCGGGCCGCCGCGCGGCGGGCGCCGGTCGACGTGCCGCTCCAGCAGTTCCCGGCGTTCCAGCAGCCGGTGGCGGGCCAGTTCGTCGAAGGCGTCGAAGGGGCGGTGGCGGCGGACGTGGGCGAGCAGGTCGTCGATGAGGGCGAACGTGTCGGCGGGGTCGGCGCTCTTCACCGGATGGGGGCTCGTGGCGGGGCGGGTACGCCCCTTGGGGGGCATCACACGCTCTAGGCAGGCGTGCACCGCGCCCAGGAGCGCCCCGAGCCGGGCGCACTGGCCGGGGGTGAGCTGGCCGCCGTGGCGGTGCCTGCCGTCGATCCAGGGGTACAGGGCGTAGGCGTGGCCGCCGACGACGGCGACCGTGCGTCCGTCGCGGTGGGCGAGCGGCTGGGCGACGGGGACGCCGAGGGCGGCCAGGCGCTGGGTGGCCCGGTGCCGGCGTTCGATCGCGGCCGGGTCGGCGGTGTCCGGGTCGAAGTGGTGCTTGAGGAAGTAGCGGCCGCGGGTGGTGCACACGCGGTAGCCGCGGTTGAGCAGACCCTGGTCGACGGGCTCGCAGGTGACGGCGGAACCGGCGGCATAAAGGCGCAGCAGGGCGCCCAGAGGGGGCGCGTGGGGTACGAGGGGGGGTACACATGAGCGCGGCACGCGCCAGATGGTAGGGCAACGCAAGAGCCCGTGAGCTGGGCCTTGTCACAGGCAGTCGCGGGCGGTCGCTTTCGGTCACGACTGCGTCACGCCTGCGTCAGGTGTGCGGCACCGTGCCCGCCGTGCCTCCGTCGTCCGAAAAGATGCGCCCGGCCGCCCGGCGCCGGTGGCCGGCGCGCGACACCGACTCTTCCCGTGACCTGGGTGAGCGGGATAACGTGCCGTTGCTCCGGCCTCCTGCAAGGCTGTGACCAGCATCCTTCCGGTCCTGACCGATTTACTTGGAAATCCAAGCAAAATGGCAGGTCAGGAGGGGTTTCACAGAAATGTGGCGCACTGGGTAACGTGACCGTTGCAGGGCGCTCGCCGGGGCACCTGTCACGCCTGTTCCCGGCCGAGTGGCACCCACCCCGTGCCCGGTGGTCGAAAACAGGTGAGCCGCACTGGCCTACCGGCAACCCCGGGGGCCGGACCGACGGAGGAGCACACGTGACCGTGGACAGCACTGCCGCGCGCCAGCCGCGACGCAGCGCCGGAAGCAAGGCCGGCACCACCGGCACCAAGCGCACCACTCGCACCACCGCCCAGAAGAGCGCCGACCCGGAGCTCGTGCAGCTGCTGACCCCCGAGGGCAAGCGGGTCAAGCACGCCGAGTACGACAAGTACGTCGCCGGCATCACGCCCGAAGAGCTGCGCGGCCTGTACCGCGACATGGTGCTCACCCGCCGCTTCGACGCCGAGGCCACCGCCCTCCAGCGCCAGGGCGAGCTCGGCCTGTGGGCCTCGCTGCTCGGCCAGGAGGCCGCCCAGATCGGCTCCGGCCGCGCCCTGCGCGACGACGACTACGTCTTCCCGACCTACCGCGAGCACGGCGTCGCCTGGTGCCGCGGGGTCGACCCGACCAACCTGCTCGGCATGTTCCGCGGTGTGAACAACGGCGGCTGGGACCCGAACGGCAACAACTTCCACCTGTACACGATCGTCATCGGCTCCCAGACGCTGCACGCCACCGGCTACGCGATGGGCATCGCCAAGGACGGCGCGGACTCGGCGGTCATCGCCTACTTCGGCGACGGCGCCTCCAGCCAGGGCGACGTCGCTGAATCGTTCACCTTCTCCGCGGTCTACAACGCCCCGGTGGTGTTCTTCTGCCAGAACAACCAGTGGGCGATCTCCGAGCCGACCGAGAAGCAGACCCGCGTCCCGCTCTACCAGCGCGCGCAGGGCTACGGCTTCCCCGGCGTCCGCGTCGACGGCAACGACGTACTGGCCTGCCTCGCGGTCACCAAGTGGGCGCTGGAGCGCGCCCGCGGCGGCGAGGGCCCCACCCTGGTCGAGGCGTACACGTACCGCATGGGCGCCCACACCACCTCGGACGACCCGAGCAAGTACCGGGCCGACGAGGAGCGTGAGGCCTGGGAGGCGAAGGACCCGATCCTGCGTCTTCGCCGGTTCCTCGAGGCCTCAAACCACGCGGACGAGGGATTCTTCGCGGAACTCGAGACCGAGAGCGAGACGTTGGGCAGGCGAGTGCGCGAAGCGGTCCGCGCCATGCCGGACCCGGACCACTTCGCGATCTTCGAGAACGTGTACGCGGACGGGCACGCGCTCGTCGACGAGGAGCGCGCCCAGTTCGCCGCCTACCAGGCGTCGTTCGCCACGGAGTCGGACAGCGGCCTCGCCGCTGGAGAGGGGGTCTGATCATGGCAGTGGAGACGGTGAAGAACCTGCCCCTGGCCAAGGCGATCAACGAGTCGCTGCGGCGCGCCCTGGAGGCGGACCCCAAGGTCATCATCATGGGCGAGGACGTCGGCAAGCTCGGCGGTGTGTTCCGGGTGACCGACGGCCTCCAGAAGGACTTCGGCGAGAGCCGCGTCATCGACACCCCGCTGGCCGAGTCGGGCATCGTCGGCACGGCGATCGGGCTGGCCCTGCGCGGCTACCGCCCGGTGGTGGAGATCCAGTTCGACGGCTTCGTCTTCCCGGCGTACGACCAGATCGTCACGCAGCTCGCGAAGATGCACGCCCGCTCGCTCGGCAAGGTCAAGCTCCCGGTCGTCGTGCGCATCCCCTACGGCGGCGGCATCGGCGCGGTGGAGCACCACTCCGAGTCGCCGGAGGCGCTGTTCGCGCACGTCGCCGGTCTGAAGATCGTCTCCCCGTCCAACGCCTCGGACGCCTACTGGATGATGCAGCAGGCCATCCAGAGCGACGACCCGGTGATCTACTTCGAGCCGAAGCGGCGCTACTGGGACAAGGCCGAGGTCAGCACCGAGGCGATCCCCGGCCCGCTGCACAAGGCGCAGGTGGTCCGAGAGGGCACCGACCTGACCCTCGCCGCCTACGGTCCCATGGTCAAGCTCTGCCAGGAGGTCGCCGCCGCGGCCGCCGAGGAGGGCAAGAACCTGGAGGTCCTGGACCTGCGCTCGGTCTCCCCGATCGACTTCGACTCCATCCAGGCCTCGGTGGAGAAGACCCGCCGCCTGGTCGTGGTCCACGAGGCACCGGTGTTCTTCGGCTCCGGCGCGGAGATCGCCGCCCGGATCACCGAGCGCTGCTTCTACCACCTGGAGGCCCCGGTGCTCAGGGTCGGCGGCTACCACGCCCCGTACCCGCCGGCCCGCCTGGAGGAGGAGTACCTGCCGGGCCTGGACCGGGTGCTCGACGCCGTCGACCGCGCCCTGGCGTACTGAGGAGAGGGTCGTGACGACGATGACGGAAGCATCCGTGCGTGAGTTCAAGATGCCGGATGTCGGCGAGGGCCTGACCGAGGCCGAGATCCTCAAGTGGTACGTCCAGCCGGGTGACACGGTCTCCGACGGCCAGGTGGTGTGCGAGGTCGAGACCGCCAAGGCGGCCGTCGAACTGCCCATCCCGTACGACGGAGTGGTCCGCGAACTGCGCTTCCCCGAGGGCACCACGGTGGACGTGGGCACGGCCATCATCGCGGTGGACGTGGCGGGCGGCGCGCCCGCCGAGGCACCGGCGCCCGCTGCCGCGCCCGCTGCCGCGCCCGAGGAGAAGAAGCCGGAGGAGCCGAAGACCGAGGGCTCGGGCCGCCAGCCGGTACTGGTCGGCTACGGCGTCGCCGCCTCCTCGACCAAGCGGCGCCCCCGCAAGGGCCCGGAGGTCGCGGTCCCCCAGGCCTCGGCGGCGGTCCAGTCGGAGCTGAACGGCCACGGGCCCGCGGCCGCGAAGCCCCGCCCGCTGGCCAAGCCGCCGGTGCGCAAGCTCGCCAAGGACCTGGGCGTCGACCTGGCCACGGTCACCCCGTCCGGCCCCGACGGCATCATCACGCGCGAGGACGTCCACGCGGCCGCGGCCCCGGCGGCAGCGGCCCCCGCGCCGGTGACGGCCGCGCCCGTGTCCGTACCCGCCGTTCCCCCGGCGCCGGTCGCGACGTACGACACGGCCCGCGAGACCCGCGTCCCGGTCAAGGGCGTCCGCAAGGCCACCGCGCAGGCCATGGTCGGCTCGGCGTTCACGGCACCGCACGTCACGGAGTTCGTGACGGTCGACGTCACACGCACGATGAAGCTGGTCGAGGAGCTCAAGCAGGACAAGGACATGCAGGGCCTGCGGGTCAACCCGCTCCTGCTGGTCGCCAAGGCCCTGCTGGTCGCCATCAAGCGCAACCCGGACATCAACGCGTCCTGGGACGAGGCGAACCAGGAGATCGTGCTCAAGCACTACGTCAACCTGGGCATCGCGGCCGCCACCCCCCGGGGTCTGATCGTCCCGAACATCAAGGACGCGCACGCCAAGACGCTGCCGCAGCTGGCCGAGGCGCTCGGCGAGCTGGTCGCCACGGCCCGCGAGGGCAAGACCTCCCCCGCGGCCATGCAGGGCGGCACGGTCACCATCACCAACGTCGGCGTCTTCGGCGTCGACACCGGCACGCCGATCCTCAACCCGGGCGAGTCCGCGATCCTGGCGGTCGGCGCGATCAAGCTCCAGCCGTGGGTCCACAAGGGCAAGGTGAAGCCCCGCCAGGTCACCACCCTGGCCCTCTCCTTCGACCACCGCCTGGTCGACGGCGAGCTGGGCTCCAAGGTGCTGGCGGATGTGGCGGCGGTGCTGGAGCAGCCGAAGCGGTTGATCACTTGGGCGTGACGAGCGTCACAGGGTAACCTCGAAGACTCGGAGGTGACGGCCGCAACTTCGTCTTGCGACCGCCCCCTCCGTCTTTCTCACTAAGGGCCTCTCAGGCCTGGTTGAGCACGTACACCGGCGCTCCGTTTTCCGCCGCACCCTGCGAACGGATGCAGGCGTGCTTCTGCAGCAGGCGCAGGCACTCGTTGACGCGGCGCACCGGAAGTCCCGTACGGGCCGCGATCGATTCGAGCGGCTCGCGGAGCTCACCCTGCTCGACGAGGACCGGGGCGATCACCACGGCCACCGTCCATACGTCCTCGGTCACGGACAACCGGTGCCGCCAGTCCGCCAGCAGGGATTCCGTGGTGGGCAGCGCCGTGAGGCGGCCGCCGGGCGCCCGACGTTCGAGGACGAGAGCGTCGAGCCGGTCCGCGATGCGTTCCATCGCCCGGACCATGGCCTGCTGCACGGCGAGTGTGGCCTGCTGGGTGGTCAGCATCTCCCTCTGCAGCGTGACTGTCTCCTTCTGCAGCGCGAGCGATTCCTGCTGTGCGTTCGCAAGCTGCTCGTCCAGCTGGAGGTTGTGCGCCTCGAGCCGGACGATGGCCTCCGCGACCTGGTCCGGCATGGCGTACACGACCGGAGCGCCGGGGTCGAGGGGCTGCACCTCGGCCTCTTCGAGAGTGTAGGAACCCTCCCGCTGAACTGTCTCGATCACCTCGGCGGCCCACTGCTTGAAGGGCTCGCAGGAGGGTTTCGTGCAGGCCTGGACGAGGCGGATCAGGCCCTGGAGATCGATGAGCTGCAAGTCTCGGCGCCACTCCCTACCTGCGGGAACGCTGAGAGAGTGACTTCCAGTCACTGTCTCAAGACTCTCTCGATGGTCCTCCGGGACATGGTCCGTCAGGGCCTTTCGGGTCGTGGTGTACCCCAGCTCCTTGCAGACATCCACCGCCGGAAACCAATGGCTCCCGTCCGGCATCGTCAGCCGCCGCACCCGGGCGCCGGTCGCCGCGTACACGAAGTCGCTGATGTCGATCGCCTCGTGCCGTTCGGCAGAGTCGTGGCGCTTGCTTGGTTCGATCATGTGAACCACCTCCGCTGCGGAACGTAGAGCGGAGCAAATCGAATATGCCAACTCGGACCCGGATATTCACGATTGCGAGCGAAGATCAGCAATATTGCTGACCCACACGGCACTTGAGCGTCAGTGATCTCAACTGACTTATTCTGAACACATGGTGACGGAGTTAAACAACAGCAGAGCGCGGCACGCCAAACGGCGTGACAAGGACAAGGGCGGACTCGCACGCTCCTCCGCGCTCATGGCCGTCGGCACCGTCGTATCCCGGGCGACCGGGCTGATCCGGACGGCTCTGCAGGGCGCGGCGCTCGGCAACGGGCTGCTGGCCACCACGTACAACACCGCCAACACCGTACCCACACCAGCCTGTACACGCTGCTGATCGGCGGCGCGCTCAACGCGGTCCTCGTGCCGCAGCTCGTCCGGGCGCGTAAGACCGATCCCGACGGCGGAAAGGCCTACGAGCAGCGTCTGGTGACTCTGGTCGTCACCGTGCTGGCCGTCGGAACGGCACTCGCGGTGTGGGCGGCGCCGCTGATCGTGCGCATCTACATGCCTGACACCCCCGACGGCCACCAGGCGTTCCGGCTCACCGTGGTCTTCGCCCGGTTCCTGCTGCCGCAGATCTTCTTCTACGGCCTCTTCTCGATCTACGGCCAGGTTCTCAACGCCCGCGAGAAGTTCGGCGCGATGATGTGGACGCCGGTGCTCAACAACATCGTGCTGCTGGCGATGTTCGGCGGCTATCTGAGCCTGATGACCGTGCCGAAGTCGGTCGCGGATATCACAGACACGCAGGTGCGCTGGCTCGGCGTCGGAACCACGGCCGGGATAGCGGTCCAGGCCCTCGCGCTGATCCCCTTCGCCCGCGCCGCCGGCTTCCGCTTTCGTCCCCGGTTCGACTGGCGCGGTACGGGACTGGGTTCCGGCATCCACGCGGCCAAGTGGACACTGCTCTTCGTCCTGGCCAACCAGGTCGCCCTCGCCGTGGTCACCCACTTCGCCGCCGCCGCCGATCAGGAGCTGCCGGACTCCGACGTGGGTTACACCGCGTACAGCTACGCACAGACCATCTGGTTGCTGCCCCAGTCCATCGTCACGGTCTCCCTGGTCACCGCACTGCTGCCGCGCATGAGCAAGGCCGTCGCCGAGGGCCGGATCACCGACCTGCGCTCCGACCTGTCCCGATCGCTGCGGATCAGCGGGGTCGTCATCGTGCCGACGGCCTTCCTCTTCCTCGCGCTGGGCCCGCAGATCACCACGCTGATCTTCGCGCACGGTGCCGCCGACCCGGCCTCCGCCCGGCCGATGGGCCACATGCTCCAGGCGTTCGGTCTCGGCCTGATCCCGTTCTCGGCCCAGTACCTGCTGCTGCGCGGCTTCTACGCCTTCGAGGACACCCGTACGCCGTTCCTCATGGCGGTGTGGATCGGGGCGTGGAACATCGCCCTCGTCACCGCCTGCCACCTGCTCTTGCCCACCCGTCTGGCGGTCACCGGCATGGCCGGCGCCTACACCCTGTCCTACCTGGCCGGACTCGCCCTCACCGCCCGCCTGCTGGCGAGAAAGGCCAGTGGCCGGCTCGACGACGGAACCGTGCGGGTCACCTACACCAAGCTGCTGACCGCGGCGGCCTGCGCGGCGGGGGCGGGCTGGGCGGCCGCGCGGTCCTGCGGCACCGCCCTGGGCACGGGCACCGTACCGGCGGCGCTCGCCGTCCTCGCAGGGACGCTCGTCCTGGCGGTCGTGTACCTCGTACTCGGCCGGCTTCTGAAGGTCGGTGAACTGCGGCGGCTGCCCGGCCTGGGCTGAGTGCCGGACATGCGAAGGGCCCGCCGCTCACCGCGACGGGCCCGTACTCCGCGAGGGCGTCAGCCGAGCTTGGCGAAGCCGTAGTTCATGATCTTCTTCGCGTCCGACTCGCGCTGGGCGATGGAGGAGGAGGCGAGGACGGTGCCGATGACCGTCTTGCCGTTCCGGGTCGCGGCGAAGACCAGGCAGTACTTGGCCTCGGGGCCGGAGCCGGTCTTCACGCCGATGGTGCCGCTGTAGCTGCTGAGGAGCCCGTTGGTGTTGGTCCACGGGTTCATCGTGCGGGTGCTGCCGGTCTTGGTGATCGTCTTGGCCGTGTACGACTTCGTCTTGACGATCGTGCGGAACGTGGAGTTCTTCATCGCGCTGCTGGCGATCTTCGTCAGGTCGCGCGGCGTCGAGAGGTTGTTGCCGTTGCCGATGCCGTCGAACGAGTCGAAGTGCGTGTGCGTCAGGCCCAGGTTCTTGGCGGCGGTGTTCATCTTGCCGATGAAGTTGGCCACGCGCTTGGCGCGGGTGGAGCCGGAACCGTACTTGTCGGCCAGCGCGTAGGCGGCGTCGCAGCCGGAGGGCAGCATCAGGCCGTAGAGCAGCTGACGGACGGTCACCTTGTCGCCGACGATCAGGTGCGCCTGGGAGGCGTTCTTGGCGACGACGTAGTCGCTGTAGGCCTTCTGGATGGTGACCTTGGCGTCGAGGTTGAGGTTCGACTGCGCGAGCACGACCTTGGCGGTCATGATCTTCGTGGTGGATCCCGTGGGAAGCTGGGTGTCCGCCTTCTTGGTGAACAGCGTCGTGGCGTTGGCGTTGTTCATGAGGTAGCCGCCCTTGGCCACGATCGAGGGCGTGGTGACGGCCTGCGCGGGTGCCGCGGTGAGGGCGCCCGTGGCGAGCAGCGCGCCGGAGGTGACGGCGACGGCTGCGGCTCGGCGGATGCGGATGCCCTTAATGCCGGTAATCAAGTAAATACCCCGATTGTCTCGAATGCCCTAGATAATGCGGCCGAGTTGAGGTGGCACAGGAGTGGGGCCGCACGTGTCTGACACGTAAGTAGCACAGAAGGTTGTGTGGCTTCTCGGGGGGTTCCCCATTCCGGATGTGAGATGGGTGACGCCCGGGATGCCGCCGGGACACGCGGGGTCCGCATGGTGGACGGGGAAGGGCTGCGTGTACGTGTTGTATCTAAGATGTGCACATGCCACCAGTGCCGTCCGTCGCCCCGCCCGCACCCCTCAAGCAGCCACCCGCCGCCGACCGCGTCTACACCCACGTCAAGCAAGGCGTCCTGGACCGTCGTTACGAGGGCGGCATCCTGCTCACCGAGGGCGAGCTGGCCGAGGCCGTGGGTGTCTCCCGCACGCCGGTGCGCGAGGCGCTGCTGCGCCTGGAGGCGGAGGGGCTGATCAAGCTCTACCCGAAGAAGGGCGCCCTGGTGCTGCCCGTCTCCGCGCAGGAGATCGCCGACGTGGTGGAGACCCGGCAGCTGGTGGAGGAGCACGCGGCGCGCAAGGCCGTACCCGCCGGGCCCGGGCTGATCGAGCGGCTCGAGGAGCTGCTCGCGCAGCAGAAGGCGCAGGCCGCCGCCGGAGACCTGGCCGCGGCCGCGGTCACCGACCGCTGCTTCCACGCCGAGATCGTGCGCAGCGGCGGCAACGAGATCCTCTCCCGCCTCTACGACCAGCTGCGCGACCGCCAGCTGCGGATGGGCGTCGCCGTGATGCACTCCCACCCCGACCGGATCGCCAAGACCCTCACCGAACACGAGGAGATCCTCGAGGCACTGCGCTCGGGGGACGCGGAAGCGGCGGTGGCGGTCGTGCACCGGCACGTGAGCTGGTTCTCGCACCTCGCGCGGGGGGAGGTCCGATGAGCGCCACGAGCGCCCACACCACCCTTCCGGGGGACCCGCCGGGCGGCCGCCGCGCCGTCGCCGTGTGGTCCATCGGCGTCTCGGTCTACTTCGTCGCCGTCATCTTCCGTACGTCCCTGGGGGTCGCCGGGCTCGACGCGGCCGAGCGCTTCCACGTGAACGCCTCCGCCCTGTCGACGTTCTCGATCCTCCAGCTCCTGGTGTACGCGGGCATGCAGATACCCGTGGGCCTGCTCGTCGACCGGCTCGGCACGAAGAAGGTGCTGACCATCGGCGTCGTGCTGTTCACGGCGGGCCAGCTCGGCTTCGCGTTCTCCCCCTCGTACGGCACGGCGCTCGCCTCCCGCGCGCTGCTCGGCTGCGGTGACGCGATGACCTTCATCAGCGTGCTGCGGCTGGGCACGCGCTGGTTCCCGGCCCGGCGCGGGCCGCTCGTCGCGCAGCTCGCGGGCCTGGCCGGGATGGCCGGCAACCTGGTCTCCACGCTGGTGCTGGCGCGGCTGCTGCACGGTGTCGGCTGGACCCCGGCGTTCGCGGGCAGCGCGGTCGCCGGCGCGGTCGTCCTGGTTCTCGTCCTGCTGTTCCTCAAGGACCACCCCGAGGGCTGCGAGCCGGAGCCCTTCCCGCACCGGGGCGCGGCCTACGTCCGCAGGCAGATCGCCGCCTCCTGGCGGGAGCCGGGCACGCGCCTCGGCCTCTGGGTGCACTTCACCACCCAGTTCCCGGCGATGGTGTTCCTGCTGCTGTGGGGCCTGCCCTTCCTCGTCCGGGCGCAGGGCCTCAGCCGTGCCACGGCCGGTGAACTGCTCACCCTGGTCGTCCTGTCGAACATGGTGATCGGCCTGGTCTACGGTCAGGTCGTCGCCCGGCACCACGCGGCCCGGCTGCCGCTGGCGCTGGGCACGGTCGCGGCGACGGCGGTGATGTGGGCGGCGACCCTCGCCTGTCCGGCCGACCACGCCCCCATGTGGCTGCTGCTGGTGCTGTGCGTGGTGCTGGGCGCCTGTGGCCCGGCGTCGATGCTCGGCTTCGACTTCGCCCGCCCCGCCAACCCGCCGGAGCGTCAGGGCACCGCCTCCGGAATCACCAACATGGGCGGTTTCGTCGCCTCCATGACGACCCTGTTCGCGATCGGTGTCCTCCTGGACGCCACCGGCGACGACTACACCATCGCCTTCTCCGCCGTCTTCGTCCTCCAGGCGCTCGGCGTCAGCCAGATCCTGCGCCTGCGCGGCCGGGCGGCCCGCCGGGAGCGGGAACGGCTGGTCGCCAGCCGGGTGGAGACGGTGCACGTACCCGCCTGACGCGAGCGAGAGGGCCCAGGGCCTGGCGCGAAAAGTCCCTCCCCCAGCCTTCGGCCGGGGCCGCCAGGGCACGCACCGACTGCGACACCAGGCCTGCCCCACGCTCGAACACACTCGCGCGGGGGCACCCCCGTCGCGGCGGGCGCCGGGCCCGCCCTTCGGGCGGACGACGGGACTTTCGCGACGGGCCCTAGCCGGTCACCGGTACGAGGGTGAGGTACGCCAGGCCCAGGACGCCCCGGTAGCCCATCCACTGCCCCCGGTGTCCGTCCAGGCGTTCGCGGGTCCCGGCCGCGAGTGGGTGGTCCGGGTGGCTCGCGAGCCACACCTCGGTGTCCGCCTGGTACGCGGACTCGAACTCCCCCCACTCGGCCGGGCTCGCCGTCTCGGTCCACTCGGGCCGGAACCCGGCCGCCACGGCCAGGTCGACGAGCCGGGCCAGGCTGTGGTGGTCCTCGGCGGAGGCACCCGGCCACATGCCCGACAGCTCGGCCGGCGTCGGCGTCCGCTCCCAGAAGCCCTCCCCGAGCACCACCCGGCCGCCGTCGGTCACCAGCCGGCGCAGCTCCCGCAGGGCTTCGGTGGTGTGCGCGGAAGACTCGGCCGTGCTCAGCGCCTGGCTCGCGCCGAGGCACAGCACGAGGTCGGCGGGGCCGCGCCCGGTGCCCAGGGCGGACTCCTCGACGAACTCCACGCGGTCGGCCAGCCCCCGCGCCCCGGCGTTCAGCCGCCCGCGGGCCAGATCCTCGGCCCGCACATCGATGCCGGTACCCCGGGCGTCCGGTACGGCGTCCAGCACCCGGAGCATCAGTTCGCCCCACCCGCAGCCGATGTCGAGCACGGTCGCGGGACGCGGGCCGGCGAGCCGCCGCACCATCGCCGCCGCCCGGGACTCGGAGAGCGGGCCGTGGAAGGTGAGCCGGGTGAGCCGGGGCGGAAGGCTGTCTTCGGTCGTCATGGCGGCCACGCTAATTTCCGCCGGCCGCCCGGGACACCGGATTTCCCGGCTCCTCACCCCGTCACGGCCTCACCCCGTCACGGCGTCACCGCGAAGTTCCGCAGGATCGCCCCCGTCAGAGCCGGTTCCCCCTCGGCCTTCACCCGGTCGGCTACGGCCTCCGGCGTGACCCGGCCGCAGGCCAGGCGGACGTACGTCTCCCAGTCGAGGGTGAGGGTGGCGGCGGGGCCGAGCGCGGGCGTGCTCTCCAGGGTGCCGCGGCCCTGGATGTCGACGCGTATGGTGCGCAGGAACTCCACGGGCCCGTGCACGTCGAAGACGATCGCCGAACTCCGGGGCGCCTGCGCGTCGTGCGCGACCACCCGGGGCAGCGCCTCGAGCAGCACGTCCCGGGCGACGTGCGCGCCGGGCGAGTCCAGGTTGCCCGGCCGGCCGAGGGCCGCGCGCAGGTCCTGCTCGTGCACCCACACGTCGAACGCGCGGGCGCGCATGGCCTCTTCGAGCGTGATCTCCCGGCCGAGCGGGCCGCGCACCTTGTGGCCGGGGTCGCGGGACTCGTTGCGCAGCTGGCGGTTGCGGCGGATGACCGTGTACTCCAGCTCCGAGGTCATCTCCGGGGCGGTGTGGTGCCGGCGGACGTCGACCTGCATCTCCATGTAGCGCTGGTGCTCGTTCGTGACGTGGAACAGGTCGCGCGGCAGCGTGTGGATGGGACGCGGGTCGCCGAGCATCTCGCAGTCCATGCCGATGACATGCGAGACGACGTCGCGGACCGACCAGCCCGGGCACGGGGTCCGCCGGTTCCACTCGCCCTCGACGAGCGGCTGAACCAGTTCGGATATCGCTTCGATGGAGTGGGTCCAGGCGTCGGCGTAGGGCTGGAGGGTGGGATGCAGACTCACGGAACGGGACCCCTCGGCGGTCGGTACACGGGCAGGTTGTGGCGGCGTTGCCAGCGGGACGTTGCTGTCGGCGGGTGTCTTGGAACGCTAAGTTACGCTGCTGTGAGGCACCCCGGCAGTGCTTTCGTGTGACGATCGTAGGCCCGGTATGGACGGCTCGAATGCCAGGACGGTGGTAGTGTGCGCGCCTCGCTGATCCAGATCGCCGTAGAAGAGGACGAATCGGTCGAAGACCGGCGGCTCCGAGTGGCCGCGCTGGTCCGCGACCAGGCCGGGTCCGATCTGGTCGTGCTGCCCGAGCTGTGGACGACGGGTGCCTTCGCCTACGAGGAGTTCGGGCGGGAGGCCGAACCGATCGAGGGCCCCACGTACGAGGCGATGGCGAAGGCTGCGAGCGACGCGGGCGTGTGGCTGCACGCGGGCTCGATCCCGGAACGAGACCCGGAAGGCCCCCTCTACAACACCTCTCTCGTCTTCTCCCCCTCCGGTGACCTGGCCGCGGCCTACCGCAAGATCCACCGCTTCGGCTTCGACAAGGGCGAGGCCGTGCTGATGGGTGCGGGCCGGGACCTGGTGACGGTCCGTCTGCCCGGCACCACCCTCGGCGTGGCCACCTGCTACGACCTCCGTTTCCCCGAACTCTTCCGCGCGCTCGTCGACGCCGGCGCCGAGACCCTGGTGCTCCCGGCGGGCTGGCCCGAGCGCCGTCGCGCGCACTGGACGCTGCTGGCCCAGGCGCGGGCGGTCGAGAACCAGGCGTTCGTGCTCGCCTGTGGAACGGCCGGGACGCACGCCGGAGTTCCCCAGGCGGGTCACTCGATCGTGGTGGATCCGTGGGGCGAGGTACTGGCCGAGGCGGGCGCCGGCGAGGAGGTCCTCACGGTGGAGTTCGACCCGGCGAAGGTCGCCACGACCCGTGAACAGTTCCCGGCGCTCAAGGACAGGGTCCTGGGCCTGGAGCCGCCTCGCTGATCCGGGGAGGGTCTTGGTGAGCATCTCCCGGCCGCCGGCGTCCCTCCTGGCGTAGTCGGGCGCCTTGCCCTTGCCCTTGCCCAGCGAGGTGCCCTCCGCCGGAACGGACCCGGGGTGCCTGCGGTCGGCCGCCAAGCCCTCCGGGTACAAGGTGTCGAGGGCGGTGTCGCGGATCTGCCGGTCCCGTTCGTCCTCCAGGGCCTTCTTCTCCTCCGGCGCGGTACCGGCGGCCCGGGTGAGCATGAACCGGCCGAGGGCCCCGCCCGACACGGCCGTGGCCGCGCGCCTGGCCTCCCGCGCGGCTGAGGAAGACCCTGGACCGGCGGGTGATGCGCGATCCAACGTACCCCCTAGTCCTCCCGCTCCTGCTCCGCCAGGTGGATCACGCACACCGCCACCGCGATCAGCAGCGCCGGGTCCGCGTCATCCCGTACGACGTCCACGCCGTACGTCTCCCTGACGTGCAGCCAGCGCCGGGAGATCACCGCCAGCAGCTCACCGTCGTACTCGACGGCGAACTCGCGGTCCAGGATCTTGCCGCTGACGTCCAGCTCCGTGCCGTCCACCAGGGACACCCGGTAGTGGTTGCGCAGCAGGGACAGCCGCTTGCGCTTGATCCGCGCCAGCGGCTCGCCGTCCCGCTCGATCACCATGGTGTTCCGCAGGCTGAGCATCTTCTGGTGGATGTCGATGAGGACCCGCCCCTGCGTGTCCTTCAGCTCGAAGGTGTCCCGCAGTCGCATCGCCTTGCCGTCGACGAGGAACACCTTGCTGCCGTGCTCGTCCTCGATCCAGTAGTCGTCACCGATGCCGAGGATCCGGTCGCGTACGAGGAATCTCATGGCGTTACGGTTTCCCCGGGCACCGGCCCGGGACGCGGGACGTGGGCTGATGGGATGACCGGCCCACGCGGACGGCGTGGTGGACCCGCGTCGTCAGCCGGACGGCCGCTGTCCCCGGGCGGCCACGGCGAGCTCCTAGGGGTGGAAGTCGGCCCGTGGCGCGCCCGCCGCCCGAGCGCTGCGGACCGGGGTCTCGACGAGTGCGGCCGGGGAAGAGGCGGTCGACTGGCTTTCTGAAGCCGGTCCTCCCGCTTGGACCGACAGCGACTCCCCGGTGGCCGGTCCGAAACGCCGCCGGTACGCCGACGGGCTGAGCCCCGTCCCCTGCCGCAGCCGCGCGCGCAGATTGGCCGCCGTACCCAGCCCACTGCGTGCCGCCACGACGTCGAGCCGCTCCTCGCCGCGCTCGATCAGCCGGCAGGCCAGCGCCACCCTCTCCCCGGTCAGCCAGGCCAGTGGGGTCGTCCCGAGCTGGGCCCGGAAGCGCCGGTGGAGCGTCGCGGGGGAGACCGCCGCGCGGGCTGCCAGATCCGCCACCGACAGCGGCTCCCCCAGCCGCTCCTGCGCCCACGCCAGCAGCGGGGCGAGCGACTCGTCGGGCACGTCCGGCACCGGCCGCTCCACGAACTGCCGCTGCCCGCCGTCCCGGTGCGAGGCGAACACCAGCCGCCGGGAGACGGCGTTGGCGATCTCGGCGCCGTGGTCCCTCCGCACGATGTGCAGCCCCAGGTCGAGCGCCGAGGCGCTGCCGGAAGCGGTGAGGATGTCCCCGTCGTCGACGAAGAGGACGTCCGGTTCCAGCCGTACCTGGGGGAACCGGGCCCGGAACGCCTCCGCCCACATCCAGTGACAGGCCGCCCGCCGCCCGTCCAGCAGCCCGGCCTCGGCCATGGTGAACGCCCCCGAACAGAAGCCCACGAGCCGCGCGCCCCGCGCGTACGCCTGGCGCACGGCATCGAGTACGCGTGGGGAGCGCGGGACGCCGGTGTCGGGACGGTTCGGCACGATCAGCGTGTCCGCGTCCTCCGCCGCCTCCAGTCCCGCGACCCCGGTGAGCGTGAAGAACCCGTCCCGCATAGGGGTCTCGGCCCGGTCCGCGCACAGCCGGAAGTCGTACAGCTCCCGCCCGAGCTCGGGCCGCCGCAGCCCGAACACCTCGATGGCGCAGCTCATCTCGAAGGGGTTGGAGTTCTCGTCGACGACCAGCACCACGCGATGCGGCTGAGAGGATCCTTGCGGCATGTGCGATTTCTAGCACTCGTACGGCGGCCCGGGCACCCGCACGATGACGTCATGACACAGGAACCGATCTCCCTCGCCGACGCCCTCGCTTCCTTCTCCGACCTGTGGAGTCCCCGCATCGTCACGACCGTCAACGACTACGACGTCCGCGTGGCGAAGGTCGAGGGTGAACACCTCTGGCACGTCCACGACGACACGGACGAGTTCTTCCTCGTCCTCGACGGCGAGTTGCGGATCGCCCTGCGGGAGGCGGCCGGCGAGCGCGAGGTCGTCCTCCCCAAGGGCTCGGTCTTCACGGTCCCCCGGGGAACGGAGCACAAGCCGATCGCCCCGACGGGAGCGTCGATCCTGCTCCTCGAACCCACGGGCACGTCGACGGTCGGCGACCGCCACGAGGAGATCCCGGCCCACGTGGACGCGACCACCGGCCACGCCCTCTTCTGACCGGTTCCCGGAATCCGCCGGGCCGAGGGGTGTCCCGAAGGTGAACTTCCAATCCACAAAGGGAAGTTGCCCAACCGGACGCAGTGTCGCCGCGTCGAACGGTGCGTAGGTCGCAGACGACACCGCACGTTCCTCTCGGAGGTCCCGCAATGCCCCTTCGTTCTTCCGTCCGCCGCCGGGTGATCCGTGCTGTCCCGGCGGCGGCGCTGCTCCTCGGCACCGCCCTGGCCGCCCCGTTGGCCCTGGCCGGAATCGCCGGGGCCGCGCAGGCACCGGCCACCGCCTCGGTCAACCAGTACGACTGGCAGCTCACCTACAAGGCCGCCGCCGGCCAGACCAACAAGGCCACGGTCACCGCGACGCGCACCGCCGACCGCACGGGCATCACCTACGTGATCGACGACGTCGTCCCGATCGGCGCCGGGCACGACTGCGCCTACCCCGACGGCGCGGACCGTACGAAGGTCTCCTGCACGGTCACCCTCGTGGACAGCCAGGACCCGTACGCCGCCCTGGTCGCGAACCTCGGCGACGGCAACGACACGCTCGCGTACAAGAACGCCACCGACCAGGTGTACTCCTACGCCGAGATCTCGCTGGGCGCCGGCAACGACAAGCTGACCGACTCCGGCAGCCTCGACGGCGCCTACGCCTCGGGCGACGCGGGCAACGACACGATCACGGTCGGCGCGGAGGGGCTGGCCTGGGGAGGTGACGGCAACGACACCGTCCACGCGAGCGGCGGCGACAACATCGTCCAGGGCGGCAAGGGCGACGACGTTCTCCACGGCGGCTCCGGAAGCCAGTACCTGTCCGGCGACGACGGCAACGACAGGCTCTACGGCGGCACCGCCGACGACACCCTCTACGGCGGCAAGGGCAACGACGCCCTGTACGGCAACGCCGGCAACGACCGCCTGTACGGCAACAGCGGCGACGACAAGCTCTACGGCGGCCCGGGCCGCGACACCCTGTCGGGCGGCCCCGGCCGAGACGTGACCCACCAGGACTGAGTGAGGCGCGGCACGCCGCGCTAGTCGCCGAGCTGGTGTTCCACGCGGTGGCGGATGTACTCGTCGGGATGGGCCCGGGCTGTCGCCACCGCTTCGGTCACCAGGTCGTGCAACTCCGGTGGGTAGGCGGACTTCGGCTCGACGAACTGGCGGTTGAAACTCGGTCGGGATCATGGACGGCCGCCTTGACCAGCGCGTGGAAAGGACTCGTCGGAAAGGGTCAGGCCTCGGCGGCAGGCGTCACGCAGCGCCGTCCGAACGCGGCGCACCCAGGTGCGTGGATCGCCGGGGCCCGGCTCGGCAGGGGCATCGAGTGAGAGGACCCGGACGACGTCCGCGAGGCACCCGGCAAACGCCTCCCGCCGGTGCTCCGTACGCCCCGGCAGCGCCATGAATCCCTGTACCGCCCGCGCCGCCCCACCGGCAGCCGTCTCCTTCCCGTCCGCAGTCAACCGCCGCCCCTTAGCCGTCGGCCTTGCCGTACGCGTGTGATCCGGTGTTCATACCCGGATGGCAAGCTTGAACCATGAACGATGCCGCACCTCGCCGCGCCCGTGTCCGTGCTCCTGAGCTGGTCGGGAAGGGGGGCTGGCTGAACACCGGGGGGCAGCAGTACAGCCTCGCGGAACTTCGTGGGCGGATCGTCATCCTCGATTTCTGGACCTTCTGCTGCATCAACTGCCTGCACGTCCTCGACGAGCTCCGCGAGCTGGAGGAGAGGCACCGGGACACCGTCGTCGTCATCGGCGTGCACTCGCCGAAGTTCGTGCACGAGGCCGAGCACCAGGCCGTCGTGGATGCCGTGGAGCGGTACGGGGTGGAGCACCCGGTGCTCGACGACCCGGAGCTGGCGACCTGGAAGCAGTACGCGGTGCGGGCTTGGCCCACGCTCGTCGTCATCGACCCGGAGGGCTACGTCGTCGCGCAGCACGCCGGTGAGGGGCATGTGCACGCCATCGAGCGGCTGGTGACCGAGCTGGAGGCCGAACACGAGGCGAAGGGCGCCCTGCGGCGCGGGGACGGCCCGTACGTGGCGCCGGAACCGGAGCCGACCGCGCTGCGCTTCCCGGGCAAGGCGCTGCTGCTGCCGGGCGGGAACTTCCTGGTCAGCGACACCACCCGGCACCAGCTGGTCGAGCTGGAGGGGGACGGGGAGACCGTCGTACGGCGTATCGGCTCCGGTGTGCGCGGGTTCGCCGACGGCGGTGCCGAGGAGGCCTCTTTCAGTGAGCCGCAGGGGCTCGCACTGCTTGAGGACGTCGATGAGGGGGCGTCCGTGGTCGTCGCCGACACCGTGAACCACGCCCTGCGCCGCCTGGACCTCGCCACCGGGACGGTGACGACCCTCGCCGGTACCGGAAAGCAGTGGTGGCAGGGCTCACCGATCTCGGGCCCGGCCCGCGAGGTCGACCTGTCCTCCCCCTGGGACGTGGCCGTCTTCGGCGGCAAGGTGTGGATCGCCATGGCGGGCGTGCACCAGCTGTGGGCGTACGACCCGGCCGGGGGCACCGTCGCCGTCACCGCCGGTACGACCAACGAGGGGCTCGTGGACGGGCCGGGCGCCGAGGCCTGGTTCGCGCAGCCGTCCGGGCTCGCGGCGACCGCCGACCGGCTCTGGCTCGCCGACTCCGAGACCTCCGCGCTGCGCTGGGTGGATCTCGACGGGCACGTCCACACCGCCGTAGGTACCGGCCTCTTCGACTTCGGGCACCGCGACGGCGCCGCCGAACAGGCCCTGCTCCAGCACCCGTTGGGCGTCACCGCGCTGCCGGACGGCTCGGTGGCCGTCTGCGACACCTACAACCACGCCCTGCGCCGCTACGACCCCGCCACCGGCGAGGTGACCACCCTCGCCACCGACCTGCGCGAGCCCAGCGACGCCGTGCTGGTCGGCGAGGACATCGTGGTCGTGGAATCGGCCCGGCACCGCCTGACCCGGCTGCGGCTGCCCGAGGAGGCCGTGCGCGTGGAGTCCGTGGCCCACCGCACACAGCGGGCGGCCACGGAAGTCGCCCCAGGGACGCTCCGGTTGGACGTCGTCTTCCAGCCTCCGGCCGGCCAGAAGCTCGACACCCGCTACGGTCCTTCGACCCGTCTGCTGGTGTCCTCCACCCCGCCGGAGCTGCTGCTGAAGGGTGAGGGCGCGGACACGGAGCTGTCCCGCACGCTCGAACTCGACCCGCAGGTCACCGAGGGCGTACTCCACGTCTCCGCGATGGCCGCCTCCTGCGATGACGACCCGGCCAACGAATATCCGGCCTGCCACGTCCACCAGCAGGACTGGGGCGTCCCGGTCCGCCTCACCGTGGGCGGTGCGGACCGCCTCCCCCTCGTGCTGGCGGGGATGGACGAGGCCGCCGAGGCTCAGACGCCGTAACCGTCCCGGTAGCCGTCGCCGTATGCGCTTCCGTGGTGATGGTGGTGCGGCTCCTCCTCGACGACCGTGGTCGTCGGCGGCGGCATCACGACGCGCCTGCGCCGCGCGATGCTGCTGAACGTCGCCACTCCGATCAGCCCCACGATCATCAGGATGAACCCGACCAGATGGAGGTTCACCCCGCTCATGTGCCAGTCGGTCGCGAAGGTGAGGATGGCTCCCACGGCGATGAGGATGATGCACCCGCCGAGGCCCATGGCTGTCGCCTCCTGTCCGGACCGGCCGTTCCGGTCCGAGACTGCGGGTACCCCCGTTGTCAACCCGCATGCGATGCCGCATGCGATGCCGGGCCGTTCCCGGGATCGAACGATTTAAATGAGTTGGGCCGGGCGGACCCCGCTGGTACCGTCTGGGCAGCCGTGAGACGACGCCAGGAGGTGAGACCCATGAAGGCTGTAGTGGTGTGGGTGCTCCCCTCTTTGGTCACGGTGGGCGGTTGACGTAGGTGTCGCCGGGAGCGCCGCAGACAGGCACTCCTGAGAGGCAATACCTATGAACTCTTCGAACTCCGTGGTCACGCGTGTTTCGGACACGCAGTGGCACGCCCTGGAGGACGACCGCACGGTCGGCCGCGGCCACGCTTCGCGGCGGCCCGACGGGCGCCTCTTCATCAGCGTCGACGCGTGGCACGGCGCCGTCTTCGACCGCATCGCCGACGCGATGCGGGCCGACCTCCCCGCACCGCTCCACACCGTCGTCGACGAAGCCGACCACGGCTCGAGGTCCGCCTGGGAGCGGGCCGGTTTCGCCGCCGCGCGCCGCGAGCGGGGCTATCTGGTGCCCACCGACCCTCAGCTCACCGGGCTCGGCCCGGTGCGACCCCCGTCAGGTGTGACGATCGTGCCCGCCGGTCAGGCGGAGGAGGGCCCGCTGCGCGCCCTGGACCGCGTCATCCGCGACGAGGTCGAGGCCACCGTCGGCTGGCGGACGATGCCGGCCGAGGTGCTGCCCTGCCCGCCCGGGAGCACCGTGCTCGACCCGTCGAAGTACGCGGTGGCGCTGCACGACGACCAGTACGTGGGACTGGTGCGGTTGGCGACGCGGACCCGGCAGCCGCGGATCGGGCTGATCGCCGTGCGGTCCGACCGGCACCGCCGCGGCATCGCCCGGGCGCTGCTGGCCCACGCGCTGGGGGCACTGCACCGCTCCGGGACCGCTTCGGCATGGGCCGAGGTGGACGAGTCCAACGCGGCGGCCACCGCCCTGTTCGAGGGCGTCGGCGCCCGGCGCGCGGGCGGCACCCTGGAACTCGTCCGCCACTGACGACCCGTCACCTACCTGAAGAGAACAGGAAGAGAAGAGAAACCATGACAAAGCAAGCAGGGGGCGTGGAAGTCGAGGGCACCGTCGTCGAGTGCCTGCGCAACGCCACCTTCAAGGTGGAGCTCCAGAACGGGCACACCGTGCTCGCACACATCAGCGGGAAGATCCGGAAGAACTACATCAAGATCCTCCCGTACGACCGGGTGCTCGTCGAGCTCAGCCCCTACGACCTGACCCGCGGCCGGATCCGCTACCGGTACAGGTCGTAGCGGCCGGCCGTCCCTCGCGGCGACCCCGGCCTAGCCCTCCAGGAACGCCTCCAGCGCGTTCGCCAGCAGGTACGGGTCGTCCGCGCCGCACAGTTCGCGGGCGCTGTGCATCGACAGGATCGCCACGCCGATGTCGACGGTGCGGATGCCGTGGCGGGCCGCGGTGATCGGGCCGATGGTGGTGCCGCAGGGCATGGAGTTGTTGGAGACGAAGGACTGGAAGGGGACGTTCGCCTTCTCGCAGGCGGCGGCCCACACGGCGCGGCCCGAACCGTCCGTCGCGTAGCGGTTGTTGACGTTGACCTTGAGGATCGGGCCGCCGTTGACGCGCGGGTGGTGGGTCGGGTCGTGCCGCTCCGGGTAGTTGGGGTGGACCGCGTGGCCGGTGTCGGAGGACAGGCAGACGGTGGCGGCGAAGGCACGCGCCCGGTCCTCGTAACCGCCGCCGCGCGCGAACACCGAGCGCTCCAGGACGCTGCCGAGCAGCGGTCCGTCCGCGCCGGTGTCCGACTGGGAGCCGTTCTCCTCGTGGTCGAAGGCGGCCAGCACCGGGATGGCGGGCAGCGGTTCGCCGGAGGCGGCGACGGCGGCGAGGGCGGCGACGCCCGCGTGCACGGACAGCAGGTTGTCCATGCGCGGGCCGGCGACCAGTTCGCGGTCCCGGCCGAGGTAGGCGGGCGGCTCCACGGAGTGCGTCATCAGGTCCCAGCCGGCCGCCTCGCCCGCCGGCAGCCCGCACTCGTGCTCCAGGAAGGCGATCAGGTCGCCGTCGCGCACGTCGTTGCCCAGGCCCCACACCGGCTGGAGGTGCCGCTGCTTGTCCAGCTTGAGGCCCTCGGAGGACACCGACCGGTCCAGGTGGATGGCCAGCTGGGGCACCCTGAGCAGCGGCCGGTCGACGTTCACCAGGCGGGTGGTGCCGTCGCGCAGCGTCAGTCGTCCGGCGAGCCCGAGGTCGCGGTCGAGCCAGGAGTTCAGCAGCGGCCCGCCGTAGATCTCGACGGCGACCTGGCGCCAGCCGTGCGCCCCGGTGTCCGGCTGCGGCTTGACCCGCAGGTTGGGGGAGTCGGTGTGCGCGCCGACGATCCGGAACGGGGTGTGGGCGGCGGCGCCCTCGGGGACGTACCAGGCCACGATCGCGCCGCCGCGCAGCACGTACTTGCCGCCGTGCGTCCCGTCCCAGGCGTCCGTCTCCGCGACCTGCCTGAAGCCGGCCTTCTCCAGCCGTTCGGCGGCGTTCGCCACGGCGTGGTACGGCGAGGGGCTCGCCGCGAGGAAGGACATCAGGTCGTCGGTGTGGCCGCGGTCGAAGCGGGCTGGTGCGCTCATAGTCTTCACCTTAACGACGTACGAGGGCCCGCTCCCCCCTACCGGGAGCGGGCCCTCGTGAGTGTTCAGCAGGGACGGCGGGGCCGGATCAGAACGCGGCCTCGTCCAGCTCCATCAGGTCCAGGTCGACGCCCTCGGCCACCTTGCGGGCCAGGGTGACGCCGGGCAGGACGTTGGCCGCGAAGAACTTCGCCGCCGCGATCTTGCCGGTGTAGAACGCCTTGTCCTTGGCGGAGGCCGTCTGAAGCTTCTCGGCGGCGACCGCGGCGCCCTTGAGCAGCAGGTAGCCGACGACGACGTCACCGGAGGCGAGCAGCAGCCGGGTGCTGTTGAGGCCGACCTTGTAGATGTTCTTGACGTCCTGCTCGGTGGCCGCGAGGTCGGTGAGCATCAGGCCGACGATGGCCTCCAGCTCGACGGCCGCCTTGGCGAGGTGCTCGCGTGCGCCGGCCAGCTGCTCGCCGCCCGTGCCGAGTGCCAGGAACTTCTTGATGTCCTCGGCGAGGGAGTTCAGCGCGGCGCCCTGGTTGCGGACGATCTTCCGGAAGAAGAAGTCCTGGCCCTGGATCGCGGTGGTGCCCTCGTACAGGGTGTCGATCTTGGCGTCGCGGATGTACTGCTCGATCGGGTACTCCTGGAGGAACCCGGAGCCGCCGAAGGTCTGGAGCGACTGGGCGAGCTGCTCGTAGCCCTTCTCCGAGCCGTAGCCCTTGACGATCGGCAGGAGCAGGTCGTTGAGGGCGTGCTCGGCGGAGGTGTCCTCGCCGGCGGCCTCCTTGACGGCTATCGCGTCCTGCACGGAGGCGGTGTAGAGGACGAGGGCGCGCATGCCCTCGGCGTACGCCTTCTGCGTCATCAGGGAGCGGCGCACGTCCGGGTGGTGCGTGATGGTGACCTTGGGCGCGGTCTTGTCCATGAAGTTCGCCAGGTCGGGACCCTGGACGCGCTCCTTGGCGTACTCGAGGGCGTTGAGGTAGCCGGTCGACAGCGTCGAGATCGCCTTCGTGCCGACCATCATCCGGGCGAACTCGATGATGCGGAACATCTGGCGGATGCCGTCGTGCTTGTCGCCGATCAGCCAGCCCTTGGCGGGGTGGCGGTCGCCGAAGGTCATCTCGCAGGTGTTGGAGGCCTTCAGGCCCATCTTGTGCTCGACGTTGGTGGCGTAGACGCCGTTGCGCTCGCCCAGCTCGCCGGTCTCGAAGTCGAACAGGTACTTCGGGACGAGGAAGAGGGACAGGCCCTTGGTGCCGGGGCCGGCGCCCTCGGGGCGGGCGAGGACGTAGTGGAGGATGTTCTCCTCCATGTCGTGCTCACCGGAGGTGATGAAGCGCTTCACGCCCTCGATGTGCCAGGAGCCGTCCTCCTGCTGGACGGCCTTGGTGCGGCCGGCGCCCACGTCGGAGCCCGCGTCGGGCTCGGTGAGCACCATGGTCGAACCCCAGGTCCGCTCCACGGCGATCTGCGCGATCTTCTTCTGGACCTCATTGCCCTCGTCGAAGAGGATGCCGGCGAACGCCGGGCCGGAGGAGTACATCCACACGGCCGGGTTCGAGCCGAGGATCAGCTCCGCGTACGCCCAGATCAGGGACGGGGGAGCCGTCGTGCCGCCGATCTCCTCGGGCAGGCCCAGGCGCCAGTACTCGGAGTCCATGAAGGCCTTGTAGCTCTTCTTGAACGTCGCCGGGACCGGCGCGGTGTTCGTCTCGGGGTCGAAGACCGGCGGGTTGCGGTCGGCGTCCGCGAAGGACTCCGCCAGCTCGTTCTCCGCGAGGCGCGTCAGCTCCTCAAGCACGCTCTTGGCGGTGTCCGTGTCCATCTCCTCGAACGGGCCGGTGCCGTAGAGCTTGTCGCGGCCGAGTACTTCGAAGAGGTTGAACTCGATGTCGCGGAGATTGGACTTGTAGTGCCCCATGGTGACGGCTCCGTATAGGACTGGGCGAGGCACTGGCTCCTCGCATCTGGTTCACGTACCAACAAGTAGCTACGATGATGCTACCCGTCGGTAATAAGAAGCAACCCCTACCGGTCCAAGTGTGAGAAGGGTCTACATACCCGCGCTCGGAAACGGCTCGACAACCCTTGACGGCCCTCCTGCCCCGCGGGGCATCTCGGTACGCTTACGCGCATGTATGGATACGGCCAGCCCATGGACGGTGGCGCCGCTCAGCAGCAGCAGTACGCCTCGTCGCAGCAGATGCCCGGCGGCGGCCTCGGCGGGTACGGCCAGCAGCAGCCGCTCTACCCGGAGCCGTCCCCGCCCTCGCTCGCGGACGCGGTGCGCGCCTTCACCACCGGCCAGCTGGCCGCCGAGGACTTCCAGCAGGTGTTCGCCACCTCCAAGGTGTACTGCCCGCGCGGCGACAACCCCGGCTTCCTCGCCCTGCACAACACCCAGCAGCCGGTGATCCCGATGTTCACCTCCCTCAAGGAGCTGCGCCGGTACGCGGGCAAGGAGTCCAAGTACTTCGTCATCACCGGCTCCGAGGTGATCGACCTGCTGCCGACCGGCTACGGCTTCGTCCTCGACATGGAGGGCGAGCACCGCATGGTCTTCGACGCGAAGGCGGTGGAACAGATGGTGGAGTTCGCGATGCGCCGCATGTATGGCTGACAGCTCGCCGCTGGTCCTGCACGGGCGGGGCCGGGCGAGTGCCCGATTACGCGACGGCGTGCTGCTGCTGGAGTCGGGCGGGGTGCGCCGCCGGATACCCGTCGGTGCGATCGAACGCGTGGAGGTGCGCGGCGGCAAGGGCCGTGAGCTGGCCGTCGTCCTGACCGCCGCCGATCCGGCTCGTGCCAAGACGTACACCCTCACCGCCCGCAGCGCCCCGGCCGTGGGCGCCTTCGCGGGAGCCGTGCGGCGGGCGCTGCCGGCGCGGGTGCCCGGGAAGCCGCGCGCGGACGGAGCGGCGCGGGTGTCCGTGGAACCGCTGGAGCGGCCGGGGCTGGAGCCGTGGCGTGTGGGCCTGTGGGCGCTCGGGGTTTCCCTCCTGCTGGTCGCCGGGCTCCTGGCGGCGTGCGGAGCGGGGGCGAAGGCCGTCGCCCTGTGGCTGGCGGGCGCGGTGGTGCTCGGCTTCGGGGCCGTGGCCGTCCGCAGCGCGTGCGGGCAGGTGCGGGACGCCGTGGTGCTGCGCAGGCGGGGGATCACCGTGGAGGGCCGGCTGAAGTACTCCTTCGACACCGGCAGCGGTGAGGACCGGGTCACGCACCACGTGTACCGCTATGTGGACGCCCTGGGTGAGCCGCGCGAGCGCACCGGGGAGGAGGGCGGCCCGGACCAGGTCGAGATCGTGTACGACCCCGAGGACCCGGAGGGCACCACCAAGGTCGGGCGGGGCACCGCCGGACAGCTGACCTCCGGCGTGCTCGGCCTGCTCCTGCTCGCCGTCCCCATGGCGGGGATCGGCGCGGCCATGGTGGTGACGGCGCTGGCATCCCTGTTCGCCTGAGAGCGCCCGTGGCGGCCCGGAGGGAATTCCCCCCGGGCTCTTTCCGTTACTGGTGGCAGAAAGTTCAATGCTCAACTAAACTGGCCGCACAAGGAGGTACCGACATGCCTGCAGTGACCGTCGAGAACCCGCTGACCCTGCCCCGGGTGATCGCGCCCGCCGACGCCGTGGCACGGCCCGTGCTCGCCGTCACGACCGCGCCCAGCGGTTTCGAGGGCGAGGGCTTCCCGGTGCGCCGGGCGTTCGCCGGGATCAACTACCGACACCTCGACCCGTTCATCATGATGGACCAGATGGGCGAGGTGGACTACGCGCAGGGCGAGCCCAAGGGCACCCCCTGGCACCCGCACCGCGGCTTCGAGACCGTCACCTACATCATCGACGGCATCTTCGACCACCAGGACAGCCACGGCGGCGGCGGCACCATCACCAACGGTGACACCCAGTGGATGACCGCGGGCTCGGGCCTGCTGCACATCGAGGCGCCGCCGGAGTCGCTGGTCATGTCGGGCGGCCTCTTCCACGGTCTCCAGCTGTGGGTGAACCTGCCGGCCAAGGACAAGATGATGGCCCCGAAGTACCAGGACCTGCGCAGCGGCGAGGTCGCGCTGCTCACCACGCCGGACGGCGGCGCGCTGATCCGTGTCATCGCCGGCGACCTGGACGGCCACCAGGGTCCGGGTGCGACACACACGCCGATCACGATGATCCACGCCACCCTCGCCCCGGGTGCCGAGCTGACGCTGCCCTGGCGGGAGGACTTCAACGGCCTCGCCTACGTCCTCGCGGGCCGCGGCTCGGTCGGCACCGACCGCCGCCCCGTCCACCTGGGCCAGACGGCGGTCTTCGGCGCGGGTTCCTCGCTGACCGTCCGCGCGGACGAGAAGCAGGACTCCCACACCCCGGACCTGGAGATCGTCCTCCTCGGCGGACAGCCCATCCGTGAGCCCATGGCCCACTACGGCCCGTTCGTCATGAACACCCGCGAGGAACTCCAGCAGGCCTTCGAGGACTTCCAGAAGGGCCGCCTGGGCACGATCCCCGCGGTCCACGGGATGACGGAGGCCGGACCGCAGGCCTGACGTCGGGCCTGGCCGTGGATTTCGGCCGGGGTGACATACGGGGGTGACACCCAAGGGTGGGTGTCACCCCCGCGGCATGCCCCGGCGGGCACCCTCCCCCGGGGCGTGGTGCCATGGGCGCATGCCCCCGCCGCCGGCCCTGCTCCCCGCCCCGGTCCGCAGGCTCGCCGCCTGGTGTGCGGTGATCCTGCTCGTGTCGGGGGTCGTGTGGATCGGTATCCGGCTGTGCGGGGAACTGCGTACGGCCGTGATCCCCGTGCTGCTCGCGCTGCTGGGCACCGCGCTGCTCGGGCCGCTGCACCGGCGGCTGGTGCGGGTCGGGGTGCAGCGGTCGGTGTCGGCCGGGCTGACCTGTGTCGCGGTGGTGGCCGTGGTCGGGGGCGCCGTCTACATCGTCGTCGCCGCGCTGATCGACACCGGCCCCCAGATCGTCTCCTCGCTCAAAGCGGCCGCGAAGAGTGTCGCCCGGCATTTCGGGGCGGCCGGCACCTCGGTGGACGACCTCGCCGCCCACTCCGGTGAGCTGCTGCGCAGGTTCGGCGGGACGGCGGCCTCCAATGTGATCAGCGGGGTCAGCGTCGTCGGCCAGACCATCGCCGAGGCCGTGCTCGCCCTGCTGCTCGTCTTCTTCTTCCTGCGCGACTCCGACCGGGCCGTCCAGACCCTGCGCTCCGTCGCCCCCGGCGGCACCGCCGACACCCTGGAGGCCATGGCCCGGCGCGCCTACGAGGCCGTCGAGGGCTTCATGCGCGGGACCACCCTCATCGCGCTCATCGACGCCACCTGCATCACCATCGGGCTGCTCGTCCTGAGCGTGCCCGGCGCGGTCGGCCTCGGGGCGCTCGTCTTCGTGGGCGCCTACATCCCTTACCTCGGCGCCTTCATCTCCGGCGCGGTCGCGGTGCTGGTCGCGCTCGCCGACCGGGGGTTCGTCATCGCGCTGTGGGCGCTGGGGGTCGTGCTCGCCGTGCAGGTGCTCGAAGGGCATGTGCTCCAGCCGGCGATCCAGAGCCGCACCGTGCAGATGCACCCGGCGGCCGTGCTGCTGGCGATCACCGCCGGGGCGTCCGTCGCCGGGATCCTCGGCATGCTGCTGTCGGTGCCCCTGACCGCGGCAGGCTTCGGGGTCCTGCACGAAATCAGGCTCCGGCATACGCCCAGCTGAGCAGCGCCGGGTAATGGCGAGAGTGGATCTTGGGCTGCCCGGTACGCTGGGGGGAGTTTCCCGTGAAACGAGTCCCCGATCCGCGAAGACTGGATGAACGACGATGCATCGGTACAGGTCCCACACCTGCGGCGAGCTCCGCGCCTCTGACGTCGGCACCGACGTCCGGCTGAGTGGCTGGCTGCACAATCGGCGCGACCTGGGCGGCATCCTCTTCATCGATCTGCGCGACCACTACGGCATCACCCAGCTGGTCGCCCGCCCCGGCACGCCCGCGTACGAGGCCCTCGACAAGGTCTCCAAGGAGTCGACGGTCCGCGTCGACGGCAAGGTCGTCTCCCGCGGCGCGGAGAACGTCAACCCCGACCTGCCCACCGGCGAGATCGAGGTTGAGGTCGGCGAGGTCGAGCTGCTGGGTGCCGCCCAGCCGCTGCCCTTCACGATCAACACCGAGGACGGGGTCAACGAGGAGCGGCGCCTGGAGTACCGCTTCCTGGACCTGCGCCGCGAGCGCATGCACCGCAACATCATGCTGCGCACGGCGGTCATCTCGGCGATCCGGCACAAGATGACGGCGCTCGGCTTCAACGAGATGGCGACGCCGATCCTGTCCGCGACCTCCCCCGAGGGCGCCCGCGACTTCGTCGTCCCGTCCCGGCTGAACCCGGGCAAGTTCTACGCCCTGCCGCAGGCCCCGCAGCAGTTCAAGCAGCTGCTGATGATCTCCGGCTTCGACCGCTACTTCCAGATCGCGCCCTGCTTCCGCGACGAGGACGCGCGCGCGGACCGCTCGCCGGGCGAGTTCTACCAGCTCGACGTCGAGATGAGCTTCGTCGAGCAGGAGGACGTCTTCCGCCCGATCGAGCAGCTGATGACCGAGCTGTTCGAGGAGTTCGGCGGCGGCCGCCACGTCACCTCGCCCTTCCCGCGGATCCCGTTCCGCGAGGCGATGCTGAAGTACGGCTCGGACAAGCCCGACCTGCGGGCCAAGCTGGAGCTGGTGGACATCACCGACGTCTTCGAGGGCTCAAAGTTCAAGGCGTTCGCGGGCAAGCACGTGCGCGCGCTGCCGGTGCCGGACGTCTCGGCGCAGCCCCGCAAGTTCTTCGACCAGCTCGGTGACTTCGCGGTGACGCTGGGCGCGAAGGGCCTGGCCTGGGTGCGCGTGGCCGAGGACGGCTCGCTGTCCGGCCCGATCGCGAAGTTCCTCACCGAGGAGAACGTCGCCGAGCTGACCAAGCGGCTCTCCCTGGCCCCCGGCCACGCCGTCTTCTTCGGTGCGGGCGAGTTCGACGAGGTCTCGAAGATCATGGGCGCGGTGCGGGTCGAGGCCGCCAAGCGCGCCGGGCACTTCGAGGAGAACGTCTTCCGCTTCTGCTGGATCGTCGACTTCCCGATGTACGAGAAGGACGAGGAGACCGGCGCGATCGACTTCTCGCACAACCCGTTCTCGATGCCGCAGGGCGGCCTGGAGGCCCTTCAGACCCAGGACCCGCTGGACATCCTGGGCTGGCAGTACGACATCGTCTGCAACGGCGTGGAGCTGTCGTCCGGCGCGATCCGGAACCACGAGCCGGACATCATGCTGAAGGCCTTCGAGATCGCGGGCTACGACCGTGAGACCGTCGAGGAGAAGTTCGCCGGCATGCTGCGCGCCTTCCGCTTCGGCGCCCCGCCGCACGGCGGCATCGCCCCGGGCGTGGACCGCATCGTCATGCTCCTCGCGGACGAGCCCAACATCCGCGAGACCATCGCCTTCCCGCTCAACGGCAACGCCCAGGACCTGATGATGGGCGCGCCGACGGAGCTGGAGGAGGCACGGCTGAAGGAGCTGCACCTCTCGGTGCGCAAGCCGCAGCCGAAGTAGGCCCCGGCCTGAGACAGGCCCCAGCCTGGCGGCCCGGAACCGGGGACGGTTCCGGGCCGCTTTTACCTGGTGGGGGGCCGGGTAGCGGCGGACGAGGCGGGGTGAGACGGCGAAAACCGAGGTGGCTCGAAACCGGCGTCGGTTTCGAGCCCTTCTCAAGCTATCTGACGTGTCAGTGACCTTTTCCAAGGTCACTGACAGGCTTCTTACTTAACTTCCCGGCCCATGACAGGAGACGAACAAACTTCAGCCCCAGCAGACCTGACCCGCCGCAAAGTCCTGGTCGCCGGTGGTGCGACGGTGGCCGCGGTGGGCGTCGCCGGCACCCTGACGGTGAACGCGTCGGCGGACGAGGCGAACTCCGAGGCCACCGGCGACGGCGACGCGTGCTACACGCTCACCTCGGAACTCGTCGAGGGCCCGTACTACATCGACGCCGACAAGCTCCGCCGGGACGTCACCGAGGACCAGGAGGGCATCCCCCTCACCCTCACGCTCAAGGTGATCGACTCCGAGACCTGCAAGCCCGTCAGGAACGCGGCCGTCGACATCTGGCACTGCAACGCGGTGGGCATCTACTCGGGCTACGAGGCGATGGGCAGCGGCGGTGGCGGCCCGGCCCCCACGGGCGAGCCGCCGACCGGCACCCCGACCGGCGAGCCCCCCACCGGCGGCCCGGGCGGAGGCGGCGGCGGACACCAGGAGCCCACGGACGACGACCGCTTCCTGCGCGGTACCTGGCACACCGACCGGCACGGCCACGTCACCTTCAAGACGGTCTTCCCCGGCTGGTACCAGGGCCGTTGCGTCCACATCCACGTCAAGGTGCACGTGGACGGCGAGTGGACGGACGCCGGTTACGAGGGCGGGCACGCCTGCCACACCGGCCAGCTGTTCTTCGACGAGAAGTCGGTGCTGCTGACGGAGTCCGTGGAGCCGTACGCCGGCAACACCACGACCCGCACCACCCTCGACGAGGATTCCATCTACCCGGACAACGGGCACGAGGGCGGCCTGCTCTACCTCAAGTACGACAAGAAGCACATCGCCCGTGGTGTGCGTGCCCACCTGACCCTGGGCGTCGACGCGAGCGCGACGAACGACGGCACGGGCGGCGGCGGCCCCCGGCCCACCTCGTCGGCGTCACCTTCCGCTTCGGCGAGCTGACAGCTCACCGGAGACGCACAGCGAGCCCGACGGTGCGTCACAGCGACCTCCCTTGTCATAAGGGGTGACAAGGGAGGAAGCGACGGCCATGGGATTCAGGATCACGATCAGCACGATCACGCGAAAGCGCCACCGACGGCGGTCCGGCCTGGAAGCGGAGGCGGAGGCCAACCACTGGCTCGTACGGCTCGGCGGCAGCCTCGCCCCACCCGACGCCAGGACGTGGGCGACGGCGGGCGAGCGCGCGGGGCAGGCACTGACGAGCGCCGCGGAGTGCCACCGCGCGGCCCGGGTCCAGCTGGCCGCCGCCCGCACGGCGGAGGAGTACGAACAGGTGACACGGACGGCACGCGAGGGCCTGCGGCACCTCGGAACGGCACGCCTGTCCCTCGCCCCCCTGCCTCAGTCCTCCGGCTCGTCGGGCGACGCGCCCTCCTCCAGCAGCCGCTCGGCGATGTCCGTGGACCAGGCCAGGGCCCAGGCGCGCAGACCGGTGACCTCGTCCTCCCCCAGGCCGTACGCCGTGAACGCCGAGTCCGCGTAGTAGTCCATGCCCTCCAGGCGGCTCTGGAGGGTGGGCAGGTCGAACTCGTCCCTGGCGTGGCGACGGGCCAGTTCCTCCAGTTCGGGGTGGGTGAAGCGGGCGGAGGCAGCCCTCGCGTCGATCAGGTCGACGGCGAGCCCGCGGTCGTAGAGGGCCCGGATCTTGGTGCCGACCGCGTCCTCCAGACAGAGCGCCGGGCCGTAGGGGGTCGGGACGGGCGGGCTCCAGAAGGTTTCCTTGTGCAGGGCCAGCTCGGTGACCGGACCACCCGTCTGCGGGTCCGTGACGGACAGGTGCGCGGACAGCGGGTCCGCGTCCCGGAGCGTCACCTCCCGCCCCCGGCCGGTCAGCGCATCGCCGAGGGCGCGGGCGATCCGGTCCATCGGCTCGGTGCTCTCCGTCGCCAGATCGACGTTCGCGTGCGGGCGGTCGAGCAGACCGTGGGCCTGAAGGGCGTAGCCACCGGCCAGTGACACCGGGGCGGCCGTGTCCACGGCGAAGACGTCGGCGAGGAGGCGGAGGTGCGCGTCCGCTCCGGGCGGGGGAAGGTGCGGAAGGTTCACCCTGAAAAGTTTTCCCCAACCACGGCAACCTTCCCCTCACCCGCGACCACTGACGAGTCGTAAGCCGACCCAGCACGTAAGGACTCCTCCGTGGCATCCCCCGTGGCATCCCCTTCGCAGCGCCCCTCCCACCGCCGGTCCCTCCGCACGCGGCGTGTCCTCGTCGTCTCCGCCGCCGCCGTGGTCGCCGGTGCCGGTGCCGGCTTCTTCGTGATGAACGCGAACGCCGGCGGCACCGACCTGTACCACCAGACGCCGGCCGCCAAGGACGGCTGGGCGTCCTCCGGGTCCGGTACGACCGGCGGGGCGAAGGCCGACGCGGCGCACACCTTCACGGTCAGCACCCGCGCGCAGCTCGTGAAGGCGCTGGGGTCGGTGTCCGACACCGCCCCCCGGATCATCAAGGTCAGCGGCACCATCGACGCCAACACCGACGACTCCGGCAAGAAGCTCACCTGCTCCGACTACGCGTCGGGCACCGGCTACTCCCTCTCCGCCTACCTGAAGGCGTTCGACCCCGCCACCTACGGCCGCTCGAAGCTGCCCTCCGGTACGCAGGAGAAGGCCCGGTCCGCCGCCCAGACGAAGCAGGCCAAGAACGTCACCTTCAAGGTGCCCGCCAACACCACCATCGTCGGCGTGCCCGGCACCAAGGCCGGGATCACCGGCGGCATGCTCCAGATCCAGAGCGTGGACAACGTCATCGTCCGCAACCTCACCTTCTCCGCCACCGAGGACTGCTTCCCGCAGTGGGACCCGACCGACGGCGACGACGGCAACTGGAACTCGAACTACGACTCCGTCACCCTGCGCGGCGCTACGCACGTCTGGGCGGACCACAACACCTTCACCGACGCGCCCCACTTCGACAGCGCCAACGCGAAGTACTTCGGCCGCGAGTACCAGATCCACGACGGATCCCTCGACATCACCAAGGGCTCGGACCTGGTGACCGTCGAGCGCAACCAGTTCACCAACCACGACAAGACCATGCTGATCGGCAGCAGCGACACCGACAGCACCGGCAAGCTGCACGTCTCCATCCACCACAACGTGTGGAAGGGCATCGTGCAGCGCGCGCCGCTGGCCCGCATCGGCCAGGTGCACATCTACAACAACCTCTACGACACCGCGACCGTCAACGGCTACGTCCTCCAGTACAGCATCAACTCCCGCGCCAAGGCGCAGGTCGTCGCCGAGGACAACTACTGGAAGATCCCCTCCACCCAGAAGTTCTCCAAGCTCCTCAGCGGCGACGGCACGGGTTCCGTCGCCGGCAGCGGCAACCTCGTCAACGGCACGGCCACCGACCTCGTCGCCGCCTACAACTCCGCGTCGTCGAAGAAGATCAAGACGACGGTCAACTGGACGCCGACGCTGACGGCAGGGCTGGAGACGTCGGCGAAGAACCTGCCGACGTCACTGGCGACGACGACCGGTGCCGGGGTGCTGAACTAGCGGATCCCGGAGCGCCCTGCCTCCGGAGGCCGATCCGCGTGCCGGGTCGGCCTCTCCGCCATGGCCCGGGGCTACTCGTCTTCGAAGATCGCTTCGGCTGTCGGGGCTGTGACGGCGCGCCGGTGCCAGTGGCGCAGGGTCTCGGGGTCGCCGCAGCCGGTGATGCGTTCCCGGACCGCTTCGGGGATGTCGATGCCGCGCACGTCCAGGACGTCCAGGATGTCCTCGGCTCGGCCTTCGGCTCGGCCTTCGTCGCGGATTTCCTCGGAGAGATCTGACTTGTAGAAGGAGAGGTCCACGGCCACCAGTTTCCTCCACAGCTGTGCGGCCGGGTGCTTGCCCAGGCCTTGTGCGATGAGTTCGATGATCGGGTTGGCGACGTTCTGCGGGGTGTCCCGCAGCACGGTCGTCATTGACTTGAGTATGGCCCCAGCGTCCGGATGCTTGGCGTGGGTGATCGCCGCCAGCGTGGCGAGGACGAGATCCTTGCGGACTTCGGCCGGATCGGTGATCACCGGCATGTTGTGCGGTCCGGCGACCAGCGGCCGCAGGGGCAGCAGGGGCCACTGGCGAGGACCGAAGCTGACCTGAGCAGCTACAGCAGCGGTACAGACGGCAACTCCTGCGTCGAACTGGCCGTCACCCCCGGCACCGTCCACGTCCGCGACTCCAAGCACGCCGAAGGCCCCCGGCTCGCGTTGGCGCCGGAGGCCTGGGCGGACTTCGTGAGGTACGCCTCGGGAAGCTGAAACGGCCCGGGGGCAGCTCACTTCAGGGGGTAGGAGCGAAGACTCCCTCCGCCGTGTCGACCGTGATGGCGCGGTCGAGATAGCGAGTGAGGGCGTCCGGGTCCGGACACACGTAGAGGGGGCGGAAGACCTCCTTGGGTAGCGCGATGTCACGCACCTTCAGGACCCGCAGGACCGCTGCGGCCCACGCTGCGGTGTATCCGGCGGTGTATCCCCGGACCCAGTCCTCGTCCTCGTGTTCGTTCTCGGGCTGCTTGTCCACCGTGGCCCGGATGCGGGCCATCTCCTGGAGAGGGAGGGAGCCCTGTTGTCTCAGCTTCTCCAGTCCGAAACGGAAGTCGCCCACGATGCGCTCCGGGGGGATGCCCAAGTCCATGCCTGCCAAGGTGAACCAGAGCAGGTCGTGCAGGTTCGATGAATCGTCGAGATCGAGATCGTCGGTCACGATCGCCTCCTGGCTCAGGCTTCGGCCTGGTCCGCGGTGGGCCCCGGGTCCTCGGCGAAGAGCTCGTCAACGCTCTCCACATGCGGCGTCCGGTCCAGCCAGTGGTTGAGGAGGTCGAGGTCGGTGCAGCCAGCGATGCGGTCCCGGGCCTCCTCGGGGACGGAGACGCCCCGTGCTTCGAGGAAGCGAAGGATGGCCTTGGCCTCGCCCTTGGCCTCGCCCTTGGCTTCGCCTTCGGCCTTGCCCTCCAGGTACGTCTGCTCGAAGAGGGTTCCCCGGCCGGGGAAGTAGGTGGCGATCATTTTCTGAAGCCCTTTCCATGTCTCCCTGGCTGGAGTGTCCTCCAGGCCGATTTCCACGAACTCGCACCAGTTATTTCGCTGTGGCCTTGTCGAAGAACCGGATTCCGCCGGCCAGCATGTTCAGTATGGCGGGGTGGTTCTCGCTCTCGCAGTGCACGATGGCAGAGATCGTCGCCAGCGCCGGATTCTCGGTGACCATCGACACGTCGGTGATCTCCGGAACGTTGTGCGGACCCAGGACGAACGGGCGCGTCACCTGGGTGGCCCAGGGGCCGACGCGGCTTTCGAACGGCCCCGTCGCCCACTTCGCGGTCCGCTTGCTGTGGCAGACCGCGACCAGCAGCACCGGGAGTCCGAACTTCGCATGCAGGTACGCGACGTAGTACGCCCAGCTGATTCCTTTGCCCGGGACTGGGTCGGTCTGTTTCTCGACGGCGACCATGAACCGGTCCCCCTCGGACAGCTCGACTTTCAGCACGGTGTCCACACGGCGTTCCATGGGACGGATCTCCGTGGCGTCCGGGGACATCGCCTCGATGATCGCTTTTGCCGGAGGCGGCAGGCCCAGTGCCTCGAAGACGGGGGCGAGGGCCTCGGGATGCTCCTGGAAGATCCGATGTGAGGCCTCGTGTGTCGATGTGACCATGGGGGCAATCTCGACGATCACGAGGTGAGCTGTCCGGGTGATGAGGAGCATTCACCCGTTCGAGACACGGATGAACGTTTTTGTGTGCCGGTGCCACGCGCTACCGGTGTGCGAGGCCGTCCAGCATCAGGGTGAGGGTGAAGTCGAAGCGGTCGTGGCCCTCGCCGGCGGTGAGTTCGGGGGCGTGGCGGGTGGTGTGGGGGAAGGTTTCGGGGGGCAGGGCGGTGAGGCGGCGTAGGAGTTCGTCGCGGCTGTGGACCCAGATCGCGTCGTCGTCCGCCGAGCGTTGGCGCGCGACCGATACTTCGAGGCAGTAGGCGGCCACGTAGAGCAGGAGGGCGTCGATGGCCCAGGCGGCGGCCTGTGGGGCGATGCCGCCGGTGAGCAGGATCGCCAGCATTCCCTCGCTGACGCGCACGGTCTCCAGGTTGGTGGGGGCCATGGCGAGCGCGGCGCGGGAGATCCCGGGGTATTTCAGGTACTGGTCGCGTATCTGGGCGCACACGCCGCGGATCTGCTCCCGCCAGGCCGCGGGGTCGGGCTCGGGCAGTACGAGTTCGGCGCACAGCCGTCCGATGAGCAGCTCGTCGAGGTCGGCCTTGTTGACCACGTGGGCGTAGAGCGAGGCGGGACCGGTGTCGAGCGCGCCGGCCAGCCGGCGCATGGTCAGCGCCTCGTAGCCCTCTGTGGCGATGACGCCCAGCGCGGTGTCGACGACCTGCTCCACGGTGATCGGGACCTTGCGCCGCCGCGGCCTGGGCTCGGTGTCGGGGCTCGGCGGCTGGTGGCGCGCCGCGCGTCGCTCTCTCGGGTTCACCCGTCCACTATAGCTTGACACGAACACTGTTCGTATATAGAACGCTGTTCGTGTCTAGCGATGAGAAGTACGACGTGGACGTGACCGTGGTCGGGGCCGGGCCGGTGGGCCTCCTGCTCGCCGCGGAGCTGGCGCTCTCCGGGGCGAGCGTGCAGATACTCGAGCGGCGGGCCGAGCCGGACGAGGCGGTGAAGGCGCAGTCGATCAATGTGCCGACGGCCGAGGCACTCGACCGCCGAGGACTGTTGCCCAGTGGCGGCGGGCGAGTGGGCGGTACGCGGCTGACCGGGCATTTCGCGGGGATGGTCCTCGACCCCGACCTCGTGGACTGGGCCGATCCGGACTTCGCCGCGCACACCGCCGCCGGCGGGGCGCGGATGCTGCCGCAGCCTCGGTTGGAGGCGCTGCTGGCCGACCACGTCGCGCGCCTCGGCGTCCCGGTGAGGCGCGGGGTGGAGGTCACCTCGCTCGAAGACACCGGCGACGGCGTGATCGTCGGCACCACCGCCGGTACGGTGCGCGCCCGGTGGCTGGTCGGGTGCGACGGTGGGCACAGCACCGTGCGCCGCCTCGCGGGCATCGACTTCCCCGGTACCGACCCCGAACTCACCGGCTACCAGGCGGTCGTCGACATCGCCGACCCCTCGCCGCTCGCGGACGGATGGGCGTGGTCGAGCCGGGGGGCGTACCGCTACGGGCCGCAGCCCGGGCGGGTGGCCACCCTGGAGTTCGGCGATCCGCCCGCCGACCGGTCGACGGCGGTCACCCTTGAGGAGGTGCAGAGCAGTCTGCGCCGGGTCTCGGGTACCGACGTCACGCTGACCGCGCTGCGCGCCACCCCCACCCGCTGGACCGACAACACCCGCCAGGCCGCGACCTACCGGTCGGGACGGGTCCTCCTGGCCGGGGACGCCGCGCACGTGCACCCGCCGTTCGGCGGCCAGGGGCTCAACCTCGGGGCCGGCGACGCGATGAACCTCGGCTGGAAGCTCGGTGCCGTGGTCGCCGGGTGGGCGCCTGACGGGCTGCTCGACACGTATGACGCAGAGCGCCGTCCCGTCGGCGCATGGGTGATGGACTGGACGCGGGCCCAGATCGGAGTGCTGCGCGGGGACGCCAAGTCAGCCGCGCTCCGGGGGGTCGTGGGTGATCTGCTGAGCACGCGGGAAGGGGCGACGTACGCGGTCAAGAAGATCTCCGGTGTCGCGCAGCGCATCGACCTACCGGCGGACTCCCCCGGCCATCCGTTGATCGGGCGGTTCGTTCCCGACCTGTGGCTGGGGGACGGCTCCCGGCTGGCCGACCACGGTCACGGCGGCGGGTTCCTACTGCTCGACCGCACCCTGGACGGCGCGCTCGGCCGCCTCGCGGTGGCCTGGGGCGGGCGGGTGAACCGTGTGATCGATGGCGATGCGACGTCGGCCCCGGCCGGGGTGCTGGTACGTCCGGACGGGGTGGTCGCGTGGGCTGCCGATGTCGTCGATGCCGCTGCCGTTGCCGGTTGCGAAGCCGTCTTGCGGCGGTGGGCCGGCGTGCCGTCCTGAGCTTGCACGTGAAGAGGCCCGGAAACGAGTCGTTTCCGGGCCTCCGCGTGCGAGTGGGTGTACGCCCTACTCGCTCGGCTTCTCCTCAAGACGCGGGAACAGGACCGCGCCCTTGGTGACGGTGGAGGCGGGCGGGAGCTGGCCCCACTCGCCGGCGTCCTGGACCTTCTGGTCCGCCAGCGCGCCCAGGGTCGCCTCGGCGCCCAGGGAGTCCCAGAGCTTCTGGGAGGTGTCCGGCATGACCGGGTTGAGCAGGACGGCTACCGCGCGGAGCGCTTCCGCAGCGGTGTAGAGGATCGTGGCGAGGCGAGCCTGGCCCTCCGGAGAGCCGTCCTTGGCCACCTTCCACGGCTCCTGCTCGGTGAGGTAGCCGTTGACCTGCTTGACGAAGTCGAAGACGGCCAGGATGCCGCCCTGGAAGTCCAGCTCGTCGCCGATCTTCCGGTCGGCCTCCGTGACGGCCTTGGCCAGGCCCTCGTGGACGGCCTTCTCCGCCTCGCCGACGGCCGTCGCCTCGGGCAGCGCGCCACCGAAGTACTTGCCGACCATCGCGGCGACCCGGGAGGCCAGGTTGCCGTAGTCGTTCGCCAGCTCGCTGGTGTAGCGGGCGGAGAAGTCCTCCCAGGAGAACGAGCCGTCCTGGCCGAAGGCGATCGCGCGCAGGAAGTACCAGCGGTAGGCGTCCACGCCGAAGTGCGAGGTCAGGTCCTGCGGCTTGATGCCGGTCAGGTTCGACTTCGACATCTTCTCGCCGCCGACCATCAGCCAGCCGTTCGCGGCGATCTTGCCGGGCAGGGGCAGGCCCTGCGCCATCAGCATCGCCGGCCAGATCACCGCGTGGAAGCGGAGGATGTCCTTGCCGACCAGGTGGACGTCGGCCGGGAAGGTGGCCTCGAACTTCTCCTGGTTCTCGTTGTAGCCGACCGCCGTGGCGTAGTTCAGCAGCGCGTCGACCCACACGTAGATCACGTGCTTGTCGTCCCAGGGGACCGGGACGCCCCAGTCGAAGGTCGAGCGGGAGATCGAGAGGTCCTGGAGGCCCTGGCGGACGAAGTTCACGACCTCGTTGCGCGCGGACTCGGGCTGGATGAAGTCCGGGTTGGCCTCGTAGTGGGCGAGGAGTTTGTCGGTGTACTCGCTCAGCTTGAAGAAGTAGTTCTCCTCGCTGAGGATCTCCACGGGCTTCTTGTGGATGGGGCAGAGCTTCTGACCTGCGAATTCGCCTTCGCCGTCGAGCAGCTCGCCCGGGAGCTTGTACTCCTCGCAGCCCACGCAGTACGGGCCCTCGTAGCCGCCCTTGTAGATCTCGTCCTTGTCGTACAGGTCCTGCACGAACTCCTGGACGCGGTCGGTGTGCCGCTTCTGCGTGGTGCGGATGAAGTCGTCGTTCGCGATCTCCAGGTGCTCCCACAGGGGCTTCCAGGCCTCGGTGACGAGCTTGTCGGCCCAGGCCTGCGGGGTGACCCCGTTCGCCTCGGCCGTGCGCATGATCTTCTGACCGTGCTCGTCCGTGCCGGTGAGGTACCACACCTTCTCGCCGCGCTGACGGTGCCAGCGGGTGAGCACGTCGCCTGCGACGGTCGTATAGGCGTGGCCCAGGTGAGGAGCGTCGTTGACGTAGTAGATGGGGGTCGAGACGTAGTACGCCTTCGCCCCCTGCTTCTCGGATCCAGTGGCCGCCATAAGTCGAAATCCTACTGGCCCGCTGAAGATCGACTCACATGCGTTTCGGGGGGTGGACCTGTGGCGTGGGGCCACCGGTCCACCCCCCGAGGGGACGGCAGGGTGCTTCTACGGGCGCCAGGCCGCCAGTACGCCCTCGTAGAGCTCGGCGTCGGTGAGCTCGCGCGGGGTCGGGCCCGCGTGGAAGAACGACGCGTTGTCGGTCTTCAGTTTGCGGAGGTAGTCGAACGCCTTGTTGTCGTGCTCGCCGAAGGCGACGAAGGAGAAGAAGACGCCGGGGTGGGTCCTCGCGGCCTCGGTGAGGGACTGGGTGGCCGGGGTCTTGGCGTCGGGGGCGCCGTCCGTCTGGAAGACCACCAGGGCGGGGGCGGTGGGGTCGGGGGTCTTGTCGTGCAGGGCGAGTACGGCTTCGACGGCGGCGTGGTAGCTGGTGCGGCCCATGCGGCCGAGCCCTGCGTGCAGGTCGTCGATCTTGTTCTCGTGGTCGGTGAGGGTGAGCTCGCCGGTGCCGTCCAGCTCTGTGGAGAAGAAGACGACCGGGACCGTGGCCTCGGGGTCGAGGTGGGCGGCGAGGGCGAGGGTCTGCTCGGCGAGGGCCTGGGCGGAGCCGTCCTTGTAGTACGGGCGCATGCTCGCGGAGCGGTCGAGGACGAGGTAGAGCTTTGCGCGTGTGCCGGTCAGCTCCGCTTTTTTGAGGGTGGCTGTTGCTGCCCTGTAGGCGGTGAGCAGGGCGGGGGCGCGGGTCTTCACGCGGGTGAGGGGGATGGCCGGGGTGGCCTTGGCCTCAGCCTCGGCCTCCGGCTGGGGCTGCGTCTCGGTCTCGGCGTCCGGCTCGGCCTCGGCCTCGGCCTGCGGCTCGGGGGTCGGCTGGGGTGCGGCCTCGGCTTCGCCTTCGGCCGGGGTGTTCCCACCCGCACCACCCGTGCTGGTTTCGTCGTCGGGTGCCGGTGGCCCCTGTGGGGCGTCCTCGCCGTCGGCGGCCGCGGTGGCCTCCGGCTGGGGCTGCGTCTCGGCCTCGGCGTCCGGCTCGGCCTCGGCCTGCGGCTCGGGGGTCGGCTGGGGTGTGGCCTCGGCTTCGCCTTCGGCCGGGGTGTTCCCACCCGCACCACCCGTGCTGGTTTCGTCGTCGGGTGCCGGTGGCCCCTGTGGGGCGTCCTCGCCGTCGGCGGCCGCGGGCTGCGGCTGCTCCTGGGCGGGCTCCGCCTCAGCCTCCGGCTCTACCTCGGTCTTCGCCTCCGGCTCCGCCGGTACCTCGGCCTCCGGCTCGGTGGCTGCTTCCGCTGCGGGCTCCGGCTGTACCTCGGTCTTCGCCTCCGGCTCCGCTTCGGCCTCCGGCTCCGCCGGCACCTCGGCCTCGGCTACGGGCTCCGGTTCTGCGTCGGCGGCAGCTGCCGGCTCCGGCTCGGCCTGCGGCTTCACCTCGGGCTCGGGCTCGGCCACGGGCTCAGGGGTGGGCTCCGTAAGCGGCTTCAGGGTGAGTTCGGCTTCGGTCGGGTGGGGGACCGTCACGTTGTCGAAGGCTGCTGAGACCAGGTCGTGTTCCGTGGCCTGCTCGTCGGGGGAGGACGGGCGGGGCTCGGGGATTCGGGCCGTGGCCGTGGCCGTGGGCTCGGGCTGCGGCTGCGGCTCCGGGGCGGTCGGCTGGGGCGAAGGCGTGCTGTCCGCACCCTCTGCTTCGGCGGTACGCCCCTTGCGTGACCGGCCGAACGCGTTCCGCAGGAGAGTGAGAATGCCCATGTGCGCAACCCTTCGCTGAGTTGATGCCCGTAGATCCCTGGCCAGGACGGACACGTAAGGTTAGCGGCCCCGGATGGCGATCTTTGGGTGGGTCAGTGTGGTGAGACGGCCCGTGGGGACTCGGCGTTGCGGATGCCGTAGGAGCGTTTCGTCAATTCAAGGGCCGGCTGGGCTACTTCGGGCGATGCGGGGCGCGTCCGTCATGGACTCCGCTGGTGCAGGGTCAGGTCGGTGAGCAGTGCGCGGTGGTCGGTGCCGGTGAGGCCGAGGAAGCGGGCGCCGGTCGCGGAGAAGTCCGGAGAGACGAGGACGTGGTCGATCTGGGTGCCGAGGATCCGGGCGGTGCGGGAGGGCCAGCTGGGTGTGCGGTCGTCTCCGGCCAGGCGGGCCGCGTCGGAGAGGCCGGTGTCGAGGATGTGGCGGAAGGCGGCGTGGTCCTGGGAGGCGTTGAAGTCACCGGACAGGATGGTGGGGGTGTGCCGGTCGGCGGCGGCGAAGTCGCGCAGGCGGCCCAGTTCGCGGTGCCAGACGCCGAGCTGTCCGGGGAGCGGGGGCATGGGGTGGGCGAGCTGGAGGCGTACGGGGTGGCCGCGTACGTCGGCGACGGCGCCGGGCATGCCCATGGTGCCGGTGACGCCGTCGGTGCCGCGCAGCGGGTAGCGGCTGAGGATGAGGGAGCCCTTGGAGCCGCCCGCGGCGACCGCCTGTCGGTGGGGGTAGGTGCCGCCGAACTCCCGCCTGAGCGTGACCTGACAGGTGTACTCGCACTCTGTACGAACACCAGGGCGGGCTTGTAGCGGCGGATGGCGGGGACGAGGGAGCCGGTCCCGCGGCCGAACTCGACGTTCGAGGTCAGCACGCGGAAGGAGGCCAGCGGCTGCCCGGGGGTACTGCCGGCCTTGCCGTACGGCTCGATGAACCAGGCCAGCAGCCCGAGCAGGGCCAGGCCCCACACCAGGCCCGTCCACCACCGCGTGAGGAGCGCGAACAGCAGGGCCGCCCCGGTGGGGAGCAGCAGCCACGGCAGGAAGGCCAGCAGTTGGGGCACCGGAGTGATGCCGTCGGTGTCGGCGACCCGGCAGCCGACGACCACGCTCACTCCCGCGCACAGCAGCCCGGCACACCAGGCGCCGAGCCGACTGCGTTCGGGGTGGTTCGTCACGTGCCCGAGGGTACGAGCCTGCCGTCCACCCGTGCCAGGAACCTCCCCAGCACCTCGTTGAACTCCTCCGGGCGTTCCAGGTTGGGCATGTGTGCCGCGCCCTCGATCACGTGCAGGGCCGAGTCGGGCAGGGCCGCGTGCATCGCCTCGGCGTCGGAGACCGGGGTGAAGGCGTCGTCGGCGCCGACGACCACGAGCGCGGGCACGCCGACCCGGGTCAGCAGCTCGCGGTAGTCGGGGCGTTCGGCCCGGCCGCGCAGGGCCGCCGCGGCACCCTCGGGCGGGGTGGCCGTCATCATGCGGTGGACGTGGGCCTTGACCTCGGGTGCGGCGTACGGGGCGACCATCTTCTCCAGGACCTCGTCGGCGTACCCGCGCATGCCCTCCCGCAGCAGCCGGCCGGCCATGGCGGTCCGGGTGCGTCTGCCCTCCGGGGTCTCCGCCGCCGGGAAGGTGTCGGCGAGGACCAGGCCCCGTATCCGCTCGGGGAACTGCCGGTAGCAGTCCATGACGATCTGCCCGCCCATGGACAGCCCGGCGAGCACGAAGGACTCCACCCCCAGCTCGTCCAGCAGCTCGGCGATGTCCCGCGCGAACCGGGCGAGCGGGGTGACGCCGGGGACGACGGGGGAGGCGCCGTAGCCGCGCAGGTCGGGGGCGATCACCCGGCGGGAGGCGGCGAAGGCCTCGGTCTGCGGGGCCCACATGGTGCGGTCGAAGGGGTGGCCGTGGACGAGGACGAGGGGGAGCCCGTGCGGAAGTTCGGGGCCTTTGTCCTCGTATGCGAGGAAGGAGGTCATGTGACTGACCCTAGGGTGATCAACTACTCGGTGCAATAAAATCTTTGCCCTCGGTGCAATGCCACGGGTCCATGGATCAAGGAGAGTTGTGGAGGACTTCCGGTACCTCGCCGACCGGATCGCCGACGAGATAGCCGCCGGCCGGCTCCGGCCGGGGCAACGGCTGCTGCCGCAGCGGACGTTCGCCCGGCGGCGCGGGATCGCCGCCTCGACGGCCGGGCGCGTGTACGCCGAACTCGTGCGGCGCGGACTGGTGGTGGGCGAGGTCGGACGCGGCTCATTCGTGCGCGCGGCCACCGGACCGGAGGCGGCCGGGCGGGCGCTCACGGAAGCGTCCGCCGCCGGCCGATCGGTCAACCTGGAGCTCAACTACCCCTCCGCGGCGGGCCAGTCGGAGATCCTCGCCCCCGCCCTGGCCTCCCTGCTCCGCCCGGACGCGCTCACCGAGGCGCTCCGCCCGGCCGCCGCCACCGGCCACGCCGCGGCCCGGGACGCGGTGGCCGCCCTGCTCGGCACCGGGGCCTGGCGCCCGGACCCCGCCGGGATCCTCTTCACCGGCAACGCCCGTCAGGCCATCGCCGCGACCCTCGCCTCCGTGGTCCGGCCCGGCGGCCGTGTCGGCGTCGAGCCGCTGACGTATCCGCTGGTCAAGGAGATGGCCGCCCGGCTGGGCATCACCCTGGTGCCGCTCGCGGCGGACGACGGAGGCCTGTGCCCGCGGTCCGTCGCCGCCGCCCACCGGACCGCTCCCCTGTCCGCCCTCTACGTCCAGCCGACCCTGCACAACCCGACCTCGGTGACCATGGGCGCCGAGCGGCGCGGGCAACTCGCCACCGTCGTGCAGGAGCTGGGGCTGCCGGTCGTGGAGGACCGCATCTGGTCGTTCCTGCACCAGGGCCCCGAACCCCCGCTCGCCGCCCTCGCCCCCGCCCTCACCCACGTCGTCGACGGCCTCTCCAAACGCGTCGCCCCGGGCCTCACCGTCGGTTTCGCCGTCGTACCGCCGGACCGGGCCGAGGCGGTGGCCTCCGCGATCCGGTCCGGCGGCTGGAGCGCGGGCGCGTTCGCGCTGGAGGCGGCGGTGCGGTGGCTCGGCGACGGGACCGTGGCACGGCTGGTGGCGGCCAAACGGGCGGACGCCGCGCGACGGCAGCGGCTGGTCGCCGAGGAGCTCGCCGGATTCACCGTACGGTCCGACCCGCAAGCCTATTTCGCCTGGTGGGAGCTGCCCGCACGCTGGCGCGCCGACACCTTCACCGCCGCCGCGGCGGCCCGCGGGATCGCCGTCACACCGGGTACGGCCTTCCGCGTGGACCCGAACCGCACCCCGGACGCGGTCAGGCTCGGGCTGGCGTCGGTGTCGGAGCCGGAGCTGGTGGAGGCGTTGCGGGCGCTCGCCGGTGTCGTGGGCGGAGCGCGGCCCAAAGGTGACGTGCGCGCCGGGTGAGGCGGGCGGGCGGTGTCACGGTCGGCTCGGGGGCGATCGGGCTCAGGCTCGGGCTCGCGTCGGTGCCGGTGCCGGTGTTGGTGACGGTGCCAGTGACGGTGGGGGCGTTGCGGACGCTCGTCGGCGTCCTGGGCGCAGCGCCGCCCTCAGGTGACCCGCGTACCGGGTGAGCCAGGCGGTCAGTGCCACCGTCAGGCCGCAGACGAGCAGCAGCCAGGAGGCCGTGCGCAGGGTCTCGGTGAGGGCGTCGTAGACGGCGCCCGCCGCCGGCGGGGAGACGTCGTCGGGCAGGTCGGCGAGGGTGAGGCGGCGGCCGACGGTGAGGACGAGGACGAGCAGGGCGCCGCCCAGGGCCGTGCCGAGGGCGGTGGCGGCGACCGCGCGGCGGCGGTGCACGGCGACGAGGATCCCGGTGGCGGCGAGGACGACGGCCGCGACGGGCAGCCAGAAGCCGGCGACTTCGAGCATGCGGAACCCCTTTCGGAGCCGGCCCAGCTCACCGGCCGGGAGGACGGTCACCGCGGTGTGCGCCACCGGGATGCGGGCGGCCAGCGGCACGTGGTCGTGGGTGAGCTGCCGTTTGACCTGGGCGGTGACGGGGGCGAGGTCGACGGTGACCGGCTGCTCGCGCACGGCGCGTCCGTCGCGCAGTGCCCGGAGCACGGCGTCGTGGGCGGCCCGGTTCCCGGTGTCCCAGGCGAGGCGGAAGGCATGCGTCCGGGTGAAGGAGCGCACCGCGTCGCGCACGAACGGGCGGACGGCACCGCGCACCGGTCCGCCCACGTCGACCTCGCGCATGATGCCGTCCGCCACCGTTTCCGCGACGGCGTCACGCACGTCCGGGTCGGTGGCGAGCGGCGCCATGGCGGTGACGTACCGGCCCGTGTCGGCGAGCCCGTACGATGCCCAGGCCCCCAGCGTGCCGACGGGCACGAGGAGGCAGGACAGGGCGATCAGTACGGCCGAAAGGGCGCTCCTGGGACGTGGGGACACACTCCCAGGACACGTCCCGGCACCGGGGTGCGCGAGCCGGACGGGTGCATTCGGGGGGATGCGGGACACGGGTGTGGGGCCCCGGCCGCCGGGCGGGGCCCCACACCCGGCCGGGTGCCCGATCACCCGATCCGGTGTCCGTTCACCTGATCCGGTGTCCCGCGGCGTCCTCGTGCGTGTAGTAGCGGTAGAAGATCGCCGCGAACAAGGGGACGGCGAACGCCACGGCCAGCCCCGCGGACGCCAGCACGGTGTGGCCGCGGCCGCTCAGGCTGTACAGGAAACCGAGCGCGCTGCCCCACAGGGCCGCCCACAGGAACGCGTGCACCTCGCGCTTCACGTGCGGGCCGACGGCCTGCACGCCCATGTAGAGGGCGAAGAACACGATCGCGGTCACGAAGCCGAACAGGACGTTCCAGCCGGTGATGGGTCCGCCGTAGCGGGTGTTCGCGGCGGCCCAGTACCCGTAGATCAGGGCGAGCACCAGCGGAAACGCCCACCTGGTGATCGCATGCGTCCGCTCGCTGAAGACGTCGGGCGGGCCGCCGTACCGGGCCACCTCACCGGACGTGGGTGCGGCGTGAGCCATGAGAGCTCTCCTCTCTCCTCGCCCCTGCCTTACAGGGCACACCCCAGGGGAACACCCTGGCAAGCCGGAGGAAGGGCCCGGGTTCCCGGATGCGGCCCACCCACTCCCGTGCTTCGCTTGAGGTCATGAAGGGCTGGCCGCACTGCACACCGTGACCGACCGCGAGGCCATGCACCGACGACAGCCCTTGCGGGTCCGTGGCCACAGCGTCGCCTGGGTGGTGCCGCTGCTGCTGCTCGTCACGATCACGCTGGTCGACGTCAGCACCGGCGCGAACATCCGGATCATCACCTGGATCGTCCTGGTGCCCGGGATCGCCGCCGCGCTCTGCGGGCTGTGGGGCACTGCCGCCTTCGCCGTGCTCGCGGTCGTCGACTACGTGCTCGTGGACAGCGTCTGGTTCAACCAGTACAAGGTGGGCTGGCCCGACTCCGTCCTGGTAGTCGTCGGCGGCGTCCTCGCCACCCTGGCCTGCGCGGTCCGACTGCGCGGCGAGCGGCGCATGCTGCACATGCGGGACATCGCCGAGACCACCCGCCGCACCGTGCTGCGCCCGCTGCCGCCGGGCTGGGGCGGCCTGGAGCACGCCGCCGCCTACCTGGCCGCCGACACCGAGGCCCGCGTCGGCGGCGACTTCTACGACATCCAGGCCGGCCCCAACGGCACCCGCGTCCTCCTCGGTGACGTGCAGGGCAAGGGGCTCGCCGCGGTGGAGGCGGCGGCCGCGCTGCTCGGCACCTTCCGGGAGATCGGCTACCACGCGGGCGACCTGGCGACGGTCGCCGCCCACCTGGAGGTACGCATGGGCCGCCACCGCTTCCACAGCATCTCCCTGGGCCGCGACGACGGCGACCGCTTCGCCACCGCCGTGCTGATCGGTTTCCCCCTGGTGGACGACGGCACCGTCGAGGTCGTCAACTTCGGCCACGAACCCCCGCTCGCGGTCGGCCCCCACGGGGTACGGCCCCTGCCGGGCGGCGACCGCCTCCCGCTGGGTCTCGGCGGGCTCCTCCCCGCCGCCGGCCCGCCGCTGCCCACCCGGGTGCCCTTCGGCCCGGGCGAGACCCTGCTGCTCACCACGGACGGCGTGACCGAGGCCCGCGACGGCCACGACGTCTTCTACGACCTCGCCGGCCAGGTCGCCCGCGCCACCGCCGCCGACCCGGACACCGTCCGGCCCCGCCGACTGGTCCGCCTGGTCCGCGAGGGCGTGCTGCGGCACAGTGGCGGCCATCTCGGGGACGACACCACGATCTTCGCGGTACGGCGCATCGCGGGGGTCGTGCTGGGGGGACGTTTCCGGGCCTGACACCCACGTTTGCACCCGCAGCGGTTACGGTGCTGCTCTGACCGGTCACAGGGCCGACCGGTCGGCCTGACCGATCAAAGGGGGGACGATGCCCGGAACCGTGCTGCTGCTCGCGGCCTCACCGATGGGCAAGGGGCGCCTGGTGGACGCGGCCTCCGTGCTCCCCGTCCTCGCGGCCGTCGCCCCCGCCGTGCTGTCCGGCACCGACACCGCCAACGTGGTCGAACTCGCCGACCCGCTCGACCCGCAGGCCGTCCTCACCCGGCTGCGCGCCGCCGCGGCCGCCCCCGGCCCGCTGACCGTCTTCGTCACCGGGCAGCTCCAGCTCGACCGTCGCCAGCGTCTGCCCCACCTGGCGCTGGCCCGCACCACCCCGGCGAGCGTCCGCTACACGGCCCTGCCCTGGCACTGGATCCGCGAGGAACTGCGGCTGCGCCCCACCGGCGCGACCACCCTGGTCGTCGACCTGCACGCGGACGCCGAGACCTGGGAGCACCTGCACGGCACCCCCCTGGACTCCGGCCGGAACAACGCCGTCTTCGGCCGCATCGCGCCGCCGCCGCCCCGCCGCCAGGTGGCCTCGCCGTCGTACATGAAGGCGGTGGCGACACTGCTGCGCAGCGGTTCGCGCCCCCCGTTGGAGCAGTTGCACGAGCAGGCGCTGGCCCGGACCGCCGACGAGGGCGCCCACCGTGACCTGGTGCTGGCCCCCGCCGGGCGGCTCGGCGCCGCCGATCCGCATGCCGAGATCAGCGCCGCCGTCCAGGCCGGCCGGCACACCGACGCCGACGCCCTGGCCGCGCGCCACGAGGAGGCCGCCGTGCGCGCGTACGGGCCCGGTTCGCAGGACGCGCTGCACTGGGCGGAGGTCCGGGCGGACCTGGCGATGTTCGCGGGCGACCCGGTGCGCAGCTGCCGTACCTGGCTGGCGGTCGCCTCGGCCCGGCTGGCCGCCGGGCAGGCGCCGGACGCGCCCCCGGTGGAGGCGGCCGTGGACCGCGCCCACCATCAGTGGGGGTGCATCGACGACACGGCGCGGGCCCGTGAACTCGGGCCCGCGCTCGCGGAGTTGCGGCTCAGGGTGCCGGGACGCCGACAGGGCGCGCTGGACCATGTCCAGCAGCAGCTGCGGCAGCTCCAGACCCAGGGCTGAGCCGCGGCCGGCCTCAGCTGGTGAACGTGAGGTACTTCCAGGCGCCGTGCGTCGTGGAGTTCACGGTGTCACCGGAGGAGGCGTTGATGTACGAGGAGCGGACCCGGAACCGCCAGCCGATGTCCTGGCTGTGGTTGCCGGTGATCTCCACCTTCGAGACGCCGTTGGAGTCCATGCCGAAGTACTCGGGGTCACCGGCGCGCCAGGCGCCCTGGTAGTACACCTCGAACTCGAACTTCTGCTTCCGGCCCGGGTAGTACGGCATCTTCGTCGTGATCACCGGGTTCTTGGACTTGTGGACGAAGTAGTACGTGTGGCCCCACGTGTTCTTCGTCTTGTAGTGGCCGCTGACCGAGGTGGACACGCTCACCTGGGCGCCGACCGTGCTGGTCGCCGACCGCGGCTGGTAGCGGGCGTCGCCCGCGAACTTCGCGGTGACCTTGGTGTCCCGCTTGAGGTCCAGGACGGCCGACAGGTTGCCGTGGGAGTCGACCTTTCCCGACTTGACCAGCTTGTTCGGCTTGTCGGAGCCGAACGGGTCGGCCCAGATCTCCACCGTGCGGTTCTTGTACGTCGTACCGAGGTGGGCGGTGAACTTCACGTCCTTGCCGTACGAGTACACCTTGCCGTTGTTGTCGACCGACAGCGCCGGCTTGGCACGGGAGACGTCGACGGTGTCGGAGGCCTTCCCGGCGGCGTGGCCGGCGTCGCCCGCGTACGCCACCGTGTACTTCACCTTGCCGCCGGCCGGCGGGGTGTCGGTGAAGGAGTAGGTGCCGTCGGCCTTCGCGGTCACCGAGGGCAGGGCCTTGCCGTTCGGGGAGTCCAGGTCGGTGCGGGTGACCGTCAGCTTGACGCCGGCGGGGAGGGCCACGTCGGAGGTGACCTTGCCCTTGACGGTGAGCTTCTTGGCGCGGTCGGCCGTCGCCGGGGCGTCCACGGTGACGGTGGTGGCGGCCTTGGCGGGGGCGTCGAACTCGCGCAGCGCGTAGACGCCCTCGCTGTTCCTGCTCACCGCGAACAGCCGGGAGCCGTCCGGCGCCCAGGCAAGGCCGGAGGAGACCAGCAGGTCGGAGCCGCTGCCCTGGCCGGTGTTGGGGAAGTCGTAGGTGCGGACCGCCTCGCTGCCGCCCGGCTTGAAGACGTAGACGTCCGGCTCGTACGAGCCGCTGATGCCGGCCGCCACCGTGCCGTCGGGCGCGACGGCCACCGAGTTCGGGTAGGCGTCGGTGACGTACTTGCCGTCCTCGTTCAGGTCGGAGGTCCTGAACACCTGCTGGTAGTACGGTGCGCCGCTGGCCACCACGACGTCCTTGCCGTCGGGGGTGACCTGGAGGTCGCCGAGGTTGTCACCGGCCTCGCGGGTGCCGGCCACCCGGCTGGCGGTGCCCGACGAGACGTCGTACGAGGCCAGCTCGACGGGGCTCTGGCCGACCGCGCCCGCGATCAGCGTGCCGGAGCCCGGCGCCGCGTCCAGCATCGGTGCGGAGTACCAGCCGTTGTCCTGGCCCAGGGTGACCTCGTGCTGCTCGCTCGTCAGGTCGACGGAGCCGATGTCGCCCTCGGTGGCGCCGCCGTAGCCGAACCACAGCCTGCCGCCCGCGAGGGCGACGCTCAGCGGCTTGTCGCCCACTGTGTAGCGGGTGGTCTCGGTGTCCGTCGCGGTGTCGATGACGGCGATGGCGTCCAGGTCCCGTACGGCCGCGTAGAGCGTGCCCGAGTCGGCGGACAGTTCCAGGCCGAAGACGCCGGCCAGGTTGGTGGTCAGCTGCTTGACGACGTTGCCGGCGTAGTCCGTGACGACGATCTTGCCGTTGAGCGGGTCGCTGACGAAGACCCGCTGGTGGACGCCGTCCACAACGATGTCACCGGTCGACTTGACCGGCAGGATCTTGGTGGAGTCGGCGGACGCCGGAGTGGCGGCGAGCGCCGCCGAGCTGAAGAGGACCGCCAGGGTGGTGGCGGCCGTGCGAGTGCGCATACGCACGCTGATTCGAACCCCCCGGAACGAATGGAAGTAGAAGAGCGTCACGCGACACGGCCGCTGATATGTGTGTCCCCTGTGGGCCGTGGGTGACGACTGAGTGAAGCGCTTGCAGGCTACGTCATGCAACTGACAATTGAGCCAGGGCTCCGGCGACCAGCGTCCGCACGCCCGGCGCGACCGTGGAGAGATCGGGCGCGAAGTGCGGGCTGTGGTTGCTCGGCACGGCCTGGAGCTTGTCCCAGATGCCCTCGCCCTCCGCGGCCTCCCACACCGGGTGCGGAGTGGTCGTCACCAACCAGTAGGAGTACGGGATCGAGCCCGCCGCGAGCTGGGGGAAGTCCTCGCTGCCCATCGCCGGGCCCGGGTCGAACACGGTCGCCGCGCCGAACACCTCGCCGTGCACGGCGGCGACCCGGCGGTCGGTATCCATGTCGTTCACCGTCACCGGGAAGGTCGCGCCGACCGTCACCTCGGGTTCCCTCGGGCACCCGGCGGCCAGGCACTCGCCGAGCGCGATACGCCGGATCGCGGCGAGCATGCGCTGCCGCACCGCCTCGGACTGGGTGCGCAGGTTCAGGGCGATGCGCGCCTCGGACGGGATGATGTTGTGCCGGGTGCCCGCCTCGATCCGGCCGACCGTCAGCACGGCGGACTCGGCGGCGGCGGTCTCCCGGGCGACGACGGTCTGGAGCCGGGTGACGAGGTACGCGGCCGTCACCACGGGATCGACGGTCGCCTCGGGCCGGGACCCGTGCCCGCCCCGCCCGTGCACGACGATGTCCACGTCCGTCGAGGCGGACATGATCAGCCCGGGTGAGTGCGGGTACAGCCCGGCCGGGCCGGGGGCCGCGTGCTGCCCGAGCAGCACGTCCGGTCGTACCAACCGCTCGTACAGTCCGTCCTCGACCATGCGGGCCGCGCCCTGCCCGGTCTCCTCGGCGGGCTGCCCCACCACCAGCAGCGTCCCCGACCAGGTCTCCCGCCCGTCCGCCAGCGCGGCCGCCGCGCCCGCGAGCCAGGTGACGTGCAGATCGTGCCCGCAGGCGTGCATCACGCCGTCCGCCTCGGAGGCGTACGGCAGTCCGGTCTCCTCCCGGACCGGCAGCGCGTCCATGTCCGCCCGCAGCAGCACGGCGGGTCCGTCCCCGTTGCGCAGCACCCCCGCCACGCCGGTCCCCCCGACCCCCTCGACCGTCTCGAACCCGGCGGTCCGCAACCGTTCGGCGAGCCTGCCGGCGGTGCGGTGCTCGGCCATGGACAGCTCCGGGTGACGGTGCAGGTCCCGGTAGAAGTCCTCCAGGGAGGGGACGGGGAGGTCGGCGGTCAGGTCGAGGGCGGTGCGGGCGGCGGGGGAGGTCATGGGGGTCAGGGTAGGCGTTCGTCCGTCACCCGTCCGGCGGTGACAGGGCGTGCACGACACGCGGAGTGCCGGACAATGGTCACTACTGGGCTCCCGCCCGGAGCGGACTGCCCCAGGTGGGGGGCCTGGACGGGTACCCCGGCCCGATTGCGGCGGGCCGGGGGCTCCATCTCAGGCATCAGGGTCACCAGTCGTTGTCGTTGTCACGGTCGTTGTCGCGGTCGTTGTCACGGTCGTGGTCGTTGTCACGGTCGTGGTCGTTGTCGTGGCGGATCGTCCGGAAGCTGGCCACCCCGAGGGTGGGCACCACGCCGAAGCTGGAGCTGTGGGGTTCGACCGTGGTGATGGGAGCGCCGTTGTCGCAGACGTTCCCGTTGAACACCTCGACGGTCTTGCGGCTGTCGTTGCGGATGTTCAGGCTCGTGGCGGTGCCCACGAGTGCCACGGTGACGCAGTCGCCGGGGTTGCTGGTGTAGCTGCGCTCGTTGATCTTGATCCGGCCCTCCTCCTCGTGGTGTTCCTCGTGGCGGCGCTCGTGGTGGCCCTCGTGGCGGCCCTCGTTGCCCTTGCCCTGGAAGCTGTTGCCCCCGACGTTGCCCACGAAGGCGCTCACGTTGCCGGTGCCCTCGTTGCCCTTTCCTGCTCCCGGGTCGGCACCGGTACCGGTACCGAGAGCGGGCGCCTGCATGGCCTCCGCCTTTTCGACGACCGGGGCCTGGTCGACCGGCCCGGAGGCGGCCGAGGCGTAGGTGATGCCGCCCGCGACCAGAGCCGTGGCGGCCACGATTCCCGCGGTGACAGCGGTGGAGCGGCTGGTCTTCAGCATGCAACTTCTCCTGTCTGAGAGAGACCGGCCGGGACAGCCTCCCGGCACGTGATTGAACGTACTAACCGCCACGATGACTGTCATATCGGGGCAAATCGACAGGCCGCTCTCAGGGCTCCGAACGGGGGACGCCGGGCGACGGCCCGGGCGGCTGACGGCATGTGAAATAGCCGTAAACAGAAGGAACTTGAGGGTCAGTTAGCCTTTCAAGGTGATAATCTGATATTTCGTCACTCCTACGGCAGCACGCACCTGGAAAACTGCCGGACAATCAGCTGAGTGACCATCAGAGGGCCGCGTCGGGCCTAGCGGCGAGGCGCGTGCTGGGCCGAGGGTGTGGCGGGGGTGCCGTCCGTGGCCCGGGCCGGTCCCGCGTTCGCCGCCGTGACGAGGGCGACGACGGCGACCACGGCCGCGGCGACGCCTCTGGCGTACCGTGCGGTGGGGCGTCCGTAGCGTGCGGCTGAGCGTCCGAGCACGGCAACCTCGCAACAACAGCGGCGTATTAAGCATGTTTAATGCGACGCTTAACCTAGGGGCTGGCCAAGCCGAACGGCAAGGGGTTTAGGGGGAGTTGGGGGTGCAGGAACGTGACGATCCTGAGACCATCGGGCGACGGGTGCAGCAGCTGCGGGCCGAACGCGGCCTGACGCAGAAACAGTTGGCGGAGCCGGCCTACACGCCCGCCTACGTCTCGACGCTCGAGGCAGGGCGGGTGCGGGCCTCCGACGAGGCGTTGCGGCACATCGCGGGCCGGCTCGGCGTCACCTTCGAGGAGCTGGCCAGCGGGCGCTCCCCCCACCTGGCCACCGGTCTGCGGCTACGGCTCACCGAGGCGCAGCGCACCCTGGCCACCGGCGAGGCCAAGGAGGCGGCCGTCCAGTACGCCGTCCTGCTGGCGGAGGCCCAGGCGCACGGGCTGGCCGGCGAACAGGCCACCGCGCTGCTCGGGCTCGGGGAGTGCGCCCTGGAGACCGGCGATCTGGTGGAGGCCAGGCAGTACTTCGAGCGGGCCGAGCAGGGGATGGCCCAGGGGCCGCTCCCGGTGCGGGTGCCCGCCCTGCGCGGCCGCGCCGTCGCCCACTACCTCGCCGGTGAACTCCGGTACGCCGTGTACCTGTTGGAGTCCGCCGTCGACGAGCTCAACCGCGGCGGGCTGCACGACCCGGACGCCCTCCTCCTGCTCTACGCCAGCGTCATCGGCCCGTACATGGACATGGGCGCCCACGCCCGCGCCGCCCAGGCCGCCGAGTTCGCCCTCGCTCTCGCGCCGCAGGTCGAGGACCCCGCGCTGCTCGCCCGGATGCACCGCTCCGTCGCCCGCACCCTGCTCGCGGAGGGCCGGGTCGCCGAGGCCGACGCCTCCCTGGCCAAGGCGGCCGAGCTGTACCGCCGGCTCCAGATCCGTACCGAACTCGCCAACTGCCACTGGATGCGCGGCTACGTGTACGCCCAGGACGGTGAACTCGAGCGCGCGGAGCACGAGTTGCGCGAGGCGCTCACCATGCTCTCCGCCACCCGCGCCGCCCTCTACAGCAGTCAGGCCGCCGTCGAGCTCGCCGACGTCCTGCACCGGCGCGGCAAGTCGCAGGAGGCCGCCGAGCTGCTGCACGGGGTGCTCGGGGACCTGTCGTCGGAGCGGGGCGCCGTGCACGCGGCGGCCGCGCACCGCCTGCTCGGGATCATCGCCGAGGACGCCCGGGACACGGAGGCCGCCGAGGAGCACTACGTGCGCGCGCTGAGCCTGCTGGAGCGGGCGGGCGCCGCCGGTGACCTCGCCGACCTGTGCCGGCTGCTCGGCGATCTGCTGCGCCGGACCGGGCGGGTGGAGGCCGCCCTGGACGCCTACCGGACGGGGCTGGGACACCGTACGGCCCCCGGCACCACCACCCTCGGGCCCGCACCCGCGCAGCCTCCGCTCTGAGCTGCGGCAAAAGCGGTTTCGCCCCCCTCGCCACGGGTAGTCGGGACTCCTCCCGGGCGGGCTGACCTGCTCCGGGAGCCCTCGACGACGGCCGGTCCGAGGCTGAAGGAGGCGGTGAAGGTGCGGCCCAGGGACGACGGTGCGCGTCTCGGCGGTTCGGGCGGCGCACCGGAGGAGCGGCGCCGCCCGGGCGTGCCCGGAAGCGCGGTGCCGCATCGCAAGGACCCGGCGGAGGCCCTGGCCGAGGCGGTACGGGGCGCGACGCCGGAGCAGCTGCCGGAGCGGCTGTGCGCGGCCGCGGTCGAACTGCTGCCGGTGGCCGGCGCGAGCGTGTCACTGCGCAGCGAGGGCGTACCGGTGCTGGTCGGGGCCAGCGACGACACGGCGGCCGGCGTGGCGGAGATGCAGGCCACGCTGGGCGAGGGACCGTGCGTGTGCGCCGCCGAGACCACCGCCGCGGTGTTCGCCGGCGACCTCACGGCCGGGCAGGACATGGCGCGCTGGCCGGTGTACGCGCAGCAGGCGACCGGCGCGGGGGTCCGCGCGGCGTACTCGCTGCCGCTCGGCGACTCCGCGGTGTGCGTGGGCACGTTCGACCTGTACGGCACCGACCCCGGCGAACTGACCGGCCCCGACCTGCACATCGCCCGGCTGCTGGCGAGCGCGCTGACCACGGCGCTGATGTCGCTGCCCCGGGGCGAGGAGGAGATCGGCCGCGCCGGCGGCTTCTGGCTCGACGGCCTGGCCGCCGGGCACAGCGAGATCCAGCAGGCCATCGGCATGATCATGGCCCAGCTGGGGATCGACGCCGACGAGGCCCTGGCCCGCCTGCGCGGCCACGCCTTCGCCTGCGGGCGTACGGCGCTGGAGATGGCCCATGACGTGGTCGCCCACCGCAAGCGGTTCCACGAGGAGCGGGCCTGAACCGCGGGCCGGCGGTCAGGCCTGGGCGCGGGCCCGGTCGCGGATCTCGGCCAGGCGCTGGGCGCCGAGTTCCAGGGCCCGGCGGGTGCTGTCGTCCGGGGGTACGGCGCCGAGCGCGCCGTCGGTGAGCACGATCGCCTCGTCCGCGACCCGGACGGCGGCGACCTCCAGGGTGAGCACGGGCGCCTGCCCGTTCATGTCGCTCTCGCCGGTCACCGTCACCCGCAGACCCTGGCGGGCGTCCCCGACCGCCGGCAACGGCAGCTCCTCGACCTGCACCGCCTCGACGCCCGAACGGGTGGTCGTCGCCAGGAACTGACCGCAGGTGCCCGGCAGCGTCCGCAGCCAGGCGAGCGCGCGGTCCACGTCCGCCGGGCGGTGGGCGGCGACCTGGTAACGCAGCTGGGCCTGGTCGTCGCCGTCGTCGAGGGCGGACACGGCCAGGCTGCCCGACGGCCGGCCCAGCGGTTCCTCGGTGTACAGCGCCTCCAGCAGCCGCCGGCAATCGGGCGCGGCGGTCGTCGTCGCCTTCAGCAGGCCGTCCCGCCACGTCGCCGCGCCTTCGGACGGCACCCAGGGCGCGCCGAGATCGGCCTCGGTGATCAGGGCGGACCGGGCCTGGGCGGCGGTGAGCCCGGCGGCGCCGGCCTCGGTCCCCGGCCCGGTCGAAACGGGCTCGGCGAGCGGATCCCGGGCCTGCCCCGGCGTGCTCGCCAGGCAGGCGGAGGCGGTGAGCAGCGTGGCCGCGGTGACGGCGACGGCGGCGGGGGCGGGGCGGCGGTGCATGTACCCACGGCACCATTGCCTCCGGCGGGTCACCAGCTGTCCGGGCCGTCCGGGTGAGGGGTGAGGGGGTGAGGGGGTGAGGGGGTGTCGTCCCGTCGCGGGGGGGGGGGGGGGCCCCGCCCCCCCCCCCCCCCCCCCCCCCCCCCCCGCCCCCCCCCCCCCCCCCCCCCCCCCGAAAGATGGCTACGGGGAGGGCCGGGGGGCGGCGGGCCCGGGA